>NZ_CP031555.1:3350000-3950000 GCF_003403095.1 Thalassospira indica | reverse complement strand
CGGGCATTTCATCGGCCGAGACAAAGCTGTAACGGTCAAAGAATTCATGCCCCGGCGGCAGGCCGGTAAAGAGTTCGATCATCAGATCAAGCGTTTCACGCCCCATCTTGATCATCTTTTCATACAGGCCGCTCTCGCGCAGGCTTTTCTGGATGTAGGGATGCGACAGGAAGTCCATCCGCTTGAATTCGGTGCGCGACGGTGTCCCGAACAGGATGTTCACGCCGACCGGCGCGTTGTCATTGTATTTGTCGAAATCATAAGGTTCGACAAGGTCGGAAAGCTGACGTTCGGCCAGAATTTCCTTAAGACGCGGACGGACATCGAGTACCGATTGAACAAGGTTCGGGCGTTCTTCGGGGCTGATGCGGCGCAGCAGGCCAATGCGATAAATATCACGATCAAGGCCAACCACCTCAAGCAGGCGCATCAGTTCCTTTTGCATGTCTTCGCGCGATTCAAATCCCGGTCCGACATAATCGATCCACTCGGCAGACGGATCATATGGGATGTTGCCCGACATCTGGATCTCGTCATACATTTCGCGCGTCAGCTTCCAGGGCAGGTCGGCTGGATCGGCAAGTTCGACGACATCGACAAATTTGGGATCGGGATAGGTTTTGGCGTCCGCATCACTGTCAGGTGCGGAATTATCGTTATCCTGTTCCAGAAGGACGGGGCGGTGTTTCAGGCCATAGAACAGGTTATCGGAAATACTGCCATTAAACAGATACGCATCCGCCCCGACATAGGCCAGACGTTGCCCGACCACCGCAGCCGGAAGGGTGGTGGCATCAAAATCGGCAAACTGAATGCGCCCGCCCGTCGGGGTCATGATATGGGCAATCAGACGGGCAAGTTGCGATTTGCCACTGTCTGATGCACCGGTCAAAAGGGCCTTGCCCGGCAATCCCATATTAAACGAAACATTTTCGACAACACGGGTGCCGTCCTCGTCCGTCCATGACAGGGCACTGACATCCAGCGGGCCGGCCAGTTTTGGCGATACCGGTGCAATCAGTTCGTGTTCCGGTGCAAGGTCAGGCAGCTCGAACTGTTCGTGCAGCTGTTCGTATTTGATGTTGGCATCGGCAAGGCGCTGATAATAGGCGAGAAGCTCTTTCCACGGTGCCGACATGTCCTTGTAGGCGGCAAGGGCCGCGACCAGCGCACCGAAGCTGAGGTCACCGGTAATCACCAGATAGCCACCGATAGAGTAGAAGAAGAACGGAGTGATCTGGGCGATAAAGTTGTTCAGGAACTTGATGAAGAATTTGCGGAAATAGATTTCCTTGCGGATTTCGAAAATCCGGCCCAGACGCTGGGTGAAGTGGGTCAGTTCGAACCCTTGCGTTTCGTTGGCACGGATATCGGTCGCACCACCAACCGTCTCGCCGATATGTTCGGACATGCGGCGCACGTTCTGAACGCGCTGTTTGCCAAGCAGGTTCACGCGGCGTTGCAGTTTCGGGATCAGATAGCCCTGCAACGGATAAAACGCGATCGCTGCCAGGCCCATCAAAGGATCCTGAATAAAGATAAAGGCCGAAATCGTGATCAGAATGCCGCCCTGATAAAGCGGCAGGGCATAGGCCTCGCCAAAGAAGCCGCCCAAAGGTTCGGCTTCGGCGGTGATCATGGAAACGATTTCGCCCTGGCTGGTCTTGCGGAAATGCGGCAGTGGAAAACGCAGAACACGATCAAAAAGCTCGTAGCGCATGCGACGCAGCATGCGTTCTGCCATCACGCCCTGATAGACGTTGATGAAGTATTTGAAGCCGCCATTCACGAAGACGAGGGCGAGGAAAATGCCCGAGAGGGCGAACAGATACTCGATCTGGGTCAGATCGACGCCAAGGATGTCATAGGGCGCACCGGCACCACCGATGGCCTCGTTGACGATCTGCTTGGGCAGATCAAGCGAGTAATAAAGAAACGGGAAAGAGGCCAGCGTGACCAATGTCAGCATGATCTGCTGGAGGCGGCTATGACGCCATATATAGGCAAAAACCGATTTGGGCATTCGCACGTCCCGTTTTGTGGTTGTGGAACATTTTTGTTCCGTTTGCTCGTTTTTATATTTGGGCAGGGTCAGGACCCTAATGTGCAGGTTATGCGCCGGTTGTCTGATCAACCAAGATCAAAACTTTGTTCCGGTTCAATGAACCCACAGAAACCGTCCGCCACCGCGTCGGGTTTATCATAAGCCTGATAGTGATAGAGCCACATCTTCGCCTTGATCTCGGCAGGCAGGGTCACAAGTTGGTCGTAATGGGCATGGACCCCGGAATGACGGGGGCCGAGTTCACAATCCTGAAAGATGATGTCGGCCTTTTTGTAGAACGGCATATGATCTTCGGGATTGAAAATCGCATCTGTTGTCAGGAAGAAGGACTTGTTCTGGCCGTGACCGAACAGGGCATAGGAATACATCGTGCTTTCCGGTGTCACCACATGCGCAACCGGGATGACATCGAAATGCATGCCATGCCAGTCAAATCCGTTCTTGGTGGAAAGCGGGACCACATCGAAATAGGACGACAGTTTGCTGTTGCCGTGGTCGCTGATTTCAAGGCCGCCTCGCAATGAGTGCTCCCACAGCGGTTCCAGCAGTTCGTCGACCGCATACAGTTCCGCCCGGTGGCCTTCGAAGACGAAATAATTGGCAAGCGCCATCCATTCGAGCCCACCGATATGGTCCGAATGCAGATGGCTGACATAGACACCATGAATGTCGTTTGGCATGTGACCAATGTTGCGCAGCGAATGGCGCGCGTCTGAACCGCAGTCAATCAGCAGGCGCTGTGGTTGGTCATTGCCCGACGGGGTCGTTTCCAGAACCATGTTGCTCTGAAAATTGTCAGCGGCCATACAAAAGGCCGATCCTGTCCCCGCAAACGTTAGCTTCATTCCCCGATCTCCCGATATTTGTCGAAAGATTAGACGAGGTTCGGGGCGTTTAACCACCCCCTTTTTATGAGTAACCGCTCAATTTTCCCGGCAAGCCTGGCCTGACCGACTGTTCAGGAGGGTGTTGATGTCTTGTTTTGATCGGACGGGACGTCTTGTGGATGGTCGTTCCGGGCGTTGGCAAGTTTGCTCATTTCACTACGCAGAGCGCGCAGTTCGGTCATGATTTCCTGGTGATCGAGTTCGATCACATCACGTGTCTGGGTTTCTTCAACATCGACATGTGTCGACATTGCATCAACCACAATCGCGATAAACAGGTTCAGGACGGCAAATGTCGTCACCAGAATGAACGGCACGAAGAAAAGCCACGCCAGCGGGTAAGACTCCATCACCGGCCGGACAATGCCCATCGACCAGCTTTCCAGCGTCATGATCTGGAACAGCGAATAAAGTGATTCGCCAATCGTGCCAAACCAGTCGGGGAAGCCTTCGCCAAACAGCTTGGTTGCCATCACGGCCGAGACATAAAACACCAGAGACAGCAATGTCAGGACGGAAATCATGCCGGGAATGGCGCGCATCAGGGCTTCGACCACCTTGCGCATGGAGGGCACAGTCGAAATCAGGCGGAAGGCACGCAGGATACGCAGCGCACGCAGGACAGAGACGCCCTGGCCCGCCGGCATCAGGGTGATGGCAACAATGGTGAAATCAAAGACATTCCAGGCGCGCTTGAAGAAGGCCAGCCGATAGAGCGCAAGTTTCATCACCAGTTCGATGACAAAAATCGCCACCGCCACCTGATCGAGCACATGCAGCACCGACCCCGCCGCATTCATCACGGTCGGGGAAGTTTCAAGCCCGAGGATGATGGCGTTAATCGCAATGACGGCGGTGATGAAATTTTGAAAGCGATTGGATTCAACAATCCGGCGAAGAAAATTCATGGTGCCTCCCGACCAGGCCGGAAAAGGGCGCTTCATTTTGCCGGATATAACCGACGGACAGACTGCGCCGGAAAATGACAACAGGGCGCAGCATCAATCACGATGGTCTGCGCCCTGAATGGAAAATCAGTTCAGGCCCTTGCGGCCCATTTCAAGGAACTTGTCACGACGGCGCGCCTTCAGCACGCCACCTTCGACATCGTCCATGCTTTCAAGTGCCTTGATGATCGCTTTGCCAACCCGTTTGCAGGCTTCCTTGGCATCGCGCTGTGCGCCACCAAGCGGTTCTGGCACGATTTCGTCGATCACGCCAAGCTGCAACAGATCCTGTGCGGTAAGACGGAGCGCCTCGGCGGCGGTTTTGGCTTCGTCGCCAGAACGCCACAGAATGGATGCGCAACCTTCTGGCGAGATCACCGAATAAATCGAGTTTTCAAGCATCAGAACGTTGTTGGCAACCGCAAGCGCAATCGCACCACCCGATCCACCTTCGCCGATGATGACGGACACCAGCGGCACCTTGATATCAAGGCAGGCTTCGATCGAACGTGCGATGGCTTCGGACTGGCCACGTGCCTCTGCGTCGGCACCCGGGAAGGCACCAGCAGTATCAACAAGGGTGACAACCGGGATGTTGAAACGCTCAGCCATGCGCATCAGGCGGATCGCCTTGCGGTAGCCTTCGGGGCGGGCGGAACCGAAATTGTGTTTCACACGGGTTTCGGTATCGCGGCCTTTTTCATGGCCGATCACCATCACCGTGCGGCCCTGCAAACGACCGAAACCACCGATGATTGCGGCGTCTTCGCCAAACTGACGGTCACCGGAAAGCGGGGTGAAATCGTCAAACAGGTTGGCGATATAGTCGGTGAAATGCGGACGATCAGGATGGCGCGCCACCTGGGTTTTCTGCCAGGGGGTCAGCTTGCCATAGGTGCCTTGCAAAAGCTTGGTCAGCTTTTCCTGCAGGCGGGAAACCTCGTCTGCGATGTTGACTTCGTCACTGCCCGTCAAATGACGGAGCTCTTCGATCTTGCCTTCAAGTTCGGCGATCGGCTTTTCAAAATCGAGGAAGTTATGCATCAGGGCATCATATCCGACTGGGAAACAATGGGGCGGAACATAGTATATCGACCCGCCACGTCAAGGGCGGAGCTATGAACAGTCCATATTTTCCGTTTACGTAATAATTATGGCGTAGTGTTCATACATTCATTACGCCCGACAGTTTGCACGTGGAACCCCATGACGTCCAGTATCGAGATCACACACATCAACGCCCCGGACGAAGTTTCGTTCGAGCGGCTTGTTGAAATTCTTTTGGCAGCCTTTGCCTTTCAGGACGATATTGTCGATCCACCGAGTTCGGCCAAATCGGTTTCGGTTTCCGAACTGCAATGGCGTTTTGCGCGTGACACGCTGTTTGTCGCCCGGGATGGCAATGGCAACATCATCGGCCAAATCTGGATCGAGGATGTCGGCAAGGACGCCTATCTTTACAAGCTTTCGGTTGACCCGGAGGTCAAGGGATCTGGCATCGGCAAGGTATTGGTCGAGGCGGCCTGCGCGTTTGCGCGTGATCGCGGCAAGCAGTATATGCGGCTTAGTGTTCGTATCGAACTTGAAGACAATATCGGGTTCTTCAAATCACGCGGGTTTGCGATTGCCGGCGAAGGTGTTCATGACGGATATGACAGAACGACATTCTGGAAAATGGCACGTGACTTGCGGCAAATCTGATCAGGCGGGTTCACTTTCAGGCATCGGGCGTTTTGACATCGCATAATACGGAACATGGGTTTCGCCCCAGTCCTTTAAGGCCAGAATAATGCCGCGCAGCGTTTCACCCTTTTGGGTCAGGCTGTATTCAACGCGCGGCGGGACTTCGGCATAGACTTCACGATGTACAAGCCCGTCGGTTTCAAGTTCGCGGAGCTGACGGGTCAGCATGCGCTGGGTGACGCCGGGCATCAGACGGCGCAGCTCGTTAAAGCGTTTCGTGCCATCAAGCAGATGGAACATCACAACGCCCTTCCACTTGCCGCCAATCATATCAAGCGCACCTTCAACCGGGCAGCCGGGGCTTCTGTTGGGTGGGCAGCTATTCATCTTCAACCTCCAAATCAGCAAGGACCGGTACCGGGAATGTGCCTGTAATGCCGGGAAATCCGCAATAGTATACAAATTGATACTATATGCTGAAATTGTGCGTACTTATTTCAAAGAGGATTATGCGTTAAAACTTGGCCATTCACAAATCAAACCTTTGATGGAAGGAAATGCCAAAGATGAAAGCCATTGGTATTTATAAATCTGCCCCGGTCGAAACCGACGGCCTGTTCACCCAGATCGAAACCGATGCCCCGGTTGCCGAGGGTCACGATATCCTTGTGCGGGTAAAGGGCGTTGCGGTGAACCCGGTCGATTTCAAAGTCCGCAAGGGCAAGCAGGATGACGGTGCCTTCAAGGTGCTTGGTTGGGATGCGGCCGGTGTGGTCGAGGCTGTTGGCGAAGACGTCACCCTTTTCCGTCCGGGCGATGAAGTCTGGTATGCCGGGGATGTGACCCGGTCGGGGTCCAATGCCCAGCTGCAACTTGTTGATGAACGCATTGTTGCGCCCAAGCCGAAGTCACTTGATTTCGCCGCCGCAGCAGCCCTGCCATTGACGACGATTACCGCTTGGGAAGCGATGTTTGATCGCCTTCTGATTGATCGCAAGGCGGTTGACGCCAATGCAAACAAAACGATCCTGATCATTGGCGGTGCCGGTGGTGTTGGATCGATTGCCATTCAGTTGGCCAAGCTTGCCGGTCTTAAAGTCATCACGACCGCATCACGCCCGGAAACCATTGCGTGGGTCAAAAAGCTTGGCGCGGATCAGGTGATCAACCATCGCAATCCGCTGGATGAAGAACTGGCGGCGATTGATGTTGCCAATGTTGATTACATTTTCTGCACGTCGGAAACCGATCAGTATTTTGATGTGATGGCGACTGTCATCGCGCCGCAAGGCCGGATCGTCACGATCACCGAGGCCCAGGAAAATCACAATGTTGATCTTCTGAAAGCCAAGTCGGCGAGCTTCTCCTACGAGTTCATGTTTACCCGTTCGATGTTCCAGACGGCTGACATGATTGAACAGCACAAGCTTCTTGCGACGGTGGCCCAGTTGGTTGATGAGGGCACCATCACCAATACCGCGAATGAAAGCTTTGGCGCGCTGTCACCGGAAAGCCTGCAAAAAGCGCATGCATTGCTGGAAAGTGGCAAGGCCATTGGCAAGATCATCTTCGATGGCATTGCCGACTGATCGCAGTGCCATAAAATAACAGGCATCAGAATTACGGGCCGATCCGCGTGAATGTCGCGGGTCGGCCTTTTTTGTTGTGGGTTCAGGCCCTAGTCGGCGGAGGCATCTGCGATCAATGCTGTGATCTGATCGCGGAGCCAGCGATACAGGGGATGGGTGGTGGTGCGGTCATGCCAGATCAGCGCCATGTCAAAACCGGTAACGGGCACCGGGGGATCAAATATCTGGATCTGACCGGTGCGACCGTGGGCAACCCGCCTGGGCACAAGGGCGATCATATTGCTGCGTGCGACGATTTCGGGGACAACAAGAAACCCCGGTGCAGACAGGGCGACATTGCGTTTGCGTCCAAGTGCTGCAAGGGCATCATCCGCAGGCCCCTTAAAGCCGCCGCCTTCGGGGGACACAACCACATGGTCAAGTGCACAAAAGCTATCAAGATCAAGTGGCGCGTTGATTGCTGGATGATCGCATCTGGCGATTGCGACATATTCCTCGCGATAGATTTTACGCATCCGAAGCGTTTCTGGCGCGGTTTCAGGCGTTGAAAGCGCAAGGCTGACATCACCGCGCGCCATCTGGATATCAAGCATGGACGTATCAATCGTGCGCCAGGCGACCTTGATCCCCGGCGCATCACGCCGCAAAACGTCAAGAAGCGGCATCAGGATCGCGTATTGCACATAGTCACTGGCGGCAATGGCAATGGTGGCGGTGATTGTTGATGGATCAAACGGACTGTTTTCCGCAACGACCCGGCGGACAGCTTCCAGTGCCTGATGCAGCGGTTCTTGCAGTTCAAGTGCGCGTTCGGTGGGGATCATGCCCCGCTGTGCGGGCAGTAATAATGGATCCCCCAGCAAATCACGCAGGCGCGTCAGCCGTGTTGAAATCGCCGGCTGGCTCAGGTTCAGCCGCCTTGCTGCATGCGTGACATTGCGTTCGGCCAGCAGCGTGTCGAGTGTCACCAGCAGGTTCAGGTCAAGCTTGCTGATATCTGTCATATTTATACCAGATCAAAAATTATTGAATTTCAAGGATAGCAGAACATCAGGCCATGATCACGCATCGAACGTGATCCCCTTTTGGAAAGGACGCCCCAATGTCGAATGTCTTGATTGTCCATGCCCATCCCGAACCCGCATCCCTGACCAGCGCATTAAAGGATGTTGCGGTTGAAACGCTGCGTGCTGATGGCCACGCCGTGAAGGTTTCTGATCTGTATGCCATGGGGTGGAAGCCGTTGGCTGATGCGCACGATTTCACCGAACGTCGCGATCCTGATCGGCTGATCTATGTGGCTGAGTCCAAAAATGCCTATGCGTCCGGCTTTCAGACGGCAGATATCGCCGCCGAACAGGACAAACTTCTGTGGGCGGACGCGGTTTTGTTCAGCTTTCCACTGTGGTGGTTTGGCATGCCCGCCATCCTGAAAGGCTGGTTTGATCGGGTGTTTGCCTATGGCTTTGCCTATGGTGTGGGCGAACATAGTGAGACGCACTGGGGCGATCGATATGGCGAAGGCACGCTTGCCGGACGCCGCGCGATGCTGATTGTGCCGATTGGCGGACATTTGCCGCATTACAGTGACCGTGGCGTGAATGGCAGCATCGATGATGTGTTGTGGCCGATCCAGCACGGTGCGCTTTTCTATCCCGGTATGGATGTCATGCTGCCATTTCCCGTTTATAGCGCCGATCGCATGGATGAGGACGGGTGGGCAGAAGTGAAGACCGCGTTCAAGGGGCGTCTTGCGCGTCTGTTTATCGATGATCCGATCCCGTATCGCGCTCAGAATGGGGGGCACTATGATGGTAAACAGCGCCTGAAGCCGGAACTCGGTGGTGGTTCAGATGGCATCAACATGCATCTGGTGCGTGAAGGCGATCCCCAAGAAGTCCTTCGCGGGCAGGTACGGCAAACAAGGCGGCTTGCGTCCTAGAAAAAAGGGCCGGAGATGAAATCCGGCCCTTTGTCATTTTGTTGGCGTTCTATGCCTAGCCCGCGTCGCGTGCGGCGATGGCTTCGGCCTGACGGACCATGACTTCGGCCTGTTTGATGGATGCGATATCAATCAGACGACCATCAAGGGCGACGGCACCGGCCCCTTCGGACTGAGCCTTTTCCATCGCTTCGAGGATGCGCTTGGCCTTGGTGACTTCGGCATCAGAAGGCGAATAGACCTCGTTGGCCAGCGTGATCTGGCTTGGGTGGATCGCCCATTTGCCCTCGCAACCCAGCACCATGGCGCGGGCCGCCTGCGCGCGGTAGCCATCCGGATCGGAGAAATCCCCAAACGGACCATCAATCGGACGCAGGCCATTGGCGCGGGCCGCGACCACCATGCGGGCAATGGCATAGTGCCACATATCACCCCAGTGATAGTCACGCGGATTGTCGCCATCCTTGTCGGTCAGAACACCATAATGCGGGTTCGGGCCGCCAATGCCGGTGGTCATCGCCTTGGTCGAGGCCGCGTAATCGGCCACCCCGAAATGCAGGCTTTCATTGCGCGGGGAGCCCGCGGCAATTTCGTGGATATTTTGCATGCCAAGGGCGGTTTCAATGATCAGTTCAAAGCCGATGCGTTTCTTGCGGCCCTTGGCGGTTTCAATCTGGGTTGCCATCATATCAAGGGCGTAAACGTCGGCCGCGGTTCCGACCTTGGGGATCATGATCAGGTCAAGCCGGTCACCTGCCTGTTCAAGGACATCGACGACGTCACGATACATGTAATGGGTATCAAGACCGTTGATGCGCACGGACAGGACCTTGTCGCCCCAGTCGATATCGTTGATGGCCTGGATGATGTTTTTGCGCGCCTGTTCCTTGTCACTGGGCGCAACCGCGTCTTCCAGATCAAGGAAAATGGCATCGGCCTTGGATTTGGCAGCCTTTTCAAACAGTTCGATCCGGCTGCCGGGAACGGCAAGTTCGGACCGGTTCAGGCGTGCCGGGGCCGGGGTCGGTGTGGTGAAGCTCATGGTAACGTTTCTCCAGAACCTGTCATTTCAATCAGTGCATCGCAGGCGATGGATCATCAATCGATCATCGCGCGAGGCATGTGGCGTATTCATGCGTCCCGTTTTCGGGATCGTACCGTGGCCGCCGTGACAGTTATGTGGCCTGCGATCATTGTGCGTCGCAGTAAACCTGTGGGTAATTTAGGGTGCGGATGCGAATGGTGGCAAGTTTTAAAACACTTATGTCTCTAGTGCTTTTGGCGCACGCGATCCGTAAATCAGAAAAACTCGAGATAAGCCGGATAAAGCAATAGCCCCTTAACCGGACTGTCGTTAGATTACCGGCGATACCGGGAACGCCATCGGTTGCGGGCCCTTAGACCCCATCAGCAGGTAGTATCGAACGCCCCATGCGTCGCGCTTATTCCATTGTTGTTTCTGCCGGACTGGCACCTGCCCTGATTTTGGGCGCGTGTCTGGTGCTGGCCGTTTCACCGACACTGGTACCAGCCGAACTTTCCGGATTGGTGCGATACGGGCCGTTCTTGCTGGCGGTGCTGGGCGGTGCGATTGGCTGGTGGTTTAACCGCGGGCGTGCGGTTTTTGTCATGGCTTTGTTGCTGATTTGCTATTGGCTTCTGGTGGGCAACGGTGCGGGCATTTCGGCCGAGGGATTGGCGTTCCTGCGGATCGCGACACTTTATCTGATCCCGATCAATCTGCTTTTGCTGGGCTTTACGGCTGAACGCGGTGTTTTGAACCCGCGGGGCATTGCCCGGATGCTGGTTTTAGGCTTGCAGATCTTTGTCATGCTGATGCTGGCCGGCCAACCCGATGTCGGATCGGCCCTGCATCGCGTGCTCGATACGCGCTTTTTTGTCAGTACCGGTGTGCTTGGCGCCATGCCGCATCCTGCGATGATCCTTTCGGTTATTGCGGTGGTGTTGCTTCTGATCCGCCACAAGCCGCTCGAAACCAGTTTTGCCGCGGCGATCATTGCGATTGATGTGGCAACGGTGATGGGCACCGGGGTTATTCAATATGGATATCTGGCGGCCACCGGCGTGGTTCTGGCGGGGCTTGCGCAGGAAGCCTGGCGGATGGCGTTTGTCGATGATCTGACCGGGTTGCCGGGGCGGCGGGCACTGGGCCATGCGATGGCGGAACTTGGCAATCAATATGCGATCGCTATGCTTGATGTTGATCACTTCAAGAAGTTCAACGACACCTATGGTCATGATGTTGGCGACATCGTTTTGAAAAAGGTTGCGCGGGAACTGGCGCGCGTCGGCGGTGGTGGCAAGGCGTTCCGGTTTGGCGGCGAGGAATTCACTGTCGTTTTTGCCGGACGTTCAGCCGAAAGGGCGCATGAGCCACTTGAAGCCCTGCGCAAACGGATTTCTGACAACAAGATCACCCCGCCGGAAAAGAACAAGGCAGTATCGGTCACGATTTCAGTCGGTATTTCAGAGCGCGATGACGATACGACCGATCCATGGGCGGTGCTTAAGCGTGCAGACCAGAAACTGTATGAAGCCAAGCAATCCGGGCGTAACCGTATTGTGGTTTAAGTAATGTCCGTGCCGGGTTTCGATTATTTCGAATAAATAAAAGGTATATTGAAATAAATTAGTTCAAATTTGTTTCGATGTTGATCAATTTTTAGTTCAGTATATTTAGTTTTATTGTCGTTTTACGATCATTTTTGTGATGCTACGCTTGTGAGCTCTTTCATGATTTATGGAGCCTCATTATGGCACGCATCATCGGTACACCTGAAGACGACGTGATCCGCAACGCATGGACCAGTGACACAGTTTATGGTCTTGAAGGCGATGACACCATCTATGTCGGCAGTGGAGATACGATTGAAGGTGGTGCCGGTGCGGACACCTTCATTTCGATCCATAACGAGAATTACACGCTTTCCTATGCGTTATCCGACGACCCAGTCCATATCGAGTTCTATAACAACTTTAATGATGATCGCGAAACACGCGAAATAGAGCTCATTGCGCGGGGTGGTGATGCAGAGGGGGATACGCTCGAGTTTTACCGGGAAGATCGTTACTATCAGCAGGAGTTCGATATCACGGGCTCAGATAATGACGATCACATTCAAGGTGAACTCTATTCCGTCGATGGCGGGGGTGGAGCGGATACAATCGTCTTCGATTACCGCGATATCAAACCGTTCTATTCCTATGAGCCGACCGTTACTTATGTCCGGTCACCGGAAGCTGTGATTTTTGATCAGGACAGTATGAGCGGTACTGGCGGTGATGCGACCGGCGATCAAATTTCCATTCTCGATGAAACCACCGAAACGCCTGACCTGAATATTCGCGGATCGAACCATGATGATGTTCTGATCGGCGGCGACGTGCGAGGCGGGATCCTGAAAGGCGCGGGCGGTGATGACTTTCTTGTCGGTGGCGCACGCTCCAACGACCTTTGGGGCGAGTGGGGCAATGATACGCTGCTTGGCCACGGTGGCGACGACAGTCTGAACGGTGGATCCGGTGCCGATTTCATAAATGGTGGCGCCGGGCAGGATGAAGTCACCTTCATTCATTCCGATGAAGGTGTAGAGGTTGAGCTGACCGACGGGGGCGCCATAGCAAGTGGCGGACATGCCGAGGGCGACGTCATTACTGATGTTGAAAACATATTCGGGTCCCGACATTCGGACGTGCTGATCGGAAATAGCGGCGACAACGTTATTGACGGGTTTTACGGCTTTGACTCGATCTATGGCGGTGAGGGGAATGACACCCTTTCAGGCACATATGTCTATGGCGAGGCAGGCGATGACATTTTGTCGGGGCAGCAGCACGGTATGGGCGGCCGGGACACCCTTGTTGGTGGCGACGGCGACGATACGCTGAATGGGAATGACGGTGGAGACCAGCTTTTTGGCGGTGATGGAAGTGATACGCTGACGGTCTTCAACGTTTATTACGATGATTTCTTTGAGCCCGATCCGACATATGCGCGTGGCGGGAACGGCGATGACATCATCAAGGGCCACGTGGCGGATGACCGTTTATACGGTGACGCGGGCCGTGACCACATCAATGGCGGCATGGGGGGCGACCATATTTATGGCGGTGACGGCCATGATGTGCTTGATGGCGGCGGCGGTTTGGATAATTGGATCGAAGGCGGCGATGGCAACGACCTGATGCGCGGTGACACCTTTGTTTATCAGGTGTTTGAAGGTGGTGCCGAACGTGACCGGATCGTCGATTTCAATACCGGGGCGGACAATTACAGTGATGACTATACCGATCATCTGTATTTCGGAACGACGTTTCAGGAAAAAAGCGGGATTGAGAGCTTCGAAGATTTTCTGGATCACGCGAGAGAAAATGAAACCGGCGTCTATGTCGATTTTGCAAATGGCCGACATTACGAATATGGCGTCCAGATCGACGATGTCACACTGGATGAATTAAGCGCCAATAACGTCATTTTTGCAGGCGAAGAAGAAGAGCAACTGGCATTCGAGGATCTTTAGCCACCATTACAGCGCGTTTAGCCTGCACAGCAGCACTGGCCTGCTGTGCAGGGCTTTTACTCTGGTGGCCGTACTGCTGAGTTGTTCTGGCCCTAAAGCTCGTCAAACTTGAAGACAAGCCGCATCGAGCCTGCCGTGTTAGCGAGGGTTGCCAGGCAATTGGCGGCGCGTTCCGGCGGAATGGCGACGGCAAAGCGTAGGGTGTAAATCCGTGCGTCCTTTTCATCGGTTGCCGATGCCGCCAGACGGACGATGTTGGCATTATATTCGATAAAGATTTCCGACAGGCGCGCGATCAGGCCCGGCTGATCAATCCCCGAACATTCGATCAGATGGGTCGCACCCGGTGCCGTGGTCATTTCCGGGGCGGCGGCAATCGCTTCGACCGTTATGTCGGCATTGCCAAGGGACAGTCCGCGTAAGACGGCTTCGCATTCGGATATCGGGCATTCGTCGGGAAGTTCGCAAGTGGTTTCAAACTTCGCGACATCGCCTTCGAGCGAAAAGGATGTTGGGCCAAGGTTTGTGCCGATATCAAACAGTCGTCCGGTGATATCGGAAATCAAACCGACGCGGTCATCGCAGGAAATGGTGATCCGGGTGTTGGCATTCATTGGTGCGCTCCGTCCTAGGTCCCTTATCGGGCTTTGCCCTTGTGATCAGCTGACCATAACACCGCAGCGAACCGAGATGCAGTGATTTTGTCGACCGGATGGCTACGCGCCAAGAGTATAGTACGTTGCGCAAAGGTGATTGGATGCGCCTTTGTTATCACAATCATATGATTGAACTGATACGCGATGATGGGCCGTATGCCTTCCTGTGACAGCAACAATTCGACGTTGAAATTCCACGTTGGTTAACAGGAGATAGGACCATGTCTGCGATCAAATCGTCTCTCATTGCCGTTGCGACCGCTGCCAGCCTGACCTTTGGTGCGATGTCTGCCAAAGCAGCTGACATCGTTGATACCGCCGTTGCCGCCGGTTCGTTCAATACGCTTGTAGCGGCCGTGCAGGCCGCAGGACTTGTCGATACGCTTAAAGGCGAAGGTCCGTTTACGGTCTTTGCGCCGACCGACGAAGCCTTTGCCAAGCTGCCGGCAGGCACCGTTGAAGACCTTCTTAAGCCGGAAAACAAGGACAAGCTTGTTTCCATCCTGACCTATCATGTGGTGCCGGGCAAAGTGATGTCGGGCGATATTGCAGGCAAGGAAATGATGGTGGCCAGTGTCCAGGGTGACAGCATCGATGTGAATGCCATGAACGGTGTCATGGTCGATGAAGCCACTGTGGTGAATGCCGATATCGAGGCTGACAACGGTGTTATTCACGTGATTGATACCGTGATCATGCCGGGCATGTGATCCCGCAAACGGCGAAATAAAATACCCGATGTAAAATACGAAGCCCGGTGCAAATATGTGCCGGGCTTTTTTTCTGATCGGGCTTGTTTGCAGATTGTGCGCCGGACCAAGCAAGTGCAAAGCAGGTGGGCGAAAGAACAAAGGCCCGACGCAGTAACGTCGGGCCTTTGACTGGCGCGCCCGGAAGGATTCGAACCTCCGGCCTTCTGATTCGTAGTCAGATGCTCTATCCAGCTGAGCTACGGGCGCTTTTTACGCTTGTGTATAAGGCAAAGGCCCGACGCGGTGACGTCGAGCCTTTCAGTGGCGCGCCCGGAAGGATTCGAACCTCCGGCCTTCTGATTCGTAGTCAGATGCTCTATCCAGCTGAGCTACGGGCGCTTTGCCTTATTTTCCGGCGGTTTGCAAAGGATTGCATCCCGTCGGCGGAGCGGAACTTATGCAAACGAGCATGTCATTGCAAGCAGTAAATTTGAATTTTTACCATTTTTTCCAAAGGCGCGGTTTACCTGACTGCTACGGCCCTGTTTTGCCCCGCTTTGTCAACTTTTAAGAGAATAAGCACAAGACTCGGCAAAAAAGGGGCAAATGCGTCTTGTTCCATAAGTGGTCGTAGACTAAGATGCTTTCAATCCCGGGGGAGCAGGGGCTTGTTTCACCTAGATAAAAAGGCAGGTCCCAGGGAGATTCGCATATTTCTACTTAGGTAATAGATCGAAATGGCCGTTCGTAAAACCTACCTCGCCGTAATCGGCGCCGCCCTGATGCTGGGGGGATGTTCTTTTTCTTCTGAGGCCCTGTGGCCGACACTTGCCGGAGAACAGGAAGCGACGCAGGAAACTGCCGTCAATTCCCAGTCGGCAGGTGCCGATGCCGTGACCAGCTACGACGTTGCTGCAAGCACGACGCCGCTGACCGGTGTGTCTCAGACCGGGACCTTTGTTGGTTCCAAAGTTGAGAACATGCAGCAGGAGCTGAACCGTCTTAAGGCGGCTTTGAACAATCATAGCAACGAGCTGCAGCAGCTGCGTGGACAAACCGTTTCGCACTCGCAGGCTTATCACGGCACGGTTGCCGCGATCAGTGCCCGTCTGCAGGTCGGTACCACCCCGGGTAACCCGGTGCTGGTGCAGCAGTGGAACACCGCACAGTCCGAACTGGATCGTGTGAATGATGACATTGCCGCGCTGAACTCGCTGGCCAACAAGGTTGCTGCCGACAGCACGCTGTCGACCTTCCTGCTTGAGTCGGTTCGTTCGGCCTATCAGGTTTCAGGCGCTGTTGACGAAGACCACCGTCAGTTGGCCCTGCTTGAAGACGAAACCAACCGCACCACGGTGCTGATTGATCGTCTTCTGAACGAAATCAGCGAAAGCCTTGCCCGTCAGACGTCCTATGTCAGCACAGAACGCGCGAACCTCAATGCGCTGGCGCTGGCTGTTAAAAATGGCGAAATCTTCGGGGATTCCCTTTCGAAGCGTGTCTTCCAGTCGCAGGCTGCACCGGCATCCTCCGGGCAGCGCATGGCAGCCGCACCAAGCGAACGCCCGCTTGTCGTGATCCGTTTCGATACGGCGAGCGTCAAATACGAGCAGGCGCTTTATAACGCGGTGAACCGCGTTCTTGAGCGTCGCCCGCAGGCAAGCTTTGATGTGGTTGCAGTGACACCAAATCGGGGTACCCCGGCGCAGGTTGCGCTGAATGCCAATAAATCCAAGCGCAATGCGCAGGCGGTTCTTCGGTCACTGACCGATATGGGCATGCCAAGCACGCGTGTGCGTGCGTCTGATGCGACCAGCGCATCTGTCTCGGCAAACGAGGTGCACGTCTTCGTGCGCTAAGTCTGACCGGACAAAACGGATTTTAAGAACGGCTTACGGGTGCTTCGGGATATCGAAGCGCCCGTTTTTTATTTCGGGTCATGGCGGGCGGGCATTTCAAACGGTCCGGCCGGACAGACAACCAGAAGGCTGATATGGGCGATCTTGTTAATCTGCGTCAGGCACGCAAACGCAAACAACGCGATGAAAAGACGCGCAAGGCCGATCAGAACCGTGCCCTGCACGGACGGACGCGGGGCGAGCGGACCCTGACCGAACAGGAACGCAAGAACGCCGACAAACAGCATGACGGGCACAAGCGCGAAAAAACGACTGCTGCTGAAGACGTTGAACACACCGAAGGCACGGGAAATAACGTGGTTTCAATCTTCGCGCCGGATCATCCGTCCGACAGCTGATCCAATCATTCCATCGAACAAGACAATACTGATTGCACGCGCATAAATCGCGTGGGGTGCCTTGCGGGTCGCTTAGGTGTGATCAGGGGGCAGACGTTCGTGCCCGTGTGTGGATCGCAGGGACACTGGCAGCGTGCCATCGTTGCGGATCAAACGGGCAGGTATGGGCCGTTGCACAAGGTGGCACGGCGAGACCGGCTTGGCCGGGGTATCAAATCACAGCACCGCAGTATCGCATTCGAGGTGCCGGTCGCAAATTCCGGGCGCCTTGCCGATTGGCCGGGCGCGGATCAGTTTACGAGCGTTTCCGCTTCGCGTTTGGCCTGATCAAGGGCCTCGTCCCAGCCCATCAACCAGTCTTCATGATCGCGGCAGTCCGACGGATAGGGATTTTCGGTCAGGCGGTGAGCACCGATACCGGCCGAAAAACCGGACCCATAGGCCGAATTTGGCAGGTGACGTTCCTGAACCACCGGCGCGTGGGTTTCATAAAGGTTGTTGCGAAATGCCGGCAGGGAACACAGCACACCATCATCAATGCCAAGCGGATAGGCCATCATCATGGCAGTGCCAAGCGAGGTGATCGAAAGTTCTTCACCCGCCGTCATGCGGATAAGCCCGGCCAATTCAAGATGGGCAATGGCGTTGTCGATACGGCGCTGCAAGTCAGGGCCGTCTTTGATGGCAATCTGATTGCCATCATCATCAGTGCAAAAAAGGGATAAGACACGCTGCAGCAACATGCTGCGGTCAAGATGTGCCTCGGCGCTGCGAAGCACGGTCAGCATCAAGGCGGGATCGCCAGGCGCGAAATCCATAGAACTGGACATTCATGGGCCTCCGTTCGGGTCTAAACGAATTCCCTCCCAAGTCGGCAGCGATTATCTTCTGGGTCATCCACAGTGGCAAAGCCCAGCTGCCTTTTTCTTATTATAGTTTGCAGATATGTTGCCAACTTGTGAAGACAAGATTTCGCTTATGCGGAAAATTTTGTTCTTTAGGGTAAAATAAAGGCCCTTTTTCACCCTAATCAGCGGAAATTACACCCGGATTAGAAGTGTTGCGTCGCAGCATGATGGGGCCAAAATTTTTCTTCGGGACGGCAAAGTGGCTGCAGTGCGGGGAATGTGAATGTTGGTCTGACAGTCACGACCGTCAGGTCGTGTTCTTGCCAGGTTTTTGGGTGGTGGATGCAGGCTTGCCATCCGGATTGCGCCAGACGCGCACGCGATTGCGACCGCCTTCCTTGGCGGCATATAGCGCCTTGTCAGCCTTTTCAATGATTTGCTCGGTCGAGCGGTTCTTGGTCATCGGGGCTGCCCCGATGGAGGCCGTAACCGGCAGGATGACGTCATCAGAGATGGTTACCGGGGAGGCCTCGATCACGCGGCGCAGGCGTTCAAGCACGCGCGCACACTGCTTCATGTCGGCATTAGGCAGGCAGACCAGGAATTCCTCCCCGCCATAGCGGTAGACCTTGTCGAACGGGCGGACATGCGATTGCAGGATACCAGCGACCGATTGCAAAACCAGATCACCGGCCTGATGGCCGTAGGTATCATTCACCGATTTGAAGTGATCAAGGTCGATCAGGGCGATGGCCGTCGGAACGCCGGTTCGGATTGCACGTTCGCGTTCGGCGTTAAGATCGCCCATCATGGTCTGACGGTTATAGGTGCCTGTCAGCGGATCGACATCTGATCGGGCGGTCCTGAATGCGCGTTCCAGACGGCGCAATTGGGCAAAGAACGATTCCGCACGCAGCGCCATCATATCGAATTCTGCCGAATCGACTTCGTGGTCAACGTCGTGGGCGCTTAAAAGCCGCTTTGCCGAATCGTGAAGTTGCTGATGGGTGGTGGCAAGCGCGCGCATTGCGGGTTGGTCAATCAGCCGGTTATGACGATTAAGGGCGTACCATGCGCCGAAATCACAATCGTGATCATCCTCGTCAGCATCCGATATCGCAGGTTGTCCCGGCAGGATCAGCTTGCGATTCCAGCGCAGCAACAGTGCGATATGTTCACCAAGGGCCTTTTCAAGTTCGGCAAGAATGTCGCGTTCGGCATCGGCCATCCCGCCATCGGCAATGCTTCCGGGCATTTTATGGCCCTTGGATCTGCCTTTGGCTGGCGGGGTGTCTGCCTTGGCCGGTTGCGACTTGTCACTCATTCGGAAGGCCCGGATTGGTGTTACGAAAAGATTTCGCCAAAGGTCTGTTGTAACAGGCGATCAAGTTCCGCCATAGGAATATCGACGCCAAGATCTTTGAGGCTGGTGACCCCATGGTCGGAAATGCCACAGGGCACGATTCCACCGAAATGCGTCAGGTCCGGGGCGACATTGATGGCGATACCGTGGAACGTCACCCAGCGGCGCACGCGTACGCCAATGGCGGCGATCTTGTCTTCGCGACCATCATCGCGCACCACCCAGATGCCAACACGGCCATCGCGCCGTTCGCCTTTGACGCCCAGCAGGGCAAGGGTGCGAATCACCCATTCTTCAAGGTTATGAACATAGACCCGGACATCGCGACCGCGATTCTTAAGGTCGAGCATCAGATAAACCGTGCGCTGACCCGGTCCGTGATAGGTATATTGCCCGCCGCGGCCCGCGTCATAGACCGGAAAGCGATCCGGATCGACAAGGTCCTCGGCATGGGCACTGGTGCCGGCCGTATAAAGCGGCGGATGTTCAAGAAACCAAACAAGTTCATGGGCTTCGCCAGTATGAATGGCCTCTGCGCGGGCTTCCATTTCTGCAAGGGCTTCGGGGTAGGAAACCAACTCCGAGGTGGTGCGCCACTCGGGGATTTGCGCGGTTGGGGCGTTGCTTTGCATTTTTCCTGTCAAATAAGTGAAATGAGCCCTTGATCAGGGGATACCAATTTGCTATCTCCCTTTCCGCACCAAGGCAAGCCCACTTAATTACCTCAAGGGTTTTGCTGACTAACATATGCGGTCGTGGCGGAATTGGTAGACGCGCAGCGTTGAGGTCGCTGTGGGCTAACCCCCGTGGAAGTTCGAGTCTTCTCGACCGCACCATTATCTGGCCTCCCGGTCAATCGGGAAGGTCACGAAAAAGAACCCGTCAGCAATGGCGGGTTTTTTCGTTTGTGGACCTTCCCCATATATCCCCTACAATGGTTTGAATACGGCAATGGATCGGTTGGTGTGCGTCATCACGCGGTTGCGGCATAAACAATTGATTTATTGTGCGGTGCCGCGTTGAAAATTACGCAATGCAGCCCCTTGGCGAAGAATGAACTGAGTGCTTCAATCGCGGGCCAAACTCATTTAGTCTACCGGTCCCGCTAGAGTGAATTATCAGGATTTAACCGATTAACGGTTAATTTATGTAAATACCTGAAATCAAAGGTATTATAATGGCAAATAGAAATGACAAGCTGCGCGAAGCAGCTTTGGACTATCACCGGTATCCCACCCCGGGGAAATTGTCCGTAACGGCAACCACCACCCTTGCAAACCAGCGTGACCTTGCCCTGGCCTATTCGCCGGGCGTCGCGTTTGCGTGCGAGGAAATCGTCAAAAACCCCGATACCGCAGCTGATTACACCGCGCGCGGTAACCTGGTCGGGGTGATTTCGAACGGTACGGCGGTGCTTGGCCTTGGCCCGATTGGCCCGCTGGCGTCCAAGCCGGTGATGGAAGGCAAGGCGGTTCTGTTCAAGAAGTTCGCCAATATCGATGTTTTCGATCTTGAAGTGAACGAAACCGACCCGCAGAAATTTATCGATATCGTCGCAGCGCTGGAGCCGACTTTCGGGGGTGTTAACCTCGAAGACATTAAGGCCCCCGAATGCTTCATCATCGAAGAGGCATTGCGCAAACGCTGCAACATTCCGATTTTCCATGATGACCAGCACGGTACGGCGATCTGTGTTGCCGCCGCGGTCCTCAATGGTCTGCGTGTGACCGGCAAGGATATCAACAAGGTCCGCCTTGTGACATCCGGGGCCGGTGCGGCCGCCTTGGCGTGTCTGAACCTTCTGGTTTCCATGGGTTTGCCCAAGCACAACATCACGGTCACCGACCGGTTTGGTGTGGTCTATAAGGGCCGGGCCGAGGAAATGGATCCGTGGAAGGCCGAATACGCGATTGAAACCAACGCACGTACGTTAAGCGACGTGATCGAAGGGGCTGATATCTTCCTGGGTCTTTCAGCGCCGAACGTGATGGGCGAGGACGAGCTTCGCAAGATGGGCGAAGGCCCGATCATCATGGCGCTGGCCAACCCGACGCCGGAAGTTTCCCCGGAACTGGTCAAGGAAATCCGCCCGGATGCTGTTATGGCCACCGGTCGTACGGATTACCCGAACCAGGTGAACAACGTTCTTTGCTTCCCGTTCCTGTTCCGTGGCGCGCTTGATGTCGGCGCGACCGAGATCAACGAGGAAATGAAGATCGCCGCCGTTCACGCCATTGCCGATCTGGCAACCGCCGAGGTTTCCGATGTGGTGGCAACGGCCTATGGCGGGGAGGAGCTTAAATTCGGTCCGGAATATCTTATCCCGAAGCCGTTTGACCCGCGCCTGATGCTGGAAATTCCCCCGCGTGTCGCCAAGGCCGCGATGGATAGCGGTGTTGCCAAACGCCCGATCGAGGATTTCGACGAGTACCGTCAGCAGCTTGAAGGTTTCGTCTTCCGGTCTGGCCTTGTCATGAAGCCGGTGTTTGACGTGGCGCGGTCGCACAAGAAACGCGTGGTTTATCCCGAAGGCGAATCGCGCCGTGTTCTGCAGGCCTGTCAGGTTCTTGTCGATGACGGCATTTGTCATCCGGTGCTGATTGGTCGTCGTGAAGTTATCCTGGAACGGATTACCGAGCTTGGCCTGCGTCTTGTCCCGGATGAGCAGATTGAAATTCACGATCCCGATGACAATCCGCATTTCGAACAGGATTGGCAGGACTTCCACAACATCATGGGCCGTCGTGGCATCAACCCGGAATATGCCCGTGCGATTGTGCGTACCCGTCCGACCGTGATCGCGGCATTGATGCTGCGTCGTGGGGAAGTCGATGCGATGCTGTGCGGCTGTCAGGGCGGTTTCCTGCGTCATCTGCGCTATGTTCGCAATCTTGTGGGCCTGCGCAAAGGTGTGACCGATTTCTCCACGGTCAACATGATGATCATGAAGCAGGGGACGTTCTTCCTGACTGATACTTATGTATCGGTCGATCCGACCCCGGAACATGTTGCCGAAACCACCATCATGGCCGCCGATGTGGTCAAGCGGTTTGGCATGACGCCAAAGGCCGCGTTGATTTCGCATTCCAACTTTGGCAGCCACGAAAACAAGTCGGCCTGCAAGATGCGTGATGCGCTTCAGCTGATCAGAACGCAGGCACCCGATCTTGAGGTCGAGGGCGAAATGCATGCGGATGCGGCGATTTCGCAGCCGATCCGTGACCGGATCTTCCCGCATTCGATGCTGAGCGGTTCGGCCAACCTTCTGGTGATGCCCACACTTGATGCGGCCAACATTTCCTACAACATGGTCAAGATGTTGGGTGATGGGCTTCCGGTTGGGCCGATTTTGGTCGGTGCGGCCAAATCAGCCCACGTTGTCAGCCCGTCGATTACCGTGCGCGGGATTGTCAATATGACGGCGATTGCCGTTGTTGACGCCGTCACACGGACTCAGGAAAGTCAGTAACATCAACCCCGACCCCGTCTTGAAACACAGACGGGGCCGGGGTGATTTGCCATCGGGCTCTTGACCGGGGCAATGCGATAGCGCAGAAACAGCCGTGCCGGGCGTTGGAACACAATGCCCGACACGGCGTTTAATCTTGTGCAGGAAGAATTGGCGGCTCGTTAAACAGGGAGGGGCAGATGACAGGTCAGGTTGAAGAACTCGACCGTCCGGCGGAAAAGTCGTCCGGCGATGAATATGTCGATCTGACTCCCGAATATGCCCGCGAAATCTTTGACGCCCTTGGTGACGAAGAAGGCAGCAAGGCCGCCGATCTTCTGGGCGAGCTCCACTTTGCTGATATTGCCGACCTTTTGGGGTGGGCCAGTTCCGGCCAGCGTGAACTTCTTGTCGATCTGATCCGGCCGGATTTCGATCCGGAATTCCTGACCGAACTTGATGATGAACTTCGTGAAGAAGTCATCGGGTTGCTTGGCACCGATGTGGTGGCCGAGGCGATCACCGAACTTGATTCGGATGACGTTGTCGAGGTCATTGAGGACTTTGACGAGGATGAACAGCGCGAACTTCTTGGCGCGCTGTCTGATATCGAACGTGCGCGCGTTGAAGAGGCGCTGTCCTATCCGGAATATACCGCCGGTCGTATCATGCAGCGCGAGCTGGTGGCGATCCCGGATTACTGGTCTGTCGGGCAAACCATCGATTTCCTGCGCTCTGCCAAAAGCCTGCCTGAAGATTTCTATGACATCATTGTCGTTGATCCGCGTTACAGCCCGGTCGGGATTGTGCCGCTGTCGCGTGTGATCCGGACAAACCGCCCGGTGCTGATCCGGGACGTGATGGAATCAGATGAAATGCGCACGGTCGTTGTGACCGAGGAACAGGAAAACGTCGCCCATCTGTTCCGTCAGCGCGACTTGATTTCCGCCCCGGTTGTCGATGACAGCGGCCGGCTGGTTGGTGTGATCACGGTCGATGACGTCGTTGACGTTATCGACGAGGAATACGAAGAAGACATGATGCGCCTTGCCGGTGTCGGCGAGGAGGACGACCTTTCAAGTGCGATCTTTGCCACCACCCGATCACGTTTTACATGGCTTTTGGTTAATCTGGGTACCGCGATCATGGCATCGGTTGTGATCGGTTTGTTTGAAGGCACGATTGAAAAGCTTGTTGCGCTGGCCGTGCTGATGCCAATCGTCGCTTCGATGGGCGGCAATGCCGGCACGCAGACATTGACCGTGGCCGTGCGCGCGATTGCCACGCGTGAGCTGACCAGTACCAACGCATTGCGCGTGATCCGCAAGGAAGTCGCGGTGTGTGGCCTGAACGGCCTGGCCTTTGCCGTTCTTGCCGGGGCTGTGACATGGTTCTGGTTTGATGACATGCTGCTTGGTGGTGTGATCGGCGTTGCCATGATCATCAACCTGCTGTTTGCCGGCCTTTTCGGGGCGCTGATCCCGCTTGGTCTGGAACGTGCGGGCATTGACCCGGCTGTCTCGTCGGCGGTTTTCCTGACGACGATTACCGATGTTGTCGGCTTTTTCGCCTTTCTGGGATTGGCGGCGGTCTTCCTGCTTTAGTCACCTCATCCGAACATCAAAAAACAAACCCCCGCAGTCGATCCGGCTGCGGGGGTTTTCTTTGATCGGAATGACAGGCTCAGGCTACCCGGATTTTGTGTCGCTGGCAGGCCGTGACTTGCCTTTGGCGGCCGATTTGGTCGGTTTCTGCTGAATCAGGAGTTCCATCGTATCGGCCGCATCACGCGGTGGCGACAGAAGGAAGCCTTGAATTTCATCGCATTCGGCCGCCTGAAGGGATGCCATCTGCTCTTCGGTTTCTACACCAACGGCAACCACCTTGCGGTTCAGGCTTTTACACAGCCGGATGGCTGGTTGCAGGACGCTGTTTTCGGGTTGTTCATCAAGTGCGACATTAAACAGCGACTTGGACAGTTTGATGCGCTGGACAGGGAAGCGTTTCAGATAACGCAGCGACGTATTGCCCGCCGCAAAGTGATCAAGCGTCAGGCCAATGCCCGCCTCCGAGAAACGATAGAACTGACCAAGGGCGCGTTCCGGGTCGCGCATGACGATTTCCTCGGAGACCTCGATCTCGATCATCGCCGGATCAACTTCATGTTCGGCGGTCAGATCGGTGATGTTCTTGATCAGATCGGCCTGAATGAACTGGCGGCTTGAAACGTTAAGCGCAATCGGCACCGGGACATAACCCTGACGGCGCCAGTCGGCGACCTGTTTACAGACGGTTTCGATGATCCAGTGGCCCAGCGGCGAAAGCAGGCCTGTCCGGTCGGCAACCGCGATGAAATCGGGTGGCAGGCGGCGCTTGCCACTGTCATCAATCCAGCGCAGCAGCGCCTCGAACCCGGTAAGCGTGCGGTCCGATGTGCGATAGCGCGGCTGATATTCCAGAACAAAGCGTTTTTCATCGACCGCGCGGCGCAACTGCGTTTCCATCGACAGACGGGCATGCATGACGTTGTTCATCGTCTCGACGAAGAAGCAATAAGATGATTCTGCGGATTTCTGGGCGCGATACATCGCGGCGTCCGCATTGGCCATCAATTGCGATGGTGCGCGGGCGTCATTGGGATAAAGCGCAACACCGACGCTGACATGCAGGCGGATTTCATCGCCCGTGGTGGTCAGGATCGGTTGCGACATGGCTTCGACCACGCGTTCGGCGACAAGGGCTGCCCCCTCTGCCTCGGAAAGGTCGGTTGCGATGATGGCAAACATATCGCCCGAGAACCGCGCACAGGTGTCCTTTTCGCGTACGGTGGCGCGCAGGCGCCCGGAAATGGTGCGCAGCGTCTCATCGCCGACATCAGCCCCGAACCGGTCATTGATCGCACGGAAATTGTCGATATCGACGACAAGCACCGACAGAAGTTTTTCATATCGTTTGGCATGGGCAACCGCCTGATTGAGGCGATCTTCAAACAGCGCATGGTTGGGAAGGCCGGTCAGCGGGTCATGCGTCGCCAGATAGCGCAATCGGTTGACCGATGCATTGGCGGCCGGATTGTGATGCAGGGTGATGTCAACACAGTCCGGATGGGTTGTGGAGGGCCGCATTGTCAGATCGCAGACGACGTGCACGCCCTCGGCACTGCGGACAATCCATTCACGCCTGAGTTCGTCATCGCCACGGTTGATCGCAAGCAGCATCTTTTCCTGCGAACGCCGGGATGCGGTGCCATCCGACTGGAATTCCGGTGCGAGGTTATAAAACCGGATAAAGCCGTAATCCTCTTCGCGCAAATCAAAGAATTCGGCGGTTTCCGGCGACATTGATTTCAGGTGACCGTCAAGCTTGGTGATCGAAAGCGACAGGTCACTGATGTCATCGCCAGCATGGATGTGATGAACTGTGCGGCGCAGCGCCATTTTCTGACGGTTGCTAAGCAGAAAGACGATCGTCGTGAACAGAATGGTCGTCAGTGCGCCGAATATCAGGATCAGTTCCGGATTGATCGTGCTGTGCGCCAGTTGCGGATCGGCAATGACATCGACCTGCCATTGGCGGCCAACCACATCAAAGGCGACTGTGCGCTGAAGGGTTTCATCATCACCCTCGCCACGGATTTCAAACAGAACAGTGTCACCCTCGCGGACACGGACGGTGTAATCTTCGACCTGTTCGGTATTGATCACCGCCGCCAGCATGGAGCGAATGCGAAACGCCCCGTTGATGATCCCGACAATCTCGCCATCGCGGCCCAGAACCGGGGTATAGGCCGCAAAGCCACGCCCGCCCTGCATGAGTTCAAGCGTCGGTGTGATCTGGGTGCGGCGTTGATCAAGCGCGATATCAAGAACCGGACCGGCAAGCGGATGACGTTTGAGATCCGCCCCCATGGCCGGAACGTTGCCCTTGATCGGGGCGACATACAGGATGATGTAGTTCGGCGTTATCCAGTTGACTGCCTGAAGTGCCGGGAAGCGGCTTTGAAGCGGGGTCGCAACCGAAAGATAATCTCTTTCGTCCTCTGGCGGGCCGCTCTGCCAATTGTCGGCAAAGCTTTCAAGCACCGCGAGGTTATTGTTCACAATGGATTTGATCTGCTGGGAAACGGAATTTGCCGTAATCTGGCTGGCAGATTGAAGGATTACGCGGCGATCAGTTTCAACCATTTGCCAAATCAGATAGGTGACAGATGCGAAGAAAGCAGCCGTCAGAAAACCGGCCGCCAAAGCCCGTTTTTTCAGGCGTGACGTTTGTTTGGTTGCGTTTTCCTCTGCGTGCTTTGTTTCTTCTTCCATCTCTCCCCCAAACACAACGACCCTTGCTGATCCTCCCCGATCAGGATGTGTGTGCATACGGTTATCACCAGTAAACATCCATGCACCGATGGATAAAGATGCCAATGTATTTTGCTGGCCGATAACCGGTACTATTTGTTTATGGTGTTATTCTTACACGACTTTAAGGGGTTGGTCGCCTGCATTTACGGATTAATTTTTGACGGTAGTTGCCAAAAACTGTTCCGGGAAAGGGTTTAGATACAGGTTTGGCGATAATAAATCCGTGTTAGCCCCTGTTCTGAAAACGTGAAGTGTTGTATCTGAGGCGGAAATCCGGCATCCGCAGTCAAAGCTGGTAAAGAATACCCCCAGAGAGAGTCCATGAAACACCATAACCGCAATCCCCGTGCACGGGGAGGACGCAAACGTCAGCCATCCCGGCGTGATCCATTGATCGGGTTTGAAGCAGACGTCACCATCGAACAGATCGGTGCGCGCGGCGATGGGATTGCCCATGTCGCGACACCCGATGGAAAGTCGGTTCTGATTTATGTGGATTGCGTGTTGCCGGGTGATCAGGTGCGCGT
The DNA here is from genome assembly GCF_003403095.1 of Thalassospira indica. Taxonomy (NCBI): domain Bacteria; kingdom Pseudomonadati; phylum Pseudomonadota; class Alphaproteobacteria; order Rhodospirillales; family Thalassospiraceae; genus Thalassospira; species Thalassospira indica. Next base: position 3,922,200 of record NZ_CP031555.1, on the reverse strand, counting down.
TGCACTTCGCCAGAAACGTGGCGATGGGTATGGGGCAGAGGTGGTTGCCGAAATCGCACGTTCGAGTGGCTATAACACGCCACGCTGTGCTCATTTCAAGGAATGCGGGGGCTGCGCCCTGCAGCACATGAATGATTACGATTATCGCACCTGGAAGCGTGACAAGGCGCTTGTGGCGGTTCAGCGTGCTGGCATTGATCCGCAAGATGCCGAAACACTTGTCGGGGATGTGGAGATTTCACCGCCGGCAAGTCGCCGTCGTGCCGGTTTTTCGGTGCATGTCGGGGCAACCGGCGTTTTTGTCGGTTTTCATGGGCGGTTCAGTCACACGGTTCTGAATGTGCCCGACTGTGCGGTATTGCGCCCGGAACTGATGGCGTTTCGTGAAGCATTTGTCATGTTCCTTGAAGCCTGCCCGCCGGAACATGCACGCGACATCAAGGAAGTTTTTGTCACCCTGACCGATAGCGGTCTGGATGTGCTTATTCAGGCAAGCAACGATCCCGACCTTGATATGCGACAGGATCTGGCGGCATTCGCAGAAGCGCAAAATATCGCGCGGCTGAGCTGGAAAACCGGGGATCGTCCTGACGAACCGGTTGCTGCGCGTCATTTGCCGGTTGTCCGTTTTGAAGGTGTCGAAGTGGCGATTGCACCGGGCGGTTTCTTGCAGGCCACCCAGGACGGGGAACAGGCACTGGTTGCGGCCATCAAGTCGGCATTGGCCGATATCGCGCCCAAAAACGTTGCCGATCTTTTTTGCGGTGTGGGCAGTTTTACATTTTCACTGGCCCTTTCGGGCAAACGGCGTTCGGTCACGGCTGTGGAAAGTGATCCGCGGGCCGTGGAGCTACTGCAATATGCGGTCGGACAATCGGGTAGCCCGGTCAAGGTCGTGAAGCGCGATCTGTTTCGCCAGCCGCTTGTTGGGGATGAATTGAGCAGCTTTGACCTTGTGGTGTTTGATCCGCCGCGTGCCGGGGCCCTTGCCCAGTCAGAGACGCTTGCCGTGGACGGACCGGAATGGATCATTGCCGTGTCATGCAATCCGGCGACGTTTAGCCGTGACATGCGGGTTCTTCGGAATGGTGGCTATGAAATCACCAAGGTTGTGCCGGTCGATCAGTTCCTGTGGTCGTCACATCTTGAATTATTCGCCATTTTGCGCCGCGTTTCTGCCGGTTGACGCCGTTTGCGGAGCGGTGCGCTTTGGGGCTTAATTTTTATTCACTGATATACTATACTATCAGTTGGTATTTCCGCCGGACACCAGGATGGTCAGGTTGGCAAGGGATTGAAAATGCTCAGTCCCTTTGCCCGTGCAGCACGTAGTTGTTTTGCCGGCTTGTTTGAGCGGAAAAACAATGGAACCACTGGCCAGTCAGTTGCCGATCTATACCAGTACTGCGCGTGCAATTGCCCCGCAGAACCGGTTGATTGCGCCTGAAAGCAGCCAGTTCTCCGCTAACAATCAAAACACAAACCGCAATACCGACCCGCTTCGCGGCGCAGGGTCTACCAATGCACAACTGAACCGGTCTTTGGGCAGTGCCGGTGAACTTCTTGGTCAGGCTTCCACCGATCTTTCGCGGATTGGCGATGCGCTTGACGAAATTGACGCGCTTGTCACGGTTGCGGAAGAAAACAGCGATCTGTCCACACAGCAACGCGCACAGTTAAATGCACAGATCGAAGATTATCTGACCCGGATCGACGATATCGCGGCCAATAGCAATTTTGAGGGCCGGGATCTTCTGGTATCGGATCAGACAATTACGCTGCAGGTTGGCAGCGGTACATCATCAGACAATCGTATTGATGTGACGCTGTCGGCTTCGAGTTCCGAAGATCTGGCGACCGGCCTTTCGGCGATAAATGTTTCCGACAGCACGGGCGTTTCCAATGCGCGTACGCTGGTGGACGAGGCGCAGCAAGCGCTTCGTGAGCGCGAGATTTCTGTTTCTGCTGATCAGGGGAGCCTTAGAACAGCGCAGGACCAGAACCGCGTTTCGCAGGTTGCGGGTGAAAACATTGTCCAGGCGCAACTGGCGGCATCAGCACCATCTGGTCGCGAGGATGCGCAGGCAAACATTGCGCAAAACCTGCAGGCCTATCTTGGTGATATTTCCGCACAGCTTGCCAACCAGACCGTCGCGGTGGGTGGTATTGCCTTGCCAGAACCGCGCCCTGATCCTGTGCCGGAACAGGAAGAAGATCCGTTCTTCGATCCGACCGCCGAAGATGACGATCCGAGCCAATCACAAGACTTCCTTGGTCAATCTGTTCCAGACAGCGGAACAACCCGGCCTTTGGCGACCACCGGATTTGGCGGATATGACAGCGGTGGCAACGGAACATCGGGCGGCAGTGGTGCTGCGGATCGTCCGGCCAATCGGGTTTCTGTCGAAGCGTGAGCCTGATCTCGGTTTCCGAAATGGTTAGCAGGAAGGCGTATTATCCTTCGACATTCTCGCCTTCGTAGATGCCCCAGAACCCGTGGCGGGGCGCCCAGCCTTCGAAATCACCAAACCGCAACTGACACCAATCGACCGTCGCCGGGCAGTCTTCGATGCGGCCAATGACACTTGCCGAGACCAGCGCAATCTTGCGGGCATTCTTGTCGGCGGCGGAATACAGCGTGATGTTTTCGTCGGTCACGATGACGTGGCGTGACCCGATCAGAAGGCTTTGATGAACCCAGCCTTCGCTGCCTTCCCAGTCACGCACCTTGCGCCAGGTATCGAATTCCGACACCACTTCCATCGGCATATTGCGACGGTGATAAATCCAGACCTTCGGATATCGCAGGCCGGGGCCAGAGCGTAAAAATACCTTGTCAGAGCGCAGCGCGACAAATCGCGGGATCGGCAGGCCCGATTCCTGTGCGCTGGCCACGATCGGAGCGGTCAGACTGCCAAGAATCGCCAAGGCCATGAAGCGATACAGAAATTTGCGCAAAACCTGCGGCATCTTGTTGGTATTCCTTCATTTATTCCATTTGCGCTGGTTTTGTAATAATTCGCTGTTGCGAAATAAAATTACAAAAAGTGCGTCAAAATTCTTGCTTTTGTACCTTTCGGCATGGCATCACTGCACTGCGGCAGGGCACAAAAATGCACCATGCCTTATTTTGTCTGAAAAAGAGTTAAAAGACCGCATAGGATCGGCACATGACCAAGAAAAAACCGCTTGTCGTCGTGACCCGGAAACTGCCGGAAGCGATTGAAACCCGCATGATGGAACTGTTTGACGCGCGTCTGAATATTGATGATGCGCCGATGAGCAAGCAGGAACTGATTGATGCGGTCAAGGAAGCCGATGTGCTGGTGCCAACCGTCACCGACAAGATCGATGCGGCAGTTCTGGCCCACGCGGGCCCCAATCTGCGCCTGATTGCCAATTTTGGCACCGGTGTCGATCATGTCGATCTGCAAACTGCCCGTTCCCGTGGCATTACGGTCACCAACACACCCGATGTCCTGACCGAGGATACGGCGGATATGACCATGGCGCTGATCCTGTCGGTATCGCGCCGCCTGGCAGAGGGCGAGCGCCTTATTCGCAAGGGCGAATGGGCGGGCTGGGGCCCGACGCTTATGCTCGGTCATCGCATCTGGGGTAAGCGCCTTGGTATCGTCGGCATGGGCCGTATTGGCCGCGCGCTGGCACGCCGGGCAAAGGGTTTTGGTTTGTCGGTGCATTACCATAACCGCCGTCGCGTGCATCCTGATATCGAAGAAGAACTTGATGCGACCTATTGGGAAAGCCTTGATCAGATGCTGGCCCATGTGGACGTCATTTCGGTCAACTGCCCGCATACGCCTGCGACTTATCATTTGCTGTCGGCGCGTCGTCTTAAACTGATGCAGCCGCATGCTATTCTGGTCAACACCGCACGCGGCGAAATCGTTGATGAACCGGCCCTGACCCGGATGCTGGCCGATGGTGAAATCGCCGGTGCCGGACTGGACGTGTTTGAACACGAACCGGCGGTGAATCCGAAATTGCTTGAACTGCAAAACGCGGTCCTTCTGCCCCATATGGGATCGGCCACCATTGAGGGCCGCGTTGACATGGGCGAGAAGGTCCTGATCAACATCAAGACGTTTGTTGACGGTCACACGCCACCAGATCGCGTGATCGAAGGATTGCTCTGATCCGCTTTCCATAATGATTTCAAAGGGGTGATGCCGTGTGTATCACCCCTTTTCCATACACTCCCCATATGTGGATGGTGTGATGCGACCGTTATCGGCATTTTCCCCGGCATTAAACCAAACCGGTTTCAATTTCGGGATGTGTGCAAATGGTAAGACGGCCAAAAACGATTGTTGCTGATCTGGGTGTCGCGACCCCGGCAAATGATGATGTCGCGGCCGGGCTTGCAACACGCGAAGTCGTCTTGCACGGGCCATGCGTGGTGTCAGGCATCCAAAGCCGTCACGCCGAAGAGATTGTCTTTGTGCGTTCCGGAACCGTCCTGGTCAGTGATGGCGACGGGAATGTATATGAAAGCCACTACGGCTGCATTTCGGTCCTTCAGGGGCAGCGTTACCATCTTCATGTCAATGCCGGCCAAACCGCCAAACTTTTGATCCTTGCTGTGCCCTCTGTTCAGGATCCGGAACAGTTTTCTGCCTTGCAGATCGCCAAGGCCAAAGTTCGCGATATGATCCTGCGCGAGAAGCCCAAGTGATCTGTCAGCGTATTGGCGCTGCGCGGTAATCCAATCTCCTGACAATTCCTGACAGCAGATACGTGCCAATGCGCATTGGGCGTTTCTTTCTGATCCGTGCTTGTTTATGACTGTTGAATATCACGCATAAACAACACGGGGTCATCATGAGTTTGATCTTTGACGCACCTGCACCGACGACCATTCCAGTTCAGGGCACCGACGACCTTTTCCCGGTAAATCGCATTTTCTGCATCGGCAAAAACTATGCCGAACATGTCCGCGAAATGGGTTCCGATCCTTCCGACACCCCGCCTTGTGTCTTTATGAAACCAACGGACTGCCTTGTGGTTGGAAATGGTGATTTGCCATACCCGTCGGGCACGGAAGATCTGCATTACGAGGGCGAGTTGGTGGCTGCGCTTTCCAAGGGGGGCAAGGATCTGGATCGTGCTGCCGTTGAAGATGCGATTTTTGGCTATGCTGCCGGTCTTGATATGACGCGTCGCGATGTTCAGGCCGGTCTCAAGGACCGTCGCCTGCCATGGGATATGGCAAAATCCTTTGATGGCTGTGCGGCCATTTCCGCCATCAAGCCCAAGGCCGATGCTGGCAATCCGCATGCAACCAACCTGAAATTGTCGGTCAATGGCGATGTGCGTCAGAACGACACCACGGCGAAAATGATCTGGCCGGTGGTGGATGCGTTGGTGCACCTTTCGACCCTGATCGAACTGAAACCGGGCGATCTTTTGTTTACCGGAACGCCCGAAGGTGTTGGCCAGGTTGTCCGCGGTGATCGCATGGATCTGGTGATTGCAGATGTCGCGGAACTGTCTGTGACCTTGAAATAGACCATTGGGGGGATCGTGGGGCAGGGGCCCATCCTCAATCGAGCAAAAACGGAGCCCGTTTTGAAAATCGTAAGCTGGAATATCAATTCCGTCCGACTGCGTATTGAACAGGTCATCAAGTTTCTGAATGATCAGCAGCCTGATGTGCTGTGCTTGCAGGAACTGAAATGCCCCGATGAGCATTTCCCGCATGATGCCTTTGAGGCGGCTGGTTATGTTCATCGTCATAACCACGGCATGAAAAGCTATAACGGGGTTGCGATCATATCGCGCCTGCCGTTTGTCGAAACCGACATCAAGCATTTCTGTGGCAAGGAAGATCGCCGTCATTGCATGGCAAAGTTCGAAAATGGCGTCGAACTTCATAACTTCTATATCCCGGCTGGCGGGGATGAACCCGACCCGGCAATCAACGAAAAGTTTGCCCACAAGCTGTCCTTCATTGATGAAATGACCAACTGGTGGGGCGAGCGTCGGGCAACCGATCCCAACCGCAAGGCAGTTCTGGTTGGCGATTTCAACATTGCGCCGTCGGAAAATGATGTCTGGTCGCACAAGCAGCTTCTGCGCGTGGTCAGTCACACGCCGGTAGAGGTCGAAATTCTTGAGAAATTCCGCCAATCGGGCGATTTCATCGATGCTGTCCGCGAAGTGGTTCCCGAACCCGAAAAACTGTTCAGCTGGTGGAGCTATCGCGCACGCGACTGGCGGGCAAGCAACAAGGGCCGTCGACTGGACCATGTCTGGATGACGCCAAACATGGCTGGAACGGTGCGCACGGCATCAGTTTATGACATTGCCCGGGATTGGGAAAAACCATCGGACCACGCACCCGTTGTGGTGGAATTCAATCTCTGAACATACAGATTCTCCGAGAATTCAAAGCAGCGGATCAGGGAAGCCTAATCCGCTGTTTTGTCATGTGAAATAACTTGATTGTCTGGCCGATCAGCGCAACTCTTCTGGTTGAACGAAACCGGATGCGTACCCATTTGCACCCTTAGGGTTGAATTTCGCGTATTTTCGGTGAGGCACTACGCAGGAAACGGGCAATGAAAAAGATACTGATTGGTCTGGCCGTGATCATCGTTTTGGTCGTCGGGGCCCTCGTCTATGTTTACGTCAATCTTGATAACATCGTGAAATCCACCATCGAAGAGGCAGGCACGCGTGTGACGCTGGCCGATGTCGCGGTTGACGGTGTGTCGATCGAGCCGACGCAAAATACCGCGGCGATCAATGGGCTTGTGGTCGGCAATCCCGACGGGTTCAACTCCGATTATGCATTCTCGCTTGGCAATATCTCGGTCCGTCTTGACGGTTCGACCCTGACCAGCGACACGATCCGTATCATCGAAGTGGTGGTTGATCAGCCAAGTGTCATTTACGAGCTGGGCAATGGCAGTTCAAACATCGCAACCATCCAGCGCAACGTCGAAGCCTTTGTTCAACGTGTTTCCGGTCCGACCGGGGCGGGGGGCGCTGACGGTGCCGCATCTGGCGATGATGCCGCGGGTGGAACCAAAATCATTATCGACAATGTCTATGTCCGCAACGGTGATGTTGGCGTTTCGGCAGACTTCCTGCAGGGCAAGAAACTGTCTGCCAGCCTGCCGGAAATTCATCTGACCGATGTGGGCAAGGAAGAAGGCGGCGCGACCCCGGCCCAAGTTGCCGGTGAAATCCTGACGGCGATCAACACCGCCGTCTTCAAGGCGGTTTCAAGCTTGAATGTCGATGGCCTGTTGCAGGGCGTCGGTGACCTTGGCAAAGGTGTCGTCGGTGCCGTTGGTGGCGCTGCAAGTGGCGGTGGCACCAAGCTGAAAGAAGGTGCTGATGCGCTTGGTGGCGCGGTCAAGGGGCTGTTTGGCGGTTCCTCGGACTAGGTCATCGTGTGATCGTCTTGATCTGATGTGATGTTCGGCCCGATGGATTTGTTTTTGATCCATCGGGTCGCTGTGTTTTTGGTGATTGCGTAATCAAATCGATGAGGCAGGCCGCGAGAGCGGATATCTGTCGATTGTGAATTTTCTCTATCCCACTGCTTTTTTTCATGAATTTGACTTCTATATATCTTGGGTTAGGGATAGTTATATCCACAATCTGTGTTGTCTTGGGGCTTCGACCACGGACGTGAGGTGGATCGAAATTCGGGGTCAGGTCTGTTGATCTGATTATGACAAGAACGGCATGGAACAGGACGGGCCACAAGGCCCGCCATATGGCCTGACAAGACATTGGGAAAATGTCGGCATGGCCGAAAAAAATAGAATGGGATTGGGATCCTGATAGTCGGTCAGATCAAGGAGTAACACCGATGAGAGCCAAACTGCTTGCCGTTGTATCCGCCGCCGCCTTTTTGAGTGCGTGCGCGAACATGAACATTCCCGGAGTGCGCGATATGGCCGACGAAGGATCGGCTTTTGACGCAGCTCTTCACCAGAATTATGCAGACCTTGCCCAGGCAGAATATGATGAGGCTGACTGGGCCGATGCACGTTATTTCACCAACCGTTCAAAGACTGCGGCGATGGGCATGGATTCCGGTCCGCAGGCAATTGCCGAACGCAACCTGCCCGAAGGGTCCGAGGCCGAGGTTGAAGTTGCCCGTTCTGACCTGATGGCGGCCCTTGAGGCCGGTGGTCGTGAAAAGGCTGCCAGTGCTGCCGCACGGGCACAGAGCAGCTTTGATTGCTGGTTGCAGGAGCTCGAAGAAAACATCCAGCAGGAAGACATTGATAACTGCCGTTCGGCATTCTATCAGGCCCTGGCCATCGTACAGGCTGAACTTGATACGGGCCCGGCCCCGATGGCAGCGATGCCGATGCCGGTTCCGATGAATGTCTATTTCGGGTTCGACAGTGCCGCCATTGATAGCAAGGCGATGTCTGTTGTGAACGGTATTGTCGAGGCCTATGGCAAATATGATCCGAAAATGATCAGCCTTGTTGCCTATGCTGACCGTGCCGGTGATGCGATGTATAACGACATCCTTGCCAAATCGCGCGTTGATGCGGTGGTCAAGGCATTGCGTGATGCCGGTGTTCCGGCAAGCAAACTTGCAATCAGCATCAGCGGTGAAGCCAATGTGCCGGTTTCAACTGCTGACGGCGTGCCCGAACAGGGCAACCGCGTTGTGACGGTTACTTTCGAAGACGGCATGTAAGCACGTCGAACTAAAAAGGGGATTTCATCCATGCGTCTATTGATTGCACTTCTTCTGCCCTGGTTGCTTTTCTTTACCATCGGGCGTCCGATTGCCGGTGTTATCTGCCTGATCTTGCAGATCACGCTGATTGGTTGGGTTCCGGCAGCAATTTGGGCCGTTTACGCGCTCAGCCAGTATAACACCGACAAGAAAATCAGCAGCGCCATGGGTGGCGGTCAGGAATGATTGAAGCCGTTTGCCCAATGGCAAACAGCAACGATCCCGACATCAGAAGGCAGGCTTTCGAGCCTGCCTTTTTCTTTATCTGACTAGAATGCCGGGCGGGTTTCCTAGTGCAGTTTACGGCGCACACCGCCGATAAACCGGCCAATCAGCCGGGAAATGATAAATCGGGTCAGAAAAAACGTCACCGCACTGGCAACAGATGGCCAATACCACGCCTGTATTTCCGGGCGCGTGCTTTGATCAACCAATCCATAGATGACTGCGGCAAGTGCGCCGGCGGCGAAAAACGCCGTTCTGCGTCGATAGCGGGCAATAAAAGGACCGAGGAGCCACATCGCCTAGTGCTGTCCGCCACCGATGTCACGTGCAAGGCGGGCGGCAAAATCGTCAGTCATGCCTGATACGTAATCGAGAATGACCAGGTAAAGATCATAAAGCGACGCCCCGATGGGCATGGCATCATTACCGATCAGTTCGCGGACCCGTCCGGTTCGATAGGAAATGTCGGCTTCTGATTGTGCGTGATGCACATCAAGGGCGGTTTTGCAGAATGTCTCGAGCAAGGTTTCAAGATGGGCAAAGGCGCCGACCTCGATCTGGACCTTGCGACGGTTGAGAATGATCTGCTTTTCGGAAAATGACTTGGCCTGCGCGATCAGGTCATTGAAGGGCCCCTTGGCACATGCCAGAAGATCTCCCTTCCATTCGCCAGCCAGAAGCGCCTCCTCGTTGGCGACAAAGGCATCAACCAGTGCATCAAGAACACCGGCAATGATTTTACCCCGCAGGAAGGAAATCTTGCGGCTGACATTGGGTTCACGGTTGTACTCGGCCGGCAGGTCATCCGTGATGCAGGGCAGCAGCATCTTTTCAAGAATGTCGAAATCGACAAGTTCCAGTTCAACGCCGTCCTCGATATCGATCAGGGCATAACAAACATCATCAGCAGCCTCGACCAGATAAACCAGCGGGTGACGGCAAAAGGCCTGATCGCCAGTGCGGATCAACCCGGTGGCATCGGCGACTTCTTCAAGCAGGCCGAATTCCTTTTGAAAGGCGCCGAATTTCTTTTTCTGCGGAAAGGGACTTCCGGCGGCTGACCAAGGATATTTCAAAAAGCTTGCGAGGGTCGCATAGGTCAGGCGCATGCCGCCGTCATACAGACCGGTCCGTTTGTTGGTCAGGAGGCGGAAGCCCTGGGCATTGCCCTCATATGTTGTCAGATCGGCAAACTGTTCCTCTGTCAGGCCTTCGGTGAATTTCGGGTTTGCATCGACAAACCATTGGCGGATGGCATATTCCCCGGCATGACCAAAGGGCGGGTTGCCGATATCATGGCAAAGTGCGGCTGCCTGTACGATGGCGGCCATATGGTCCGGCTCAATCGCATCGGGCAGGCTGCCCTTTTCATGCAGGCGGTTCCCGACCATCAACCCCAAAGACCGGGCAACACAGGATACTTCCAGACTGTGGGTCAGGCGGGTGTGGACATTGTCATTTTCCGGCAGCGGATGAACTTGCGTTTTGCGCTGCAAGCGGCGAAAGGCCGCCGAAAAAATGATCCGGTCATAGTCCTTGTGAAAATCGGACCGGCCAAATGTACCCACACTGGAATGACGCGACCCAAGCCGAGCTGGAGAAAGCAATTGCTGCCAGTTCATCATGGTTGGAAGGCCCCTGTTCCGGATTGCGTGCGCTGACTGTGCGCGCTTCTTTTAAATATGAACCTGCAAATAGTCCATGAAGATATAGAAAATCATTTATTTTCAATGTGTTATTTTGGCGGCGTGTGAGGGGTCAGTTTTTTTCGCGTAAATCTATACTTAAGGGTTGAAATTTGATCAGATATATACGATCGATACCAAAGTATAGGTGCGAGGTGGATGCTTAAGTATATGCTCTCGCGGCAAGCCCGTCCTGGTGGCCAAAGGTTGTGAGGGTGGGCTTTCTCTTTCCAGGATCACTGAAATGCGAATGCTTAAGTTCTCTAACCTTAAAACCAAAACCAAGTTTATGATCGGGGTTGGTTTCCCTCTTCTGTGCCTTATCGGCGTTGGTCTGGTGGCTTCAAACAGTCTCCACAAACTGACGGAGTCGAACCGTTGGGTAAACCACACATACGAGGTTCTCTCGGTTGCTGATTCTATAGTTGCCTCGGCAGTCAATATGGAAACCGGCATGCGTGGCTATTTGCTGGCCGGGAAAGAAGAGTTTCTCGATCCCTACAAGCAGGGCCAGGCGAATACTTATAAAAACATCGCAGAACTGCAGCAGACCGTAAGTGACAACCCGCCACAGGTCGCGCGTCTCGAAGAGGCAGCCAACGTCCTTAAGGATTGGCAGGCCAATATCACCGAGCCCTACATCAAGATGCGTGGTGAAGTGGGCAACGGGCAAACAATGAATGACATAGCCAACATTGTTGGTGAAGCACGCGGAAAGCAGTATTTCGACAAGTTCCGCCAGATCATGGCTGACTTCAGAGCAGAAGAAGCCAAGCTGATCGACGTGCGCAAGGCTGACAATGCCGAACGCGTCAGCATGACGAACACGATCATCATCGCCACCATCTCGATTGCCGTTGCTGTCGGGCTCGGTCTGGCGGTTCTGATCGGGAATGGCATTTCCGGGCCGATCAATCGCATGACGGCCGCAATGGCAAAACTTGCAGGTGGCGATCTTGAGGTTGAGATTATTGGCCTTGATCGTGGCGATGAAATTGGCGACATGGCAAAAGCCACCCAGGTCTTCAAAGAAAACGCCCAGAAAATGGAAGAGCTGCAGAAAGAACAAGTCGAAAGCGAAAAACGCGCCGCAGAACGGCAAAAGGCTGCCATGAACAAGATGGCCGACGAGTTCGAGGCATCTGTTAAGAAAGTTGTTGAGAACGTATCAAGCGCTGCCCAGCAGATGCAAACCAGTGCCGGCAACCTGTCTGCGATCGCCGAGGAAACAAACCGTCAGTCGATTTCGGTTGCTGCCGCAACCGAACAGGCAAGCACCAACGTTGAGTCGGCCGCGTCCGCAACCGAAGAACTTTCGGTGTCGATCAACGAGATCAATCAGCAGATTGATGGTGCGTCCGAACTGGCCCAGAGCGCATCGCTTGAAGCAGACAAAACGAACGACACGATGGTTTCGTTGCAAGAAAGTGTCGAGCAGATCGGAAATGTTGCCTCTTTGATCGAGGACATTGCCTCGCAGACCAACCTTCTGGCGCTTAATGCCACCATCGAGGCCGCACGTGCCGGTGCCGCGGGCAAGGGATTTGCCGTTGTTGCAAACGAGGTTAAAAACCTTGCATCCCAAACGGCCAAGGCAACCCAGGAAATCTCGAACCAGATTTCCGAAATGCAAAGCCGTGCGGATGTGTCGATCAACGCAGTACAAACCATCCGCGAAATGGTCCGCCAGATCAGCGACCGGGCATCGACCGTGGCGGTATCTGCGCGTGAACAGACGATTGCGACCAATGAAATTTCGCGCAACGTCCAGGAAGCTGCGCACGGAACCACCCAGGTTTCCGCAAGCATCAGCGATGTGACCCAGGCGTCTAACGAAACCGGCTCGATGTCGACACAGGTATTGTCGGCGGCCAATGAGTTGGGCGCACAGGCCAAAACCCTGAGCCAGGAAGTTGACCAGTTCATCAAGCGGATCCGTAATTCCGCCTAATGTCTGAGCGCAAAGAGAAAGGGCAGCCCTTTTGGGGCTGCCCTTTTTTCGTTTCAGAAACGGTATTGGTGTCCTTGGTCGGGGTCTTAAAGTCCCTTTTCCATAACGGTATCAAGGCGACGGGCAAAGCTGACCGGATCGGGCAGGGCTTCGCCTTCGAGGATGCGGGCCTGATCAAGCAACAGCAGGGCAGCGTCATGAAGGATCGGGGCCTTGGCATCCTTGGTCGCAATGTCAGACAGCTTTTTGATGAGGCTGTGCTTTGGATTGATTTCAAGGATACGCGGGCTGATTTCATCAACACGGTTGTGCTGTTTCATCAGGCGTTCCATGCGCAGATCCATGCCCATTTCATCGGCAATCAGACAGCAGGCTGAACTGGTCAGGCGATCTGATTCCCGAACGTCCTTGACCCCGGAGCCAAGTGCGACCTTGATCGCGGCAATCAGTGCACTGACCGATGCCTCATTTGCGGCATCATCCTTTTTCTCGTCCTTGGCATCATCCTTGTCATCGGACTTGATGTCGTTCAGGTCCGCACCGCCACGGGTGACAGATTTGAAGTCTTTGCCATCAAACTGGCCGACAGACGGCATCCAGAATTCATCAACCGGATCGGTCAGAAGCAGGACTTCGATCCCCTTGGCGGCAAAGCCTTCAAGTTGCGGGCTGCGTTTAAGGGCGTCGATATCCTCGCCACTGATATAATAGATCGCCTTCTGGCCGTCCTTCATCCGTTCGACATAGTCGGCAAGTGTGGTCCAGCCATCGCCATGGGTCGAGCGGAACCGGGCGAGTTTGAGGATACGATCACGGTTGGTCTGATCTTCGTACAAGCCTTCCTTGACGACCGAGCCAAAGTTTTCCCAGAAGGTTTCGTAACCCTCAGTATCTTTCTTGGCCGCGGTCTCAAGTTCGGACAGGACCTTTTTGGTTAGGCCATTCTTGATCTTGGTCAGAAGCGGATGGTCCTGCAACATCTCGCGCGAGACGTTAAGCGGCAGGTCCTGACTGTCGACCACACCGGATACGAAACGCAGCCACGGCGGCAGCAATTCGTTGGCACCTTCGGTAATGAAGACCTTGCGGACATAAAGCTTCAGATGGCCTGTGCGCTGCGGATCATAGAGATCGAACGGGCGCATGGTCGGCAGGTAAAGCAGCCCGGTATATTCAATCGCACCTTCGGCCTGATAGTGGATGGTTTTCCACGGATCATCAAAGGCGTGCGAGGTGTGCTTGTAGAATTCCTTGTATTGTTCTTCGGTGATCTCGCTTTTCGGGCGGGTCCAGAGAGCGGAGGCCTCATTGAGCGTTTCATCACCGTCGCCCTTCATCAGGACCACCGGAATGCCGATATGGTCGGAATAGGTTTTGACGATATGACGCAGACGATGTTCGTCTGTGAATTCCTTGTTGTCGTCGGTCAGATGCAGGGTGATCTGGGTGCCGCGGCCTTCCATTTCGGCCTCGGCAATGGTGTATTCGCCCTTGCCGTCAGATGACCATTTCCATGCCTGATCATCGCCGGCCTTGCGACTGACGACTTCGACCTTGTTGGCGACCATAAAGGCGGAATAAAAACCGACCCCGAATTGACCGATCAGGTCGACATCCTTGGCGTTGTCGGATTTCGAAACGGCATCAAGGAACTTCGCGGTGCCGGAATTGGCAATGGTGCCCAGGTTTTCGACCAGATCTTCCTTGTTCATCCCGATCCCGTTATCGGCAATCGTCAGAACATTGCGGACATTATCTGTCAGAAGGCGCACCTTGAAATCGGCATCGCCAGCGAGCAAATCCGGTTTGGCAATCGCTTCATAGCGCAGCTTATCGCACGCATCCGAGGCGTTGGAGATCAGCTCGCGCAGGAAGATGTCCTTGTTGGAATAAAGCGAGTGGACAACGATATCGAGCAGTCGGCTAACCTCAGCCTCGAACCGCATTTTTTCTTCCGTCATGACCTCTTTTTTCTCCTTTGTTTCAAGCGTCTGTCAGCCTCCTCCGATATTGGTAGAAGGACCGACACCTTAACGGGGTGAACTTTAAACCGAGCTTGATATGCGTCAACGCATCTTGCAGCGCAAGTCTTGTATCCTAAGTATAAATATAGAGGCTTTAATAACAGGGGCGCACGCCACATTCTGGAAGCGTTCCTGAAAGTTCCCGAGCAGCAAAAGTGCTAGGGTAATCGGCAGGGTGCAACGCCCTGTCTTGCGTCCAAGGCTTTACACAGGAGGCCGTACCATGAAGGTTCCCGTTCAAATCACCTACCGTGATGTTGATCAGTCTGATGCGCTGGACGAGCGCATTCGTTTCAAGGTGCAAAAACTGGAAGAAACCTTCGATCGCATGACCAGTTGTCATGTTGTAGTGGAACGCCCGCAGGCATCTCATAACCATGGAAACCGTTTTGCCGTGCATTTCGGCATCAATGTGCCGGGCAAGGAAATCATGGTGAAGCGCGATAGTGCTGATCATGCCCATGAGGATGTCTATATCGCGCTGAAAAACAGTTTTCAGGCCGCACGTCGGCAGCTCAAGGAATATGCCGACAAGATGCGCAACCACTAAGGTCACCGAATACGTTTGAAAAGGAGGCGGGGCGACCGGATGGTCGCCCCGCTTTGTCGTGTGGTGGCACGAGGTGGTTGGAAAATGTATCAGCCCGACACCACCGGGGTTGGGGGATTTGAACAGTGCCGGACTGATACGGGGGGTGAACCGACCGGGGAAGTCGCTTCAGCCACGGAGAGGACGTGCGTTATGCAATCGCCTCAAGAAGATGGTGTTTGCTTTGCGGGTAACGCGCATCGCGAAGTGCGCCAGCCCACCATTTGAAATCGGTCATCATGTGACGAAGGGCGTTATTCGTGCCTTCGAGGTCTATTGGCCGACCGGTATCATCGAATTTGTCCCAGGCTTGGGCAAAGCTTATGACATCGCGCAGGGTCACCGCATGCAATTCGGCAAAGACAAGACGCAATTGTTCAACGGCGCGCAGGCCACCTGACATTCCGCCATAGGATACAAACCCGACGGGTTTGCGTTTCCATTGTTGCTTGGCGGCATCGATCAGAAGCTTTAGCTCGCCGGTAAAGCTGTGATTGTATTCCGGTGTAACGACGACGAAACCATCGGCCTCAGTTAAGGCAGTATGAAGGTGCGCGACCGCAGGGTGATCAGCACCAACATGGGCCGCGGGCAGGTTCAAAACAGCGGGATCAATCGTATCAACAGAAAGCTCGTGATCCGATTTTAGGGTTTCAACGACCCAGGTCCCGACCGTATCGCAAAAGCGACCTTCGCGCGCACTGCCAAAGATGACGGCGATATTAAATGTCTCCTTCACGGCGTTCTCTCCTTGCCAATTTCGCTTCAATGAGTAAGGTTCTAAAACCTTAACTAATGTTAAGGTCAAGCGCGTTTTGGAACTTTTTCAAAGCAGGCAAGGAGAGCAGGGAAAATGGCAGAAAAAGGCGTGTTGCAGCGCTATCTGAGCGTCGGAGAAGTCGCAAGTCGTTGCGGTATTGCCGTATCGGCGGTGCATTTTTATGAACGCAAAGGTTTGATCAGCTCGATCCGCACCGATGGCAACCAGCGCCGTTTTCACCGCGGCGTGTTGCGCAAGCTCGCCATTATCAAGGTCGCGCAGAAAACCGGTATCCCGCTGTCGGAAATCGGGGCGGCGCTCGATAAACTGCCCCCCAATACCGTGCCGACCATCAAAGACTGGGAAAAGCTTTCATCGCAATGGCGCGATGATTTGAATGAACGCATCGAGCAATTGACCCGTTTGCGCGATCAGCTGGGCAAATGCATCGGTTGTGGTTGCCTGTCGATTTCTGCATGCCCGCTATACAACCCCGGAGACACGCTTGGGGCCGATGGCCCGGGGGCAAGATTGCTTGAACTCAAGGAAGAATAGGCGGGTTTGGGCCGCGATACGCCAGTTTGATGCGCCTTGCGACGGCAGGCAGAAAGCTTGACATGGTGCTGGTTCGCGTGTTGAAAGGCCCAATGATTGCGATGGCCCGGATCATTGGGCTGTCGATTGGAAAAGTTTGATGCAGATTTCAACCCGAACCGGTCCTCGTATCCTTGCCATACTGGGGCCGACCAACACCGGCAAGACCCATCTCGCCATGGAACGGATGTTGGCACATACGACCGGGATGATCGGGTTCCCGCTCAGACTTCTGGCGCGTGAAAACTATGACCGCGCGGTCGCCAAGGTCGGCAAGGGCGCGGTGGCATTGATCACCGGCGAAGAACGTATTCTTCCGAAAACAGCGCGTTATTTCCTGTGCACGGTCGAAGCCATGCCGGTCGCCAAGCAGGTTGATTTCCTGGCGATTGATGAAATCCAGATGTGTGCGGACCCGGAACGCGGTCATGTCTTCACCGACCGGCTGTTGCATGCGCGCGGACGCCATGAAACCATGTTCATGGGGGCGGAAACCATTCGTCCGGTGATCCGCAAGCTGGTCGATAATGTCGAATTCGATCGCCGGGAGCGGTTTTCGACTCTGACGTATAACGGGGCCAAGAAAATCCAGCGCCTGCCAGCCCAGTCGGCGGTGGTGACGTTTTCAGCCCAGGAAGTTTATGCCGTTGCCGAACTGGTGCGCCGTCAAAAGGGCGGGGCGGCGGTGGTGCTTGGCGCGCTGAGCCCGCGCACGCGTAATGCCCAGGTCGAGATGTTCCAGAATGGCGAGGTCGAGCATCTGATTGCCACCGATGCAATCGGCATGGGGTTAAACCTTGATCTCAACCACGTGGCCTTTGCCGCGATGAGCAAGTTTGACGGCAAGTTCAATCGTGGCCTGACCGCGGCTGAAACCGCCCAGATTGCCGGTCGTGCCGGACGTCACATGAATGATGGCACGTTCGGGGTGACGGGAAATCTTTCGGGGATTGATCCCGACATTATCGAACAGATCGAAGAACACGAGTTCGAGCCGCTTGCAAAAGTGTTCTGGCGCAACGCGCGACTTGATTTTCGCACCGTGGATGCGCTGCAGAAATCGCTGCGTCGGCGGTCGGATGACCCGACCCTTATTTTGGCGCGCGAACCGGTTGACGAGATCATGCTCGATCATCTGGCGCGCAACGAGGATGTCGCGCGCATCGCAACCGCCCCGGATCGGGTGCAATTATTGTGGGAAATCTGCCAGATTCCCGACTTCAGAAATATCCATACCGATGCCCATCCGAGGCTGCTAACATCTATCTATCGCTATCTTGCGAAACCCGGAAGCAAACTGCCCATTGACTGGTTGGGCGAACAAATCTTGCGTCTGGATCGTTATGATGGTGATATTGACCAGTTGTCATCACGTTTGGCAGGTATTCGCGTCTGGACATATGTATCGCATAAGCATCACTGGCTCGAAGATGCCAATCATTGGCAGGAACGCACGCGGGCCATTGAGGACAAGCTCTCAGATGTGCTACATGAACGCCTGACCCAAAGGTTCGTTGACAGACGGACCTCGGTTTTATTGAAAAGTCTCAAGGACAAGTCTGAACTCATGTCTACCATCACTGCGAATGGTGAAGTACAGGTCGAAGGTGAATTTGTCGGCCGTCTTGACGGATTCCGTTTCATTGCTGATGAAACCGATGCTGCTTTTGAAGGCAAGGCGATTGCCAGTGCCGCACGTCGCGCGTTGACCGGCGAAATCGCCCAACGTGTCAAACAACTTGAAACTGACGAAGACGACAAGTTCGCAGTAAACGGCCAGCTTCAGGTGCTGTGGAACGGTTCGCCGGTTGGTGTGCTGAAAAAAGGTGACACGGTTCTGTCGCCCGAAGTTCAGGTCATCGATAGCGAGTTCTTTGACGGTCCGACCCGCGAACGGGTACGCACCCGTCTGCAGAATTTCATCAATTCCCATATCGAAACGCGCCTTAAAATGCTGACCCGTCTGCGCGACTGTCAGCTGTCCGGGCCGATTCGCGGACTTTTGTTCCAGTTGAACGAAGGTCTGGGCTGTGTGCCGCGTTCGGAACTCGAAAGTCTGGTCAAGGACCTGTCGGACGAAGACCGCAAAGCACTCGCCAAGCTTGGCGTGCGTCTGGGTGTTGAAACCGTCCATGTGCTCGACGCGCTTAAACCGGATCCGGTTGAGCTGCGCGGCATTCTTTGGGCAGTTGCACGCGAACTTGATGCCCTTCCGGAACTGCCGCCGGCTGGCCGGACCTCGGTCCCCAACGACCGTGCGAATTCCAAGGGCTTCTATCTGGCTGCCGGTTACATGCCGGTTGGCCCGCTTGCCGCCCGTGTCGACATGCTTGAACGTTTTGCCGCCCTTCTGCGTCAGAAGGCACGTGAAAACGATGGCAAAGTTCGTCCGGATCCTGATCTGCTGTCGCTTTTGGGCTGCACGGTCGAACAGGCCGAAGGTGTGTTTACCGCACTTGGCTGGCGCGCCGAGGTAACCAAGGTCAAGAAATCCGAGCTTGAAGCCAAGGAAGCCGAGAAAAAGGCCGAAGAAGCTGCCAAGGCAGCCAAACCTGAAGCGGGCAAAGCCGAAGCTGAAACCGCAGAGGGTTCTGAGGCGGCTGCAACCGAAGCCAAGGCTGATGCCCCGGCCGAGGAGCCAGCAGCACCGGCAGAAGCAAAGGCAGAACCGGCAGAGGTCGCTGCGGATGCGTCTGCCGAAGCAACTTCGGAAACGCCGGCGGTTGAAACCGATGCCGATGGTGACGAGCTGGTCGAAGTCAAATACTTCGTCCGTGTTGATCGTCGCAAACGCGGTGGCGGACAAAACCGTGGTGGTCAGCGCGGACCGCGTCAGGAAGCCCGTGGTGGCGGCAAAGGTGGCCCGAAAGGCAAGGGTGGCAATCGTCCGAACCAGGGCGGCAAAGGTGGCCGCGGTGGCAAACCGGGCGGTGGCCGCAATCAGGCGCCGGAAAAAGCCAACCAGATCAATGAAGACTCGCCGTTTGCCAAGCTTAAGGAAATGCTTGAAGCCAAGGGCTGATCGTTTCAGATATCATGTATCGAGCGGCGACCCTTGTGGGTCGCCGTTCTGCTTTCCAACTGTATAATATCCCGTTGATTTCAGGAAATCGTTGGCCGTGAAGGAACAGGCAGAGAAGCTTCGTATTGATAAATGGCTTTGGCATGCGCGGTTTTACAAAACCAGATCGCTTGCCAGCAAGGCATGCCAAGCCGGGCATATTGTTCTGAATGGTCAGTCGGTTTCCAAAGCCAGCGTCACGGTGGTTGCCGGTGATCGCCTGCAGTTTTTTCAGGGGCCGCACCTGCGCGTGGTCGAGGTTGTCGCCCTTGGTGAACGACGCGGCCCAGCGCCCGAAGCCCAGGCGCTTTATGCCGATCATTCCCCGCCGCGAACACCCAAAAAGGAAGTTGCGTCGGATATCCGTACCGCACCCTTGGCCGAACGCGACGCGGGGGCGGGGCGTCCGACAAAGGCCGAGCGACGGGCACTGGATCGGTTGCGCGGTGATGGCAGTAATGAATAGTATGTGCTGGTATCGCTAATATGTATCCCATAACTGACCCGTGCCCGTTTACACGGGGTGGAATGGATCACATCAGGTTGTAATCTCGTCACGATTTTCTTGCTTTGGCTGGGGCAATCCGGTATGCATCCTATCTGATTGTATATGCCCTCTACTTTGGGGTGGTAGGTTTTGTGAAGATCTGGAGCTCGCCTGCGTGATGAGACGTCGGTCTCGATTGAATATCGGTACATTGTCGCACTTGCGCACCGGCCGTTTCGCACTGTTGATCACAGCATTGGTGATCAACCTGCTGACGCTTGCGCTGCCGATTACCCTTTTGCAGGTCTATGACCGGGTCCTGCCACACAGTTCCATCCCGACGCTGACCCTTTTGATTTTCGGGGTGCTGGGGGCGCTTGTGCTTGAGGCGATCCTGCGTCTTGGCCGGGCGTATATCTCCTCGCTCTCGGCGGCGAAGTTTGAACATTACAGTTCCCAGCAGGCGGTTGGACATTTGCTGTCGGCAAGCTTGACTGACTATGGCAAAACCGCACCGGGTCTTCATCTGCAGCGCCTTAACAGCCTGAATATGCTGCGCGACTTCTATTCCGGGCAGGCAATTGGTGCGGTTGTCGATCTGCCGTTCATTGTTTTGTTCCTGGCCCTGATTGCCGTGATTGGCGGTCAATTGGTGCTTGTGCCGCTTGGTATTCTTCTGGCGTTCTTTTTGACAGCAATGTTTCTGGGCCATCAGTTGCGGGGCGCACTTGATGATCGCAGCCAGTCCGATGAACGGCGCTATAACTTCATCATCGAAACCCTGACGGGCATTCACACCATCAAATCGATGGCGATGGAAAACCTGATGATCCGCCGTCATGATCAGCTCCAGACACAATGTTCGGGTGATGATCTGCGGGCCGCACGTTCGGCCCACACAGCGGTCAATGCCAGCGCGACCTTTTCGATGCTGACCATGGTGCTGGTGGCTTCTGTCGGTAGTGTTTTTGTGATTAACGGGACTTTGACCGTGGGGGGGCTTGCTGCCTGCACGATGTTGTCGGGCCGTTCGATCCAGCCGCTTCAGCGTGCCATGACCCTGTGGACGCAATTCCAGAACATTCGTGTTGCGCGTCAGCGCGTCAACGAGCTGTTTGAAATCGAAGAAGAAGACCAGCTTGGGGCGGCGGAAATGCCGTTGCTTGATGGCAAGATCGAGTTGCGCAATGTCGCGTTTTCCCATGCGGATGGCAAAAAGATCTTCGAAAACCTTGATCTGGTGGTGGAGGCGGGAGATTCCATCGCCATTACCGGCGACAACGGCACCGGCAAAACCACACTTCTGTGGCTTCTGATGGGGGCCTTGCGTCCGGATCGGGGCGAAGTGCTTCTGGATGGCAAGGATCCGGCGGATTACACCGCCGAATCCACCCGTCGTCAGGTTGCCTATTTGCCGCAGCATGGCGTGATGTTCAAGGGCACGATCCTTGAAAACATCAGTGGATTCCGCAAGGAAATCGGCGTCGACCGCGTGATCGAGATTTCGCGGCGTCTGGGGCTTGATGATATCGTCATGCGCATGCCCGAAGGCTATGACACGGAAGTTGGTGGTCAGGCCTCTGAAACACTTCCACGAGGCGTGAAACAGCGCATTGCGGTTGCCCGCGCCCTGATCGATTACCCCCGCATTGTCCTGTTTGACGAAGCCAACAGTTCGCTTGATATGGCGGGCGACAACATCATGACCAGCCTGATGGTGGAGCTTAAAAAGCACTGCACGCTGGTGATGGTGTCGCATCGCCCGTCGCTTATTGCTATGGCCAACAAGCAATATCGCCTGATCGATAAACATCTTGTGCCTGTTCTGCGTCGTACAAACCGAACTGCCAAGGCCGCCGAAAATACCGGCACCCCCGCAGCAGCGGGGTCGAAGGCATGATGAAAAAGCTCGAAAACATGGACTATGCGATGAACTATCGGATGGGGCTGGAAAGCACCGATGCGCTGTCCGATTTCGACGCATGTGTCTGGCCGCTGCTTCAGGCCTTGGGATGGCGCGGATTGCCGCGTCAGGTCGCCGAGGCCCTGCCGCATATGGATCAGGCGCTTGATCTGACCGATTTCCGCAATGTCATGGCGCATCTGAACTATCAGTCACGCGAAATCGACGCGACGCTTGATCAGATCGACGAACGCCTGATGCCGTGTCTGTTTGTCCCGGACGAGGGAACGGCCCTTGTCGTGATCCGGCCCGAAGAAAATGGTGTGCGCGTCTTTGATGGCGGCACGGATCGGGAAATGGTCATCAAGCTATCGGCCCTTCCGGGCAAGATTTATCAGTTCTCGGCGGCGGATCGCCGTGAACGTTATCTGGAAGATGATAAGCGCGGCTGGTTTGGGGGTATTGCCGACCGGTTTTCGGGGCTGCTTCATCAGTTGCTGGCGATGACGTTTGTTTTGAACATCCTGGCGCTGGCAACCCCGATCTTCGTCATGGGCATCTATGACCGTGTGATCGGCACACGCTCAATCCCGATGTTGATCCAGTTTGCCATCGGGATTGGCATCGTCCTGATCCTGAGCTGGGTTTTGCGCTCCTTGCGCAGTCAGATCGTCAGTCACTTCGGTGCCCGCCTCGATACGCTTGTCAGTGGTGCCATTTTCGAACGGCTGTTGTCCTTGCCACCGGCCTTCACCGAACGTGCGCCAGTAGGTGTACAGATTTCGCGTATTCGCGACTTTGAAAGCGTGCGTGAATTCTTTACCGGGCCGATGGCCCTGGTGATGATGGAAATGCCGTTCGTGCCGCTGTTCCTGATTGTCATGTTCTATCTTGGCGGCTGGCTGGCATTGATCCCGATTGCATTGATCGGTGTGTTCGCACTGATCGGCATCGTTGCATTTCCAATTGTCGCGCGCCGCGTTTCCGAACTTGGTCGTCATGGCGCCAACCGTCAGGAATTCCTGGTCGAGACCGTCGGCAAGATGTCGGCACTGAAATACACCGCATCCGAGCAACGCTGGCTGGCACGCTTTCGCGATATTTCTGCTGATACGGCCTATTCCGGCTATCGGGTGGCGATGGTCAATAACGTCATCAATACATTGGCCCAGGTACTGATGATTACGTCCGGCGCGCTTGTGCTTGCCTTCGGCGCGCAGCGGGTGATGGAAGCCCAAATGAGTGTCGGTGCGCTGGTGGCATCGATGATGCTGGCCTGGCGGGTTCTTGGCCCTATCAATCAGGCGTTTCTGGGCATGCCACGGCTGGCGCAGTTGCGCGGCAGTGTGCGCCAGATCAATCGCCTGATGACCATTGCGCCCGAAGGGGACCTTGTCCCGCGTTCGGTCGAGCAACATCGTTTTGACGGTGCCGTGACATTTTCACGTGTCAGTTTCCGCTATAGTGCGGATTCCGATCCGGCCCTGGTCGGGGTCAATTTCGATATTAAACCGGGCCAGGTGGTTGCCGTGGTCGGTGCGAACGGAGCGGGGAAATCATCGCTGATCAAATTGATTGCGGGCATGTATCAGCCGCAGGCGGGGGCCGTTTTGATTGATGGTGCGGACATCCGCCAGATGGATCCGCAGACCCTGCGTCAGGCCATTTCCTATGTGCCGCAGGATATCGAGTTTTTCCGTGGATCGATTGCGCAAAACCTGCGTCTGGCCAATCCGGTCGCAACCGATGATGATCTGCGCATGGCCTGTATGGCGGCAGGTATTCTTGATGAAATTGAATCACTTCCGAACGGGTTCAAGACCCGCGTTGGTGATCAGCATTCATCACGCTTTTCGGCCAGTTTCCTGCAACGGCTGGCACTTGCCAGGGCATTTGTGCGCGAAGCGCCGATCATTTTGTTTGATGAACCCACCAATGGTCTGGACCAGCGCGCCGACCGTGCCTTCCAAAGCACGATCAATCGTCTGCGTGGTGGTTCGACCATTTTCCTGATTACCCATCGACCAAGTCATCTGGATTTGGCGGACCGCATTCTTGTGCTTGAAGGCGGCCAGTTGCGCGGCGACGGGCCGCCCGAACGGATCAAGCAGCAAGTGATAGACGGAGGCTACCTATGAGTGAAGCAGCAGTTCAGGATACTGCGATCCAGCGGTTCCGGCGATCCCGGCGCATGGCGCGGTATTTGTCGCATGCGGTCCTGCTTGAAGAAGGTGGCATTTCCGTCTTTGTGCGCTCAGCCATGGTGATGCTCTCGGTCGGCTTCCTTGCCCTGATTGCTTGGTCTGCGACCACCGAAATCAAGGAAACTGCGATCACATTCGGGCAGGTCATGCCGACCAGTGCGGTCAACAAGATCCAGCATCTTGAAGGCGGTATTATCGAGCAGATCATGGTGCGCGATGGTGATCTGGTTGAGCAGGGACAGGTTCTGATCCGGCTCAAGGCCGACGGGGCGCAGGCGGAATTGTCCCAGACCGAAACACGGCTTGGCAACTTGCAGCTTGAAGCCGAACGTTACCGCGCCTTGGCCGAGGGCCGCGAACCGGATTTCACCACCCTGATGGTGCAATATCCGGAACTTGCGCAGAATCAGGATGAGATTTATCGCATCCAGACCGAGCTTGATGCCAACCAAAGTGAAATCCTTGAGGTCCAGATCAAGGAACGCAATGCCGAACTGGCCCAACTGAGCGAGCAGGAAGCAACCCTTCGCAAATCGGTCGATCTTCTAAGCCAGGAAGTCACCATGCGCCGGTCGCTCTATGAGCAGGGGCTTAATTCCAAGGTGCTGTTCCTCAATATCCAGCGTGAACTGAACGAAGCCCAAGGTAACCTTTCGGGTGTGATTGCCGAAAAGGCGCGGGCGCGCGAAACCATCGCCGAGGCAAACTTGCGCCTGAACGAGCTTGAAAAAACGCAACGCGAAGAGGCCATTACCGAACTTGGCCGTCTGGGCGGCGAAATTGCCCAGGCCCGCGAAGCGCTGCGCAAACTGCGGGATCGCGTCGACCGGCTTGAAATCATTGCGCCCACGCGGGGCTATATCAAAGGCCTTCAGTTCACCACCATTGGCGGTGTCATTGCCCCTGCACAGGTGGTGATGGAGCTGGTGCCGGTTGATGATGTTTTAATCGCCGAAACCCGCATTTCGACCGAGGATATCGGCCATGTTCACCTTGGCCAGCCGGTGACGGTCAAGGTCAGTGCGTTTGATTTCATCCGCTATGGCGGGATCAACGGTGAATTGGTATCGATATCGGCCTCTACTTTTGTTGATGAGGATGGACGTCCGTATTATAAGGGCAAGGTTGCGCTCGAAGCCGATGCAGTCGGCGAAGGTGCTTCAGCTCAGAAGATCATTCCCGGGATGACGGTCCAGGCCGATATCCAGACCGGGGAGCGGACTCTCCTTCAATATCTGTTGAAGCCGGTCTATGTTTCGCTTGATCAAGCGTTTAGCGAACGCTGAGCAATTATCTGGTCCCGCTGGAAATGGTCCTCATTTCTACTGCCTGGCCGTACATTTCGCTGGTTGTTACCAGTGAATCTATACTATTGTATAGAAGTGTGGGGCGGGCCTATCCTGTTCCGCGCTTTACGGAGAATGGGTTAGATGGCGGACGACGCGCGCGATACTGAAAATTCCCGCTCTGACGATGGTCGGAGTGATCTTGACCACCAGGCCTCGACAGAGGATCTGGAGCGTTCGCTTGGTCAGGATGGCGAGGGTGATGAACTGGTCGAATTGCATGACGACCAGGACAGTTCCGCGCGTCCGCAGGAACAGGAACTGGGATCGGTTCATTACGGTACCCAGATCCGAAATCCGCAAGGCGAAGAACAACAGGCTTTCCAGCGCCAGAATGCCGCAGCCCAGCGTCAGGAACGTGCGCAGGCCAGAGAGGCCACCGAACAACAGACCATTTCCCTGAATGAAACGGCCGAGATCGAAAACAATCTCGATACCGGGGCTGACACATTCCAAAGCAATCTTGGGTCGGACGGGGCAGATGACCTGTCCCTGCAATCGGAACCGAGCACGGTTGATTTACCGGAAATTCCGCTTGCGACCAACGAT
The DNA here is from genome assembly GCF_003403095.1 of Thalassospira indica. NCBI lineage: Bacteria > Pseudomonadati > Pseudomonadota > Alphaproteobacteria > Rhodospirillales > Thalassospiraceae > Thalassospira > Thalassospira indica. Next base: position 3,896,085 of record NZ_CP031555.1, on the reverse strand, counting down.
ACCAATTCGTTGCGCGGTGACCGCGAAGAACCTGGCCCGGGCACGGACGAAGGTCTTCGTCCCGATTTCATTCCCCCAGTTGAACAAGCTCCAGCGCCAGTAGCCGCGGTTGCCGAAGACGAGCTTGAAGAAGACGACGAACTGCTTCTTGAGGATGAACTTGATACCGAGGACGAGCTCGAGGTTGAAGACCCCAAGGTCGCGGATGCACCGTCTCTGAGTGCGGATGATGTCACCGGTGCAGAAGACAGTGCCATTGCCCTTGATCTGTCGGCATCCCTTAATGACCTTGATGGCGGCAATGAAACGCTCACCATCACGATTTCCGGTTTGCCAGACGGGGCTGTTCTTTCGGCTGGTACGGATAATGGTGATGGTACATGGACCCTCACGCCGGGACAGCTGAGCGGTTTGACCCTGACGCCGCCGGACAATTTCAGCGGATCGATTGATCTCGACATATCGGCAACCAGTCGCGAAGCCAATGGCAGTGTTGCGACAACAAATGCCAGCTTTACCGTTGACGTCACCGGGGTTGCGGACGGTGCAACGCTTGATGTTTCCGACGCCAGTGGCGCGGAAGACAGCGCGATCGCGCTTGATATCGATACCGAACTTCTGGATGGCAGTGAAAACCTCGCGATTACCATTGAAGGTGTCCCGGATGGCGCAACGCTGTCTGCCGGGACGAATAATGGTGATGGCACCTGGACGCTGAGTTCGGATCAGCTCGAAGGCTTGAGCATCACGCCTGCGGAAAACTTTAGCGGCGAAATCGATCTTTCGGTTCTGGTTTCGACCACTGATGGCGATGATACCGCCGTCGTGATGCAAAACCTCACTGTTGACGTCGAAGGCGTCGCCGATACACCGACGCTGGATATCAGCGATGCATCAGGCAACGAAGATTCAGCGATTGCAATTAATATTGATGCGGGTCTGACCGACAATTCCGAAACACTCAACATCACAATAAGCGGCGTTCCGGATGGTGCTTCGCTGTCTGCCGGGACTGACAACGGTGACGGGACATGGACGCTAAGCTCTGAGCAGCTTGCAGGTTTGACGATCACGCCGTCTGAGGACTTTAGTGGGTCGTTTGATCTTGGTGTGACGGCAACGTCTGCCGACGGCGAAGATGTTGCAACGACGACAGGTTCGATCTCTGTTGATGTTGCGGGTGTTGCAGATGCGCCGACGCTGGATTTGTCCGATGCTTCCGGAAACGAAGACAGCTCCATTGCACTGAATATCGACGCTGGTTTGGCTGATTCGAGTGAAACGCTGACCATAACGATCAGCGGCGTTCCGGATGGCGCGACCTTGTCGGCTGGTACCGATAACGGTGACGGCACCTGGACGCTGGGCTCTGGTCAGCTTGACGGTCTGACAATCACGCCGCCGGATGACTTGAGCGGTTCGTTTGATCTAAGCGTGAGTGCAACGTCTGCCGATGGCTCGGATGTTGCGGCCACGACCGGTTCGTTTACGGTTGCTGTTACCGGTGTTGCAGATGCGCCAACTCTCGAAGTTAGCGATGCTTCGGGTAACGAAGATTCGGCAATTGCGCTGGATATTGATGCCGGTCTGACTGACAGCTCCGAAACTCTCACTGTCACCATCTCGGGCGTGCCGGACGGCGCGACGCTGTCTGCAGGTACCGATAACGTTGACGGCACCTGGACGTTAAGCTCTGATCAGCTTGACGGACTGACGATAACACCACCCGATGACTTCAGCGGATCGTTTGACCTTGGCGTGACGGCGACGTCTGCCGATGGATCTGACGTTGCTACCACCACTGGCAGCATCACCGTTGATGTTGCGGGTGTGGCTGACACGCCGGCGCTAGACGTCATTGATGCGTCTGGCAACGAAGATTCAGCTATTGCTTTGGATATCGACGCCGGTCTGACAGATTCCAGCGAAACTCTGACGGTCACCATCTCGGGTGTGCCGGATGGTGCGACACTCTCGGCTGGAACCGACAACGGCGACGGCACTTGGACACTGGGCTCTGATCAGCTTGACGGCCTGACGATCACCCCGCCGAACGACTTCAGCGGGTCGTTTGATCTGGGTGTGACAGCGACTTCGGCAGATGGATCGGATGTTGCGACAACGACCGGCTCAATCACCGTTGATGTCTCCAGCGTTGCAGATGCACCGACGCTGGATTTGTCTGATTCTTCCGGAAACGAAGACAATGCGATAGCACTCGATATTGATGCCGGCCTCACTGACAGCTCCGAAACTCTGACCGTGACCATATCCGGCGTTCCGGATGGCGCGACCCTGTCGGCTGGTACGGACAATGGTGACGGCACCTGGACACTGGGCTCTGACCAACTTGATGGTTTGACGATTACGCCGGCGGATGACTTCAGCGGTTCGTTTGATCTGGGTGTAACAGCAACCTCTGCCGATGGTTCGGATATTGCGACTGCAACCGATACTGTGACTGTTGATGTGACTGGTGTGGCGGATGTGCCAACACTCGATGTCAGTGATGCGTCTGGCTCTGAAGATAACGCCATTGCGCTCGATATTGACGCTGGCCTCACTGACAGCTCCGAAACCCTGATGGTCACCATTTCCGGTGTTCCGGATGGCGCAACCCTGTCGGCTGGCACGGACAACGGTGACGGCACCTGGACATTGGGCTCGGATCAGCTTGACGGTTTGACAATCACACCGGCGGATGACTTCAGCGGTTCGTTTGATCTGGGTGTGACGGCAACGTCTGCTGATGGTTCCGATGTTGCGACCTCCACGGGCAGCATCACCGTCGATGTTGCTGGCGTCGCCGATACTCCGACGCTGGATATCAGCGATGCAGCAGGCAACGAAGATGGCGCGATTGCACTTAATATTGATGCGGGTCTGACTGACACTTCCGAAACACTCACCATAACGATAAGTGGCGTCCCGGATGGTGCATCGCTGTCTGCCGGGACGGACAACGGTGACGGCACTTGGACGTTGAGTTCTGAGCAGCTTTCAGGTTTGACGCTCACGCCGCCTGAGAACTTTAGCGGTTCGTTTGACCTTGGCGTGACGGCAACGTCGGCGGATGGCGAAGACGTCGCAACGACGACCGGTTCGATTACGGTTGATGTGGAGGGTATTGCGGACACCCCAACGCTGGATGTGTCTGATGCATCCGGAAACGAAGACAGTGCTATTGCGCTCGACATTGATGCCGGGCTTACCGATAGCTCAGAAACGCTCACGGTTACGATCAGTGGTGTGCCAGAAGGCGCGACCTTGTCTGCGGGTACGGATAACGGTGACGGCACCTGGACACTGGGTTCCGATCAGCTTGACGGCCTGACGATCACGCCGCCGGATGACTTTAGCGGATCGTTTGATCTGGGCGTGACGGCGACTTCGGCAGATGGATCGGATGTTGCAACAACGACCAGCTCAATCACCGTTGATGTCGCTGGGGTCGCTGATGCGCCGACGCTCGATCTCTCCGATGCAAGTGGTGCTGAGGACAGTGCCATTGCGCTGAACATCGACGCCGGGCTGACGGATGCCAACGAGACCCTGACAGTTACCATCTCCGGCGTTCCGGACGGTGCAACCTTGTCGGCAGGTACCGATAATGGTGACGGCACCTGGTCGTTGAGTTCTGATCAGCTTTCAGGTCTGACCATTACGCCGCCAGAAGACTTCAGCGGCTCGTTTGATCTTGGTGTAACGGCGACTTCGGCAGATGGATCGGATCTTGCGACAACGACCGGCAGCATCACTGTTGATGTTGCGGGCGTTGCCGATGCGCCGACATTGGATGTGTCGGATGCATCGGGTTACGAAGACCGGCCCATTGCGCTTGATATCGATGCAGGCCTTACGGACTCGAGTGAAATTCTGTCTGTGACAATCTCTGGCGTTCCAGACGGTGCAACCCTCACCGCTGGTACGAATAACGGCGATGGCTCCTGGACGCTAAGTCCGGATCAACTTGATGGCCTGAGAGTTCGGGCACCGCAAAACTATAGCGGCTCGTTTGATCTTGAGGTAACGGCGCAATCTGCCGACGGATCTGATATCGCCACCAGCAGTGAGACCATTACTGTTGATGTCGAAGGTGTTGCAGACACACCGACGCTTGACGTTTCCGATGCCCAAGGCCTTGAGGATACTGCAATTGCCCTTGATATTGATGCCGCGCTGACGGATCCCAGTGAGGTGCTGAGTGTCATCGTCAGTGGTGTGCCCGATGGTGCGGAATTGTCGGCTGGCACAGACAATGGTGATGGTACCTGGACACTTGATGCCGATGACCTGTCCGGATTGACGATCACACCACCGGAAAACTACAGCGGTTCGTTTGATCTTAAGGTGGTTGCGCAATCAAGAGACGGAGATTCTGTCGCCTCTACCGCCGATCCGATCCGTCTGACGCGTGGTTCCAGTGGTGGCAATAGCACAATTACCGTCGAGGTTACCGGTGTCGCAGATGCGCCGACACTGGATGTGTCGGATGCATCGGGTAACGAAGATGGCGCGATTGCGCTCAGCATAGATGCGGGCCTCACGGATAGTTCCGAAACACTGACCGTGACCATTTCGGGAGTCCCGGATGGCGCAACCTTGTCGGCAGGTGTCGATAATGGTGATGGAACGTGGACGCTGAGCTCTGAGCAGCTTGCAGATCTGACCATCACGCCGCCAGAGGACTACAGCGGTTCGTTTGACCTTGGCGTGACGGCAACGTCGGCTGACGGCGAAGACGTCGCGACGTCGACAAGTTCGATCACCGTTGATGTCGCTGCGGTCGCTGATGCGCCGACGCTCGATCTCTCCGATGCAAGCGGCACCGAGGACAATGCCATTGCGCTGAACATCGACGCCGGGCTGACGGATGCCAACGAGACCCTGACGGTCACAATCTCTGGTGTTCCGGGCGGTGCAACCTTGTCGGCTGGTACCGATAATGGCGACGGCACATGGACGTTGAGTTCTCAGCAGCTTTCAGGTCTGACCATCACGCCCCCAGAAGACTTCAGCGGTTCGTTCGATCTGGGCGTGACTGCGACTTCGGCAGATGGATCGGATGTTGCGATAACGACTGGTTCGATCACGGTTGATGTTGCTGGTGTTGCGGATGCACCAGCTCTGGATGTCTCAAGCGCAAGCGGTAACGAAGACAGCGCCATCGCGCTTGATATTGATGCGAGCCTGACTGACAGCTCCGAGACACTCACAGTTACAATCAGTAGCGTTCCGAATGGAGGGACCTTGTCAGCCGGTACCGACAACGGTGACGGCACATGGTCGTTGAGCTCTGATCAGCTATCAGGTCTGACCATCACGCCACCAGAAGACTTCAGCGGATCGTTTGATCTGGGTGTGACGGCGACGTCCGCTGATGGCTCCGATGTAGCCACGACCACTGGCAGCATCACAGTTGATGTCGCGGGCGTTGCAGATGCGCCGACCCTGGATGTGTCGGATGCATCCGGTAACGAAGATGGTGCGATTGCGCTCAGCGTAGATGCGGGCCTCACGGATAGGTCCGAAACACTGAACGTGACCATTTCCGGAGTCCCGGATGGCGCAGCCTTGTCGGCAGGTGTCGATAATGGTGACGGCACGTGGACGCTGAGCTCTGAGCAACTTGATGGTCTGACGATCACGCCGCCTGAGGATTTCAGCGGATCATTTGATCTTGGCGTGACGGCAACGTCGGCTGACGGCGAAGACGTAGCGACCACGACCGGCTCGATCACGGTTGATGTCACTGGTGTTGCGGATGACCCGATGTTGGATGTTTCTGATGCCAGCGGCAATGAAGACAGCGCGATTGCCTTGAACATTGACGCCGGTTTGGCGGATTCGAGTGAAACGCTGACCATAACGATTAGCGGTGTGCCAGAAGGTGCGACGCTGTCGGCTGGTACAGACAATGGTGATGGCACCTGGACTCTGAGCAGTGATCAACTCGAAGGTCTCAGCGTTACGCCCCCGTCCGATTTCAGTGGCAGCTTTGATCTTCAAATTACCGCGAGCACGCAGGACGGAATTGATATCGCATCGGTCACCGACACCGTCATGGTTGACGTTGCCGGTGTTGCTGATGCGCCGACGTTGGACGTGAGCGATGCCTCGGGCAATGAAGATGCGGCTATTGCGCTAGATATTGATGCCGGTCTGACGGACTCCAGTGAGACCTTGACGGTCACCATCAGTGGCGTTCCAGAAGGTTCCACCTTGTCGGCTGGAACCGATAATGGTGACGGCATCTGGACGCTAAGCTCTGAGCAGCTTGCAGGTTTGACGATCACGCCGTCTGAGGACTTTAGTGGGTCGTTTGATCTTGGCGTAACGGCGACTTCGGCAGATGGGGCGGATGTAGCAACAACGACCGGCTCAATCACCGTCGATGTTGCTGGTATCGCTGATACGCCGACGCTTGAAGTGTCGGATGCTTCGGGCAACGAAGACAACGCCATTGCGCTCGATATAGATGCGGGTCTGACGGATAGCTCAGAGACTCTGACTGTTACGATCTCCGGTGTGCCGGATGGCGCGATACTCTCGGCTGGAACCGACAACGGCGACGGCACGTGGACGTTGGGTTCGGATCAGCTTGAAGGTCTGACGATCACGCCGCCGGATGACTTCAGCGGCTCGCTCGATCTTGGTGTGACGGCAACGTCTGACGATGGATCGGATGTCGCGACGACCACCGATAGCATCACCGTTGATGTTGCGGGTGTGGCTGACGCCCCGACGCTTGATGTGTCGGATGCTTCGGGCAACGAAGATTCAGCTATTGCGTTGGATATTGACGTTGGCCTCACAGACAGCTCCGAAACCCTGACGGTGACGATCTCGGGCGTTCCGAATGGCGCGGCCTTGTCGGCAGGCACCGATAATGGTGACAGCACATGGACGCTGGGCTCCGATCAGCTTGACGGCCTGACGATCACGCCGCCGGATGACTTTAGCGGATCGTTTGATCTTGGTGTGACGGCAACGTCTGCTGATGGTTCCGATGTTGCGACCTCCACGGGCAGCATCACCGTCGATGTTGCTGGCGTCGCCGATGCACCGACGCTGGACGTGAGCGATGCCTCGGGCAACGAAGATTCAGCTATTGCGTTGGATATTGACGTTGGCCTCACAGACAGCTCCGAAACCCTGACGGTAACGATCTCTGGCGTTCCGGATGGTGCGACGCTCTCGGCCGGGACGGACAATGGCGATGGCACATGGTCGCTGGGTTCGGATCAGCTTGAAAGTCTGACGATTACGCCGCCGGATGACTTCAGCGGCTCGTTCGATCTCGGTATGACGGCAACGTCGGCGGATGGATCAGATGTTGCGACGACGGCGGGTTCGATCACGGTTGATGTAGCCGGTGTTGCAGATAAGCCGACGCTTGAAGTGTCGGATGCTTCCGGCAACGAAGATTCAGCGATTGCGTTGAATATTGATGCCGGTCTGACGGATTCCAGTGAAACATTGACTGTCACTATCTCCGGTGTTCCGGATGGTGCGTCCCTGTCGGCGGGCACCGATAACGGTGACGGCACTTGGACGCTGAGCTCTGAGCAACTTGCAGGTCTGACGATCACGCCGCCGGATGACTTCAGCGGTTCGTTCGATCTTGGTGTGACGGCAACGTCTGCCGATGGATCGGATGTCGCGACGACCACAGATAGCATCACCGTTGATGTTGCGGGTGTGGCTGACGCTCCGACGCTGGACGGCAGTGATGCTTCGGGGAATGAAGATTCTGCGATTGCACTTGATATCGATGCAGGGCTTACCGATAGCTCTGAAACTCTCACGGTTACGATCAGTGGCGTTCCGGATGGCGCGGCCTTGTCTGCTGGTACTGATAATGGTGACGGCACATGGACGCTGAGCTCTGAGCAACTTGCAGGACTGACGATCACGCCGCCGGAAAACTTCAGTGGGTCGTTTGATCTTGGTGTGACGGCGACCTCTGAGGATGGCGAAGACGTCGCGACCACAACCGGGTCTATTACGGTTGATGTTGCGGGTGCTGCGGATGCACCGACGCTGGATTTGTCGGATGCTTCTGGTAACGAGGACAATGCCATTGCATTGAATATCAATGCTGGTCTTACCGATAGCTCAGAAACTCTCACGGTAACTATTTCAGGCGTTCCGGATGGCGCGGCATTGTCGGCTGGCACTGATAATGGTGACGGCACCTGGTCGTTGAGCTCTGAGCAGCTTGATGGTTTGACGATCACGCCGCCTGAGAACTTTAGTGGTTCGTTTGATCTTGGCGTGACAGCGACTTCTGCGGATGGCGAAGACGTCGCGACCACGACTGGTTCGATTACGGTGGATGTGAGCGGCGTTGCGGATGCGCCGACGCTGGACGTCAGCAATGCTGCTGGCAAGGAAGATTCGCCAATCGCGCTCAATCTTGATGCGGGGCTTACGGACGGTTCCGAAACGCTGACTGTGACGATCTCCGGCGTTCCGGAAGGTGCAACCTTGTCGGCTGGTACGGATAACGGTGATGGCTCCTGGACGTTGAACCCAGAGCAACTGGACGGTTTGACGGTTACTCCGGCTGAGGATTTCAGCGGGTCGTTCGATTTGCGTGTTACGGCGACCTCTGCCGATGGCGAGGATATTGCCCGTGCAAGTGATACGATCACCGTGGATGTGGCCGGGGTTGCGGATACGCCGACATTGGATGTGTCGGATGCGTCGGGTTCGGAAGACAGTGACATTGCCCTTGATATCGAGGCCGGGCTTTCCGATGCCTCGGAAGTGCTGTCGGTGACAATCTCAGGCGTGCCTGAAGGTGCGCGTCTGTCTGCGGGTACCGATAACGGCGATGGGACCTGGAGTTTGGCAGCGGGGGACCTTGCAGGGCTGACGCTGACACCGGCAGAGGATTATTCCGGCGCGTTCGATCTGGAAGTCACTGTGACCTCGACCGATGGCACTGATACCTCGACGATTAGCGATACCATTACAGTGGATGTTGGCGGTGTGGCGGATACGCCGAGCCTTGATGTGTCCGATATCTCTGGCAACGAAGATACTGATATCGCGCTTGCCATCGATGCAGGGCTGAGTGACAGCTCCGAAACCATGACGATTACGGTTTCCGGCGTGCCAGACGGGGCGAGCCTGTCGGCCGGTACCAACAATGGCGATGGCACCTGGACTTTGAGTGCTGGCGACCTTGAGGGGCTGACAATCACCCCGCCAGATGATTATTCCGGTGCGTTTGACCTTGCGGTCACCGTGACATCGACCGATGGCAACGATACCAGCAGTGTCAGTGATACGATCACGGTGAATGTCGCTGGCGTGGCGGATACACCGACCCTTGAAGTCGAAGATGCCAGCGGCGATGAAGGAACTGCCGTTGCGCTTGATATTGATGCGGCGGTCACGGATGCCAGTGAGACCTTGACGGTTACCGTCAGTGGCGTGCCGGATGGCGCAAGCCTGTCGGCCGGTACCAACAATGGCGACGGGACCTGGACGTTGACATCAGCACAACTGTCGGGCCTGACCATTTCGGCGGCCAGCGATTATGCCGGCACGTTTGAACTGACCGTTTCGGTCCAGTCGCGCGATGGTGACGATACCGCAACCACCACAGCCATTCTTGAAGTGACCTTTGATCCCGTTCAGGACGGTGACGAAGTTATCTGGGACCCGAACGACGATGGCGTGATTGAAACCGGATCCGGAAACGACACGGTCGGCGGTAATGATGGGGATGACACCATCAGCACCAATGCCGGGAACGACACGATCTGGGCTGGCAACGGTGATGACGTGGTCTATGCCGGGGATGGCGATGACAGTGTTACCGGTGATGGTGGTAACGACACGATCTATGGTGGTGGTGGCAACGATACCCTGCACGGTGGCGAAGGCCGCAACACGATCGATGGCGGCACCGGTAATGACTATATTACGGGCGGCGGCGACCGCGACACGATCAGGTCCAGTGCCGGTGACAACATTGTTTATGCCAGCGAAGGCCACAACTATATTGAAACCGGCGCGGGGAATGACAGCCTCTACGCCGGAAGTGGTGATGACACCATTCTGGGCGGTGACGGTGACAACTATGTCAGCGCTGGCGAAGGTCGGAACGACATCACGACCGGATCGGGGGATGACAGCATCCTCGCCGGGAGTGGCAACGACACCATCAGTGCCGGGGATGGCGACAACTATATCAATGTCGGCGAAGGCAAAAACACCATCGCATCCGGGATCGGCGATGACACCATCATGACCGGATCGGGCGACGATGTGATTGATGCTGGTGATGGCAATAACACCATTACCGCCGGGGAAGGCCGCAATACCATCGATACCGGCAGTGGGGATGACAGCATCACCACCGGCAGCGACAAGGACACCATTTCGGCTGGTGACGGTAACGACAGCATTGATGCCGGGAGCGGCCACAACACCGTCTGGGGCGGTGGTGGCGATGACTCGATCCACGGTGCCTGGGGGGATGACACCTTCTATGGTGGCGATGGCAACGATATCCTTACTGCTGATGGCGGTGACAACGTGTTTGACGGCGGTGCCGGGGACGACACCCTGAGCGCCGGTTGGGGCGAAGACACGTTCACGGGCGGTGCTGGCAACGATACGCTTGATGGCGGTGGTGATGACGACAGCCTTGATGGTGGTGACGGCAATGACCGCCTTCTGGGCGGTGCTGGTGATGACATGCTGCTTGGTGGGGCTGGCAACGACATCTTGCTGGGCGGTGAGGGGGATGACACCCTGATCGGCGGTATTGGCGATGACAGCCTCTATGGCGGGGGTGGGTCGGACCTGTTCATCTTCAACATGGGCGATGGCAATGATCATGTTGATGGCGGTGCCAACGGATGGACCACCGATACCATTGAATTGCACGGGGCCGGTGGCAGCAATATCGACTCGAGCGACTGGACCCTTGTCCTTGATGAGGGCGAGATTACCAAAAGCAAGGGACACTCCCTTGAACTGTCCACCGATTCGTCGGGAACAATCGTGTTTTCTGACGGTTCCGAGTTGACATTCTCCAATGTCGAACGTATCGAGTGGTGACGAATTCGCATTTCGGATGCCGTCGGGACGAAATCCCGGCGGCATTGCCGGTTTTCTGGGGGTAAATGCCCTGTCACGAGTTGACAGCTCTGGTGTGAAGCCCTATACAGCGGACCTCGAATTTTATCGGATTACCTTATTTAGAACGGAGTAAGTGCAGTGAAGCGCACCTACCAGCCAAGCAAACTCGTACGGAAACGCCGCCACGGCTTCCGTTCCCGCAGCGCGACCGTCGGTGGCCGCCGTGTGCTGACCGCACGCCGCGCCAAGGGCCGCAAGCGTCTGTCGGCCTAATGTCGTGACCGTTTCGGTGGAACGCCTTAAAAAGCGGGCGGAGTTTCTCCGTGTTGCGGGCACCCGCCGGAAATGGGTTACACAGGGATTGATCCTGCAGGGCGCACCGCGGCCGGGGATCAAACCGGACACAGAATACGCCGGTGAAGACCGACTCGTACGAGTCGGGTTTACCGTCACCAAAAAGGTGGGAAAGGCCGTCGTCCGCAATCGCGTTCGGCGGCGTTTGCGTGCTGTGGCAGAGCAATTGATGAGCGAACACGCATTGCCCGGTTGGGATTATGTTGTGATCGGTCGTGCGCAGACCATTGATCGGCCGTTTGACAAGCTGATTGATGATATGCGTTTTGCCCTGCGTCGGGTTCCTGATGCCAAGCCGTCTGCGCCTGATGCGCGTCGTCCGAAAAAAGGACGCGCCAACAGCAAGTCAGCCGGTTCGACGAAGGCAGGAGGCCCGGGAAAATGACATTCATGCGTGCTCCCGGTTTTTTTGCCCGTCTTCTTCAAGTCGCAGTTCGCGGCTATCAGCTGTTTTTGTCGCCATATATCGGGTGGTCGTGCCGTTATCAGCCGACCTGTTCGGCTTTTATGCTCGAAGCATTGGCCCGTCATGGTGCATTAAAAGGCGGCTGGATGGGATTTAAACGGATAATGCGTTGCCATCCATGGGGTGGTCATGGTTATGATCCCGTGCCCGGATGTGGCTGTGAACAGAACAAAGCGTCGTCGGATGGTGAAAACCGGTCCCCGGCGCTTTCGTCATGTAAATAGAATATGCGGTCGGCACCTGCTGGCTGAAAAAAGCGGAAAGAGGCGATGAACGAACAACGTAACCTGTGGGTAGCAATTGCATCAGCAGTTGTGATTCTTATCGGGTGGCAATTCTTCTTTGCGCCCGAGCCTGGTCCTCAGGTTCGTGAAGCGCAGGTTCGCGAACAGCTTAATGCGGACGGAACCAACGCGCCGCAGGTATCCGGTCCGGCCGTACCGGGTGGTCAACCCACTGTTCCGGCTGTTAAGCGCGAAGACGCGCTGGCCAAATCGCCACGAATCAAGATTGATACCCCGCGCGTCGAAGGTTCGATTCGTCTTGTTGGTGGTGTGATCGATGACATTCAGCTTCAGGATTACCGCGAGACCGAAGAACCTGACAGCCCGCTGATCCACGTTCTGAACCCGACCGGCAGCAACGATGCCTATTTTGCAGAGTTCGGCTGGGTCGGTGCGAAAAGCGGTATGGCGCTGCCAAGCAGCGACACCCAGTGGACTGCTGATAAAGAATTGCTGACACCAGACAGCCCGGTCACCCTGACCTGGGACAACGGTGAAGGCCTGACCTTCAAACGTGAAATCGCGATTGACGAGAACTATCTGTTCACCGTCAACCAGTCGGTGGTCAACAATACCGGCGGCGATGTCGTTCTGTATCCGTATGGTCTGATTTCGCGCAAGAACAAGCCGCAGACTGCCGGGTTCTATATCCTGCACGAAGGTCCGCTTGGCGTGATCGACGGTACGCTCACCGAGATCGATTATGACGATCTGGCGGATGACGGTGCGATCGAACAGAAAACCACCGGTGGCTGGCTTGGCATTACCGACAAATATTGGCTGGTTGCACTGGCACCTTCCTCGGACGAGGAAATGACCACGCGCTTTAGCCACCATGTTGCGGAAAACGCCGACAAGTATCAGACCGATTACCTTGGTGCCCCGCGCACGATTGCGGCCGGCAGCGAAGGTGCTGCTGAGACGCGCCTGTTTGCCGGTGCCAAGGAAGTGACCCTGCTTGATACCTATGCCGAGGATTACGGGATCACCAACTTCGATCTCGCGATTGACTTTGGCTGGTTCTACTTCCTGACCAAGCCGTTCTTCCTGTTCCTGCAGTATCTCTATCATCTGGTTGGCAACTTTGGCGTCTCGATCCTGATCATCACGGTCATCATCAAGGCGATCATGTTCCCGCTGGCCAACAAGTCGTACAAATCAATGAGTGCGATGAAAAAGCTGCAGCCGCAAATCACCGAGATGCGCGAGAAGTTCAAGGACGATCGCCAGCGTCAGCAGCAGGAAATGATGGCGCTTTACAAGCGTGAGAAGATCAACCCGGCTTCGGGCTGTCTGCCGATCATTGTGCAGATCCCGGTCTTCTTTGCGCTGTATAAGGTTCTGTTTGTCAGCATCGAAATGCGCCATGCGCCATTCTTTGGCTGGATTCAGGATTTGTCGGCGCCCGATCCGACCTCGCTGTTTAACCTGTTTGGTTTGATCCCGTGGGATCCGCCGCAGATGCTGATGATTGGTGTCTGGCCGTTGATCATGGGTGTTACCATGTATCTGCAGCAGAAACTGAACCCGGCGCCGGCTGATCCGACCCAGGCGAAGATCATGATGTTCCTGCCGTTCATCTTTACCTTCATGCTGGCAAGCTTCCCGGCAGGTCTGGTGATTTACTGGGCGTGGAACAACCTGCTGTCCATCGCACAGCAGCGCTACATCATGTACAAGATGGGGATTTAATCCCCATCTACCCTTCACGGGTTGACCTTCCCTTCGGGGAGAATCCCCGACAGATCGGGGAAGGAAAGACGATGACACAAGAAAACCTGCGGTCGGCAATTGCAATACCGACGCATGAAGACTCAGTGATCGAAGCCGGGCGGAAGCTTTTTAGCCGCCCGGTTAACTTCGTTCTTGGCGTCGCACAGCTCGAACAACTGCCGCCGGAAGACAAAACAGAAATCTGTTTTGCCGGGCGTTCAAACGTTGGCAAGTCCAGCCTGATCAACGCGATCACCGGCCGTAAGGACATTGCGCGCACGTCAAACACGCCGGGCCGGACCCAGCAGTTGAACTATTTCGATCTTGATGGTGCGTGCTATATCGTGGACTTGCCGGGCTATGGCTTTGCCCAGGCACCCAAGGATATCGTGGATACTTGGCATGCTTTGATCAAACAGTACCTGCGTGGGCGTGTGACGCTGCGCCGTGTGTTTGTTTTGATTGATTCTAGACATGGCTTCAAGAAGGCTGATCTGGATATGATGAAGCTGCTTGATGAAGCTGCCGTGCCTTATCAGGTTGTACTGACCAAGGCAGACAAGTTAAAAAAGGGACAGCTTGAAAAACGCATCAAGGAAGTGGTCGACGGGTTGATCAAACACCCGGCAGCCCTGCCGCAGATTTTTGCGACTTCAAGCGAGAAGAATACCGGCCTTGCCGAATTGCGGGCAGAAATATCCACCCTGCTTTGATCCCGGCAGGCACATAAAGCGACAATATGGGGAAGTGACATGAACGACCAAACCCGTTCTGAAGAAGACCAGTCGGAAGCCAGCGCATATCGCATGCTGGCACGTGCCCAGGTGCTTTCCGAGGCTCTTCCCTTTATGCGCCGCTTTAACGGGCAGAAAATAGTCGTCAAATATGGCGGGCATGCCATGGGTGATCCGGAACTGGCACGTTTGTTTGCCCAGGACATGGTGTTGCTCAAACAGGTCGGCATGAACCCGATTGTTGTGCATGGCGGCGGACCGCAGATCGGTCAGATGCTCAAGCAGCTTAATATCCAGTCGGAATTCGTTGATGGCCTGCGTGTCACCGATCAGCAGACTATCGATGTTGTCGAAATGGTTCTGGCCGGCAAGATCAACAAGGAAATCGTATCAAACATCAATGCCGCAGGCGGCGTTGGTGTTGGTCTGTGCGGCAAGGATGCCAACCTGATTACCGCGCGCAAACTGACGCGGACCAAACGTGATCCCGAAAGCAATATCGAGAAGGTCCTTGATCTTGGCTTTGTCGGCGAACCGGTGAAGGTTGATCCGCACGTTCTTGATTGCTTTATCGATACCGACATTATTCCGGTGATCTCGCCAATCGGCGTCGGTGAAGACGGTCAGACCTATAATATCAACGCCGATACAGCTGCCGGTGCGATTGCAAAGGCCGTTGGTGCCAGCCGTCTTTACATGCTGACCGACGTAAAAGGGATCCTTGATCAGAACAAGAACCTTGTACGGGACGCCGACACCGCCCACATCAATGCAATGATTGCGGATGGCACCATTCAGGGCGGAATGATTCCCAAAACCGAAACCTGCATGGATGCCGTTGAAAACGGGGTCGAAGCCGCCGTGATCGTTGATGGTCGCGCACCACATGCAGTTCTGCTGGAACTGTTCACCGAACGCGGTGCAGGCACAATGATCAGAGGTAACTAAAGGTCGATATTAAACCACCACTTTAGGTTAGTTTATTTCGACCTATATCTGGCTCCGAAGGGCAATTTGGAGTATGTTGAGGCAAATCGGTATGCATTAAGCGCATAACGCATTGTCTTTGCGAATGAAAACAAGCCCGGAGCACCCGTTGTGACCACAGCGGAAAAACAGATTTCCCGTCATTGGGACTTTGCGGATGCGACCCTTAAGGCGTTGCGCGAGCGTGGCCTGCGCCCGACACCCGAACTGTATCATGTTTGGTTTGTCTATTTTGCCGAGGAAAACCCCGAAATCCTGCGCGTCATCGACGCTGTGCAGGCCAGCGGGGAACCCTTGGCCGAAGACACGCTTCTTCAGTTGTATTACCGCTATATCTTTGACCGTCAGGCCGCAGACTTCCTGCAGCGCGGGATGGAAGACTTTTCCGAGCTTGTTGAAAGCAGCGATGAATGTCTGACAACCGCGCGAAGTGGTTTTCAGGATTATGGTGCGCTGCTGACACGATCTCTTGAGACGCTCAAGGATCATCAGCAGGTCAGCCCGGTTCTGAGCGAGATCATCGAAAAGACCGACGAGATGCAACACACGGTCGAAGGCCTGCATCAGCGGCTTGATCAGTATCTTGGCAAGGTCGAACGGCTGCAACGCGAACTCGAAGAAACCCGCGAACGATCCTATACTGACGGCCTGACGCGTGTTTCCAACCGGATGTATTTTGAAGAACAGCTCAACCTGCTTGTTGCAGAGCACGACTCGTCAAAACACCCCGAGCCATTCTGTGTGATGATTGTCGACCTTGACCAGTTCAAGGCGATCAATGACCGGTTTGGCCACCGCATCGGCGACGAAATCCTTGTCCTGATTGCGTCCATGTTGAAGGCCAATATCAAGGGGCGCGATGTTGTCGCGCGCTATGGCGGTGACGAATTTGCCATTCTGCTGCCGCAGACGCCGCTGGTCGATGCCATGTCACTGGCAGACGATATGAGCAAACGCATTGCCGAACGTGAAATCAAGGCAAAGCAATCGGGTGTCTCGTTTGGTCAGATGACCATATCGATTGGTGTTGCGGAATATGTCACCAAGGAAGGCGGTGCGAAACTGATCGACCGTGCCGACGGCGCGCTTTACCGGGCCAAGAAAGAAGGCCGCAACCGCAATTTCGCGGCGTAAGCAGCCTTTTCCAACCTTTGATATCAGTGACAGACGATGATTTGCGCGCCCGATGCATGCGTGCCATGAGGGCCGCGGACTTGCATTGAAGCGTTCAAAAGCGTATGTAACCAGCGCCCGGCAAGGATCAGTGTCCTTGCCGGGCGTTCCGCACTTGCAGCATCCTTTTTGAATTGCGCTGGCGGAATAATTCCCAAAACCGAACTTTGGATCGCAGAAGTCCGAGCATGAAAGAGCCGCGCGTCGTCACATTTGGTTGTCGCCTTAACACCTATGAATCCGAGGTGATGCGCGACCATGCCAAAAATGCCGGACTTGATGATGCCATCATCATCAATACCTGTGCCGTCACGACCGAGGCGGAACGTCAGGCACGTCAAAGCATCCGCCGTTTGCGCCGCGAAAACCCGGACGCCAAGATTTTCGTTACCGGCTGTGCTGTTCAGGTCAATCCCGACAAGTTCGCCAATATGGGTGAGATTGATCGCATCTTTGGCAATGACGCCAAGATGAAGGCCGAAACCTTCATGATGCCCGAACATGAACGCGTCGTGGTCAATGACATCATGTCGGTCGAAGAAACCGCAAGCCATCTCGTGTCGGGCTTTGAGGGGCGCGCGCGCGCCTTTGTACAGGTCCAGAATGGCTGTGACCATCGCTGCACGTTCTGCATCATTCCTTATGGCCGCGGTAATTCACGCAGTGTGCCGATGGGAGAAATCGTTACCCAGGTCCGTGAACTGGTCGCCAATGGTTATGGCGAAGTGGTTCTGACCGGGGTCGATATCACATCCTATGGCCATGATTTGCCTGGCAAGCCGACACTGGGCCAGATGTCGCGCCGGTTGCTGGCACAGGTTCCGGAATTGCCGCGTTTGCGCATTTCATCAATTGACCCGGTCGAAGTGGACGAAGACCTGTTTCGTCTGATCGAAACCGAGCCCCGCCTGATGCCGCATATGCATATCAGTTTGCAGGCGGGGGACGACATGGTGCTTAAGCGCATGAAGCGCCGCCATCTGCGTCAGGACGTTGTCGATTTCTGTAAAAAGGTCCGGGATCTGCGGCCGGATGTGACGTTCGGGGCGGATATCATTGCCGGTTTCCCAACCGAAACCGATGAAATGGCGGAAAACACCCTGCGTCTGGTTGATGAATGCGGTCTGATTTATCTGCATGTCTTCCCGTATTCCTCGCGCCCGGGAACGCCGGCGGCCAAGATGCCGCAAGTGCCCAAGGACCTGCGCAAGGAACGGGCAAGTGCCCTTCGCGAAGCGGGCGAGATACAGCTGAAAAAGTTCCTGCAATCGCGCATCGGCATGACCGAGAATGTATTGGTTGAAAAGGAAAATACCGGCCATACGGAGCATTTTGCTCCCGTTCTGCTGGATCGCGTGATAGAAGCGGGCACGATAGCAAAGGCCAAAGTCACCGGCCTTGAAGATGGAAAACTGATAGCGGAGCTTGCGGGATGAGTGAAGAGGGGAAAAAAAGCTGGTTTAGCCGCCTGAAAGACGGGCTGAAACGGTCCTCCTCAAAACTGACCACCGGCATTTCCGATATCTTCACCAAGCGCCGTCTTGATGATGATGCGCTTGAAGAATTCGAAGACCTTCTGATCACATCCGACCTTGGCGTGACGACAGCCGCGAAATTGAGCGCGGAACTGTCCAAGACCCGGTTTGACAAGGAAGTCGATTCCGCCGAAATCCAGGAATTCATCGCCGAAGAAGTTGCCAAGATCCTTGAACCGGTCGCGCAGCCGCTGGTGATTGATGCCAGCAAGAAACCGCATGTGGTGTTGGTGGTTGGTGTGAACGGATCGGGTAAAACCACGACCATCGGCAAGCTTGCCAAGACATACAAGGATCAGGGCCTCAAGGTCATGATGGCCGCGGGCGATACGTTCCGTGCAGCCGCGGTCGAGCAACTTAAAGTCTGGGGTGAACGCACCGATTGCCCGGTGATTGCACGTGACACGGGGGCCGATGCCGCTGGCCTTGCCTTTGACGCGATCGAGCAGGCCCAGCGAGAAGGTTATGACCTGTTGCTGATTGATACGGCCGGTCGTTTGCAAAACAAGGCCCACCTGATGGACGAGCTTAAGAAGATCGTCCGGGTGATCAAAAAGCGCGATGAAACGGCACCGCATGACACGCTTCTTGTGCTGGATGCCACCACGGGCCAGAACGCGCATTCACAGGTCGAGACCTTTGGTCAGGCAACCAATGTGTCGGGTCTTATCGTCACCAAGCTTGATGGTACCGCAAAAGGTGGTGTGGTGGTCGCACTGGCCGAAAAATTCGGCAAGCCCGTGCATGCGATTGGTGTGGGTGAGTCCGCCGAAGATCTGCGCCCGTTCGAGGCCAAATCCTTTGCCAGAAGTCTTGCCGGTCTGGAAGACTAACCAAGAGATACAAAATAAAGCCCAAAAAAAGACCGCCATTTGGCGGTCTTTTTTGTATCTCAGAGGTCCTTGGCGATACGATCCAGCGTTTTGGAAAAATCGACCATTTCCGTTGCCAGCCCGTCTAGGGCCTTTGAGACCTCAGTCGGCTGGTTGTCCAGCGTGATGGCGTGTATTTCCGTTGTCAGGGTGTCCGCACGTGCTTTCAGGCCATTGGCAAGGCGGGTATCGGCATTGCCCAGCAACCAGCCCATAACCTTGTCGCGGAGTTCTTCAAGGTTCTGAAGATCCGGGTCGGGGGAGGCGGCATTGATCCCGAAGGGACGCACGCCCAATTCAAGCTGGCGGGCATGGCTGCGCAAATGGCCTGCCGCGTCATGGCAAAGCGATTTGAGCGCGCTGTTCTGAGCGACAGGGTAAATCGCCTCAAGACGTACGGCGAAATCAATCGTGTCGCGCATGACGTCATTAATCTCGTTCTGCTGGGGCAAGGTTTTGGTTTTTGCCTCCCCGTCATTGATAACCTCGTCGACGAAACTGTTGGGGGCAAAGACCGGCAGAACTGCCGCACGGATGGCAAATTTGGCCGGAAGTTTGCCGATGATTTCGCCGTCGGCCAGAATGGGCGCACCGTCTTCGCCATCGACCTTGATCGTGTCGCACTGAATTGACGTCGCATAGCTGCTGTCATCGACAGAGCCAAACAACAGCTCGGCTGCGATATCAAGGCCGCTGAGCGTGTCGACACTGTCGCGAATGGCAAACATGTGCAAAAGACCGTCTTCCGGGCTTTTGGTTTCGCTCGGGCGCAGGCCACCGCCGAAATATCGGCCATTGGTGATGGTGACCTGGCGCAGCTTCATGGCTTGCGGGTCGTCTTCGCCGCACGTTATGGTCAGATCAAGCGGATCCATTTCATGCCAGCTTTGCCAGTTGGCAACCGCATAGCTGATGGCCCCCAAGGTCCGCTTAAGGTCGGGATTGATGCGTTTGCGCGCATCGGCCGGCACGCCAATGCTGGCCGCATTGACAAAGCTTTTGTCATTCACACTGCCGATATCAAGCATTCTGATCTGACCGTGGATGGATGCGCGCGCCGCGTCAATCAGATCGTCAGGCAATGTCAGGGTGCGGGCAAAATCGTTTGCCGTGCCAAGCGGCACCGGGATGAGAACGACCTTTTGCGAAATCACGGTATCAAGGACAGCATTAATGGTTCCATCACCACCGCCGACCGCGACGATATCGCCCGGTGCACAGGTGGTGCTGATCTGTTCCTTGATGACGTCAGGGTTATCGCACAGCGTCAACTCGGTCTTGTAACCGGCATCTTCGAACACATTGCGCAGCGGCTGTGCGCCGTTATCACGCCACTCGTCGGGGAGTTTCGACTTCGTCAGCAGCAAGTGGACCTTGCCAGTCAGATCAGAGCTTTTCATCATGCTGTACCGTTGTTTTGGGGGCACAAAAAAGAACCGGCACCCGAAGGCGCCGGTTCATCATATCATATTGGCATGATTACGAGATCGTTGCACGCAGCATCCATGCTGCTTCTTCGTGAACACCGATCCGCTCGGTCAGCATGTCGGCGGTTTTCACATCATCAACGTCCTCGGCGGCAGCCACCCCGTCCCGCAGCAGGCGGGCCATTTTTTCGTGATCCTCGACCAGTTCCTTCACCATGTCTTCGGTCGAAAGAAGTTTGGTCTGATCCTTGATGGACGAGTTTTCCATCATCTCGCTGAGACCCGTTGGCGCCGTAAAGCCGATGGCGCGGATGCGTTCCGCCATATCGTCAATGGCGGTATTGAGGTCCTCGTAATGCTCCTCGGTCATGTTGTGGAGCGAATAGAAAGCCGGACCCACAACATTCCAGTGAACACCACGAACTTTGGCATACAGTACATGCGACGAGCCAACGATCTTGGTCAGCATCTTCGCCAGTTCGCGACGATCCTTGCGGTCCACGCCAGTCTCGACGGGAACTTCCTTCGCAACGGTCTGCATACTGCTATGTGCCATAACTAAAACTCCTTTTGTTTACAGCGTGCCCGTGAAATCGGATTGCGCATTCTTTATTGCGCTGTACCCCGTTTCGTTTTGTGGGCGCTTGCAGATGAAACGTGCATTCCGCCAGAAGGTTCCAGAAAATAAAATCAACACAATTGGAACATTCTTTCGCACCATCCGTTGTGAATGGTAAGCAGCGTGCAAGTAATTGTGCTGTGTTTGTTTAATAAGGAGGTTGTGATGTTGAACAAGAATATGCTGATGATCGGTACTGTACTTATGTCTGTTTCTGTAATGGCGCCGGCTTATGCCGGGTCTGACAGCTCGGACACCATGGCGACCGACGATGCAGTGAAGTCCGACGCCAATGAGTTGGGCAATGAAATTGCAGCCCAGTACGAAGAAGCCAAGGACTTTACGTTCGAGCAGAAAGAAGACTTCCTTGCCTGGGTTGATGCCAAATCCAAACAGCTTGGCGAACAGTACGACGAGGTTTCTGCCGAAGTTAAGGATGACAGCGAAGATGCTGTCGAAGAAATGGCTGAGGCCTGGGACAGCGCAAGCGATGAGCTGAGCGATGCCCTGGAAAACGCCAAGGATGCATCTGCGGAGACCTGGGAAGATGTGAAGGCCAACACTGTAAATGCGCTTGAAGATGCGCAGAAGGCCATCTCGGATACTCAGACCGCCGAATAAGACGTCACAACCTGAACTCGGCGGATGACGTCCGAGGTTAGCAGCCCGCCCGGCTTCGGGCGGGCTGCTTTTATTTTGGGGCAGGACCGCCAATAAGGATCAGAATATGCCGGGCGATAATCAAAAAACAGGACTGCGCATAAAAAACGGGTTGGCATATGCCAAGTCCCGCCTCGCCAAACTTGCAGAGGGACGCAAGGGACTTGGGGGGATATCTGTCGCGTCGTTTCTTGAAACGACGATCATCCCGATTCCGATCGAAGTTATCGTTGCCCCGATCATGGCGGCTTCACGGACACGCGGGTTTATTGTGGCATCCGTAACACTGGCGGGCAGTGTGCTGGGTGCCGTGGCCTTATATCTTTTGGCGTGGGTTTTGTTTGATGACCTTGCCCAGCCGCTTATTGATCTGGTCGGTGGGCAGCAGGAATTCGAAGATCTGGAAGACCGATTTGCCGAAGGCGGATTCTGGGTGGTCTTTGCAATCAGTATTACACCGGTTCCCATGCAGCTTGCAGCCCTGGCCGCAGGGGCGACATCCTATCCGATCTGGTTGTTTCTGATTGCGATCACGGCATCGCGTGCGATCCGATATTACGGATTGTGGTTGCTGGTTCTCGGATTTGGCGCAGGAATCGCCCGCATTTTCGAGGGACGCAAACCCGATTTACGGCAGGATACGAGCTGATTCAGGTCCGCAATACATGCCAAAACAAAAAGACCCGGTATTTTGCCGGGTCTTTTTTCACAAAAATCGAACTTTTTTATTCCGTCTCGATCCGGAAATCGGTGGTGCTTTTCCCCTCGGTATCGGGGTCATCGACGTCTTCTGATACCAAACCGCGGCGAATAAGTTCGCGGATTGCAGCAGCGCGTGTCGGCATCCGATGGTCAAAACGCCAGTCATCGATGAATTTCAGTTCTTCATCATCGAGCATGATCTGAAGCTTTTCTGTTCTTTTAGCCGTCGGCACGTGGGGTTTCCTATAAATTTCAGCGGTTCTGAAGACCGTCTGAAGCCGTTGAAAATCAAAGCGTTCAAGAATTTTGGAGTAAGTTACGTTACCGCTGTTTTCTCCATAATACAACCATCTTGCTGAACCGGCGTAACCGAAACCATAAACGTAAGTAACGTAAAGTAATTATGATGCGTTATTAAGGTATGCTGCGCATGTTGATTAATGAGAGTGAAGTAAGTCTGTTGGTGTATCTATGTATATTGGGTGATATACCTGTATTGCCTAAGTGAAACATACGATTTTACTTTAAATTTTATTTTCTTTTGTTAGGGTCAGGACATCCGAACAAGGAGGTTGTGATGTCTGAACAAGTGATGAACGAAATCGAAAATCATGTGCCTGCACTGCGCCGTCATGCATATCGTCTGACCGGCAGCAACGACATGGCTCAGGATCTGGTCCAGGACACGCTGTTGAAAGCCATCAGCAAAAAGGACCAGTTCGAAGAAGGCACCAGCCTCAAGGCTTGGTTGCACCGTATTCTGTTCAACACGTTCATTTCCGGAAAACGTCGTGAAAAAACGCGTGGCCCGCAGGTCGACTGGGACGATCTTGGCGACGTCTATGGTCATGGCAGCAATCAGATGGCGCGTTTGCAGCTTCGTGATGCTGACCGTGTGCTTGAAGATTTGCCAGCCCAGGAGCGCGAGGCGATCATGCTGACCGCTGTTGATGATGTGTCTTATCAGGATGCCGCAGATCAGATGTGTGTCGAGATCGGTACGGTCAAATCCCGTGTTGGTCGTGCACGCCGCAAGCTGCGCGCCTCGGTTGGTCGAATCGAAGCCCGTGAACACGCATCACGTTATGTCTCGGAGGCCGCATGATATGAGCCTGGTTCTTGCGATATATGGCAAAGATCACATTCTTGGCTATGTGCGCGGGACGCTTGAAGACGACGAAGAAAAACAGGACATCGAAAGTCTGGTCGAGAGTGACCCGCGCGCTGCCAAGATTGTTAACAAGCTTGAAGTCACCGAAGTTGGTGACCGGTGGGCAACCGACAATTCTGCGCGAAGACGGCTCGAAAAATTACAGCGCATCGCCGAGGAGGCAGATGTCCTCGCATAGCGCGAAACCGCAAAATGCCGCTTGTAATCAAATAGAATTGACATAAATGACCATTGGTCATATAAATACAGTACATCAGGGTTGATCGTCTTTTCCCTCAACGTCTAAGGCCCTTCCCTGAAATTGCCGAAACCGTCCCCCGGTTTCGGCATTTTTTTTTGCCCTGTTTTCAAAATACCGGTGGTGTCACGCCGTCTGCTTTGCGTGCAAACCTTGCGGGTTATGACGGTCTCCTCAAAACTGTCATTTGGAATTTTTGAAAATAGACCCGACATATATTTCATAAGTTTCTGAAAATGCCGGGAAAGGTCCGAATTATAAACTTTGCGATATCCACAAATCAGCGGTTTTAACGTCTGGATTGAAAGTGATGGCAAAGTTTTCGGTTGTCAGAAGCCGGGCGAGCGGTGATAAATCTCTCGCTCCAAGGGGTTTTGTCATTGATCCGTCGCTGTTTTATGCTTTGTGATCTGGCAAAAGACCCAAACAACAATAACAAAAAGGAGCAACCAATATGGTTTCAGAAGTCCATGGATCGGTACGCGATCTGTTTGAATTCACGGACGCCGACCGGGCACTTGCGCGCATCAAGGATATTTATGCGACCGGTGCCAATGCCGTCCAAGAGGCCTTTAATCGTTTCGGTCAAGGTCAACAATCTTCCCCGGTACGTGCCTATTATCCGTATCTCGGCATCGAAGTGCCGCCGGAAAAGCTGCATGTCGAAAGCACCCTGTCATTTGGCGCACCGCGCGATCCTGGTGTTTATGGCACGACCCTGACCCGGCCCGACCTGTTTGAAGAATATTACCGCGAGCAGATCGAACTTCTGCTCAAAAACCATGACGTTCCGGTTGTGGTGGGGGTGTCGGATCGTCCGATCCCGGTGCCGTTTCTGGTTGAAACGGCGACGGACAGCATCGGCCCGAACGACATTCGCCCGATGCAGCTGATTTTTGATATGCCCGATCTGGCGCGGACCGATGATGACATCGCCAACGGCGTTCATTACGGTGCGAACGCGACCCCGGGGCCAAAGCCATTGTCGCTGTTTTCCGGTGAACGTGTGGACTATTCGCTGGCACGGCTGCGCCACTACACGGCAACTGCCCCCGAACATTTCCAGAAGTTCGTTCTGTTCACCAACTATCAGCGCTATGTCGATGAATTCATCGAATTCGCCAAGGCACAGCTTGATGACCCGAAAAGCCCCTATGTCGCGTTTGTCGAGCCGGGGCCGAAAGTCAGCGTGCGCAAAAACGCGCCCAAGGGCTGGGTTGAAAGCGGTGAGGCGGTCAAGCAACTGCCACAGATGCCGTCTTATCACTTGGTTCGCGAAGATGGTCTTGGGGTTACGCTGGTCAATATCGGTGTGGGGCCGTCGAACGCCAAAACGGCTACCGATCATATCGCCGTTCTGCGGCCGCATTGCTGGTTGATGCTGGGCCACTGTGCCGGATTGCGGCGTAGCCAGCTGCTTGGTGACTATGTTTTGGCACACGGTTATGTCCGTGACGATCATGTGCTTGATTCCGACCTGCCGCTGTGGATTCCGGTACCGCCAATTGCCGAGGTGCAGGTCGCCCTGGCAGATTCGGTCACCAAAATCACCGGTCTTAAGGGCCGTGAAATGAAGGCCCGCATGCGCACCGGGACGGTGGCGACCACCGATAACCGGAACTGGGAATTGCGTTACAGCGAGTTGTTTGTGCGCCTGAACCAGTCACGGGCCATCGCGGTGGATATGGAAAGTGCCACCATTGCTGCCAACGGTTTCCGGTTCCGGGTACCGTATGGCACGCTTTTGTGTGTGTCCGATAAACCGGTCCACGGCGAATTGAAGCTGCCCGGTATGGCGAATAATTTCTATCGCCAGCGTATTGGTCAGCATTTGCAGGTGGGGCTTGATACGATTGATACGCTCCGTCAGGACGTCAATCAGCTCCATTCCCGCAAATTGCGTTCCCTGGACGAGCCAGCCTTCCGCTAAGTCGTGAATGATCAAACCAAAACCCCGCCTGAGGCAGATCGCCACAGGCGGGGTTTTGTTATGGAATTGTGACGAATGGCTGTGGTCCCGATTTTGGCTTTGCTGCCTTTGTGCGATTGCGTATGGTCAGGCAAAATCAGGGGTAGGGCAGGACAATCAAATGCCAAACGCAACGCCACAAAACAAAACCATAAAAAGTGCCAAGGATAACCCAGCACCTACATTGCCTATTGGCGGTGTTGGTCTTTGGCAAATCTTCCTGATCTTTCTGCGTCTTGGCTTGACCAGTTTTGGCGGTCCGGTTGCGCATATCGGCTATTTCCGTGAAGAGTTTGTCGCGCGCCGCAAATGGCTGAGTGATGCGCGCTATGCCGATCTGGTGGCACTTTGTCAGTTCGTGCCGGGGCCTGCCAGTTCGCAGGTCGGTATGGGCATTGGCATGGCGCTTGGTGGTTTGCGTGGATCACTTGTCGCCTGGCTTGGATTTACCATGCCATCCGCGATTGTGTTGGCCGCCCTTGGCATGGCGTTTGTCGGGTTTGATCTTGGCACGGTCGAGGGGATCATTCGCGGCCTTAAACTGGTCGCGGTCGGGGTTGTCCTTCATGCACTGCTTGGCATGGCGCGTAGCCTGTGTCCGGATGTTCCGCGTGCCATTCTTGCCGTCTTGGCCGCGGCTATCATGATCGCCAGTGAAGCGGTGATGGCCCAGTTTGGCGTCATCCTTGGCGGGATGCTGGCGGGCTTTTTGCTGCTTCGGGACAAGGTGGGCGCGGATGCTGATCCCGGCCCTGTGCGGCGCTCGGCCAAGGGGGCTGTTGCAGCCCTTTGCGCATTCTTTGTTCTGCTTGTGCTGCTGCCCATTCTGGCAAAGCTTGATCCCACCGGCCTTTTTGCCGTGATTGACGGCTTTTATCGCAGTGGTGCCCTGGTGTTTGGCGGCGGGCATGTGGTTTTGCCCCTTTTGCAAAATGCTGTGGTTACACCGGGCTGGGTTGATGCCGAGACTTTCCTTGCAGGCTACGGCGCAACCCAGGCAGTACCCGGTCCGATCTTTACCTTTGCCGCCTATTTGGGGGCGGCCCTGCATACCGGGTCTGGTGGTACGGGGCTTTGGGTCAGCGCTATCACATCCCTTGTGACATTGATCGCGATTTTCCTGCCAGCATGGTTATTGGTGGTCGGCCTTTTGCCGTTCTGGGACCGTGTACGGCATATCCCGTCCATGCGGGCCGGATTGATGGGGGTGAATGCCGCCGTGGTCGGCCTTCTGGCGGCGGTGTTGTATGATCCGATCTGGACCGGGGCCAATCTTGATATCTTTGATATCGGTTGCGTGGTTCTGGTTTTCGCAATCCTGCAATGGCGAATTGTCCCGGTCTGGGCTGTTGTCGGGGCGGGGGCTGTGGTCGGTTATCTGACAGGTCTTTTGTGATTTCACCAACTAGCGGAATCAGCCGTCATTTGCCCCGGTCGTTGTCGCATCCGATCCGATCGGCGCATCCGCCGGGGTATCTGAAGTCGCCGGGAAAATGGTACTCAGATCGGCAATGAACTGACGCAGCTTGAAGGCGCCGGAATTGCGGGTGACGCCGAAACGCGCCACCACGAGGTCTCTGGACGGAATGACGGTAAGCGACTGGCCATCATGACCAAGCGCGAAATAGGCGTCTTCGGGGATCTGCGGCACGTCATTACGGGGTGTGCCATCCTCGTTCCGGCTGCCGGGCAGATCAATCCACCAATGTGCGCCATAAAGGCCATACGGGTCTTCTGCGGCGGGGCTGGTGGAATATCCGACCCATCCTTCGGGCAGCAGGCGCTCGCCCTCCCACACGCCGTCTTGCAGGAACAACTGACCGATCTTGGCCCAGTCGCGTGCGGATGCATGCATGAAGCTTGAGGCGATAAAATAGCCTTCCGGGTCGGTTTCGATCACCGCACTGCTCATACCAAGCGGACGGAACAGAAGCTCTGTCGGTCGGCTGAGATAGGTTGAGCGTGACCCGCTCAGATTACGGATGGCTGCGGACAGGATGTTGCTTGCCCCGGAATTATAGGCGAAATCACTGCCCGGCGTGTTTTCCAGCGGCATTGATACCGCGTAGCCCGCCGCCGCAGGTTCGATAAACAGCATCTGCACCACATCGGATAGCGGATTGGCATAGCTTTCATCGAACTCAAGCCCGCTTCGCATGCGAAGCAGGTCATCGTAATTGATGGTTGCACGCGGGTCGTTTGGCTCTGCCTGCCATTCGTTGATCAGGACCGGGTCCTGAATGTCGGGCATCATGCCTTCGAACTGCATGCGGCCGAGGATGACGTTGAAAACGCTTTTGGTCATCGACCAGCCGGGTAACGGCGTGTCGGCTGTTATGCCTTCGGCATAGCGTTCCGCGACTACCTTGCCGTTATGCAAGATCACGACCGCACGTGTCCGTCGTTCCGGATGCAGGCCCGGCTCATCCATGACGTCAAACAGGAGATTGTTAAGCGCCCGGCGGTCAACATTGGCGGGTGGCGGTGTCGTCAGAAGCGGCCGCGGTGTGACCGGTCTCATTACCGGGGTCGAATTGCGCAATTGGGCGACATGATCCAGATCATCAGCCAGCGTGCAGCCAAGGTTGGGGCGATAAACGGCAAACCGTTTGCGGAACCCGAAGGCGTGCGCGCTGACAGTCTGGTTACGCAGATCCACATTGGTGGTGATCAGGGATAAAAGGGGATTGTTATCGGCAAGAACATCAACATCGCGCGCCCGTGTCGATGTCAGGCCATCGACAAAAATGGCGGAGCACATGATTTTGGCGCTGTACGCGGCCCCCACCGGGGCCAGCCAGATGAAGAAGACAGCAAGAACGGAAATGCCGATCAATACCAGTCCGATAAAGATGGCTTTGATCAACTGCATTCCACTTCCCTGAATCTTTTTGATTTGTGTGGGAGGGAAGGGTCGCCTGCTTCGCCGGATAGGTCAAGCCATCGTATCGTATAGTTCTAAGATGAATTTTGTCTAATAGGGGCTGCTATGCCCGGTTTTCGTAGGGTAATCAGGAAGCCTGCGAAGTAAAAACCACCCAGAACCAATGCCGCCCCGGCCCAGCCGTTTTGATCGATCATCGCCCCGGCAAACGGGGGAACGATAACGACAAAAATCTCGGCGAACTGGGCCAGCATGCCCTGCAGGGCGGGCATGGAAAGACCTTCCTTGGCGATACTTGGCAAAAGTGCAAAGCAGGTTCCGGCAACAGCGCCCTGACAGATGTTAAAGATGATCAGTGCGGTAATGCTAAGCGGTACAGAGGTGCTGATATAGAGGGTCGAAATGGCAGCCGCCATCATCGGCAAAAATACAATCAGAATGGTCCGGCCAGCAACATCACGGCCCAGAACAGTTCCGGCGCCAACACTGCCAATAACATTTCCGGCAATTGCGGTTGTACCGATGATCCCGGCCGACAGCGTAATGCCAATATCAAGGTTATCGGCCAGCATGGCCGGCATGAATGCCAACGCGGCCGACGTTGCACCGGCAAAGGCGGCAAAGGTCAGCGCCACCTGAAGGGCCGCGCGCGATTTCAAAACACCGAGCACCCCGACAACAAGCGATCGCCGCGCCGTCCCGATTTCGGGTTTTTCCATCAGGGCAAGAAGCGGCAGCAAGACCAGAACCGGCAGGGTGCAAACCCCAACAGCGATCCGCCAGTCCATCCATGTTGTCACAGCCGCACTGACCCAGTTGCCAAGGGCAATGCCAACCGGGATAAAGGTGCCCCATATGCTCATGGCCATGGCAACAAGCTTGGGGTTTGTGAAGGCCGCCATCCAGCTTGGCGCACCAACAACAATCAGAAGATAGCCAACGCTGGTGACAATCCGCCCGACATATAGAAGGCTGCTCACATTGGCGGTCGCAAAGATCAGCGCGCCCGCAACCATCATCATGCAGCCAAGCACGAGTGATCTTCTCAATCCCGCCCGTGCGGCCCACACACCGGCTGGAATGGCACACAGCGCGCCTGCTGCGGTGATCAGGGACGCTACCAGTCCGAACTCCGCCTGACTAAGCCCGAAGCTTGCGCGCAAGTCAGGCGCAATCGGGCCAATCAGACCGACCTGCATCGAGGCGGTCAATCCAAGTCCATAAAGAATGATAACGGCGGTGATGGGTGGCATGGATCAGTTCCGGGCAGGACGGTGCACTTGAAGGGACTGATTACCGATATTCTGGAAAGAATGCCACGTATGAAATATGCGCGGATGATCCGTATCAGATATGAACCGGCTTCTGATCAAACCCGGTGGTCAGGCGCACTGCCGTGCCATCAGACAGGAAAAACCGTTCCCAAAGGATATAGGTATCGACAATCCGCAGCGGTGCGCCCTCCCGGCGGGAGTTTTCAAAGGTCAGGTTATCGGTCTGATCCTCGTGCCAGCCAAGGTCATGCAGGCTTTTTTCGGCTGATGCGATTTCCGGGGTCGCAAAGCACCACAGCGAGGTGCCCAGCAGCGGCGTACTATCACGTTGCCATTCGTTTTCACGCGGACGCGACAAACAAAGAAGACGGTGCGATCTGTCTTCGATCAGGTGGACACGCTGTGACGAATGCAAAACCAGCCGTTTGATCGCCTGATCAAGGCGGAAATTGCGTTTGCGCGTCATCATTTGATGGATCAGGCCATATTGCAGCGGGGCCGGGCTTTGCGCGCCGGTTTCCCATCGTGAAACGGTTGCCTGCGTCACGCCCAGAATATCGGCCAGACGCGATTGTTTGATATCGCTTGAGCGCCGCCACTGGCGCAAAAGGCGACCAAATTCCTTGTCTGGTGAACTATTGGACAGGCGTTTCATGACGATCAACCGGTAGTGCTGGTACCCAAATCTATCACAGAATACGCTGACGGGCAGCTTTGCTGCAATCAGGCGATAAAACGCCCGATATCAATCTGGCAGCGGCCATATTTGCGACTGTCGCACAGATAAAAATCGTCAAGCGCGATTTCCGGATCGCGCGGATCGCGTTCGGCAACAATCAGAGTGTTATCATCAATCCACCCGGCCTGTGCCAGGGCTGTGATGCTGGGCGCGATCAGGTCTTTGCCATAGGGCGGATCGAGAAACACCATGCTGGCCGGTGTGCTTGCGCGCGGTGGCTTGGTGGCATCCGCACGTCGTGCACTTGCCTGATCGGCAATGCGAAGGGTGTCGATGTTTTGTTCGATGATCGCAATCGCCTTGCGGTCATTGTCAAAGAACACTGCGCGTTCCGCCCCGCGTGAAATGGCTTCAAGGCCAAGCGCACCCGATCCGGCAAAGGCATCAAGGATCACGCCGTCAAACAGCGGGTTGAAGTCATCCTCATACCAGCGCGATGCGTGTGACAGGATGCTAAACAGGGCTTCGCGCACCCGATCAAGGGTCGGGCGCGTTTCACGTCCTTCAGGTGCGTTCAAAAGCCTGCCACGATGGGTGCCACCGACAATCCGCATTCAGCTTAGTCCTTCTTGCCGCGCGGACGGTTGCCGGACGGCTTGCGGCCTGGCGCACTATGTGTGGTGTCGCCAGAACGACCAGCAGGTTTTCCCGATGGTTTGCCGTTTGGCTTTCCACGGCCGCGCCCTTCGATGAAGCCCGGTTTGCCTTCGCGGCCACCAGTCCCCCGTCCGCCATCACGACCGCCATCACGCCCACCGGCAGCTTTGCCTTCGGCGCTGTAACGGCCACGGCCCTTGTTTGTCGGTCGGGATGATCCGCGTTCTTCGCGCATATCGCGTTCCTGCCGATCCCCGCCAGAAGCCGGTTTGCCACGGCCACCGGCACGCGGGGCAGCCCCGATGCGCGGGCCTTTCCGTGCAGCACCACCAGACGGACGTTCGCGGGATTCACGCTGTTCGTCGGCCTCGGCATTCTGGGCGGCGGCGTTCGGACCACCTTGCGGGCGTTTGCGCTGGGCTGGTTGGCCAAAGACGGTGCGCGGGGCCTTCGGGCGCGATGTGCCACCACGGGCAACCGATTTCTTTTCGGAAACCTTGGAATAGTCGCCCTTAAAGAACGCAGCCAACTGTTCTTTCATCACCTTGCCGGTGATTTCCTCGCACTCGCCAGGCGCCAGATTGCCGAGCTGGAACGGGCCATAGGACACACGCATCAGGCGGGTAACCGGCCAGCCAAGATGTTCCATCACGCGGCGGATTTCACGGTTCTTGCCTTCGCGAAGTGTGACCGTCATCCAGGCATTGGTGCCTTTCTGAACATCGACCTCGGCCTGGATGGAACCGTAATTAATGCCATCGACCGTAACACCGTCTTCAAGCTGTTTAAGCTTGGCCTCGTCGATCTGACCATGCACGCGCACGCGGTAACGCCGCGCCCAGCCGGTGGCAGGCAGTTCAAGATAACGGGCAAGCTCGCCATCATTGGTCAGCAACAGCAACCCTTCGGAGTTCAAATCCAGTCGACCAACCGAAATCACGCGCGGAATGTAACTTGGCAGATGTTCAAACACCGTATCGCGGCCCTGCTCATCGCGGTGGCTGGTGACCAGACCGCGCTTTTTAAACAGGCGCCAAAGACGCGGCTTTTCCTTTTCCGGCAGCGGCTTGCCATCGACGATGATTTCATCTTCGTCGGTGACGGTGACTGCCGGGGTATCAAGCTTCTTGCCATTCAGGCGTACAAGCCCCTCGGCGATCATGCGTTCGGCATCACGTCGGGAGCAAACACCAGATCGCGCAATGCGCTTGGCAATGCGTTCGGGCTTGTTGTCATCCGGGGTGGTGTTCTTGTCGCTCATTTGCGGGCCTCGGAAATCAGGGCGTCGAAAATCTTCGCATCGCCCGAACTGATATGGAATTCGGGATGCCACTGGACCCCGAGACAATAACGATATTTCGGATGCTCAATCCCCTCGATCACGCCATCAGGGGCATAGGAATTGATGATCACATCCGGGCCAACACCCGCCACCGCCTGGTGGTGGGCGGAATTGACCGAAAGACTTTTCACATCGCCAACGATCTTGGCCAGAAGCGTATCGGGCTCGACGGTGACATCATGGCCGGGCTCGTTGCGCGGGTTCGGCTGTTCGTGGGGCAGGCAGTTTTCAACCGCATCCGGGATATGCTGGATCAACGACCCGCCCAGAATAACGTTCAAAAGCTGCTGACCACCGCAAATGCCCAGAACCGGCATGTCGCGCTTAAGCGCGCCTTCGGCCATCGCCCATTCAAATTTGGTGCGTCGGTCCTTGGTGACAACCGTGTCGTGTTTTTCCGTCGCACCAAACAGGCTCGGATCCACGTCAAACGCGCCACCGGTCACGACCAGTCCGTCAATAAGATCCAGCAGATCGGGAACCAGTTCCACCTCGTGGGGCAAAGGCATTGGAATGCCGCCCGCCTCGGTTACCGCACCGGCATAGTTTTCACGCAGCGCATACCAAGGGAATTTGGAATAGCCCCCCGGTTCTTCGGAATCGAGTGTGATACCAATGATCGGCTTGCGCGTGGTCATGATCGAAATAGCCTTGATGCTGGTGACAGGTTCGCGAATAAAGTCACGCGGAAACTACCTGTGTAACCCTTTAAGGGCAACGGCAATTCACGCGGATGGTCCATGCGTTTCTGCGGGCCGTCGCCAGTAAAGCTTCTCCGGCAACCTGCCAGATGATGGCTTGACCCATTATCTGCATGGTAGCACTGTGAGCATACACGCCCTAAAATGAAGTAAAAACAAGATCAGCCCTGACAATCGACCTGATTTGTCAGATGGCACAAGCGGGATGGAAAGATCATGAGTGCAGACAGCTATATGGATATGGCACTTGAAGAAGCCCGCGCTGCCGCGCGTCGGGGCGAAGTGCCCGTCGGTGCCGTTCTGGTCGATGCTGATAGCGGCGAGGTTTTGGCACGTGCCGGAAACCTGACCGAGGAAATGAACGATCCAACGGCACACGCCGAAATCCTCGTCATCCGGGCCGCTGCCGGGGCCAAGGGCGAACCAAGACTTCCCAATTGCGATCTGTATGTCACGCTTGAACCTTGCCCGATGTGCGCAACCGCCATTTCATTTGCCCGTCTGCGGCGGGTTTATTTCGGGGCCTATGACCCCAAGGGTGGTGGCGTTGATCACGGCCCGCGCGTGTTTGAAAGCACAAGCTGCCATCACCGCCCGGAAGTCTATGGCGGCATTGGCGAGGTAGAGGCGGCCAAGCTTTTGAGGGATTTCTTTGGATCTCTGAGGTGAATTGATTGACCATATTCCCTTTCCAGAAACCTGGTTTTGGAAAGCTTTCTTGGCAAAGGGAACACTCGGCTCCGGTTTTTCTCTACTAGGATTTTTTAATGGTGACGAAGGGAAAGCCTGAGGAATTCAGGGGCACACTTAGTCCATCGACTGCTGCGGAGGGCATAAATGCCGCCTTCAGAAATGCGCGTCGTTTGTTGGACGACGCCAAGTTGCTATTCAGCGAAATGAGATATCCAACAGCTTCCTCTATTGCGGCTTTGGCAATAGAGGAAGCCGGAAAATCCTCTATCATTCGGAGCATAGTACTTGCGGGTGACGCCCCTGAAGTTTCCAAGGAATGGAAGCGCTATCGAGATCATCGATCAAAAAACGGTGCTTGGATACTTCCAAGTCTTGCAAAGGATGGAGGTAGATACCTTAAAGATTTTTCTTCAGTGGTCGACAGAAACGGCGAGCACACAGTTTTGCTCAATAGCGTTAAACAATTGGGTTTATACACTGACTGCTACGGCAATTCTCACTGGTCGGAGCCTGAAAAGGTTATAGATCGTGAATTGGCAGGGCAATTAATCCACACTGCGGAGTTGTTGTGTATTAAGCGCGATGTCACTGTTAGAGAAATTGAATTATGGATAGAGTATATTCAGCCCGTGAACGGAACTTCCAAAATGGCTCAAGGTCTCATTCAATGGGCCGAAAAGATGCATGAGGAAGGCCTCTCTGAGACAACACCAGAAGATTTCATGCAATTTGTTCTTGGCGAGTGGTCTAGTTAGCGCTCCGATTTATTCGGAGAGGCGCAATATTTCTAGTGCCTCAGTCTTTTTGACTGAAAAGGCTGCTTAGTCTTTGGCTGTTTCACGAAACATCACCATGCCACCGTGATACAGGACATCATTTTCGAAATAGCCATCGGCGGTAAAACCGGTGTCATCCTGATAGGTGATGTAGTTGCCTGAAACCTGATAGTCGCCCTGATAGGCTGACTTCCGTTCGCCACGGGCCTCGTCATAGCGGCCGTCGGCACGCAGTTTCTGGCGGATATGACCATCCTTGGTCACCCACATGCCGACATACGGGTGCGGGGCGATTTCAGCGCTTTTGTTCATACCGGCCTCCTGTTGGGGCCATGCTGGTGATGCGAACACCACCAGCATGGAAAGAAAACACAAGGATTGCAGAATGATCTTCATCAAAATGCCGATGCCGTCGGGCGGACAATAACTTCGTTGATGTCGACATCTGCGGGCTGATCAAGGGCATAAAGCACAGCCCGCGCAATCGCATCCGGGGTCAGGGATATCTGACGGAACTGGGTCAGAAGCTCCTTGCTGTTCGGATCGGAAATATCGTGACCCAGTTCGGTCTCGACCACGCCCGGCGAAATGGTGGTGACACGGACATTGGTACTTTCCTGACGCAGGCCTTCGGAAATCGCCCAGACCGCGTATTTGGTTCCGCAATAGACAGCAGCACTTGAATATACGTTATGTGCCGCAATGGACGCGGTGTTGATGACATGGCCGCCACCCTGTTGTTCAAACAGCGGCAGGACAGCTGCAATGCCGTTCAGAACACCGCGAATATTGACGTTGATCATGTTGTCCCATTCGTCGGTTTTCAGTGCCGACATCGGGGCAAGCGGCATCACGCCGGCATTGTTGAAGATCGCATCCACACGGCCATAAAGGTTGTTTGCGTTGTAAACCAGTGCCTCGACGCTATCGGCATTGGTGACATCCACCGAACGGGCCATGGCACGGCCGCCAGCAGCTTCGATTTCGGTGGCAATCTCATCAAGGCGTTCTGTACGGCGTGCGCCAAGAACCACATTGGCCCCGCGGGAGGCAAGAAGGCGGGCGGTGGCTTCGCCAATGCCGCTGCTGGCACCGGTGATGATAACGGTTTTGTTTTCGACATGGTTGATCGGGTTCGACATGACATGCTCCTTGGGTTGGTGTGTCGGTGTTTGTGTCGTGGCGCCTACTCTGTCGATAAATCCCCGATTGATGAATACACAGAACTGGAATTGGATTGCCTAATCCTCCAAATTCGAGATTGAGTGCTTTGTCCGCGTGAAGGCGCGTGTATAGTGGGCCTATGGAAAACAAAGGGTTTTGCGATGGATAGCTATCAGAAGCTGTGTGGCCTGATTGACAAATACTGCGAGGCGGACGGTGCTGTGCGCACGGCTGTTGAGCCGGTCTGGATGTTTCGGTCAACCGGTCCGACCCTCAAGGTGCCAACGATTTACAAGCCTTGCCTGTGTCTGATTATCTCAGGCGCAAAGGAAGTCACGCTGGGGGATGAGCTTTATCGCTATGAGCCCGGCCAACTGCTGGCGGCATCGGTCGATTTGCCACTTGTTGGCCATGTGACGCTGGCGGCCGAGGATGCGCCGTATCGCAGCCTGTCACTTGATCTGGATGCGAAGATCCTTGGCGAACTTGTTGCCAACATGGATATCAAGATGGGCGCAGACGGAGAAAGCACACGCGGGCTTTTTGTTGAAAAGACAACCGAAAGCCTGACTGATGCTGTCTTGCGGGTGGTTGAGCTGCTTGATCGTCCCGATGATGTGCCGGTGATGTTGCCGCTTTTGATGCGCGAAGTGCATTATCGCTTGTTATGTACCGCCAAGGGGGCGGCGATTGCGGGGCTTGCCATCGGCGGCAGCAATATGCAGCGCATCTCGGCAGCCCTTCAACTGATCAAGGATAATTTCGACAAGCCGCTTAAGGTGGAAGACTTGGCAAATCGTGCCAATATGAGCCCGTCTTCCTTCCATCACCACTTCAAACAGGTGACAGCCATGAGCCCGCTTCAGTACCAAAAGCGGCTCCGCCTGACCACGGCGCGTCAGATCATGCTGGCCGAAATGAAGGATGCGGCATCTGCGGCCTACGCGGTCGGGTATGAAAGCGCGTCACAGTTCAGCCGCGAATATGCCCGCATGTTTGGGGCACCGCCAATCCGCGATGTCATGGCGATCCTTGGGCAGGGCGGGGCCAGCCAGTCTGCCGACATGGCCCCGCATTAACATTAACCCTGTTGCTGGTTGCCAACGGCCGGCAGGTGCTGGAACATCCAGGTTTCACTTAAGGGGCCGTCACCGCGTTTCAGATACATGCGCAGGTCAACCGGATCATTGCCCGCCGCCTTAAGGTCAAAGGCCGCCCGCCAGATGCGGGTATCCATGATCGGTTCGATCTTGGTGCGGACAATCTCCCCGCGCGAGGATGTCACAACCACTTCAGGGAATTCGCCGTAGGCAAGGGTTCCCAGAACCTCACCCTCGAACTCGACCGAAAACTTGATTTCGTCCTTGGGCCGGTTGGTGCCGGGCTCTCCGCCACGGCCCATGCGGGTTGCGGTCGCACGCGCCAGTTCCTTGACCGGGAACGGGTTATGGGCCTGCCAATACAGGCGGTATTTGAATTGATACGCATTGCCCGCCTTGGCGGGGCCATTCGGGACCCAGAAGGCGGCAATGTTATCGTGGATTTCATCGTCGGTCGGGATTTCGATCAACTGCACCGCACCGTCATTCCAGTCCCCCTGCGGTTCGACCCACAGGCTGGGGCGGCGGTGATAACGCACACCATCCAGATAGTTCTTCACATCGCGATCGCGCTGCATCAGACCAAAGCCACGCGGGTTATTGTCGCCAAACGCCGATGCACGGATGGTTTCCGGGTTATTGAGCTGTCGCCAGATGCGTTCGCCGCCGCCGGTCCAAAGCTCCAGCCCGTCGCTGTCATGCACTTCCGGGCGCCAGTCAAAGCGGAACGATTTGTTCTGTTCGGAATACCAGAACATGCTGGTCAGCGGTGCGATGCCAAGCCGTTCGATGTCTTTGCGCAAAAACAGATGTTTTTCGACATCCATCGTCACCCCTTCGCCGCGATAAAGCAGGAATTTATAAGCCCCCGTGATGCTGGGCCCATCCAGCAGGGCATAGACCGTGACCGGGTCTTCGGGGTTTTTGGCCGGTTCGATAAAGAATTGACGGAAATCGGGGAATTCTTCGGGAACCGAGGTCGCCGTATTGACCGCAATGCCGCGCGCCGACAGGCCATATTGGCCTTCATCGCCAATGGCGCGGAAGTACGATGCGCCAAGAAACGCCGCCCAGTCCTGGGTTTTCCAGTCATCGCGCGCCTGATTTTCATGCAGGCGGAAACCGGCAAAGCCGCTATTGGCAGGCAACTGGCGGGCAATGCTGTCTTCAGGCATGTCAAAGTAATCGGGCTTATAGATCACTTCGCGTGCCTGTCCGTTTTCCAAAAGGTACATATGCACCGGTTTGGCGAAATACATACCCAGATGGAAGAAGGTCAGCGGATAGGTGCCTGATCCATCGGAAAACGGCGAATGGTCGCGTTTGTAATGCAGCTTGCCATGGGTGTCGTAATCGATCTTGCCGACAATTTCCGGGTTTGGCGCAATGGGTGCTTCATATGCCGATGCGGCCATGGATTTGGCGCGTGCAATCAGATCGGCAAAATCAAACGGCTGTGCCGAACCCAGATCAAGGCCGTCGACATCTGCCAAAGCATGCTGATAGATCGACATTCCCGGCAGGATAAGACCGGCTGCCGCGATGGATTTCAAAAAGCGTCTGCGTTCAACAGAAGTCGTCATGTTCATCACATTCCTGTGGTTTGAGGTGTCGGGAAAGCATACCCGGCAGTGTGGAGGTAATCGGGATGAAACATGGCAAATTCAAGGTCGTATCAATTGCTTTTTATGCATGGAGGCGCAGCGTTAATGCCACTGGTGGTCTGCCAATTTCCTTGACCGTGTTTTTGGTTTAATCTAACCGTGACGTGTCGGTATCCGAATATCGGATAAAGGGAATTCGAGATGGGCCGAATATGGGCTCATTAACCGAAGCTGCCCCCGCAACTGTAGGCGGCGAGCATTTTTCTGACCAATGCCACTGGGATCAACCCGGGAAGGCCAGGGAAAATGCGTTGACCCGTAAGCCAGGAGACCTGCCGACACGAAGACGACGGACCGGGCGGGGTGCCCCGGAGAATGTCGGTACGTGTCTTGGCCCAACAGTTTAGCCCAGGTTTTCTAAGCTTTAAGGCCGACATCTTCCGCCATCTCCTGACACTTTTGCCAGTCCATTGACAGCAGCAAAGGTGATGTTATGTTATAACATAACATTTGACGATGTGTTGGAGCTGGATCATCCAAAACGGTCCCGGATCAGCGCATCAGCAAGAGGGAACTAAAAGTGATCAATCACGATAAACGTGTACTGGCGGTCGGGGTGTTTGCCGCTGGTCTTATTTCATCTGTTTCATTTGCGTCCGCAACCGAATATCCGCTGAGTATCGAGAACTGCGGCACTATGTTGCAATTTGATGCGGCCCCGGAACGCGTGGTTTCGCTGGGCCAAAGCACGACCGAAATTCTTTATTTGCTGGGGCTGGCCGACAAGGTCAAGGGCACGGGTGTCTGGTTTGGCCCGGTGATGGATGAATTCAAGGACGTCAACGCATCTGTGCCGCGTCTGGCCGACAATGATCCGGGGTTCGAAACCGTTGTCGCGCAAAAGCCGCAACTGGTTGCCACCCAGTATCAGTGGCATGTCGGGCCCAAGGGCACCGTCGGCACCACCGAACAGTTCAACGAATTGTCCATTCCGGTCTACACAGCACCTGCTGATTGTGTGGGCAAGGACAATGCCGGTGGCGGTGACGGGGTGCGTCACGAAGGCTTCACCATGGATCTGATTTATCGCGAGATTTCCGATTTTGCGCAAATCTTTGATGTGGAAGATCGCGGCGACGCGCTGATTGCAAGCCTGAAGGAACGTCAGGAAAGCTCATTGGCGCGTGTGACGGCAAGCGGCCATGACAATGTTTCCGCTGTCTTCTGGTTCTCCAGCCCCGAAATCAACAGAGATCCCTATGTGGCCGGTAAAAACGGCGCCGCGGGCTATATCGCCGGTAAACTTGGTGTTCGCAACATCATCGACAGCAATGAAGAATGGCCAACAGTTGGCTGGGAAACCATCGCGCGCGCAAACCCTGATATCATCGTGATCGGTAAAATGGGACGTCGGCGTTTTCCGGCTGATGACTGGCAGGTCAAGATGGACTTCCTGAAAACCGATCCGGTAGCAAGTCAGATGAAGGCGGTGCGCAATGGCAATATCGTGGTGATGGACGCCCAGTCGATGGATCCGACCATCCGCCTGATCAATGGTATTGAAACACTTGCCGAAGCGGTCGAAAGACTGAGCGCTTCGAACTGACCTGCACTGCCAAAGGCGCCTGATATGCCCGGAGAATTCAATGTTTGAAACAACGCCAGTGCAGCAGCCGGTTCAGCCACCTCGGCAATCGCTGGCGGGGCGGGCATATCTTGTGCGGGCCGGTGTCAGTCTTGGCGCCCTGGTTTTGCTTGTTGGCGTCATCGCGATGGCCGCGGCCAAGGGGGAAACACACATTCCCCTTGGCACCGTGCTTCAGACCATTGCCAATCATCTTTGGCAGGCGGGCTATGACGTTGATCCGATTGATGCCGGGATCATCTGGAATTACCGGATATCGCGCGCCATGGTGGCGGCGGCCTGCGGCGCGTCCCTTGCGCTATCGGGCGCAGTGTTGCAGGCGCTTTTGCGCAATAGTCTGGCGGATCCCTATTTGTTGGGGATTTCGGCCGGGGCATCGACCGGTGCGGTCAGTGTTGCCATTCTGGGGTTCGGGGCAGGCATGGTTTCCCTGTCACTTGGCGCCTTTGTCGGCGCGCTGGTGGCATTCGGGTTTGTTGCCCTTTTGGCCATTCCGGCCGGGCGCGGGGCAGGTGCGATCATTCTTGCCGGGGTCGCGGGATCGCAACTTTTTAACGCGTTAACGTCATTCATCGTGACCAAGGCCGCCACGGCGGACGAGGCACGCGGGGTGATGTTCTGGTTGCTTGGTAATTTAAGTGGCGTGCGTTGGCCCGATGTCTATCTTGCACTCCCGGTGGCCGTTATTGGCTTGCTGGTTTGCCTTTGGTATTCGCGGGCGCTCGATGCCTTTACCTTTGGAGTGGAATCGGCGGCATCCCTTGGTGTGCCGGTGCGCCGGGTTTATGTGGTGTTGATTGCCATTGCCGCATCGATGACGGCCGTCATGGTCACTATTGTCGGGTCCATCGGCTTTGTCGGGTTGGTCATTCCCCATGCCGCGCGGTTCTTTGTCGGGACACGGCATGGCTTTCTGTTGCCGGCATCTGCCCTGATCGGGGCGGTGTTCCTTGTGGCGGCCGATATTGTATCGCGCATCATTCTTGATGGTCAGGTCCTGCCCATCGGGGTGATCACGGCCCTGATCGGTGCACCGGCCTTTGCGATCATCCTGTGTCATGGGCGGGTATTGCGATGAGCCTTGAATTACGCAATGTCGGCTGGAATGCCGGATTCAAAAAAATCATCAGCGACGTGTCGCTTCGGGTGACACGTGGCGAGTTTCTTGGCGTGATCGGGCCAAACGGGTCGGGCAAAACCAGCATGATGTCGGTTCTGGGCGGCATTCGTGCACCCTCGACCGGGCAGGCGTTGCTGGGGGATCAGCCGATGAAGAAAATCGGTCGGCGCAACCTTGCCCGTCATATAGGTTTTGTCGAACAACAGGCCGACACCATCGACCGCATTACCGTGCGCGATGCCGTCGCGCTTGGTCGAACGCCATATCTTAGTTTGCTGACACCATGGTCAGGGCACGACGACGCCATCGTGTGCGAAGCCCTTGCCAGTGTTGAAATGGGGCCATTTGCGGACCGGATGTGGCATACGCTTTCGGGCGGTGAAAAGCAGCGCGTTCACATCGCCCGTGCCTTGGCCCAGCAGCCCGATTTCCTGTTGCTTGATGAACCCACCAACCATCTTGATATCCATCATCAGCTGGGCCTGCTGGAACTGGTGCGCGCACTGCCGGTCACTGTGGTTGCCGCCCTCCATGATCTAAACCATGCGGCGATGTTTTGTGACCGGATTGCGATGATGGATTGTGGCAAGCTGATTGCGCTTGGTACACCCGAACAGATTTTGACATCGCAAAACCTTCGCGATGTTTTCGGGGTTGCCGCCGATATCGAGATTGATGATCAGGGCCGCTGCCATATCCGCTATCACGCCGGAAACCAGAAATCTTTGGCCATAAAAAAAGACCGGGTTGCGTAACCCGGCCTTCGATTTTGGTAGCTTGGTTTGCTTGCAGCTTAGCCCTGTTCGCGGGCAACCGCGCGCCAGCCGATATCGCGGCGGCAGAAACCACCATCCCAATCAATTGCATCAACCGCCTCATAGGCACGTTTCTGCGTTTCGGTGACCGTCGCGCCGCGCGCGGTTACACCAAGAACGCGGCCACCGGTTGCAACCAGCTTGTCGCCATCCATCTTGGTACCGGCATGCAGGACTTTGACCTTGTCCATGGCGTCCGCCGCCGGGACGTTTTTGATCTCGGTGCCTTTTTCGTAGGATCCCGGATACCCCTTGGCGGCCATGACAACGACCATCGCGGTTTCATCGTGCCATTCCGGTTTGACTTTATCGAGCGTGCCGGTGGCTGCCCCGTCCAGGATATCAAGCACGTCCGATTTCAAACGGGTCATCAGCACCTGACATTCCGGGTCGCCAAACCGAATGTTGTATTCGATCAGTTTCGGGTTGCCCGTATCGTTAATCATCAGACCGGCAAACAGCACGCCCTTGAACGGATGGCCTTCTGCGGCCATGCCCTTGACGGTTGGGATAATGATCTGATCCATGACCTTGGCTTCGACCGCATCGGTAAAGACCGGGGCCGGGGAATAGGCCCCCATGCCGCCCGTATTGGGGCCGGTGTCGCCTTCGCCAACCGCCTTGTGATCCTGGGCCGCGACCAGCGGAATGACGTTTTCGCCATCACAAACAGCAAAAAATGAGGCTTCCTCACCTTTGAGGAATTCCTCGATCACGATTTCCGCACCGGCATCACCAAACTTGCCGCCCACCATGCATTCTTCAATGGCAGCAAAGGCTTCGTCATTTGTCATACAAATGGTCACACCCTTGCCCGCCGCCAGACCATCGGTCTTGACCACAATCGGTGCGCCCTGTTTTTCGACAAACGCCTTGGCGTCTTTGGGATCGGTAAAACGGCCATAGGCAGCAGTCGGCACACCGAACTTTGCCACCATGTCCTTCATGAAGCCCTTGGAGCCTTCAAGCTGGGCGGCTGCCTTGGAACAACCGAATGATTTGATGCCCACGGCATCCAGCGCATCAACAAGGCCCGCAACAAGCGGGGCCTCGGGGCCGACAACGACCAGATCAACCGCGTTGTCCTTGGCAAATTTTACCAGACCATCGATGTCGCCATCGGAAATCGCAACGCATTCGGCCGAATCCGCGATACCGGCATTGCCCGGTGCACACCACAGTTTGGAAATGCGCGGGCTGCGCGCAATTGCCCAGCACAATGCGTGTTCACGTCCGCCGCCGCCAACGACCAGAACCTTCATGACTTTATCCTTCGAC
Source organism: Thalassospira indica (assembly GCF_003403095.1). NCBI lineage: Bacteria > Pseudomonadati > Pseudomonadota > Alphaproteobacteria > Rhodospirillales > Thalassospiraceae > Thalassospira > Thalassospira indica. The sequence continues at coordinate 3,852,346 of NZ_CP031555.1, read as the reverse complement.
TTGTCCGATTGCTTGATGGTCCATGCGCGATGAACTAGGCTAGACCCAATTGCCACCCCGCAAAATTATTAGGCGGGCTTTTAGCATAAAGTACCCTTGATGACGCAAGATTTGTTCGACCCTTATGCCCCGGTTCCCGAAACGCCCGTAAAATCGGGAAATGCACCCGAATTTTCGGTTTCCGACCTGTCAAACGCACTGAAGCGGACTGTGGAGGATGCGTTTTCGTTCGTGCGGGTGCGCGGCGAAATTTCCGGGTTCAAACGCGCCAGCAGCGGGCATATGTACCTTGCGTTGAAAGACGACAAGGCGGTGATTGATGGCGTGTGCTGGCGCGGGCAGGCGGCCAAACTTGGCCTTGTGCCCGAAGACGGCATGGAAGTCATCGTTACCGGGCGGCTCACAACATTTCCGGGCCGATCAAAATACCAGATCGTCATCGAGACGATGGAAGTCGCGGGCGAAGGCGCGCTTTTAAAGCTTCTGGAAGAACGCAAAAAGAAACTCGCCGCCGAAGGGCTTTTTGATCCCGACCGCAAAAAACCGATCCCGTTCCTTCCCGATGTTATCGGCATTGTTACATCGCCCACGGGTGCCGTGATCCGCGATATTATGCATCGCCTGCGCGATCGTTTTCCGCGCCGGGTTTTATTGTGGCCAGTACTCGTGCAGGGGCAAGGAGCCGCCGAACAGGTGGCCGAAGCCGTGCGGGGCTTTAATGATCTTCTGCCCTATGGCCAGATCCCGCGCCCGGATGTGTTGATCGTTGCGCGCGGTGGTGGGTCACTTGAAGATCTGTGGTCGTTTAACGAGGAAGTCGTTGCCCGCGCGGTGGCCGAGTCTGATATTCCGGTAATTTCGGCGGTCGGCCATGAAACCGACACCACCCTGATCGATTTTGTTTCGGACCTGCGGGCACCGACGCCCACCGGGGCGGCGGAAAAGGCCGTTCCGGTCCGGGTTGAGCTGATTGGTCAGGTCGAGGAAGATGGTCTTCGTCTGGCGCAAGCCGTCCGGCGTTTGGGCGTTGAAAAGAAAACGGCGCTTGAAAGTCTGGCGCGTGGTTTGGGCGATCCCAAACGCATGCTCGAGGAGCGCAGCCAGACGCTTGATAACTGGGCGGATCGTTTGCCGCGTGCGGCGGTCAATGTCACGCAGCAGGCGCGTGCCCGCCTGAACGAGGCCAGTGCACGACTGGTCAGCCCGCGTGAACAGCTTTCAGAAAAGCGCGGGCGTTTGGAAAACGCGGCATTGCGTTTGGATGGTGCGATGAAATCCGCCCTTCAGATGCAGCAATCGCGCCTTGATCGTGCTGTGGCTGGCCTTCGGCCCAGTGACGCCAAACGCGACATTGCCCGTGCCGACAAACAGATCATTGATCTTGGCACGCGTTTGCAGGGGGCGGTTCGTAATACGCTGACCCGCGAGGCAGAGGGACTTGCACGCTATGACCGGCTTTTGGAAAGTTATTCTTACCGCAATGTGCTGAAACGCGGGTTCGCGGTGGTGCGCGACGTTGACGGCAACCTTGTTGGTAAATCGTCCGATCTTGTCACAGGGCAGACCTATGATCTTGAGATGGGCGATGGCATCACACCTGTTACGGCGGGTGAAGGTGTTGCGACGTCAAAGCCAGCGCAGGGTAAGGATGATAGCGCTACCATCGCGGATCAAAACGCAGCCATCTCTACGCCGGAAAAATCCGCCAAACCCAAACCGGCGAAGAAGAAAAATCCAAGCCCCAAAGACGACGACAGACAAGGGAGCCTTCTGTAATGCGTATGACCATTTCCGGCATGCTGGCCGCAGCGGGCCTTTTGGCGGTTAGTCTTTCCGCAGAGGCGGCCGAGCCGACCTATCAGGGGCAGTTTGTTCAGGGCGGGATTGTGTTCGGGCAGACAGATGCCGGATCGGAAGTGCTGCTGGATGATGAGGCGATTGATACCATAGCACCCGATGGCCGGTTTGTTCTGGGGTTCCCGCGCGATTACGAAGGCCCGGCACGGGTCAGCATCCGGCATGCCGATGGCAGTGTCGAGGCGTTCAGTTACGAGATCGGTGATCGCGAATTTAATGTTCAACGGATTGACGGGCTGGCACCCAAAATGGTTACGCCCGATCCGGAAGTTATCAGCCGCATTCAGGATGATTCACGCCAGGCCCGCGAAGCGCGCACCGAACGGTTTACCGAGAACTTTCTGGAAAACGGCTTTATCTGGCCAGCGGTCGGCCCGATCAGCGGGGTTTATGGATCGCAACGGATTTTGAATGGAGAGCCGCGCGCACCGCATTGGGGCGTTGATATTGCGCTTCCGACCGGAAGTCCGGTTGTTGCCCCGGCGGATGGCATTGTGACGCTGGCCCATCCCGATATGTATTTTTCCGGTGCGACACTGTTTATCGATCATGGGCTTGGTGTGGTGTCGGCGTTTTTGCATCTGTCTGAAATTGATGTGCAGGTCGGTGATGTCGTCAAACAGGGCGATTTGATCGGTAAAATCGGTGAGTCAGGTCGTGCGACCGGGCCACATCTGGATTGGCGGGTCAATGTCGGGGCGGCGCGCGTCGATGCCCAGTTGCTGGTGCCGCCAATGGAAGAAGCGCAAAAGACCGCAAACGCCAGTCAGTAACGGGAAAGATAAGCCATGAAAACCCACGGGGCCGTTGCCGCAGGACATGCCGTTACCGCAGATGCGGCGGCCCGTGTGCTTGACGAGGGTGGCAACGCCTTTGACGCGGTGATTGCCGCGATGTGGGCGGCCTGTGTGGCAGAGCCGGTTCTGGCATCGCTTGGCGGCGGCGGGTTTGTCATGGCGCGGCCTTCCGGGCAAACGCCACGGCTGTATGATTTCTTTGTCGAAACGCCGCTTGAAAAGCGATCGCGTGAAAACCTTGAGTTTGAAAGCCGTCTTGCGACCTTTGCCGGTGGCGTAACCCAGGAATTTCATGGTGGCTATGGTTCGGTGGCGACACCGGGCGTGGTGGCGGGGCTTTTTGCCGTCCATGACGATCTTGCCAAACTGCCGATGGCAAAACTGGCGGAGCCGGCGATCCGTGCCGCGCGCGATGGCGTCGAGCTTGATGCCTTTCAGCGTTATGTCATGGGGATTGTCGAGCCGCTTTTGGGCTTTTGCGCCGAAAGCCGCAAGGTGTTTGGCAAGGCCGGCAAAACCGGTGCCGATGAGTTTGAGCTGCTTGATGCCGGTGTGCTTCATCGGCAACCCGATCTGGCAGAAAGCATCAACTATCTGGTCGAGAACGGGGCAGAGGGATTTTACCAAGGTGACCTTGGTGCCGCCCTTGTTCAGGGATGTGCCGAACACGGTGGTTATCTGACAGCACAGGATCTGGCAGGCTATCGAGTTTTGGTGCGTGATCCACTTTTGGTGTCCGGACGCAAGGGGCGGTTTGTCCTGAACCCGCCGCCGGCATCGGGCGGGGTTCTGGTTGGTTTTGGTCTTAAGCTTGCGCGGGAAATGGCATTGGGCGCCTTTGGCTCGGAACGCCATCTTGAAGCGGTGTCGCGGATCATTCATGCCACCGGTTTGGCGCGCAGGGAATATGGTGCGCGTCCGGCGATCCTGGCTGACGAGCTGTGTGAGCGTTATCGTCTGATGATTGGCGAACGCCCGCTTAGTCAGAATGGCACCACCCATATTTCGGTGGTTGATCAGCACGGCAATCTTGCCGCAGCGACGATTTCAAACGGCTCCACATCTGGGCGGGTCGTGCCGGGTACCGGGATCATGATGAACAACATGCTGGGGGAAGCCGATCTGTCGCCGGATGGTTTCCATAACTGGCCGTGTGGTGTTCGTATGACATCAATGATGACGCCGTCGCTTTATCTTGGCCAGGATGGGGCGTCGGTTGCGCTGGGCTCTGGCGGGTCAAACCGGATCCGGTCAACCATGCTGCAGGTGTTGCTTAATATCGATGCGTTTGACATGACCCTGCATAGGGCGATTTCGGCCCCGCGCATGCATGTCGAAGATAAACTGTTATCGGTCGAGCCCGGATTTGATGATGCTTTGCTTGATGGGCTCAGCCTTGGCAATCAACAGCGCTGGGATTGCGAGGACATGTTCTTTGGCGGGGTGCATGCGGCCAAGGTCAATCAGGCGGGCGACATGCTTTCGGCGACCGGGGATGGGCGACGCAATGGTCATCAGATCATCGTTTGATTTATCTGAAACGCTGAATAACGGCGAAAATCAGTGAAAAGATCGCGATCAGAATGATGGCAACCGTTGCGATCAGAAGCGCCTGTTTGGTACGCAGCTCATAGGCCTGTTTGCGTTCGACAAAGACAATCACATCACGGCGCAACTGGTCCATTTCCGGTGCAACATCAAGACTGTTGAGGTAAAGCCTTGCACCTGCGCGTGCCAGAAGATCATTGGTTTTGTTCATCTCGCGGGTGAACAGCGCAAACCGTTCTTCGGTGTCGGCCAGATCATCAAGAAGGTTTTTATCATCCTTCCCGGCCGAGGCAATTGTGATGGTTGTTCGTGTCAGATCGCGCGCATCTTCTTCGATACATTGCGACAATGATTTTCGGGGTTGATCAGAGGTGCATTCGACTTGCCGACTGCCGAATTCTTCAAGGGCACGCTTCAGATGTTCCTTGAGCTGCTGATCAAGCTCGGAAATCCGCAAGCGGATATCACGTGCCGTTTCACGAATGGTCGTGTCGTCCTGGTCAAGCGCCATTGTCGGCCAGACGACAAAGATCGAGCCAGCCAGAATAAGACAGAAAATGATCAGCAAGCGGCGCAAAAAGGCGGGCTCCGAAGACGCGTTCGACAGCGGACGAAATGCCAGTCTGCGCCAACAGGGTTCCTATTCGGTTAATGCCAGATCAAAACTCCAGTCGGATTTACTTCGGCCAACGGCGATGCAGCCAAAGCCATTGTTCGGGACGCTCACGGATCCAGTGTTCCATGATGGCGTTCACATCGGTCATGATTGCCAGAATGTCGGCGCGGCGGTCACCGGTTTTGGTGACTTCAAGTGGCGGATAGAACGTGACGCGGAAATGCGCACCATCCAGGCGTTCTGAACGAACGGGAATGATTGGTGCATCATATTTAAGGGCAAACTGTGCCAGTGCCGGGGCTGTCATCGCATCCCGGCCAAAAAACGGCACGGCGATACCATCTGTCATTTTTTGATCGACCAGCATGCAGGCGTGGCCGCCATCTTTCAGATAGCGCGTGAGCTTACGTGCACCCTCCGGGCCTTTTTTGACCAGTTTCCCCTTAAAGGTTTTGCGGGCCCGCATGAACAGGCCTTCTACCCACGGATTATCCGGCGCGCGATAGACACTCATCATGTCCATATCAAGCACCTCGGCGATGCACATGGTCGCTTCCCAGTTGCCGATGTGACCGGAAAAGAACAGGCCGGGCTTGTCATCGGTCTTGGTGGCGAGGCCATTTTCAATGCCAACGATTTCAATGCGGGGTCCACCCGGGCGCATTTTATGCAGGTGGGGAATTTCGGCAGCCGAACGGCCAAGATTGTCCCACATGCCAACAATGATCTGCTCAATCTCTTCGCGCGACTTTTCCGGGAACGCCGCAACCAGATTGTTGCGTGCCTTTTTGGTCTGACCGACTTTGGGGCCCAGGGTACGCAGAAGCCAACCGCCAACCGCCGATGCCATGTCAACAGGCATCAGCGCAAACATCCAGTAGACCAGATACGCCCCGAAACCCTGAAGCGGGTGGGAGATGTATTTCTGGCGCATTTTGTAAAGTTGGCTGTTCTTATCCATCGGCAAGTACTGATGTCACAATCTTTGCGAGCTGATCTGGTGCCTCGAACACCAGACGAATGTCGAGACTGCTTATGCCGTCCCGGTCCTGTAATGGCAAGCGCATCAGATCCTTTTGGGTCGTGACAAGTGTCGCATCAAGCCGTTCCACCTCGGCACGCAGATCGCCAAGCTCTTGCACCGTGAAGGGATGGTGATCTGAAAAATCACGTGTCTGGATGATTTGCGCGCCAGCCTTTCGGAGGCTGTCATAGAATTTCGAAGGTTGACCAATGCCGGCAAAGGCCAGAACGCGGGATTGATTGAAATCACCCGCGTTGATTGCCTCAATCGATGCGCGCAACACCGGAACGGAAGCCGGAAGGCGCGTGATGAAGTCCGGTGTCTTGTCGCCGATCAGAATGATGGCGCGCACCTTTTCCAGACCACTGATCAGCGGTTCGCGCATGGGGCCTGCGGGCATGACGCGACCATTGCCAATGCCATAATTGCTGTCGATCACAGCAAAACTGCAATCCTTGATCAGGGTTGGATTTTGCAATCCGTCATCAAGAATGATCGCATTTGCACCGGCATCAACCGCCATTTCGGCGCCAAGGGCACGGTTGCGTGAAATCCACGCCGGGCCATGCTGGGCCAGCAAAAGTGGTTCATCGCCGACTTTGTCGGCCGTATCAACGCCCGGATTGACGCGGTGCGGGCCTTCAAGCGATCCGCCATAGCCGCGGCTGACGAAATGCGGTGTGCGGCCAAGGCCTGTCAGAAGATTGTAAAGTGCTACCGCAGTCGGGGTTTTGCCCGCACCCCCGACGGTGAAGTTGCCGACGCAGAAAACCGGGCAGCCGGGATGGCGCGGTGTGGTTGTCAGTTTGCGAAAGCAGGTGCCCGCCCGCCAGGCTGCGGACAGCGGGCTTAGAAGTTTGGGAATGACCCCGTCGTGCTGCCAGAATTCCGGATCACGCATCGCGGGCCTCCTTGATGCCCTTTTGCGCAAACAACGGGCGCAGGGCATCAAGCGTTCGATCCAGTACTTCGGCCTTGGAGTTTGCGTAATCAAGCGCTGCTTTGGCGATTTTCCCTGTGGAGTCAGGATCGCGAAGCAGGGCGGCAACCTGTCTTGCAAGATCATCGGCATCTGTGACCGGGCGGCAGGCACCGTTTGCCAGCATTTCGGTGCTGATGGCGGCAAAGTTGCTCATATCCGGGCCGTGCAAAATGGCGCAGTTCAATCGCGCAGGTTCCAGCGGGTTCTGTCCGCCACCTGCAGACAGGGTTTTGCCCATAAAGACGATTGGCGCGATGCGATAAAACAGGCCAAGTTCACCCATGGTATCGGCAAGATAAACATCGGTACCCGGTGTGATGTCGTGGCCAAGGCTTCGGCGCGAAACCTGCAGGCCCTGTGCGACCAGATCGGCTTCGATATCGTCGGCCCGATCCGGGTGGCGCGGCACGATGATGGTCAGCACGCCACTATGATCGCGGGCGAGTTTTTTGTGCACGTCGCCGGCAATATGTTCTTCGCCCTTAAAGGTGCTTGAGGCGAGCCAGACCGGACGATGACCAATCTGTTCCTGAAGCTTTGCCAGATCAGCCTCATCGGCGGGCAGGGGCGGGGCGGCAAATTTAAGATTACCAACAGCCCGGACCGATGTCGCGCCGAGGCTTTCAAATCGCGTGGTTTCGTCACCGCTTTGGGTCAGGATCAGATCAAACGCGGAAATAACCGGCCGGATAAAGGATGGATAGCGTGAGTATCCCTTAAAGCTTTTTTCCGAAATGCGCCCATTGAGCAATGCAAGGCTGACACCGGCTTTCTTGGCCTTGGTCAGAAGGTTTGGCCAGAAGTCGCTTTCAAGCCAAAGCGCGACATCAGGTTTCCAGTGATGGAGGAAACGCGCGACACAAACCTGACGGTCGATCGGGACGAACTGGTGAATGACCCCCTTGGGCAGGCGGGCATGCATCATGGTCGCCGATGTGACCGTGCCGGTTGTCACCAGAATGGATGCCGACGGATAGAGACGACGGATTTCATCAATCACCGGCAAGACTGAGAGGGATTCCCCCACACTGGCCCCGTGGATCCACACCAGATGGCCCTTGGGGCGGGCCGCACCCGGATGACCAAAGCGTTCACCAATGCGCCCAGCGTCTTCCTTGCCACGGTTTTTGCGACGGTTCAGATAAAGGTTTAGCGCCGGACCAAGCAGGCGGGTTGCCGCGCGATAGGCGTAAAACAGGCTCATGACCCGGTTTCCCCCGCCGCAATGGCAGATCGCTTTTGCTTGGGCAGTTCATCGGGGGCAGCAGGCGGGATCACAGCAAGACCAAGTTCACGATCGGTTTCCTGGGTGAGCCTGGTCAGGGCGTTTTCAAGCTCGATCCGTTTGGCTTCCATGCCTTCGTCATCAAGCTTGCGGTCGACAAAAATCGGATCGCCCCAGTGAAAAACACCGCGTGAAAAGGGCAGGGGTAAAATGAAGCGATCCCAACTTTGAATGACCTTGCGGTTGGAGGCCGAATAGGTCAGCGGGAAAATCGGCACACCGGCCATACGGGCAGCCTGAATGATCCCGTCGGATGCCCGCATGCGGGGGCCGCGTGGACCATCTGGCGTCATGCCGACAACTTCACCGGCTTTCAGCGCCTTTAGAATCTGGCGCAGGGCCGCAGCACCGCCTTTGCCCTTGCCGGTCGATCCGGCGATGGTTTTGATATCAAAGCGCGCAATCGTCCGAGAAATGATTTCCCCGTCACGATGCGATGAAATCAACATGTTAAACGGGCGGTCCCCGCCGACAGATCGCCAGGTATAGGGCATCATCAAAAGACGTTGATGCCAGAAGGCAACGATAAACGGTTTGCCTTCCGTCAGGTAGTGTGCCGGATGGTCACCACCTTTGGTGCGCCAGCGTCCTGTGGCACGCATCAGGCGCACATAAAACGCCGCCAGCCAGCACAGTGTGCTGCGCATTGTATCGCTTTTTATGATCCGTTTATGCCACTGCACGCCCGATATTCCCGAAGTTGTCCGGATCAGTTTCCGTTTTCTTCCGAGAATTGCAAGTTATAGAGGTGCGCATAAGCCCCTCCCAGTGCTAGCAATTCTTCGTGTTTGCCCTGTTCGGTCACGCGACCATTGCTGACAACGCAAATCTTGTCGGCATCAATGATGGTCGACAGACGGTGCGCAATTACAAGGGTCGTCCGGCCTTTCATCAGTTCGGCCAAAGCCCCCTGAATATGGCGTTCGGATTCCGTATCAAGGGCCGAGGTTGCTTCATCAAGCAACAGGATCGGCGCGTTTTTCAGCATGGCGCGCGCAATCGCGATACGCTGACGCTGGCCACCCGACAGCTTCACACCATGCTCGCCGACAATCGTGTCATAGCCGTGTTGAAGCTGTCCGATAAAGTCGTGGGCGGCGGCCTGACGTGCGGCTTGTTCGATCTCGGCATCCGAGGCGCCTGCGCGACCATAGGCGATGTTGGCCCGTACCGTATCGTCAAACAGGGTGATTTCCTGACTGACCAGGGCGGTTGCCTTGCGCAGGCTTTCAAGCGTCACGTTGCGGATATCCTGACCATCAATGGTGATGGCACCCTGATCAATGTCATAGAAACGCGGGATCAGGTTGAGGATGGTCGATTTACCAGCCCCCGACGGGCCGACAAGGGCCACGGTTTCGCCCGCCTTGATATCAAGATCAATCTCGCGGAGTGCTGTGATTTCAGGGGTGTAGGCAAAGGCAACGTTTTTGAAGTTGATGTTGCCACCCGAAACCGCGAGCTCCTTGGCATCCGGTGCGTCCTTGATTTCAGGTTCAATATCAAGAACCGTGAAGACGCGCTGGGATGCAGCAAGGCCTTGCTGCAAGGTGATGTTGATATTGGCCAAACGTTTGACCGGCTCATAGGCCAGAAGCAAGGCTGTGATAAAGGCAAAGAAGCTTCCGGGGTCGCTTGCCCCGTCGATCACGCGGTTGCCGCCATAAATGATGATCGCGGTAATCGCCGCACCACCAAGTGTTTCCATGATGGGGGAGGAACGCGCGCTAACCGTCGATGCCTTGAAGCTCAGTTTGAAGACGGTTTCAACCAGCTTGCCCATGCGTGAACATTCATAGGGCTCCATGCCATATGCCTTCACGTGGCGAATGCCCTGGAAGGTTTGTTCAAGCAAGGTGGCGAATTCGCCAATCTGTTGCTGGGTGTTGGCTGACACCTTGCGCATGCGTTTACCCAGTCGCGCAATCGGATAGATCGCAGCGGGAAATACGGTAAAGGCGATGATCGCGAGCAACCAGTCCTTATAGAACATCACGCCGACAAGGACGGCCGCAGTCAGAAGGTCTTTGCCAAAACCGGTCAGCGAGTTTGAAACTGCTGCGCGCATCGCGGTGATGTCGTTGGTAAAGCGCGTGATCAGCTTGCCGGTATTCGTGCTGTGGAAAAAGCCTATATCAAGGCGAATGACGTGCTCATACAGGCTGTTTTGCAGATCGGCCAGAATACGCCCGCCGACATAGCTCATCAAAACCGTCTGGCCATAGTTGGCAAAGCCTTTGAGGGCAAAGGATCCAAGAACCGCTGCCCCGACGGGCACCAGCATGTTTTCCTTCTTGTTGATGAACACATCATTGATGATCGGATCCATCAAAAGCGCATAAAGGCCGGTCGCCCCGGCCATCAGGGCCATGCAGAGAAGCGCAAGCAGTATTTTGCCAAGATAGGGGGCAACCGCATCTCGCACGATACGCTTGACCAACGGCCAGGTACCCCAGTGTTCTGCAGTATGATCCAACGAATTCTTTGGCAATGATTTGATCCCGGCCTTCTTCGCCATTTCCAGATTGTATCGAATTGATACTATCGTTATGGATACGGCATCATAAAAGTAAAATACTCGCGCTGTTGCTAGCACGCTCGGACAAGGGCGGCAAGCTGCTGAGACGCTTTAACGGACACAAAAATGGTCTGCATAACAGCAGATTGCCAACTGCGACATATAAGACAAATAAATGAACGAGCAACTCCACGCACTTGTCGAACGCACCGTGGCCCAGGGTGTCGGTGCACGGGTTTTCCCGCTGCGCTGGGATAACCGGCGTATTTGGGTCAAACAGGCAGTTCCGGCCAAACATAAAGTCTGGCACAGCGTTCAGCGCTTTGCGGCCAACATTACGGGTATTCCATTGTTACGCCCGACCGTATCGCCCGGCGGGCAAAAGGGCCTTGAAAGCGAGGCCACGACGTTGCGCAAGCTTGCCGCGCTTGGAGTGTTGGTCCCCGATCTGATTGATGTCGGTGAAAACTGGATTGCCATTGGCGATAATGGCCGCATCCTTAAAACCTGCATCGAAGATGATGTCGACAAGGGCAATGATGATGCCATTCGTCGCCATGTTGTTGACGCCGGTGCGGCCTTGGCAAGATTGCATGGCGAAGGGGTTGCGCATGGTGCGCCACTGCTTCGCAATATGACACTGCGCGACGATCATCAGATCGGCTTTATCGATTTCGAAGAAGACCCGAATGCCCGCATGCCGGTGATTGATGCCCAGGCACGCGACATCTTGCTGTTTGTTTTTTCCATCCAGCGTGAATTTAAAAAACGCCCGGAACTGCTGCGCGCTGGGTGGCAGGCCTATGTCGAGGCCGCTGGCGCAACCGCACCGCAATTGGTACCGCTGCGCAAGGTGATCAGGCTTTTGCGCCCGGTCTATCTGATGCTGCGCCCGTTCCGTCGCTGGCTGGGCACGGATGCGCTCAACGGTCTTTGGGCATATCGCACCTTGCGCAAAAGCCTGTATCGCTGATCAGGCGTGCGGCCTATTGGGCTGGTTGCCCAATAGGTGCCTTGCCTGCCGCGGTTTCAGGCGCGTGGTCCGGTTCTGCGACCGCTGACTTTGCTGGGCTGGTATTTGCCGCGTCATCCAGTGAAATGCGGGTTGCCTCAACACCATCAAACCCACCGGAAAACGGTGCAAGATTGTGCAGAAACTGATTGGCCGAGTTGCGCCAGCTATATTGTTCGGCCAACGCGCGGGCATCTTCACTTTTAAGTTCCAACGCGGCCAAGGCGGCCTCGCGCAAATCAGCATCAATGGCGCCGGCCTTGGTGCCACGCACGATATCGGCTGGTCCCTGAACTGGGAAGACGGCAACCGGGGTGCCCGATGCCAGGGCTTCAAGGATCACAAGGCCGAAAGTATCGGTCTTGCTGGGGAAGACAAAGACGTCGGCGGCGGCAAAGGCCGTTGCCAGTTCTTCACCGATTTTTTTGCCGAGAAACTGCGCGTTGGGATATTTGCCCTCGAGCTCATTTAGCTGCGGGCCATCGCCGACGACGAATTTCGTGCCCGGCAGATCAAGATCCAGAAAATGGCCGATATTCTTTTCCACCGCAACCCGGCCAACAAACAGCCAGTGCGGTTTTGGGAAATCGCCAAAGCTGGCGTCTGGTCGGGGGCGAAACAGGTCCAGATCGACACCGCGTGACCAGATTTGCAGGTTGTTGAAGCCCCAGTCGGACAGTTCCTGGCGCAGGGTTTCGGTCGCGACCATGACGGATTGCGATTTGCCGTGGAAATGCTTCATGCCGCGATAAAGGATCGAAAGCGGCAAGCGCCAGCGGGCATGAATATATTCCGGGAAACGCGTGTGATAGGCGGTCGAAAACGGAATGCCACGCTTAAGGCAATAGGCCCGTGCGACCTGACCCAGCGGGCCTTCGGTGGAAATATGGATGGCGACCGGATGAAGGGCCTCGATCATCTTGGCCATTTTGCGTTTGGCAAAAAGCGCCAGCCGGATTTCCGGATAAGTCGGGCAGGGGATGGTTTTAAACTGATCGGGCGAGATGACATGAACGTCATGTCCCATCTCGCCCAACTCGCCCCGTACGGTTTCAAGGGTACGGACAACACCGTTGACCTGCGGATACCAGGCATCGGTTACGATCAGTATTTTCATGCAGTCTTTCCAATCGGTGCATCATTGCCCTTTTTCGAAGAGCCCGATGCAGAGTTGCCCGCTTCATGGGCGATACGAAACATGGAAATCAATTTGCCAAGGCCAAGCGACGGGGCACTTGCCGCATCGTGACCGGGGCTTGAATGGCTCATCGCCATCTGGCGCATTTCGGCCCAGTGCAGCAGTTCAAGCTTGCCTTCCTTGTCTTCGACAAGGGCCGTACAGCTTTCAACCCAGTCACCATCATTGCAATAAAGCACATCGCCGATCTTGCGTTTTTCGGCGTGATGGATATGGCCACAAACCACGCCATCGACCTTGCGTTTGGCGGCTTCGTGGGCGACGGCATTTTCAAAGTTGCAGATGAACTGAACGGCGTTTTTCACCCGGTTCTTAAGATAGGCCGAAAGCGACCAGTATCCGTAACCAAGCCGGCGGCGAACGCCGTTGAAATAGCGGTTGAGCGTAATGGCAAGGTTGTAGGCGGTGTCACCAAGATAGGCCAGCCACTTTGCGTATTTGACGACCCCGTCAAACTCATCGCCATGGATGACCAAAAGGCGCTTGCCATCGGCAGTGACGTGGATATCGTTCATTTTAACGTCGACATGGCCAAAAGTCATATCGACAAACTCGCGGGCGAATTCATCATGGTTCCCGGGGACGAAGATGACTTTGGCGCCATTCTTTGCCTTCTCCATGATTGTCGTGATCACGGCATGATGACTTTCCGGCCAGTACCAGCTTTTCTTAAGGCGCCAGCCGTCAATAATGTCACCCACCAGATAATAGGTGTCTGCCGTTACTTCATTGAGGAAATCCAATAGAAGGTCTGCCTGACATCCACGTGTCCCCAGATGGACGTCTGAAATCCAGACCGTGCGGTAATGCGGTTGCAGCGTCATCGCTGTCATTGCCGCTCCTCCGTATCCTGCCAAAAGGATGGCTGGAATTCGACAGTTTGTCTTGCCGAATACTGTTCCAAGCCAGTATCGGTTTAAAACAAATCGTTCGATTATATAACCCGTTCACAGAAATTTCGCAGTTCTGTAAAGCAACTGTTACATGTTTTATTTCATATGGTAGGTGCTGTGAAAAATTTATTTCATTTTTATTTCGGAAGTGGGTCCAAATGACCGATGCGGATGTGACTGTCATCTTCAATCCACGTGCCGGTGGCAATAAACAGCGGTTTTTATCCCAGATATTGCAACATGCCGGCATCAAGGTGGAGTTGCTGCAAACCACCCATCCCGGTCACGCCCGTGAACTGGCCCGCAAGGTCCGCGCCCATCAACGTTTGTTTGTTGCCGGGGGCGACGGGTCGCTTAACGAGGCATTAAACGGATTGCTTGATGCCCAGATTGACGGGCACGAGGTCCCGCCACTTGGCATCATCCCGCTTGGAACGGCCAATGTGCTGGCGGTCGAGGTCGGGCTTGAAATCCGGACACGCGCGATTGCTGACTATATCAATAATCCCGGCATGGTCTGGGTCCGTCCCGGACTGGTCAATGGTCGGGCGTTCTTTTTGATGGTCGGCATGGGGGCCGATGCCGATACGGTCGCCAATGTCTCGCTGCGCCTCAAACGCCTGATTGGCAAGGGGGCCTATGTTCTGGAGGGGCTTCGCAACATCCTTTTCCCGCGTCATCGTGATTTTGAAGTCAGTATTGGCCGGGAAAATTATCGGGTGTCGGGCGTGGTTGTAACCCATGCGCAACATTATGGCGGGGCATTTGTCATTTCGCCCGATGCCAGCCTGACCGCCAACAGCCTTGATGTGGTGCTGATGCCGGGCAACGGTATCGGGGCCTTGTCACGTTATGGTCTGGCACTGACGCTTAATCGGTTGCATGCCCAAAGTGACGTTTCGGTGGTTCGGGCAGAACGCATCACGATCACCAGTCATTGCGGCCCGGCGCCGCTTCAGATCGATGGGGAAAGTGCCGGAAAACTGCCGTGCGAGATCAGTTTGTCCCCCTATCCTGTGCGATTGATGGTGCCGCCGGCTTATGCCGAATTGTCTTCCATGACCGATCACACATCACCTGATCTGCTTCGGATCGCTGTAGATTAAAAGCACACCCCAAAGTCGTTACACGGATTGTCCGGTTGCCTCGGCCAAATGCCCGGACTTTCGGGATTTTTCAAGTGCTCATGATGAATTATCAACGGGTCCTTGAAGTTGTATTTCTGTTCCCCACCTTGATTTTAACGTAGTGCGCGCGACTTGTACCTCCCGATCAGAGGGAATTGGGATGGATTTTGAGTCGCGAAACGTGCTGCGAAATTTGACGGATAGCGTTGATGAAGATCATCGCCATTCAGGGAGATTGACGATGGTTTCGGGGTCCTCCGCTTTGGTTCTCAACTCAGGTGTGTTGGCTGACATGCAGATAAAAACAAAAACTCTGGCTGGTTTTGCCGTGGTACTGGCAATTCTCATTTCGGCACTTGCCTTTGCGTATTTCACCTTTGTTGCTGTTTCACATGATGTGGATGAATATGCCCATTATGTTGAAGAAGCCGCGCTGATCAGCGAGATTGAAACGCAGTTCCTGCGCTTTAACAGTCACGCGCGTGAGTTTGCCAATACGGCTGATCCGGCAGATGCCGAAGCCGTGTTTACCTATGCCAAGCAGCTTGATCTGATGCTTGATGACGCCCGTGAGAAGTTCATTGGCGAACAACATCGAAGCCGCATTGAACACATCGCCGAAGAGCTTGATGCCTATCTGGCAAGCTTTGCCTCGGCCAAAAGCCTGAGCGACGAATACCATTCCCTGATCCTGGATCGCCTTGAGCCGGACGGGATCAAGATCGTTGCCGATCTCGACAAGCTTGTTGCCCATGCGCAGAACACCGGCGATCTTGAGCTCCTCAAACGCTCAGTCGCGGCACGTGAACATGCACTTCTGGCAAGGTTGTATGCCAATATCCTGATTGGCCGTCAGGACGACAGCTTTGGCGCGAAATCCGCCGATGAATTTGCAAAGCTTGAGGCCGCATTGGGGCAAATCGGCAATCAACCGCTTACGGGTGACCTGAAAGCTGTGCTGGATGATGCCAAGAACCTGTTTGCTGATTACCGTGAAGTGTTCGACAAGATCCGTGCCGACGAACTGGAAATTGTCGCCACGGTCCACGGGACCATGCGCGAAGCATCCGAGGGTATTATCGCCGATGCCGAGGCCCTGAAACAGGAACTGGCGGTGGCAGAGCACAACATCTTTGAAAAGGTCGTCGCCGAAATCATTCTGGCAGAAAAGGAAATTCTGATCGCATCGATTGGTGGTGCCGTTCTTGGGATGGTTCTGGCCTGGGTCATGGGGGATCGTTTGTCGCGTCCGATCACTGCGATTACGACCATCATGCGCAGGCTGGCCGATCATGATCTGGGTGTTGAAATTCCCGGACAGACCCGCAAGGACGAAATCGGCCAGATGGCACAGGCGGTTCAGGTGTTTAAAACCAATGCCATCCGCAATGACGAACTCGAAGCCGAAGCCCGTGCGCAGGAAGAACGGGCCAAGGAAGAACAGCGGCGGTTCATGAACCAGACGGCGGACAGCTTTACGAACAGTGTCGGCAGCATTATCGAAGCGGTGGCTGCCGCCGCCGTCGAGTTACAGGCAACGGCCACCGGCATGTCCCAGATCGCAAATTCGGCGTCAGAACAAACGACGGCTGTTGCATCGGCCAGTGAAGAGGCAAGTGGCAATGTGGATTCCGTTGCCTCGGCGACAGAGGAGCTCAACAGCTCGATTGAGGAGATCAATCGTCAGGTTGTCTTTTCAAATGAAATCGCCAAAAAGGCTGTTGATCAGGCCCGCGAAACCATGCGCGGTATCAAGGAACTGGTCGAGGCATCCAACAATATCGATCATGTTCTCAAGCTGATTGCCGATATTTCCGACCAGACCAATATGCTTGCGCTCAATGCGACGATTGAAGCTTCGCGGGCGGGGGATGCGGGCAAGGGCTTTGCGGTTGTTGCCAACGAAGTCAAAACCCTTTCGGCGCAAACGGCCAAGGCTACAGAAGAAATCCGCTCCCAGGTCGACAGTGTTCAAAGCCGTACCGGCTTTGCCGCCAACCAGATCGAACTGATCAGCCAAACGATCAGCGAAATGGAAGGCATTGTTGCGACCATTTCCTCGGCGGTGGAGGAACAATCGGCAGCAACCCGTGAAATCGCCTTTAACATAGAACAGGCCGCGACCGGGACTACGGTTGTCAGTTCCAACATTGTCACGGTTTCACAGGCTGTAAACGATGCAGGCACAGCATCAAGCGACGTTTTAACCGCTGTCAGCACGCTGTCCGAAAACTTTGCCACCCTGAAAGGTGCAACCGACAATTTCGTCAATGCCATCCGGTCGGCCTAGGCGCTCCGGATTTTCGGATACGCAAAGGCAAAACGCCCGGCCAAAATGGACCGGGCGTTCTTTTTTTGATTGGGCAATAGCGAAGGTCGGTTACTGCCCAGCCAGCGTCATGCCGTCAATGCGAAGGGTCGGGGCATTGGTGCCGTATTTGAATGTCAGGTCATTGGCCGGAACAACGGTCTTGAACATGTCTTTGAGGTTGCCCGCCACCGTGATTTCCGACACCGGATAGGCCAATTCGCCATTTTCAATCCAGTACCCCGACGCACCGCGCGAATAATCGCCCGTCACGCCATTTACGCTGCTGCCGATCATCTCGGTGATGTAAAGGCCTGACTTGATATCCTTGATCATGTCTTCGGGCGAAATGGTGCCCGGTTCCATGTAAAGGTTGGTGGTCGATGGCCCGGGCAGGCTTCCGGCCCCGCGCGATGCGTTGCCGGTGGATTTCAGGCCAAGCTGACGGGCCGAACGTAGATCCATGATCCAGGTTTTCAGGACACCGTTTTCGATCAGATGGCGTTTCTGGTTTGCAACCCCTTCGGCGTCAAACGGTTTGGAACGCAGACCACGTTTGCGGTGCGGGTCATCAATGATGTTGATATGGGGCGCGAAGATTTCGCTGCCCATGGCATCGAGCAGGAAGCTGGTGCCACGTGCAATGCCGGAACCATTAATCGCCGATGACAGATGCCCGACGATCGATGCCGAAACGCGCGGGTCATAGATCACCGGGACCTGCGCGCTTTTGACCTTGCGCGGGTTCAGACGACGCAGGGTTTTTTCGGCGGCCTTTTTGCCGATATCGACCGGATCGCGCAGATCGGTGGAAAAGACTGCACTGTCATAATCGTAATCGCGTTCCATGCCTGTACCGGTGCCCGCCAATACGGAAACCGAGATATGGCTGCCGGACCCGGCATAAGAATTGGCAAAGCCGTTGGTGGCGGCAAGCGTGATCTGATGGCGGCCCCAGCCGGCTTCGGATCCTTCGGAATTGGTGATGCCGTCGACGGATCGCGCAGCTTCTTCACAGGCGCTGGCCCATTCGATCAGTTTGTCCTGATCAACTTCGCCCGGCTCGCAAAGCTCAAGTGCTTCGACATTGAAACTTTCGGCAAGTTCACTTGGGTCGGCAATCCCGCAATAGGGATCTTCCGGGGCATTTTTGGCCATCGCGACCGCACGTTCGACCAATTCGGCAAGGGCTGCGTCGCTGGTATCAGATGACGATACAACTGCCTGTTTCTTGCCAATCAGAACCCGCAGGCCAAGATCGGCCCCCTCGGAACGTTCAAGCTTTTCCATCTTGCCCAGACGTTGGGCAACCGAAAGCGATGTGCCTTCGACATAAACGGCATCGGCATCGTCTGCACCGGCCTTTTTTGCCTGTGCGAGAAGGTCATTGATGCGATCAAGTGTCATGTCGGTCTTGGGCATGGAGGCTCCCTTGTATCGGAATGTGTTTCTTACGTTATAGGGGGCACGAACGTTTTCGCATAGACCCGAAACAAAAAGCTGGTTTTGGTCTAAAATTCCTGCCTTGTTCCAGAGGTGGCAGGACGAGGGCCGAATGGCAAGGCCCGGTCAATGACAGATTTCAAACGGCTTTCTGTTATAGTCGGATAAACAAGTGCTACTGGCGCCAGATAAACGGGAACGCGATGAACAAGCAGAAAATTCTTTCCGGTCTTAGTGTGGTTTGCCTGATCGGATTGGTCAGCCCTGCATTCGCAGATGACAGCAAGACTGTGATGAAAGGCTGGGATGAAAATGGTGTATGGGAGCTGAATGCGAATGGCGAAACCGATCCGGTTTCAAGCGCACAGTTTTATTACGAAATGCGCTGGCAGGGAGGGCAATACGCCCGAAATTACCGCCATCAGATGCTGACCGGTGATTTTACCTGTGACGGCGTGCTTGACCGCATCGCCGGATGGGTTGACCTTGATAACCCTGATGGCCCGTTTTTCGCACTGTTGTTTGTGACCAATCATGGTGCCAAAGATCACAGTGAAATCCGCTATATCCCGTTCAAACAGTCCGAGCAGTTCGCCCTGTGTGTCTTTGATGAAACGGCACCACCGGTGCTGAGCTGGCAGGAAAACAGCACTGAATACATGGCCGAAGTTATGGGCGATGCGGATATGTGCAACTTCGCCATCCGCGTTGATGATTTCATGTGTGATGCGCCGCAGTTTTTCTATTCCGAAAAGCCGGATGAAAATGGTGATCACTGGATGTTCTTCAGAAATTGAGCTTGGTGTCGTTTGCTGATAAAGTATGCGCATAAATATGCACATGGAGCTTGCGTAAATGACCGCAGATGTCAAAGCCAAGCAGCGCAAGCCGACAAATGTCAGTCTTGATGCTGAATTGTTGCAAGAGGCCAAAAAACTCGGGATCAATATTTCGCGCTCAGCCGAGTCAGGTTTACGCGATGCGATTTCGATGAAACGGGCTGAACTCTGGAAAGAGCAAAACAGCGCAGCCCTTGAAGCCAGCAACAGCTATGTCGCGCAAAACGGCATACCTTTGGCCAAAAATCGAAAATTCTGATGGCCAAGGGGGATATTTGCCGTTTCGAGGACGGCTATATCGTCGATGTGCAGTCAGATTTGCTGGCTGACCTGCAAACACGTGTCGTTGTGCCTTTAAAGCCAATCTCCGAATTTGCCTTGCCAGCGGACAGGCTTAATCCGGTTATTCGGATTAATGGTGATGATTGGGTTCTTTTGCCGCAGTTTATCGCGACTGTTGGTCTGGCAGAAATCGGTGAAAAAGTTGGTGAGTTCGAAGATAGTTTCGTCCTCACCAACGCACTCGATATGGTCTTTCACGGCTTTTAGCGATCAGTCCCGCCAGATTTTCTTGCCCGATCCGGGCAGGCCATAACGTTCCCATTTCTGATCGACACGGTCGATGATGTCTTCTTCCATATAGATCTTTTCACCCCATTCGCGGTTGGTTTCGCCGGGCAGTTTGTTGGTGGCATCAAGGCCAAGCTTTCCGCCAAGACCCGAAACAGGGGATGCGAAATCAAGGTAGTCAATCGGGGTGTCGGTGACGGGGGTGATATCGCGCACCGGGTCCATCCGGGTTGAAATCGCCCACATCACATCCTTCCAGTCACGGACATCAATATCGTCGTCCACAACAATGACGAACTTTGTGTACATGAATTGACGCAGGAACGACCAGACGCCCATCATTACGCGCTTGGCATGACCGGCATAGGCCTTTTTCATCGACACCACTGCAATGCGATAGCTGCATCCTTCGGGCGGCAGCCAGAAATCAACGATTTCCGGGAATTGCTGCTGCAGAAGCGGCACGAACACATCGTTTAAGGCCTCGCCCAGCACAGATGGCTCATCTGGTGGACGGCCGGTGAAGGTCGACAGATAAATCGGTTTTTTGCGCATGGTGATTGCGGTTACGGTAAAGACCGGGAAGTCTTCGACCGAGTTATAATAACCGGTGTGATCGCCGTACGGCCCTTCGGGCGCGTATTCATCAAGCGATACATAGCCTTCAAGAATGATCTCGGCGGTGGCCGGGACCTTTAGCGGGACGGTTTTGCAATCGACCAGTTCAACCTTTTCACCACGCAACAGCCCGGCAAACTGATATTCCGACAAGGTATCGGGGACCGGGGTGACCGCGGCAAGGATCGTGCCCGGATCCGCACCCAACACGATGGCAGCTGGCAGCGGTTCACGCTTTTCCTGTTTCCAGCGGGCATGATGCTGCGCACCACCGCGATGTTTGAGCCAGCGCATGATGGTTTTGTTTTTGCCCAGCACCTGCATGCGATAGATGCCAAGGTTAAACACATCGCGCTTGTCGCCACCTTTTTCCCCGGCACTTGGTCCCTGGGTTACGACCAGTGGCCAGGTGATCAGCGGGCCGGGCTCGCCGGGCCAGCAGGATTGCACCGGAATTTTCGAAAGATCGATATCATCGCCCTGAAGGACCACTTCCTGACAGGGGGCCTTGGAAACCGTTTTGGGTTTCATCGCCATAACGGTTTTGGCAAGCGGCAGCATCGAAAAGGCTTCGCGGATGCTGGCCGGTGGTTCTGGCTGTTTAAGGAACGCCAGCGTTTCACCGACTTCGCGCAGTTCTTCGGGTTTGCGGTTCATGCCCGCCGCCACGCGGTCCACGGTGCCAAACAGGTTGACCAGAACCGGCATGTCGTATTTTTTGCCGTCATCACCGACAACATTTTCAAACAGAACAGCCGGCCCGCCTTCGGCCAGTAGGCGGGTCTGGATTTCTGTCATTTCAAGGTTGGGGGAAACCGGTTCAGTGACGCGGACAAGACGGCCGGTTTTTTCCAGCGCATCCATGAAGTCACGAAGGGATTGATAGGGCATGGCACCTGTCATCTGCAAAGCTTTGAAACCTGATTGTCTTCATACGCCGCGGAGCGAAAGGGGACAACCTTGCTGTTGTCAAATACGTCATTTGTAACCGGATCGATCCATCCCTGCATGATCTGACAATGCTGCGTTGCAGGGCGATGCATAATTTTGCGGTTTTGGTCAGCGCATCATTTGGTTATACATGGGCAAGGAAAAGAGTCGCGTGACCCACAGCACGCGGCCTGGCAACTCACCAAAAACATGAAGGACGCACAGATGGCCAAGTACTGGGTTATCGGGGGCACCTATCAGGATACCGGTTTCGACAAGCCGATTGGCGAAGAAACCAAAGTTGGTCCGTTTGGCAGCTTCGAAGACGCGGAAAAGGAATGGTCTAAAATGGCCTGGCAGTCGGTTGATGACGCGAATTCGCGTTATCGGATCGAACGCCTTGAAGAATACTGGGTTGTCGGTGGCGAATATGAAAGCACCGATTTCGAAACCCCGGTTGGCGGTGAAGAAGAACGTCATGGCCCGTTTGCTACCTTCGGCGATGCAGAAAAAGCATGGTCGAAACTGGCATGGCAGCATGTTGACGACTGCAACTATCGCTATCGCGTCGTCGAAGGCTAAGCCGGACGACCAATATGTTTTCGATATCTGATGCGCATATGATCACGGATCCCGTGTTGCGCGACCAGATCGAACAGCATCCACGCGCGCAGGACCTCCTGCGCGCGTTTTTGTATCCCTATTTTGCGCCGGATCACGACTTTCTGTTTCGTGGTGGTGACGTAGTTGCGATGGAGCCATCAGACGTCGCGACCGCGACAAGGGGCAGGACACCGGTTCTGGCGGTCGGGTCCAATCGTGCACCGGTACAACTGACCCGAAAATTCACCCATCAGAACCTGTCAGATGAAATTCCGGTGACCCATGGCTGGCTGGCGCATCATGATATTGTCTATTCAACGCACATAACCGGATACGGCGCTGTACCGGCAACGCTGGCGCCATCACCGGGCACGCGGGTACGAATTTCGGTGACTTGGCTCACCCCGACACAACTTGCCCATATGCATGTCACTGAATCGGTACCAGCCCATTACAGCTATGTTCAATTTCCGGGGCGCGATCTTGATCTCGATTGCGGGGTTACGCCCGATCACATCGGCATGTACCAATCTGCACGCGGGCATGTTTTTGATCGGGGCGCGGTGTTTGCCTTGTCTGCGATTGAGGCCAGAGATCGCCGGTTCACATCCCTTGAGCAATGGGAAATGATGGCGCATTTCGCCAAGCGTGCCGGCCAGGTCTTTGGCCCCGCATTCGTCCTGCGGGTCATTGATGATCCGGTATTTCGCCGTCTTGTTGTTGAACAGGATTAATCACGGTCGGGTAAAAGCTGCCAGATGCGGGTGAGCTTGGTGTCGGTGTCCTCGACCGCGACATCGACCGGTACGTCATAGGTTTCTAGCTCGTCGATATTGTGCGTCGGCGCATAGGTCCGGCCCGGATCGGCCAGAATGACCTTTGTACCAAGGCGGGCCTCGGTCATCAGCCACTGCAAAACGGCGTTTGCCATATCCTGCTGATAGCAAACGTCCCCGGCAAAAATCACATCCCAGCGCTTTTCCGGGGCCGAGGTGCCAACCAGATTTTCGGTCGTCGTCGGGATTTCAACGCCATTATGTTTGGCGTTTAGTCTTGTGGCGGTAATCGCCACCGGATCGATGTCATTGGCCAGTATTTCTGCGGCTTCTGAACGGACGCAGGCAATCGCCTGCATGCCGCCACCGCAGGCGAAATCAAGCACCCGCTTGCCACGCACCAGTTCCGGGTGATCCAGGATATAGCGCGTGATTGCCTGCCCACCCGGCCAGGCAAAGGCCCAATAGGGTGGCGGGATATCAAGCACACCCAGAATATCCTCGGTCGCCTGCCAAAGCGGGGTGATGTGGGTCGCCAGATACATCTCGATTTCCGGCGCCAGCGGCACGCGGGCAGGCACGGTAAATGTTTCGATCAGATCGGCAAATTGCGGATCGTCGACATCGGGCACCAGTGCGTCGGCGAAGACATTCTCGCTCATTGGCGGTTTACCTTGAAAAGGGGTATCGGGGAAAAGGGGTATCGGGTTAGGCGTTCGCAATCAGGTGCGAAAGCACGATGGCAGCAAGTACCAGTAATCCGTAATCGCGGTTGGATTTGAACCGCTTCAGACAATTGGCCGCATCATCAAGCTTGACGGTGGCAACCTGCCAGCCAAGGTGAATGCCCGCCAACCCCAGCAAGACAAAATAGGACCAGTGCAAACCGGCCAGCATGCCCGAAACGCCGAGCAAAAGCGTGGTCATGGTATAGAACCCCTTGGCCCATTTCGGCGTCGCATCGCCCAAACGCAGTGCGAGGGATTTCAGGCCGATCTTGGCATCGTCATCCTTGTCCTGATGTGCATAGATGGTGTCATAGCCAAGCGTCCAGAAAAAGCCCGCCGCATACATGGCAATGGCGGCCGGCTCCACCGTGCCGGTCACAGCCGCCCAACCGACGAGCGCGCCCCAGTTAAAGGCAAGGCCAAGGCAGGCCTGCGGCCAATAGGTGATCCGCTTCATGAACGGATAGGTTATGATGATTGGGATCGAACAGATACCGACAATGATCGCCTCGATGCGGAATTGCACCAGAATGCCAAGCCCAAGCAACATCATGAAGCCAAGGAACAACAATGCCTGCCAGACCTTTACCTGACCACTGGGGAGCGGGCGGGTGGTGGTACGTTCGACCTTGCCATCAAAATTGCGGTCGGCCAGATCATTGATCACGCAACCGGCACCCCGCATGATCACAGCCCCCACCCCGAACAGGGCCATCATGATGACGATCTGTTTGGTGGTGATGGCATCGGTTAACCCGCCTGCCATGGCGGTGGACCACCAGCAGGGCAAAAGCAAAAGCCATGTGCCAATCGGACGATCAAGGCGCAGCAGTTTCAGATAGGGCCGCACAGGTTCGGGCATGAAACGATCGATCCAGCCATCCTGTGGCATATCGTTCTTGCTGGTCTGTATTGGCTGGTTGACCTGTGTCATAATTGGCCTATCTGATAAAAAACCATTTCAAGATGCCGTAAAACGGCTTTGGGGACCTTTATGACTGCTGATGCCACGCGCGCCCGCCAACGCCTTTTCGTTCGGGATCCTATCACGGCTGATAGTGAAATCGAACTTGCTCCCGAACAGTCTCATTACCTCGAACATGTCATGCGCCTCAAGCCCGGAACACCGGTAAAAATTTTTAATGGCCTTGACGGGGAGTGGCTGGGCACGATCAGCGAGCTTCGCAAGAAGAAGGGCAGCGTCACCGCGGAACGCCAATTGCGCGCGCAGGGCAATGAAGTTGGTCCGACTCTTGTTTTTGCACCGATCAAAAAGCAACGGCTGGATTTCCTGATTGAAAAGGCGGTCGAGCTTGGGGCTCAAAGTTTGCAACCGGTCATCACCCAACATGGCATCACCGACAAGGTCCGCCTTGATCGTTTGCAGGCACAGGTCATCGAGGCAGCCGAACAGTGTGAACGCCTGACTGTGCCTGAGGTTTGCGAACCTGTGCGTCTTTTGGACTGGGTCGCAAATCTACCGGAAAATCACCATCTGCTATTTTGTGATGAAACAGGATCGGGGTCACCAATTGGTGAAGTGCTAAGTCAGCTATTGGCAAAGGGCGCTGGCTCGTTTATCGACAATACCAATGTTGTTAACCATGCAATCGTGATTGGACCCGAGGGCGGCTTTAGCGCCGACGAACTTGAACGTATCCGCAAACAGCCTTTTGCAACGCCTGTAAGTCTCGGTCCGCGTATCCTGCGTGCCGAAACGGCGGCAATCGCAGCTTTGACCGTGTTTCAGGATCGTATCGGCGATTGGTCGCATCGACCCGTTGCGAGAGATTAGGGGAAGCCCTTATGACTGTCAGCGCCTCCACTGGTGACAGCCCGGTAATTGAAAGCCGGCGCCAGCTTGTCGAATGGTTTGAGTCCGGCTGTACGCCGAAAAAAGACTGGGCCATCGGCACCGAACACGAAAAATTCGCCTTCACCCGCAATGATTTGCGCCCGATCCCTTACGAAGGGGACCGCGGGGTCAAAATGCTGCTCAATGCCTTGGCCGAACATTATGACTGGGAACCGATCATTGAGAACGGCAATGTCATTGCGCTCACCAAGGACAAATGTTCTGTCTCGCTCGAGCCGGGCGGTCAGATTGAACTTTCCGGTGCGCCGCTTAAAAACATTCACCAGACCTGTGGTGAAGTGCATACGCATCTTCACGAGGTCCGCGAGATTTGCGACGGGCTTGGCATTGATATGCTGGGTGTCGGTCATAATCCGAAATGGAAACGTGAAGATATTCCGTGGATGCCCAAGGGCCGCTACGAGATCATGAAAAATTACATGCCCAAGGTCGGAAGCCTTGGTCTGGACATGATGCTTCGGACCTCGACCATTCAGGTCAATCTGGATTTCAGTTCCGAAGCCGACATGGTCAAGAAATTCCGGACCTCCTTGGCGCTTCAGCCGGTGGCGACCGCCCTGTTTGCGGCGTCCCCGTTTGTTGATGGCAAGCCAAGCGGCTTCTTGTCGGCACGGTCGAACGTCTGGACCGATACCGATCCGGATCGTTGTGGCATGTTGCCGTTCGTGTTCGAGGACGGTTTTGGCTTTGAACGCTATGTCGACTACATGCTTGATGTGCCGATGTATTTCGTCTACCGCGACGGCAAATACATTGATGCGGCGGGCAAGTCGTTCCGTGATTTCATGGATGGCAAACTTGATGTTTTGCCGGGCGAACGCCCGACCATGAATGACTGGTCTGATCACATGACGACGGCCTTCCCGGAAGTGCGTCTTAAGAAGTTCCTTGAAATGCGTGGCGCCGATGGTGGCCCGTGGAAACGCATCTGTGCGCTGCCGGCCCTTTGGGTTGGTTTGCTGTATGATGATGCAGCCCTTGATGCTGCATGGGATCTGGTCAAGGACCTGTCGGTTGCTGAGCGCGAGGCGCTGCGCAACGATGTTCCGCGTACCGCCCTTGCCACCCCGTTCAAGAACGGCACGGTTCAGGATCTGTCAAAAGACGTTCTGGCGATTTCGCGCGAAGGTCTTAAAAACCGTGGTCGAATGGATGGTTATGGCGATGACGAAAGCCACTTCCTCGACAGCCTTGATGACGTTGCGCAAAGCGGCGTGACTCTGGCTGAGGAATTCCTTGATAAGTATGAAACCGAATGGAACGGATCGGTTGATCCGTTGTTCAAGGAATATGCCTACTAAGGCCAACGTATTACGCAATAAGAAAAAGGGCAGTGATTTCACTGCCCTTTTTTGCTGTTTGCAGGTTGCTCGTTTTGAGGGTTACTGCGCAGCCCGATCAAGCCGGGTTTGGGCAGCAAACCATTTTTCGATGGCATCGACCTGATCAGGCTGCATCCCGAGGCCAAGCTTGGTCCTGCGCCACAGAACATCTTCTGCGCGACACACCCATTCATTGGCCATCAGGTAATGGAGTTCAGCTTCGTAAAGGTTCGGCGCGACTTCCGGGCCCAAATCGCCAAGCGATGTTGCCGTGCCAATGATCTTGCTGATTGCCGTGCCGTAGCTTCGCACAAGGCGATAGAGCAATGCGCGGGGCAACCAGTCATAGGTTGCCTTGGCCTTGGCAAGGAACGCATCAAAATCGCCGTCTGGCATGTCGCCACCGGGAAGGATGGCATTTGCCGTCCAGTCCTTGGCATCGTTGCCCAGAACCGGCGCCAGTTTCTGCATCGCATGTTCGGCAAGCTTGCGATAAGTCGTGATTTTGCCGCCATAGATCGACAGGATCGGTGACGAACTTCCGGTGTCGCCGGTATCAAGATCGAACACGTAATCGCGGGTTACCGCCGACGCATTGTCGTTCTTGTCATCATAAAGCGGTCGCACACCGGAATAATCCCAAACCACGTTCTTACGGCCAAGCGGTTTGGCGAGATAGCCATTCACCAGATCCAGCAGATAATCGATTTCCTGATCGCTGATTTTGACCTGTGCCGGATCGCCGTTATAGGCGACATCGGTGGTACCGATCAGGGTGTAGTCCTGCTGATAGGGGATGGCAAAGGCAATGCGCCCGTCGCCATTCTGGAAGATATAGCAATGATCATGGTCATGAATGCGAGGAACCACAATGTGGCTGCCCTTGACCAGTCGAAGACCGGCGGCCTTTTTGCCAAGTCCGGCATTTTCGACCATCTCGGTGACCCACGGCCCTGCGGCATTGACCACGGACTTGGCACTGACCGATTGCGGGGCACCATCAGGCCCGATCAGTTCGGCATTCCAGTGATCGTGATGACGCACCAGGGATGCACATCTGGTGCGTGTGCGGATGTCAGCCCCGCGGGCCTTTGCATCCTGTGCATTGAGGACCACAAGCCTGGCATCATCCACCCAGCAATCGGAATAAGAAAAACCGCCCTCGAAATCGGATTTCAACGGTTGGCCTTCCGGCGTGCCGTTAAATGAGACGGCACGTGACCCGGGCAGGCGTTTGCGTTTTGCCAGATGGTCATAAAGAAACAGTCCGGCGCGCAGCATCCATTTCGGACGCAAGCCCCTGTGATGGGGCAAAACGAATGTCAAAGGCCAGATAATATGTGGGGCAGCAGCCAACAGAACTTCGCGTTCCTGAAGTGCTTCGCGCACCAGACGGAACTCGTAATGTTCAAGATATCGAAGACCGCCATGGATGAGTTTGGTCGAGGAAGAAGAGGTGGCCGAGGCAAGGTCGCGCTGTTCGACCAAAAGAACAGAAAGCCCGCGACCGGCGGCATCACGGGCAATACCAGCCCCGTTGATGCCGCCGCCAACGACCAGAAGGTCGTAAGTTCCGGTCACGTTAGATCACCTTTTTACGCAGGTAAGCTGAAATGGCTTCGCCAATAATGACCAGACCAATGATTGCCAGAAGGATCGTGGCAACCGTTTGCCATGCAAAGGTATCAATCGCCCCCTGAAGGATGATGCCGATCCCGCCGGCCCCGACCAGACCCAGAACCGTGCTTTCACGCAGGTTGATGTCCCAGCGCAGAATGGATACGGCAAAGAAGGTCGGCATGACTTGCGGAATGACGCCATAGACCAGAATCTTGAAGCGCGATGCGCCAACAGATTCCAGTGCCTCGATCGGGGCACGGTCGATTTCCTCGATCGCCTCGCCCAGCAATTTGCCAAGGAAGCCAAGGGACCGGAAAATGATCGCCAGAATACCGGCCAAAACACCCGGTCCGAACACAGCCACAAACAGCAGTGCCCAGATGATGGTGTTGACCGAACGCGACGACACCAGAATGAACCGGCCAAGCCAGAGCGTGAAACGGTTCGGTGTGGTGTTCTGTGCCGCGATCAGTGCAATCGGCAGGGACAGGAACACGGCAAAGAAGGTCGCGATGGTTGCGATATTGACGGTTTCCAAAAGCGTCCAGCCGATTTCCTGCCAGCCTTCAAGCGATGGCGGGAACATGCGTGCAAACAGATCGCCCATCTGTTCCGGGGCATCCCAAAGCCACGGCCAGATGATGTTGATCGTTGATAAGGACCAGACGACAGCCAGCGCGACCAGTGCGGTCAGGCCATAACGCCGCCAGCGTTCCTTGGTGGTGTAGCGGGACCATTCGCGATTGGCGATTGCTTCCGGTCCGGTAGGTTGGGTGGTGGCTACCATAGGTTCCTCCTGATCCGGCCGCTGATGGCCTCGCTGACAAGGATCACACCGATGATGCAAAGGGTAATCGCCAGCGCAAAGTCATAGTCATAACGCCCAAAGGCATTAAGAAGGGTCGATCCGATACCGCCCGCGCCAACGATGCCAACAATGGCAGAGGCGCGCAGGTTGCTATCAAGCTGATAGATCGAAAGGCCGATCTGACGGGGCATGATTTGCGGGATCACGGCATAAAGAAGGGTGACAAATGTCGCCCCGCCTGCAGCACGGATTGCCTCAACCTGGCCCCAGTCGATTTCCTCGATCCGTTCGGCCAGCATTTTGGCAACGAAACCGATGGAATAGACCGTCAGCGTCAGAATGCCTGCCAGCGGGCCAAAGCCGACCGCTTTGACAAACAGGATGGCGACAATGACCGGGTGGAAGGAGCGGGCAACGATGATCACGCCACGCCCGATGGTATAAAGCCATTTCGGTGCGATGTTTGACGCCGATGCAAAGGCAATTGGGACGCTTAACGCCAGACCGAGCAGGGTCGAGACAATGGCGATCTTGATGCTTTCCATAAAGCCGTCAAACAGCAATTCGCCACGGATGAAGCTTGGCGGGAAGGCGCCCTTGAAGATGCGGATCGCACGCGGGACACCGTCCTGGATGCGCTCCCAGTCGAATGGCAGGGTTGTGATGGCCCACCAGACATAGGCAACAACAGCAATCAGAAGTCCCCAGCGCAACATCGGGTTGGCAATAAAGGGGGGCTTCTTCCATGTGCGGCCCGTTTTTTGAACGGTGCTGCTCATCGTGCGGCGACCTCACGCAGGTGGGTGCTGCTTTCGGCGTCGCCGCGTTCTTCGGCGGGCACACCGGCATAGATATCGTCCATGGCGTCATTGGTCAGGTCGACCGGCTCGCCATCGAAAATGATGCGGCCAAAGCGCATGCCAACGATCCGCTGGGTATATTCCTTGGCTTCGTTGACGTTATGGATGTTGATCAGAACCGGCAGGTGCAGCTCGGATGCGAGCGCGCGCAGCAGTTCCATGATCTGACGGGATGTTTTCGGATCAAGCGATGCGGTCGGTTCATCGGCCAGCAGGATTTCAGGTTCCTGCATCAGGGCGCGGACCACACCGACACGCTGGCGTTCACCGCCGGAAAGTTCATCGGCACGTTTGTCGGCATAATGGGCGATGCCGACGCGTTCCATCAGATGAAAGGCGCGATCAATGTCTTCCTGCGGATATTTGCGCGTGACCGCGCGCCATGCCGGAAGATAGCCAAGGCGCCCGGATTGCACGTTTTCCATCACTGTCAAACGGTCGATCAGGTTGAAGCCCTGAAACACCATGCCGATGCGGCGGCGTGCCAGACGCAGCGCCTTGCCTTCAAGCTTGGTCAGTTCCGTGCCATTGAGTTCGATGGAGCCCGAAGACGGTTCGACAAGGCGGTTGATACAACGCAGCAGGGTACTTTTGCCTGCGCCTGATGCGCCGATGATGGAAACAACACTTTCGCCCGGCACTTCAAGGTTCAGGTTCTTCAACACTGCCTTTTCTTCGCCATAGCGTTTTACAAGTTCTTTGATACGCAGCATTGCGTTACCCCGAATGAAATGGGTGGCACAGGGCCTGCGAAGGCAGGCCCTGCAAAGTTCGGATCGATTGGAAAATCAGGAATTACTTCAGGTTGTCCGGGGTGTATTTCACACCGTTGGCAGCCTGAATTTCGCGGATAACCGCCCAGTCTTCCTGATAGGTGATCGGCAGGAACTTCGACACACCCTTGAACTCTTCACCAAGGGCGGTGCCCTTCATGTCAAAGGTAAAGAAGGCTTCCTTGATCTTTTCGACCAGTTCCGGCTTCAGGTTGTAGGCGTAGTTGAACGAAGTGGTCGGGAAAGGCTTGCTTTCATAGATGATTTTGACTTCGTTCGGATCATAGAGATCGCGCTGGGCCATACGTTCGACAACTTCGGACGCAACCGGGGCGGCGTCATAGTCACCGGCAACAACGCCCAGGATCGACTGATCGTGCGAACCGGAATAGACAACTTCGTAATCCTGTTCCGGAACGATGCCCTGACCCGGAAGCAGTGCACGCGGTGCAAGGTTGCCCGAGTTCGAGGTCGGCGAGGTATGGGCAACGCGTTTGCCCTTAAGATCAGCCGGGGTATCAATGCCGCTGTCTACACGGGTGTAGAGCTGAAGCGTGTAACCAAAGCGACCATCATCCGCACCCATCAGGGCAAACGGAACCGCACCGGCAAGGTTGACGGCAAACGGGGTCGGACCGGTCGAGAAGCCGGCAACGTGCAGGCGGCCTGAACGCATGGCTTCGACTTCTGCCGAGTTCGACTGAACGGCAAAGAAGTGAACGTCCTTGCCGGTTACTTCTTCAAGATGCTGCAGGAACGGGTCCCAGATATCGGCATAAACCGCCGGGTCTTCGACCGGGGTATATGCAAAGACAAGAGTGTCCGGATCGACCTGCTGGTCTGCGGGCGGGGCATCGGCAACAAGGTCGCCGTCCATGTCGCAATACATCGGGTCAAGATCGCCGCGTGCAATGCAGTCATCTGCCGCCGCGGCCGGGGTGGATGCCATGCCGACCATGCCGATTGCGGCAAGGAGGGTGGTGAGCTTTAAACTGTCGGTTTTTTTCGGAATTGAAAACACTGTTTTCGAACCTTTCTTCCCTGTGAATGACGGCTTTCCGCCGTTTTTGAATGTGGTTTTGTTGTTTTTATTGTTGCTTTAATCAACATTATGAATTTGAAAAAGTTGGAAAATCAACACAAAACTGTAACAAAATGTTTCGCTCAGGATTGCTAAGATGCCTGCTATTGGCACAAAACCGGCCATAATTGAGGGGGATGTGGCTTTGCGTTTGGGAAAAAAAGAGCGGCAGCGTCGTATTCTGCAAGAGTTACAGGTTCACCCTCATGTGAGAGTTGCCACACTTGCAGAGCGATTCGATGTTGCAACCGAAACCATCCGTCGTGATCTTGACGCGCTGAGCCGTGATGGATTGATCAAACGCGAGTTCGGTGGCGCATCGGCGCGGCCCATGGGCCATCAGCCCGATCTGGCAGAACGCCAGTTATCGGCGGTGGCCGGGTTTGAACGGATTGGCATGCTGGCGGCTGACATGGTGCGGTCCGGCGATGTGGCCATGATTGATGCAGGCTCAACTGTGGCCCAGATTGCGCCGTTTCTGGCGGCCCGCACGACAAAACTGCCACGCACGTTTCTGACCAATTGCTATGCGGTGGTGCATGGCATGGCCGAACTTGCCGATCATGATGATGTTTTGATGTGTCCCGGCCAGTTTGACCGTCGTGAAAACGCGGTCTATGGCAACGATACCGTCGAATATCTGCGCCGTTTCCACGCCAATATTGCCTTTATCGGAGCATCGGGAATTTCGCGGCAGGGCTTTAGTGACGTTAACCGCCGGGCGGTGGCCGTCAAACGCGCGATGATGGAACGGTCTGATGAAACCTGGCTGATGGTTGATCATACGAAGTTTGATCAACGCTATCTGGAAAATGTCGCCCCGCTTGAAGCGCTTACCGGCATCATCACGGATCGCAGACCCGAACCGGAATTCGCATCCCAGCTTGAACGGGCGGGAATACGGCTTTTGGCGTGGTGCGATGAAAAACATGGTCTGGCATGAACCGACTGGCCTGAACCGATAAATAGATCGATCAAACCGCAATTTGGTCGCGGTTGAGTTTGCGTTCGTCCTGATTCCAAACCATATTTCCCGGCACAGCGCGTTATTGTGTTGAATGCCGGGTTCCCGCCCCGGTCAGTTTGTTTCTGACACGGAGGATTATGATCGTGACCAATCCAGTGACCACCCGTACCGAACAGGACACCATGGGCGAAATTGATGTGCCTTCTGATCGGTATTGGGGGGCGCAAACCCAGCGATCCAGACAGAATTTCCGCATTGGCGGTGAACGGATGCCTGATGCCCTGATCAAGGCGTTCGGGGTTCAAAAACTGGCGGCTGCGCGCGCCAATGCCGCCCTTGATAATCTTGATCCGGAACTGGCCAAGGCGATTGAGGCTGCCGCATCCGAAGTGGCCGAAGGCAAGCTTTTGGATCACTTCCCATTGGTCGTCTGGCAGACCGGATCGGGTACCCAGACCAATATGAACACCAATGAAGTGATCGCCAACCGTGCGTGCGAAATTTTGGGCAAGCCGATGGGCAAGCGCGAACCGGTCCATCCCAATGACCACGTCAACCGCGGCCAGTCATCGAATGACAGCTTCCCGGCTGCCATGCATATCGCCGCCGTGGTCGAGATCGAGGAAAAGCTGAAACCCGCCCTTAAGCACCTGCGCACGACCCTTGGCGCCAAGGTCGAAGCATTTGGCGATATCGTTAAAATCGGCCGCACCCATATGCAGGATGCGGTTCCCCTGACCCTGGGGCAGGAATTTTCCGGCTATGCCGCGCAAATCGCACTCGGCCTTGATCGGATCGACGATGCGCTTAAGCGCCTGCGTAAACTGGCACAGGGGGGCACGGCGCTTGGTACCGGGCTGAACGCGCCGGATGGTTTTGATGTTGAGTTTGCCAAACAGGTGTCAAAAATCACTGGCCTTGAGTTTAAAACGGCGGAAAACAAGTTCGAAGCCCTGGCTGCCCATGACGCCTGTGTCGAGATGTCGGGTGTCATGAATGTGCTGGCGACGTCGCTGATGAAAATCGGTAACGATATCCGTCTGCTTGGTTCCGGGCCGCGTTGTGGTCTGGGTGAGCTTGTGCTGCCCGCCAACGAGCCGGGATCCTCGATCATGCCGGGCAAGGTCAATCCGACCCAGGCCGAGGCATTGACCATGGTCTGCGCGCAGGTGATGGGCAATCATGTTGCGGTCACGGTGGGTGGTTCGAACGGTCATCTGGACCTTAACGTGTTCAAGCCGGTGATTATTTATAACCTTCTGCAATCCATCCGCCTGATTGCCGATGCATCGGTCAGCTTTGCCGATAACTGCATCGCCGGGCTTGAGGCCGATCAGGAAAAGATCGCGCACTATGTCGAACAAAGCCTGATGCTGGTGACCGCCTTGGCGCCGCATATTGGCTATGACAATGCGGCGGCCGTGGCCAAGAAGGCGCACAAGGAACGCAGTAGCCTGAAGGAAGCCTGCATCGCGCTTGGTTTCCTCGATGGCGATCGCTTTGATGAGCTGGTCCAGGCCCGCGACATGATCTGACGTGATGTCTTAAGGTATCGAAAAACAAGGCCGGGTATCGCACCCGGCCTTATGTTTCCGCATCATGAAAAGTATCAAGGCGTCAGGACGAAACAGCCCCCGTGCAATGATCAATGTCATTGCAGGTGTGGTTTAAATCGGGCATATCCAACCCATGATCACGTGCAAACGCCATAACCGCCGTTCGGGCGGAATTTCCCTGCGCCGTGTCGTTCAGACATGGCTGGTGGCGTTTTTTGTCCTGTTTGCGGGTGTCACCCAGTCCGGGCTTGTCCCGGCATTGCTCAGCGGTCAGGCGACCGGTGTTGCAACCGCATCCGCAGCGGAAATCGCGCCGGGTGGTGATTACGTTCTGATTTGCACCCCGGCGGGCATCAAGCTTGTATCTGCTGATACGCTTGATGGTGTCGTGGCATCAAATGCGTCCGGTCAGGCCGACGAAATGCCGACCCACGCGTTTTGCCCGCTTTGTGCAAACCATCACGGGGCGATGGCGGCGATTGATTTGCCCTATGTCGCGCCGGTGCCGGTCATTCATGATGTCAGCTATGCCAAGGCGATTGCCTTTGTCGCGGTCAATGACATCCCGCGCGGTCGCCATTCCCGGGCACCCCCGGTTTCCATCTGATTTCAAAGACTGATCAAAACACGATTACTGAAATCGCAGACCTGTGGATGCAGGCTGCTTATAGGATGGAATATCATGAAAAAGCTTTTTGCAATTGTTGCGACCGTCGCGTCGCTGTTTATCGTTACCAACGCCTTTGCCGCCGATATCGAAGTCAAGGATGCCTGGGCGAAGGCATCCAAGGGCATGGTGCGCAATGGTGCGGCCTTCTTTGATGTTGTGAATACCGGTGCCGCGGACCGCATTGTTAGCGTGCGCAGTGACCTTGCAGAACGTACCGAACTTCACACCCACATCATGGAAAACAATGTCATGAAGATGCGTGAAGTTCAGGGCGGTGTTGACGTGCCGATGCATGGCTCTGTGCAGTTCAAACCGGGCAGCTATCACGTCATGTTCATTGGCCTGAACAAGCCGCTTGAAGAAGGCGAGAAAATCGACATCACGCTGGAATTCGAGAAGGCCGGTGATGTGCCTGTGACCATTGATGTTCTTAACACCATGGCGATGGGGCCGAACGGCGGTGCTGGCATGGGGCATGGTCATGGCAAGATGAAAATGAACAGCAACTAAGGTTGCGCCACCACTGAATATTCAAAGGGGGAAGGTTTGCGCCGACCCCCTTTTTTCGTCATGATGGGGCAACCAAAACGCTCGGTTACAGGGAGCCCATCATGTCTGACGACATCACTATTGACGATCTGATCGCCAAGCTTGGCCTGCAACCCCATCCGGAGGGCGGCTATTATGCCGAGACCTTCAGGGCGTTTGAAACCTGTAATCCCGGTAATCGGTATCTGGGGGTGCGCAGCACGGGGACGGCGATCTATTACCTTCTGACGCCCGACACTTTTTCAGGCATGCATATCCTGACCAGTGACGAGATTTTCCACCACTATATCGGGGATGCCGTCGAACAGCTTCAGCTGTTTGAGGACGGCACCCACAAGCGGGTCGAGATCGGCAAGGACTTGCTGGCCGGGCAGAAACCGCAAATGGTGGTGCCTAAAAATGTCTGGCAGGGGGCGCGGCTTAAACCCGGTGGCAAGTTTGCGCTTTTGGGCTGTACCGTTGCGCCGGGTTTTGATTTTGCCGATTTCTCCATGGGCAAGCGTGCGGCACTGACGGCGAAATGGCCCGCCGCGTCCGAGCTGATTGCAGCATTGACGCGCGACTGATTTTCAGGCGAAAGTACGTCGTCACCAACTTGGGGTTGTTTGGTGTGGCCACCAACCCCGGAATACAGGAATAGCCCCATGCAGCTCGACACCTGGCTTCTTTTTGCCGGGGCGGCAATCGCGTTGGCGATGGCGCCCGGTCCCAATAATCTTCTCGCGATGTTCAATGGCGCGCGGTACGGCGTATCGTCTGCTGCCGTCGGCGGTATTGGCCGTATTGTTGCCTTTGCCCTGATGATTGTGGTAACCGCGGCCGGGCTTGGTGTTGTGCTGGCCGCCAGTGAAACCGCCTTCCTTGTGATCAAATGGGGCGGGGCGGTTTATCTGGTCTGGCTTGGTCTTAAAAGCTGGTTTGCCAAGGTCAATGACAGCGATGAAACGACCGGCCCGGTCGAGCTGATGGTCAATCCGGGGCCGTTTAATCTGGCCAAGACCGAGTTCCTGACCGCGATTGGCAATCCCAAGGCGATCCTGATCTTTACGGCCTTCTTCCCGCAATTCCTTGATCCGGCAGTGGCATACGGACCGCAATTCACCGTCATGGGCGTGACATTCATTGCCATGGAAACCAGCGTTTTGCTGGCCTATGGATTGTTGGGCGGGCAGGTCAAGGGCCTGATCAAGTCAGCCCGACATATGCGGATGCTCAACCGTGTTTCGGGTACGCTTCTGGTCGGGGCGGGTGTTTTGCTTGCACTCACCGACCGGTCACGCACGACGGCCTAATTCAGGCAAGATATCCTCAGAAATGCGCAGGGGCGCAGCTTTGTTAAAAGCGCGCCCCCTTGCTCCCTTGTCTACCTGGATAGCTGTTAGGCTTTCCGGGCGATCGCCTGTTGTCAGGCGATTTCTTCGACCCGATGACACGCCACTTCGCGGCCCTCGAAATTGCGCAGTTCCGGGCGAACTTTTGCGCATTCCTCGGTCGCAAACGGGCAGCGTTTATGGAACGCACATCCCGAGGGCGGGTTGATCGGTGATGGCAGCTCGCCGGTCAGCGGTTCTGCCTTCACACGTTGTGTCGGATCGATCTTTGGTGCCGATGCCAAAAGCGCCCGTGTATAGGGGTGCAGCGGCTTGGCAAAGATCTCGTCAGTCGGTCCCTTTTCAGCGACGCGACCGAGATACATCACCATGACGTCATCTGCAATATGTCTGACGACAGAAAGATCATGCGAGATGAAAACATAGGCGACATTCATCTCTTCCTGCAGGTCCATCATCAGGTTTAGAACCTGTGCCTGCACCGATACATCAAGGGCCGAAACCGGTTCGTCCGCGACGATGACTTTCGGCTCAAGGATCAGGGCACGGGCAATCGCGATACGCTGACGCTGACCACCGGAAAACATATGCGGATAACGCTGATAGAATTCCGGACGCAGGCCAACCTTTGCCATGGTGGCATGGACGCGTTCTTCACGTTCCTTGCGGCCAAGATTATCCATGTTCAAAAGAACTGGCTCGGCCAGGATCTGGCCAACCTTTTTACGCGGGTTCAGCGACCCATACGGGTTCTGGAAGATCATCTGAACGGTGCGGCGGAACTGCTTGGCTTCCTTGTCAGACAGGTTGCCAACGGCATTGCCATTCAGTTTCAGCGCGCCCGAGGTCGGCTTTTCGATCAGGGTTAGCTGACGGCCAAGGGTCGATTTGCCACAGCCGGATTCACCGACAACCGCAAGGGTCTTTTGCGATTCAAGCGTAAAGGAAACCCCATCAAGCGCCTTGACCATGGCGCTGGGTTTGCCAAAGCCACGATTGACCTCGTAGTGACGGACAAGATCATCGGATTCCAGAAGCGGAACACCGGGTTTGGTATCCAGAAAACTCATTACACAGTCTCCCCGGTGGTCGTATCAGCGGTCAGGCCGGTCGGCTGGCCCTGATCGTTTAGCGGATAGAAGCAACGCACATCGCGGCCATTGAAGTCGGTGACCTCGGGGCGCGCTTTCACGCAGTGTTCATTGGCATAACGGCAACGCGGTGCCAGAAGGCATCCCTGCGGGCGGTCATACTGACCGGGAACCACGCCGGGGATAGTCCGAAGACGGTCATGGCCCTCGGATCGTTCCGGCAGCGCTTCGAGCAGCGCCTGCGTATAGGGATGGCGCGGGGCAGCAAAGATGCTGTCAGCCGGGCCACTTTCAAACAGCTGACCGGCATACATCACCTGAATGCGGTTGGCCGCCTCGGACACCAGTGCCAGATCGTGGGTGATCAGGATCAGGCCCATGTCGCTGTCTTCTTGCAGTTTCAGCAACAGATCAATGATTTGGGCCTGAATGGTCACATCAAGGGCCGTGGTCGGCTCGTCGGCAATCAGAAGGCGCGGGTTGCACGCAATCGCCATGGCAATGACGATACGCTGGCTCATGCCGCCCGACAGCTGATGCGGGTAGGCGGTCATGCGCGACTTCGGATCGGGAATGCCGACCTGGTTTAAAAGATCAAGCGTGCGTTCACGGCGTTGCTTCTTGTTGCCGCCTTCATGGACCTTAAGGGCCTCCATGATCTGGGCTTCGACCGTGAAGCACGGATTAAGCGCCGACATCGGATCCTGAAAGATCATGGCGATGTCTTTGCCGGTGATCTCGCGACGGCGTTTTGCCGGCATAGTGATCAGGTCCTGACCATCAAAGGTCAGGGCGTCCGCGGTCACGCGACCGGGAAAATCGATCAGACCCATTACGGCAAGCGATGAAACCGATTTACCCGAACCGGATTCCCCGACGATGCCAAGGACTTCGCCGCGATCAACAGAATAGCTTACGGAATCAACAGCACGAAACGGCTTGTCTTCGGAGCCGAACTCGACTGTCAGGTTTTTTACTTCGAGAAGAGCCATGACTTACCGTTTCATCTTGGGATCAAGGGCATCGCGCAGACCATCACCCATCAGGTTGAAGGCAAGCACGGTGACAAGGATGCAAAGGCCGGGGAAGGTGATCACCCACCAAGCGGAGCCCACAAATTCACGGGCCTCAGAGAGCATGGTGCCCCATTCCGGCAGCGGCGGCTGCGCACCAAGGCCAAGGAAGCCAAGGGCAGCAGCGTCAAGGATCGCACTTGAAATACCAAGCGTGCCCTGCACGATCAGCGGCGCCATGCAGTTCGGCAGGATGTTGACGAACATCTGGCGGACATGACCGGCACCGGCAATCTGCGATGCGATGACATATTCCTTGTTAAGTTCCGATACGACCGAGGCGCGCGTCAGGCGCACATAGTGCGGCAACTGGACGATGGCGATGGCCAGCATCGCGTTTTCAAGCCCCGGGCCGAGGATGGCAACAATCGCAAGTGCCATGATCAGGCTGGGTAGGGCCAGCATGATGTCCATCAGGCGCATGACGCCGACTTCGATCCAGCCGCGGAAGTAACCGGCAACCATACCAAGCACGATACCGGCAATCATCGACAGGATAACGACGACGACACCGATCGAAACCGACAACTGAGCGCCATGGATCAGGCGCGACAGGATGTCACGGCCAACCGCATCGGTGCCAAGGATGTAACGGGGATCGGCACCTTCCATCCAGATCGGCGGTTTCAGAAACGCGGTACGGTCCTGTGCCACCGGATCGAACGGTGCGATCCATTGTGCGGTCACGGCCAGAAACAGAATGATCGCAATGACGATCAGACCGGCAAAAGCACCGCGGTTCTTTTTGAAATAGTCCCAAGTTTCGCGCATCGGGCTCGGCGGCGCGCCGACGGGCTCAACGGCTGCTTCGGCAACGTTTGAGGCCTGTGCTGCGGACGGGGTGGTGTTCTCGCTCATCTCACAGCTCTCCTTAGCGCTTGTAACGGATACGGGGGTTAATAATCCCGTACAGAACGTCAACGATCAGGTTCACGGCCATCACAAGGAAGGCAATCATCAGAATGCCACCCTGAATGGTCGGATAGTCGCGACGGTTCATGGCTTCGATGATCCACTTGCCGATGCCCGGCCAAGAGAAAATCGTCTCCGTCAGGATTGCTCCAGCCAGCAGCACGCCGACCTGAAGGCCGATCACCGTGATCACCGGGATCAAGGCATTACGCAGCGCATGAACCATGATTACCCGCATCGGTGCCAGACCTTTGGCGCGTGCAACGCGGATATATTCTTCTCCCAGGACTTCCAGCATCGAGGAGCGTGTCATACGCGCAATCACCGCCATCGGAATAGTGCCGAGTGCGATCGTTGGCAGGATCAGATGACTAAATGCGCTGGCAAAAGCGCCTTTCTCACCACTCAGAAGGCTGTCGATCAGCATGAAGCCGGTCACCGGTTCAAAGAAGAACATGACCGATATTCGACCCGAGACCGGCGTCCAGCCCAAGGTGGTCGAGAAGAACATGATCAGAAGCAGCGCCCACCAGAAAATCGGCATCGAATAGCCCGTCAGGGATATAGACATCGTAAGGTGGTCAACCCATTTGCCGCGATGAATAGCAGCCAGAACCCCCAACGGCACACCAAGTACCACGGCGAAAAGAATGCCCATAATGGCGAGTTCGACTGTTGCCGGGAACAGAGTCAGAAATTCTTCGATAACAGGCCTTTTGGTAACAAATGATTTTCCAAGGTCGCCTTGAAATACGCCCATCAGGTAATCGAAATATTGCACAATGATCGGTTGATCAAAGCCGTATTGAACCTGAAGTTCTGCATATCGTTCCGCATCTATGCCGCGTTCGCCGGCCAGCATCAAAATGGGATCACCGGGAATTAGGCGGATCAGGAAAAATACCAAAAGGGTGACACCGAAGAAGGTCGGGATGATGTCCCCCAAACGGCGAAACAGGAATCCTAGCATGCCATCGGGCCTTTATTGTGTCCGCGTGCAAACCGGGTGCAGGCGGACGTCTCTCTCTTTTGCGAAATTGCAAAGAGGCCCGGAAAACCGGGCCTCTCTGATCAGGTTTTGATACGCTTATTCAGCGAGATCTACACCATAGAAGATGTGACCACCGAACGGATCGATTTTGTAGTCAACAACTTCGTTACGGATCGGTTCAAACACGATTGAGTGTGCAATGGTTGCCCACGGTGCTTCGCGTTTGAAGACAACCTGTGCTTCTTCATACAGGCGGGTACGCTCGAGAACGTCCGAGGTGGTTTTCGCCTGCTGAATCAGGTTCTCGAATTCGTCGTTGCACCAGCGGGCACGGTTCGAACCGCCAACTGCGTCACAACCCAGAAGGACTGCGAGGAAGTTGTCGGGGTCACCGTTGTCACCGGTCCAACCGATCAGGAAGGTGCTCTGTTCGCCTTTCTTGGTGCGCTCAAGATACTCGCCCCACTCATAGGAAACGATCTCGGCTTGCACGCCAACCTTTGCCCAGTCAGCCTGAATCAGCTCCGCCATACGACGAGCATTCGGGTTGTATGGACGCTGGACCGGCATCGCCCAAATGTCGGTGGTGAAGCCTTCCGGGAAACCGGCTTCTGCCAGCATGGCTTTTGCTGCTTCCGGATCATAAGGATCATCAACAATGTCGTTGTTGTATGACCAGATGGTCGGCGGCAACGGGTTCTTTGCTTTGGAACCTGCGCCCTGGAATACAGCTTCAATAATAGCGTCTTTGTTGATCGCCATATTCAGAGCCTTGCGGACTTTGACGTCCGTGAACGGTTCTTTCTCGGTGTTGTAGCCGAGCCAGCCAACGTTCAGACCTTCCTGGCTGAGCAAGTTGATGTCGGCATCTGCTTCCATCTCTTCGAGATCAGCCGGGTTCGGATAAGGCATCACATGACATTCGCCAGCTTTCAGCTTCTGATAACGCACAGAGCTGTCCGGGGTGATTGCGAAGATCAGGTTATCGATGGCTGCTTTGCCTTCCCAGTATTCCGGGAATGCCTTGTAACGGATAACCGCATCTTTCTGATAGGCAACGAGCTGGAACGGACCGGTGCCGACCGGGTTCAGGTCAACCATCTCCGGGGTGCCTGCTTCCATCATCTTGTCAGCATATTCAGCCGACAGAACAGATGCGAAGTCCATGGCCATA
This sequence comes from Thalassospira indica, assembly GCF_003403095.1. Taxonomy (NCBI): domain Bacteria; kingdom Pseudomonadati; phylum Pseudomonadota; class Alphaproteobacteria; order Rhodospirillales; family Thalassospiraceae; genus Thalassospira; species Thalassospira indica. Next base: position 3,810,020 of record NZ_CP031555.1, on the reverse strand, counting down.
TTGGCGATGAACGGTGCTTCCGGACGGTTCAAAACGAACTTGACGGTGTAATCGTCGACTTTGACGATGTCCTTGATCAGGTCCGGCATCGACATGCCGTTGAAGTACTCGTAAGAACCGCCAGAGACACCGTGATACGGATGTTCTTTATCAAACTGACGCATGAAGGTGAAAATCACGTCATCAGCATTGAAATCGCGGGTCGGGGTGAAGTCTTCGGTGGTGTGGAATTTCACGCCTTCACGCAGGTTGAAGGTATATTCCTGACCATCTGCCGAAACGTCCCAGCTGGTCGCGAGACCCGGAACGATGGTGGTGGTACCGCGCTTGAACTGTACCAGGCGGTTGAAGACCTGACGCGAAGACGCATCGAAGGTCGTGCCCGCAGTGTAAAGCGACGGGTTGAAGCCTTCCGGGCTTGCTTCCGAGCAATATACCAGGGTTTTTGCCGAAGCGGCAGTCGGAGCAGCAAGTGCGGTGGCTGCAAGCAGGCCTGCACCAAGTGCCACTTTGACGAAATTCGCTTTCATTAAATGCCTCCCTCAAGGCTGGTCCGAGCAAATCAATGCTGTCCGCGTGACATTTGATCCGGTCACGTTTGACAGCATATTTTGCAACGGACGAGGTTTACCCGATCCAACAGGTATGAATGTTGGCAATCGACGAGGGAAAGTAATCAGGGTTTCTGCGTATCGTCAACGGTTCCTGCGGGATTTTACGTAGTGCGGCCGCAGGTTCGAATGATGAATTTAAGTCAAGTATTTGTTATTTTTATGAAATTCACTGTCCGGTTTCATCATTGCAGCAGTGCATTTTTTTCAAGGCTCGGCGGGTAAAATCGGTAAATCACGTGTTTAAAATGTGCTTTTAAACGATTCATATCTTATTGAATCATAATGATTCGTTTGATTTCACGCGGCCTTTTAGCCTCAATTTCTACCCTAGAGTGGTATTGAGTTTGGTGATTTGCACGATATCCGCGTTCCACGCCGCAACAAATCGATAAACATCCGCGCCAAGCGATGGCCAGCCGTGGAACATCAGGCCGGCATCACGCAATTTTCCGGCAAGATCCGGGGACATTTTGACAAACAGCTCATTGCCCTCTGCCGCATGCGTAAGTGACGCGCCCTGTTTGATCAGGACGTCGGCAAGGGCCTGCGCTGCTGCGTTGGCATGGCCGGCATTTTTCAGCCAGACATCATCCTTGATATAGGCCAGAAGCTGGGTCGCCAGGTAGCGGTGCTTGGAATGCAGATGGCCACTGCGTTTGCGCGCCTGCTCGATCCGGGGTTTCAGGCTGGTGTCAAAAAGAACAATGGCATCAACCGCCATGGCACCATTTTTGGTCGCGCCAAAGCTGATGGCGTCGACGCCGGCCTTCCAGGTGACATCGGCCGGATGGCATTTGAGATGTGCCATCGCGTTGGCAAAACGCGCCCCGTCCATAAACAGGCGCATGTCATGCTTGCGGCAGACCTCGCCAATCGCCTTGACCTCATCGACCTTGTAAACCGAACCAAGTTCGGTCGCCTGTGTGATCGCCACACATTCAGGCGACACCGAATGCACACCGCGATCAACCAGACCGCTGACAAAGCCATCAAGGCCATCTGCTTCAAGCTTTGCTGCCGGGCCATCCATCGGCAAAAGCTTCGCGCCGCCCGTGAAGAAGGCAACGCCGGTGCTTTCATCCTCGTTGATGTGGGCTTCGTGGTGGCAAACCACCCCGCCATAGGGCGAAACAAGCTCAGATAAGCTGATGCAGTTTGCCGCAGTACCGGTTGTAACCGGAATGACGGCAACTTCCTTGTCAAACAGTTCGGAAAAGGCAGCATCGAGTTGCTGACTGAGCGCGTCGCCGCCATAGGCCGGCGCATTGACAGACGCGTCCTTTGTCAGGGCTTCCAGAATTTCCGGGCAAAAGGGCGATACATTGTCCGAGGCAAAATTCATCTTAAATCTCGTCGTTTTTTGGTGGCATTGGGGCGGTGATATCACATGCAACTTCGCGGCATGGCAAGGCTGCGCTATTGACCAACGGTTTCCGGTAAGGCTTCGATCATCTCGATCGGACTGTTCCAGGCACAGACAAATCGATAGGCATCCGGACCAAGCGACGGCCAGGGGCGGAATACAATACGCGCCTCGCGGAGCTTTTCTGCCAACGCATTGGTCATGTGAATGAACAACTCATTCCCCTGGGGGGCAAAGGCGGGCGTTGCGCCCATGCTTGAAAGCGATTTGGCGAGTGCCGTTGCTGCCGCGTTGGCATGACGGGCATTGCGCAGCCACAGGTCATCTTCAAGATAGGCCAGAAGCTGTGCAGCAAGATAGCGATGCTTGGAAAACAGATGACCACCTCGCTTGCGGTTCAGTTCCGTTTTGCGCCGGAGTTCCGGATCAAACAATATGATCGCATCAACAGCCAACGCACCGTTCTTGGTGGCGCCAAAGCTCAGGACATCAACACCCGCTTTCCATGTGATTTCAGATGGGTGGCAATCAAGGGCGGCAACCGCATTGGCAAAGCGCGCCCCATCCATGAAAAGCCGCATATCGTGTTTTTGGCAAACCGACCCAATCGCCTGAATTTCATCAACGCAATAGACGGTTCCGAACTCGGTACTTTGCGTGATCGCAACACATTCCGGATCAACTGAATGCATGCCGTTTGAAACATGGTTGGTCAAATAGGCATCCAGTGCGTCGGCTTCGATCTTTGCCGACGGCCCGTCAATCCCCAGCAACTTTGCCCCGCCGCCGTAAAAGGCAACACCGGTGGATTCCGTGACATTGATATGGGCGTGGTGATGACAGACCACGCCGCCAAACGGCGACACCAGCCCCGAAAGCCCGATGACGTTGGCCGCCGTTCCGGTTGCAACCGGCACTACGGATACATCACGCCCGAACAATTCTGAAAAAGCGGCATCAAGCTTTTGGCTTTTGTCATCCGCGCCATAGGGCAGGGCGCTGGCATCGCTTTCGGCGGCGATGGCCGCAAGTATTTCCGGGCAGATCGGGGTGACATTGTCTGATGAAAAATTCATTGGGGCCTCAAAGGGATGACGTAAAAAGGCGCACAGTTCGGCAAGTTAATGCTGTTTGGTGGTTGGCCAAGATTGTTTGGATTTTGCGTGCTTGGCAAGTCAGCTATTTGCTGGTGGCGACAAACACGCCATCCCAATCGGCTGGTGGCGGCGTTTCTCTGAACAGAGCAATGCGGCTGGCGTAAAGATCATAAAGGTCGCCAAGCTTCGCAAAATCGCTTGATGCCTGCTGGCATTCTGCGATCAAATTTTCGGCCTCATCCCAGTTTCGGGCGCGATAGGCCGAAAGCATGGCCGCGTGCAGATCGGCGAAGTTTTTGAACTGCGCTGATGCCGCCATGTCCTTATCGCCCAGCAGGGTAAAGATATGCAGCGCTTCGCTTTTGCCCTTAACGGTGATCAAATCGAGTTCGATCAGTGCGAAATCATCATCAACCCGTGTGGCAACATCCTCGCCCAGCACGACATTGACGCCATAGTTCTTTGATTGTCCCTCGAGCCGGGAAGCGAGGTTGACCGCATCGCCCAGCACCGAATAATCAAAGCGCTGATCCGATCCCATATTGCCGACAAGACAATCACCGCAATTGATCCCTATGCCAACATTAAGCGGCAGGAAGGCTTCATTGGCCTGTTCTGCTTCCTGTTTGCGTTCGTCATTGAGCTTTTCAAGCGCATGTCGCATCGCAAGCGCGCTGTCACAGGCATTATGGGCATGGTTTTCAACATCCAGCGGCGCGTTCCAGAACGCCATAATGCAGTCGCCCATATATTTATCAATCGTGCCCTCACGGTTCAGGATGCAGTCCGTTAGTGGTGTGAGAAGCCGGTTGATCAGGCGTGTCAGGCCTTGCGGATTGGATTTGAAACCTTCGGATATGGCGGTAAATCCGCGGACATCACAGAACATCAGGGTCATGTCACGGGTTTCGCCGCCCAGTTTCAGACGTTCGGGATGTTCGGCCAGTTGCGCCACCAATGCCGGTGACAGATAGTTGGCAAAGGCTGCGCGCACCTTACGGCGTTCGCCCTCGGTCCGCATGAAACCAAGCGAACTGGTTGCAAGATAGACGGCTGCCAAACCGACAATCGGATAGAGCGGATCGATAAGGACGAGTTTATGTGAGTAGGCCCACCAGGAAATGCCAATTGCGCTGGTGGCAATCGCCAGACCAATCACCGCCGGCCACACCGCACCAAGCCGTGGGACTGCCAGAATGAAGAACATGCCGATGATCAGAAGGACCAGCATTTCGACTTCCGCCGCCCAATAGGGACGGGTCAGGAAATGTTCAATCAGCATCTGTTCAAGCATCTCGGCATGGACTTCGACCCCCGGGATCACGCGATCAAGCGGGGTGGAGCGCAAATCAAGCAACCCGGCCGCACTCGTCCCCAGCAGGACCATTTTATTTTGCAGGATGTCGGTTCCGATTGATCCGTTGAGGATATCTGTCGCCGAAAGATATCGGTCTTTCTGATGGCCGGTAAAATGCACCCACATATACCCGGCGCGATCCGTCGGGATGGTCAGGGCGCCAACACGAACGGACGCAATGCCTTCCGCGTTGGTCCAGCGCGTACTGCCGCTCGCCCCGGACATCCGTACCAGCATGGTCTTGGGGGCATTCTGTAAAACGCGCAACATCTCAAGGCTGAGCGTCGGATAGACCGGCTTGCCAATGCCTGGCTGTTCATGATCGATGGCGGCCATCAAAGGCACACGGCGTACAATCCCGTCCTGACCCGGCGAGACGTTGACCAGCGCATTGCCGGTCGCTGCCGCCTCGATAATATCAAGGTTTCTGGCTGCACTTGGCAAGACCGGAACGAAATCCGAAAGCGTGCGACCTGCTTCGCCGGCTGCACTGAAGTTCCCGACCTGGCGGGGAAGGGCATCAAACTCGCCATTGCGGAGCTGAACCGCGGTGACCACGTTGCCTGTACCCTTGATGAATTGGGCAAATAGCTGATCGTGATCTGGCAAGGCCTTTGCCATTTCCGCAATACGATCACGTTCGGTGCTTTGCGGCCAATCGTCGATCACGCGTGATGGCGATGTACGATCAGGCTCGGCAAAAACCATATCAAAGCCAACGACAAGCGCCCCATTGGCGCGCAGGCGATAAAGCAATTCCGAAAGCTTGGTGCGCGGCCATGGCCATTGGCCCTCGCTTGCCAAGCTGCGCTCATCAATATCGACAATCCGAACCCCGACATCTTCATAAGCGCGCGGTGCAATTTGTTGATAAAAATCGAAAACCGTTAAACGCAGCTGATCAATCACCGGTACATTCTGCCAACGCAAAACGATGCAGGTGAACAATATGGCCAGCGGAGCGGTGTATTGCAGCCCGGTCAAAAGAACGGGTTTGCTGAGGTGCTTGACCATTCAGACTTCCGTCTGCCGTACAAAACTATTCAAGCGTTGCGCTGCCGTCGGTGCCTTCAGTATGGTTGGTAGTCGACACATTAAACTCTACGTTATGGGCATCTTTAAACTTTGCCGTCGCGTTGCATCCCATATTTTGACAGTTAGCATCATACGAAAAATCACCGCTTGTAAACTCTACGGTTCCTGACTTGTTGAGATAGTCAACTAAGGTTGGCGCGCTGTTCACGTCACCGATGTCAGCTGAACCCAACGGGCCTGTATCGTTTATTTGAATGTTCGAAAAGTAGACAGTAATCTTGTGATTTGCGTAGTCCACGGTCGAGACGAAGCTGTAATCCACATTAGCGCCATCAACGTTGATCGTACCAGTCGTTGCGCTACCACTCGTTACCTGACGAAGCCCGTCATAGGTAAATGGTCCCGAAGAACTTGATGAAGCGCTTTGCGTATTGTTGTTCAGGATGGTCGTGGTTTCAGCGACGTTTGCGGCGCTGTTGACTGTTCCAATTTGCGCCATGGCGACGTCAACGGCCTGCGCGCTGGTTGCGCCGGTCTGGTTTTGGGCCTGTCCGGTTTGCTGGCTGGTGACAACAGGCTGCTGTGTGGTGGATGAGGTCGAGCTTGCACCTGACCCGGAATCCGAGCCACCACCAAGTGATGCGGTGCGGACAACGTTTGCCGAAAAATCAAAAGTTGCGGCACTGGTCGGGAAACGTGTGGGCGTGGTGACGTTGCTGTCTGAGACAAAGACACCGAAGTTTTCGCCGGTCACACTTTGTGAGCCGCCATTCTGGTTAAAGGCGGCAAAGGCGCCGGGCCGTGACGTCGTGTCATTGCGCGACAGGCCGGGTCCTTGGTTTACTGCCATGAAAACCAGCTGGTTTGCAGTGTTTGCGTCGGTGGTATCAAAACTGCCCGGTACGATCTCGTTTGCCTGTTCGGCGGTCATGGAGCGGATCAGGCCAATGGTGCCGCGAATACCAATCGATCCAACTGGCAGGTTCACATCCATGCTTGATGGATTGTTGAGCGGGATTTTGCCGGTGACAAAGCGCATCACGCCCTTGGCCATATCGGCGACAATGCGTCCGTCGCCAGTGGCCGGGTCATAAACGAACTCGTCAATTGCAACATCGCTGTTCGGGCCGATGGTAAAGACTGTCTCGTCAAGCAACAGCACCTGCATGCCCGAGTTGGCTGACGTGACGATCCGATCCCCCAGATAGACCGGCATGCCGCTTTCGACCAGAATGCCGACTTCGCCGGTGACTTTGGAAAGTGTGATTTCGCCGGTTACAGCGGCCGAGACGCCCGCCATTTCGGCTTCAAGTTCTGCACTGGCGGGTTTTGGCGCCATAAAGACTGTTGCGGCAATCAAAGGTGCGCAAAGCAACGTTGCGCCAGCAAGTCGACAGATTGTTGCAGTCGATTTCAGGGGCGAATATTTGGCCATTTGCATCACTAGAACTCCCAGCGGCGAGTCAGAAATACCTGTGCACGTGCGTTATGGTATTCGTAGTTGGGAATGTTTGATTTTGTGTTCAGATACTCACCGGTGACCGACCAGTTGATCGGTGCCAGAAAGCCAAGTATCTGATTTGCCGTTTTGCTATCCCCAAACAAGTCGGTCGGCAAGATCGTCGAAAGCGGTGCACCGTATGTCAGGCGGGTCCGAGTACTGCGATCCGTGCGATGTTGCGGCGAATTGCCGGTCGTCAGAAAATCCGGATCCCGGTACTGGTCCATGCCATAGCGAATACTTCCGCTGATGTAACTTCCCCCGCCAAACAGATAAGCATGGATCAGCTCGCCGCTCAAGCTATTGTAACTATAATAGTTTCTGGCGGCATCCTTCATCCCGGCCGCAAAATTCACCGTCGTACGATGATTTGGCGACCAATTGTAGTTGCCGCCGATCCGTGCGCCATAGCGCTGCCCCGAATGCAGGCGAAGCGCACTGGATTCAGATGTGTTGTGGTATCGCTCGTCAGAATAGCTGATATCACCGTTGAGGTTAAAGAACGGGCGCACGTTCCAATCCAGCCGCAGACGGCCGGTCCTGGCGGTCAGGTACTTTTCGCGCGAAAGCGACTGCGCGGTCTGGCTGAGTGTCGGGGTCAGCATCCAGTATCCGCCGCGAATATGTGTGCCGATTTCAGCCGAAAAGGATCCAAGGTCCAGCGCGTCAAGCTGGACCTGGTCACTGCCATAGCCGGTTAAACTTGCAAAAACCTCGTGGCCTTCCTGATAGCCAAGGTCATAGCTGACGTCGTAGCGAAGCGCCCCGATATAGGCGATGTCGTTATTGGGTTTGTCGCCGCTTGCGGTGATGGTCGTCGGTGTGCCGGTCAAAAGCTGGACCTTGTCGTTCGGGGCCGCGTTGCGGTTGCTATCGATCTGGCTTCCCAGTGTCAGGGTCAGGCTTTGTGACAGGCGCTTGCGGCGGCGCTCGATGGCGCTGACATACTGACGGATATTGGCTTCGACATCTGGCGAGATATCCATTTGCAACAGCCGATCAAACTGGCTGCGGGCCTCGTCTAGGCTATCAAGGCGATAAAGAACAATCGCGTAATAAAGCCGCACCGGTGCCAGATCCGGGTCCAGAACAAGAATGCGTTCAAGGGTTGCGGATGCCCCGCGGACGTCACCACGCGCCAGCTGCGCCTTGGCCCAGCGGAAGTTGAGGACGATGTCATCGGGATTTGCAAGGATGTCGGCATAGGTAATGTCACCGCCATCATCAGTGCTCAGCAGAAAGTTCGCCCGTGCGGTTACGTCGGTGAGTCGCTCGAAATCTTCGGAAAACTGGCGTGCTTCATCTGTGCGCACATCAATGCTTTGCTGTGCGCTTACCGCGGTTGTTCCGATTGCAAGCGACGTTAGACCCGCTGCAATCAGCGCGGTAACGTACTGCCATCTGCCTGTCGTCAAACTGCTTTCCTACCATTGGCAGGTCACGACCGTCATCGGGTGCACGGAATGTCAGCATAAATTTTGGCGACGAAACCCGAATGGCGACCATAACCTGTTTGGAAACGATCAAATCAGATTATGGTCTTTGAAAAGACAGGGATAGCCATTCGGCAGGTTGGTGTTGCCATGTGTGGATGGATAGTATTTCGCACCTTGCGTATAGTAAATTTATCGAAAGGTGGTTTTGCTCCTATCCATAGGTCACCCAAGGTTATACTGCGGTCCCGCCGACGGTCAGACCATCAATGCGGAGCGTCGGTTGGCCGACACCAACAGGAACACCTTGCCCGTCCTTGCCACAGGTGCCGATGCCATCATCAAGCGCCATGTCGTTGCCGATCATGGACACCTTGGTCAGGCTGTCCGGGCCGTTGCCAATCAGGGTCGCGCCCTTGACCGGTGCGCCAAGTTTGCCATCCTCGATCAGATAGGCTTCGGAGGCCGAAAACACGAATTTACCCGATGTAATATCGACCTGACCGCCGCCAAAGTTGACGGCATAGATGCCCTTTTTGACCGAGGCCAGAATTTCTTCCGGCTCCTTGTCGCCACCGAGCATATAAGTGTTGGTCATGCGTGGCATCGGGGCGTGGGCATAGGACTGACGACGTCCATTACCGGTGGATTTGACACCGGTCAGGCGCGCGTTCAGGCGATCCTGCATAAAGCCCTTGAGGATGCCATCCTCGATCAGGACGGTTTTCTGGGTCGGTGTGCCTTCATCATCAATCGAAAGCGATCCGCGGCGGTCATGGATGGTGCCATCATCAACCACCGTCACACCCGGCGATGCGATCCGCTGGCCCAGCAGCCCGGCAAAGGCAGACGTGCCCTTGCGGTTAAAATCACCTTCAAGTCCGTGACCAATTGCCTCGTGCAAAAGAATTCCCGGCCAACCCGGTCCAAGCACCACGGTCATTTCACCAGCCGGGGCGGCAACAGAATCAAGGTTCACAACCGCCTGACGGAGTGATTCATCAACCGCTTTTTTCCAGGTTTTTTCATCAAAGAACCCGTCATAGCCAATACGCCCGCCTTCGCCGTGCGATCCGGTTTCCATGCGATCGCCCTGTTTGACAACGACCGAGACGTTGAAACGGACCAGGGGACGAATATCGCCAATACGCTGCCCGCCGGAACGCCAGATCTGAACTGCCTGCCAGTTTCCGGAAATTGATGCCGAAACCTGAACAACACGCGGGTCACGCGACCGGGCATAGGCATCAATCTGGGCTAGAAGGTCAACCTTGGCCTCAAAGGTTGCTTCACCCAGCGGGTTCACATCGGAATAAAGCGATACATTGGTGCCGATCGATCCCAGATCGACTTTGCCCGAGCGGCCCGATCCAACCGCCTTGACGGTTTCGGCGGCGCGGGCAACCGCGTCATTGGACAATTCATTGGAATGCGAAAAGGCGGTGGCTTCATCCGCAACAGCACGCAGACCAAACCCCTGTGCGGTGTCAAAGTTGGCACTGCGCAAGCGCCCATCATCCCAGACAAGGCTCTCGGATTGGCGATATTCAAGGAAGAGTTCCCCGTCTTCAGAAGTGCTAAGCGCATCATTGACCTGTGATTCAAGCCGGTCGCGATCGAGATCGCCCTTGGCGAAAAACAGATTGTCGGTGGTGCGAAGATCGGTCATGGAACCTCCTTGGGGCCGGAATTGTTCGGCCAGAGAAAATGTCTTTCCCTGTATAATATTCCAGTTAAGGCAGTATTTTCCCTTACTCAATTTAGGGTTTCTGATGCCTTCGACTTTCGTCTATACAGGTACTTGTTCGGGCACAGGAAAAAATCAGGACCCGAGTGGTTTATATAGACCGCAATAACCAATTATGAAAGCCCGTGGCAATGTTTGTCGAACATCCCCAGCGCGTCACCCTTCATAATGAAATCCATGCAAGGCCATTTGGCGGGGTGACCAGCCCTGCGCGTTGTTCCTGTCTCGCCTTTCAAACCGGCGAAGACCTTGATCAGGCGGTGCGCGACCATTTCACCGCCTTTTGCCATCGCTATAGCCTGACGCCACCTGCCCAGGATCAGAAATATTTTGAAGCCGCTTGTGACGGATTTTCCGTTATCTGGGAACGGCATGCGGAATTCACGGTCTATGTGTTCAAGCGCACCGAGCCGTTTGATAATCCGTTTGAAGACCCGGTGATCAATCTTGTGCCGCGTGATTGGCTTGATGATACACCCGGGCAATTGCTGGTGGGGTTACACATTGTCGTCGACAAGGCTGAGCGGAGTGACGATGAACTGTCGCGGTTGTTTGATCATAATGGCCTGACCGGCAGCCGCATACTGGGCGGTACCGCGCAGGTCTGGACGGATTTTCGTCTGCATGGCGACGGGTTTGGGCGCATCCTGATCAAGGATTGTGGCCTAGAACACCTTCAGGCCGGGCGTCTGGTGCAGCGGCTTAAAGAAATCGAGGTCTATCGCATGATGGCCCTGCTGGCCTTCCCGCTAGCACATACTGCCACGCCAAAGGTGTCGGAAATTGATACCCGCCTGTCGGAAATCACCGCCGAAATGGCGAGTAAAACCCAGACCAACGATGAAGAAACGCTTGCCAAACTGACTGACCTTGCCGCCCAGACCGAGGAAATGGCAGCGTCGCTCAATTACCGTTTCAGTGCGGCACGCGCCTATTATCGCATCGTGCAGGCACGTCTGGGGGAACTCCGCGAGGAACGCATCGAGGGCATGCAAACAATTGCCGAATTCCTTGAACGGCGATTGGCCCCGGCCATGCGGACCTGCCAGAATATCGGCGATCGGCTGGAAGTTTTGTCAAAGCGTGTCGCACGGGCCAACAACCTGCTGCGTACCCGTGTCGACATCCTGCTTGAGGCGCAAAACCGTGACCTTCTGGCCAGCATGGATCGGCGTGTGAAGCTGCAACTGCGCCTGCAACAAACCGTTGAAGGTTTGTCGGTGGCCGCCATCACCTATTATGCGGTCGGGCTTCTGGGTTACCTGTTCAAGGCGATCAAGGATACCGGGGTTCCGATCAATGACCGGGTTGCCACAGGTGTTGCCGTGCCGCTGGTGCTGGGCGCGATCTGGTTTTCGATGCACCGCATCCGTAAGGCGCTGCATCGTGCCGATGACTGACGTGGTGTTTGCGAACTAGGTCGCATCGCGCAGTTTGTAGGCGGCATAGGTCGTCGCCCCAACCAGAACCACCGCACCGGCCTGATGGGCGACACCCAGCGGCAACCACACGACAGTCAGAAGGGTTGTGATGCCAAGCGTGACCTGCAGGCAGGCCGCAAGCAGAACCTGATGGGTGGCAAAGCGTTGGTTGGGGTTAAGGTCCCATTTGCCAGCACGCCACCAGAACACCAGCACCATCACGAATGTCAGTTTCGCCAGCCAGCGATGATCCCACTGTACCGTCATATGGTCCTCAAATGGCGCCAGCCAAGCCGGATCAAATACGAACAGGCCATCGGGGATCAGCTGCCCGTCCATCAGCGGGAAGGTGTTGTATATGTGCCCGGCATTAAGGCCGGCAACAAAGCCGCCGGACAGGGCGGTAAACACAATCAAACACAGCAACTGCAAGGCGCGCTTTGACGATGCGGTGGTTGTCACACGTGGGCTCAGCTGTTGCAGGGCGACCCACAGCAGGGCGATGAAGATCACCAGTGCCAGACCAAAGTGCGCCGTCAGGCGATACTGGCTGACATCAGGGCGATCAACCAGACCGCTCATCACCATGTACCAGCCCATCAGGCCCTGCAGACCGCCCAGAATGAAAAGACCCCAGAGCTTCCACTTGGTTGCGCGATCAATTGATTTCTTGGCCAGGAACCAAACGAACGGGATGAAGAACACAATCCCGATCAACCGTCCCCACAGGCGGTGGATGAATTCGAGCCAGAAGATCGATTTGAAATCCTCGACCGACATCCAGGCGTTGATTTTCTGGAACTCGGGATACTGGCTGTATTTTTCATAAAGCGTCTGCCAGTCCGCTTCATTCATCGGCGGAATGATGCCGGTGAACGGCCGCCATTCCACAATCGAAAGCCCGGACTCCGTCAGGCGCGTCAAGCCGCCGATCACCACCATGATGAACACCATCGCCGCGCAGGAAAACAGCCAGATGGCGACGTTTTTGTTGGCTTGTGGTTGCGCAAGGCTGACTTCGGACAGGGCAGGGGAGGCACTGCTGGACATCTGGACGCTCTCTTGAAGGTATCTTCTGGCGGACGGGTTTTGAAATTTGGCCCAATATAGGGCGATTTTGCAAGAATTGCAGGAAAAGCTTTACGGAAAAATCGGGTCTGATGGATCAGTCAGTTCGCAACTATTAAATACCAATATTTAGTGTTGTTTGTGTATAAAACACATAAAAAATGTATTGAATAATTTGCTATCCACACTCATAGTCATGGGCAATAGAGAGAAACCCGCATTAGAGGATCGACGATGTTTCCCATCAATCTGGACCTGACGCGACTTTCGGTCGCTTTGGTCGGCAACGGTCAGGCCACCCTGAACCGTTTGCGCCAGTTTGACGGTGATGGGGCAAAATACGTTACCGTCTATTCTGAAGACCCGATACCCGAACTGGCCGAACAGGCCGGTGATCGGTTGCAGCGCTATTTGCCAAATTCGGCGGATGTCAACGCGGCCTCCATCATGTTTATCATCGACCTTGATCTTAAAAAGGCAGCCGAGCTGGCCTCCATTGCCAAGGCCGTTGGCACGATTGCCAATGTCGAGGACGTTAAACAATATTGTGATTTTTCGTCGCCCGCGCGTATTCAGCGCGGTGATCTGATGATCACGGTTTCGACCAACGGGCACAGCCCGCGCCTTGCCGGTCGTATTCGCCGCGCGCTTGAAAAATGGCTGGTGCCAAGCTGGGAACAGCGCTTGCACGAACTGTCCAAACAGCGTGAAAAATGGAAGGCCGACGGGGCCGACATGCAAACCCTTTTGCGCAAGACCGATGAATATATCGATCAGCGGAGGTGGCTGCCATGAATGTCATGCGTGAAGAAGACATCGTCACCGGCGGGTCCATGTCTGTTGAGGAGGCCACCGATCGTGCCGCCCGTTTGATGGATCAATATGGGCACCTTCAGGGTGTGTCACTGATCGAACCGATGGTGCATGAAGAATTCAACGGCCGCATCACCATGACCTCATCCTTCGGGACAGAGGCTGCCGCCCTTCTGGCGCTGGTGGCCGAGGTCGACCGTGATCTGCCGGTGATCTTCCTTGATACCCGCAAGCTGTTTGGCGAAACGCATACCTATCGCGAAAAGCTGGTTGATCATTTGGGCCTGACCAATATCAAGATCATGCGCCCGGACGAGGAAAAGTTGGAGGCCGAGGACCCCAACGGCATGCTGTTCGCCTCGGACGTGGCGAAATGCTGCTACCTGCGCAAGGTGGAGCCGCTTCAGCGTGCGCTGGAAGGCTATGACGCCTGGCTGACCGGTCGCAAACGCTTCCACGGTGGCGAACGCGATGCGCTTCCGGTGATTGAACCGGCGGGGTCGCGGATCAAGATCAATCCGCTGGCGGGGTACAAGCGCGAAGATATCGAAGACATCTTTGAACATCGCGCGTTGCCGCGTCATCCGCTTGAGGCCGAAGGTTTCCTGTCAATCGGTTGCATGCCCTGCACCGAACGTGTTGACCCCAACACGACCGATGTCCGCGCCGGACGCTGGGCCGGGCAAGATAAAACCGAGTGCGGCATTCACTACATCATCTAAGCCTAATTACGCTTTCATGAAAAACCCGGCCATCTGGCCGGGTTTTTGTTAGATGGTAATGCCCTGAAGCTTCCTGAACAGTGTCACCGCATAACGATCCGTCATGCCGGAAATGTAATCCATCACCCGCATCAGACGGCTATAGAGGTCGGGGGCTCCCATCAGCTTGCCCGACAGAAGCTTGTCGATGCGATCCGCCTGTGGTGGCAGACGTTTGCCATGATTTTTATGCTCGTCAATGTCGATGGCGGCCCGAACAAAGCTATCCAGCAGGCCATTAATGACCTCAAACCCGGCCATTTCAATCGGCAGGACATGCGGCGCGTTATAGATTTTTTGCACCGCAAGTTTCTTGCAGGCCTTGGCATAGGGGCCAAGCGGGGTGTTGGCCAACAGGTCACCTTCGATGGTGCCGGAAAGCAATGCGTCTTCATGTTCGATGAAGGCATCAACCGCGGCCTTGACTAGGTTGCCAATCGCCTTGCCGCGTAGGAAGCCGATCCGGTCATCTTCGGATTTTTCGGCATACCAGCCTTCCGAGCGCAGGTCTTTCCAGCGTTGTTCGGCATCGCCTTCATATTTTTCCGGATGGCGGGCAATCGGGGCAAGCGCACGTTCGACTTCCTCGAAACTCACACAGCCCAATTCCCAGCCATCCTCAAGATCGACAACCGAGTAGCAGATATCATCAGCCGCCTCGACCAGATAAACCAGCGGATGACGCCGCCATGCGCCATCAAACCCTTCAAGCGGTGACAGGCCGCAGACACGTGCAATTGCATACGCAATGTCGCGCTCTGCCTGATAATAGCCGGGCTTTTTAAGGCCGGTATATTCCTTGCGGCGCGCATCAGGGACCGACGTACTGCGCGGATATTTGATGAAACTGCCCAGCGTGCCGTAAGTAAGATTAAGCCCGCCGTCAAAGCGCTTCATTTCAAGCTGGCTGATGATGCGTAACCCCTGGGCGTTGCCTTCGAAATGGCGCAGGTCTTCAAGTTCTGGCCCGGAAAGGCGTGATGTCAGCTCGTCCTTGGCAAGGCGCGATGTGGTGAACCATTCATTGATGGCGTCCTCGCCGGAATGCCCGAATGGCGGGTTACCGATATCATGCGCAAGACATGCTGCCTGCACCATATACCCGATATCGGCCACGGTGGTTTCCGATCCCTTGGGCAGTTTTTTGACGATATGCGCACCGGCCATCAGTCCCAATGACTGCCCGACCGAGCCGACCTCGATCGTGTGGGTCAGGCGGGTATGGACATGATCATTTTCGGATAAGGGGTGAACCTGCGTCTTGTTTTGCAGACGCCGGAACGAGGATGAAAATATTACCCGATCAACATCGATCTGAAACGGGCTTCGGCCATCGGGTGTCGGATAGGGGGCACCTTCGGGCAGGCGAATTTTGCCGTCCTTGAATTCAAGCCGATGAGAAGAAAGAAGATCTTCCCAGCGCATTTTATCGCCGGAACCCTGTACAGACGACGCCACTTTTTACCCCTGTCCAAATCAAATGTTATTATCGGGCAACTTTAACGGGCCGGGGAGTCCGGTGCAATCGGACAAACAGTCTTTGACCCGATTGCACCGTATTTATGGGCGATCAGCCAAAGAACCAGCTTTGCGGGTTATCAATCGGGCGGCCATTCAACGCACGCAGAAGGCCGATCACATTACGCCCGATAAACCAGGCGGTGGTGTAAAGTGCCATCAACCCGACGACAGCCCAGCCCAGAAGCGGGATCCAGCCAATCACGAAGGTGAAGAAGCCAAGAATGATGGCATACAGAATGCTGATCCAGAATGTGCGGATCACAAAGGTGTAATGGCTGTTGGTCCAGTGATTGTCGTCTTCACGCGCGATATAGGACACAATCAGTGCGATAAAGCCTGTCGCAAAGGCGGTAAACAGGGTTGCGATCATCAGCCCGTAACAGACAGCGGCCGTATTCCCGCCGCGCTCGTCAGTATAGCGCGGAGCATTGTCAAAAGACGCATCCTGACCGTGGATATGGTCGTTCATGGATAAAATCCTATCAAGTTGTCGCAATCCCCATCGCGTCTTTGCCATCATATAGCGCGAAAGTTTATAAAAGCTATCCCATAGCGGCATCTTGCGCCTTTGCGGGCACCCTGGGGCCCTTTCACGCGGATTTTACGCCCGGTTTACCGTGTTTTGCCTCGACTCTTGGCAAATTCGCCCTACATTTGGCGCCATGTTGTCAATTGACCAAAAACAGGAATTTCCGCATGTCGGACTATGATTTTGATTTGTTTGTTGTTGGTGCCGGTTCGGGTGGTGTGCGCGCTGCCCGCGTGGCATCGGGATATGGTGCCAAGGTCGCCATCGCCGAAGAAAGCCAGGTCGGCGGCACCTGCGTGATCCGTGGCTGTGTGCCGAAAAAACTGCTGGTATACGGCGCACACTTTGCCGAGGATTTCGAAGATGCCTCCGCCTATGGCTGGACCCTTCCGGGCGAGCCGACTTTTAGCTGGAAGACCCTGATCGAAAACAAGGATACCGAGATCAATCGTCTCAATGGCATCTATAAAAGCCTTTTGAAGGGATCGAATGTCGAGCTGTTTGAAAGCCGTGCGGTCCTGAAAGATGCCCACACCCTTGAAGTCGGCGACAAGACAGTGACCGCCGAACGCATTCTGATTGCGGTGGGTGGGACGCCGGTGATGCCCGATATTCCGGGTATCGAACATGCGATTTCATCCAATCAGGCCTTCCACCTTGAAGACCTGCCCGAACGCATTGCCGTTGTTGGCGGCGGTTACATTGCCGTTGAATTTGCCGGTATCTTTGCCGGTCTTGGCGCAAATGTGATCCAGTTCTATCGCGGTGATCAGATCCTGCGCGGCTTTGATAACGATATCCGCAACCATCTGGCCGCCGAAATCGTCAAAAAGGGTATTGATCTGCGCCTGGATACCAATGTGACGGCGATTGAAAAGAATGACGACGGCTCGCTCAGCCTGACGCTGACCGGCGGTGGTCATCAGGAAGTCGATGCCATCATGTTTGCCACGGGGCGTGAACCGAAAACCCATGGTCTGGGTCTTGAACAGGCCGGGGTGGAATTGAACGACCGCGGGGCGATCAAAACCAATGCTGGTTTGCAGACCAGCGTTCCAAACATCTATGCCGTTGGCGATGTCCGCGATCACGTGCAACTGACCCCGGTCGCGATCAAGGAAGGCATGTCCTTTGCCGATACCGTTTATGGCGGCAAGCCTTGGTCAATGTCCTATCAGGCCATCCCGACCGCAGTGTTTAGCCAGCCACCGGTTGGCACCGTCGGGCTTTCCGAGGAAGAAGCGCGCGATAAGGGCAAGGATATCGAAATCTATAAATCGACCTTCAAGCCCATGCGCCATACGCTTTCGGGCCGGGATGAAAAAACGCTGATGAAACTTGTGGTCGACAAAACCACCGATGTTGTGCTTGGCGCGCATATGGTCGGCCCGGATGCGGCTGAAATCATTCAGGGCATCGGCATTGCTGTCCGCATGGGCGCAACCAAGGCCCAGTTCGATCAGACGGTTGCCGTTCATCCTTCTGCGGCGGAAGAATTCGTCACCATGCGCTTCCCGGTTAGCGACTGAATGAGCTTTGGTAAGGGTGGTATCACGTGATACCACCCTTCCTTTTGGTTAGTCGTCTTTGACGAAGAAGCGGAATGGCTTCCCGTTCTTGTTGTAGATACGCTGTCCGGTATAGCGGTTCGTCACGTACATGCTGAACACTACGCGGTACCCCGGAGGCGGAACATCACTGGGTTTAACCATTGATAATCTCCATCTTTTCTGGATTTTCTTGACACCGGAGACCGCTTTGCTGCACGTTTAAGGTGATGCAATAAAACATGCTGGGTCCTTCCCGGCCCTCCCAATTTAAGGTAAATCCATTGCCTTTGGAGGATTGTTTCTGCCCTGTAGCATTCTTTGCTACAGGGCAGTTTTCTATTAGATGCCGTCATCGTCATCAGTAATGAGCAGTTCTATTTGCTTAACTAGTTGTTGTTTGTCGTTCTTGAAGAACGGCGTCGGGATTTCTAGCCAAGCCTTTCGCCCACCCTGTAATCTTACGGGTATTCTGTCGGTATCATCTTTCGGGTGCTGTCGCACCTGACTGTGAGTAGGTTCGGGTAGTTGCCTGCTTTTGTTTGCGGGTTCTTCTTTGATTTCCGATATGTTCTGCGAATGGTCTTCGTCTTCCAAGTATGATTCGTCACTTTCAGGAGCTTGACTGTTGACGAACTCGAGGGACGACTTATAGGTCTTTAGGCAGATTTCGGCCTTATCTGGGATGAAGCCCATTTGGATTAAGTCATACTTAATCGCGGCATCCGATGGCAGCTGCCCTTTGTACTTGTTGTGAATATCCTCAAAAACCTTTGGGTTAAACAACCACTTTCGCAGGATTTTCGTTCTTTCCGAAGAGTTGGGAGCATATTGGAATGTTTCCAGGTCTTTGCTTGCGGCTAATTTGCCATTTCCGACTCTATCGACAAGCCCATAGTATTTTAATGCAGCCAGTGTCGAAAGAGAGGCGCCGTTGTTTGCTCCAGCGTAGCCCATGCTTTGTGCGGCGACATCATTTGCAACTGGGTGCAAATGATTGGCCTCGTAGAGCTGAATGGCTTTGGTGAGCGCATCCTCCAAGTTCAAGGAGGGGGAGCGAGGGCTTTTTTTCTTCGGTTCATCTGGCATGACTATGTTCCCGAGTTGTTCTGCGTCGAGTTTGCCGGGTTTTGTGCGCTTAGTCAAGAGATGCCAAGGTAAAAACTTTATTGGCAGAAAGTATTCTTAGTGTTGGAGTTAATTCGTTAACGCGTTAACGAATTAATTTTTAGAAATAAGTCAATTAAAACAGCAGTTTATACAGTTTGTTTGTTTTTAGTTTGAGGGGTGCGTTTGATGATAAGTTTATCGGTGTTGTTGGAAGTTTAAAAAAGTTGGTGGTCGCAGTGTTTAAGCTGGGTTGGTGGACTCCAAAAAAAAAGGCCGCCCGAGGGCGACCCTTGTTAATTATTTTTTGGGGAGCCAGATTAGCCCCCGGCAAGGCCCGGGAAGATGATCAGAAGTGCGACGGCCAAAATCTGCAAGCAGATAAACGGCAGAAGCGACTTGAAGATATCGCCAAGCGATATGTCGGGTGGCGCGACCGATTTCAGGTAAAAGGCCGCAGGCCCGAATGGCGGCGACAGGAAGCTTACCTGCATGTTCATCGCAAACAGCACGCCAAACCAGACCGGGTCATAGCCAAGCTCTTTGACGATCGGCACAAAGATCGGCATGGTCAGAAGCGCAATACCGACCCAGTCAAGGAACATGCCCAGCACAAACAGGATGAGCATCATGAACAGGATGATGATGGTCGGATCATCGGAAATGCCGGTGATCAGGGTTGAGACAAACTTGATCCCGCCCATCAGGTTGAATACGCCGACAAGGGCCGATGCACCGATGCCGATCCAGACAATCATGCCGCAGGTCGAAAGCGTTTGAAGTGCCGCCGCCTTAAGCATCGGAAGCGAAAATTCACGCCGCAGAACAGTCGAGGCGATCACACCGGCCACACCGACGGCCGATGCCTCGGTCACGGATGCGATGCCACCATAGATCGACCCCAGAACACAGAACACGACCAGAATGGGCAGGAAAAGGCCCTTGAGCAGGCGGATCTTTTCTTCGCGCGGGATTTTTTCGGTCTGCGGCGGCGGGGCGATGTTGTTGCCGGTGTAAGATCGGAACAGCACATAGGCGACATAGAAGCCCGCCAGCATGAAGCCCGGCAAAAAGGCCGAGGTGAACAGATCACCAATTGATACGTTCGCGGTCAGGCCATAAATGATCAAAACAATCGAAGGTGGCACCATGGTGCCCAGCGACCCGCCAGCACAGACAACCCCGATGGCAAGGTTCTTGTCATAGCCCTGACGCAGCATCTGGGGCAGGGCGATCAGGCCCAGCAGAACAATCTCGCCACCGATGATGCCGCTCATGGCAGCCAGGATCACCGCAACAAAGATCGTTTGAACCGCAACGCCGCCTTTAAGGCGTCCGCCAAACAGGCGCATGGCATCAAACAAATCGCGCGCAATACCGGATCGGTCAAGGATGGCCGCCATCAGGACGAACATCGGCACCGAGACGAAAACAAAGGATGAAACGAATGAATAGACCCGGCTTGTGATCAGCGGCACCGCCATCGGGCCAAACCAGCCAAGGGTAAAGATCAAGGCAATCAGCAGCGTGACAAATGCCAACGGCATGCCGGTCACAAGGAAACCAAGCAGCATGACAAACATGGCAAGTGTGCCGAATTCGATGCCAAGGGACTGTAAATCAAACATTTAAATGTATCCTGTTGCGCTGCTTGGCATGGCCGTGCGAAGACGCATCAATTGATTGGGCACGAGGCGCAGATTATTCGGTCGAAGTGTGGGATGCCGGCATGATTGGTGCCTTGCGGGCATAGTTGAAGGCCTGAACCAGGAACTGAACCATCAATACAATCAGGACCACCAACAAAAATACCTTAAGCACGCCCGGATACGGTGCATTGAACGCACTGCCGGTCGTTTCAAGGTGGATGTCGCCGGTGGGCGTAAAGACAGCACGTTCGACCATCAGCCAGGCAGCCCAGGCAAAGAAGCCCGATGCGATCATGCAGACCAGCGAAATGCAGATATCAAGCGTCTTGCGCATTTTCGGTCCGGCAATGTCATAGAGCAGGACAACACGAATATGCTTGTCGCGCGCGGCACAATAAAGGCCGCCAAACACAAAGCCGACGGCACAGATAAAGGTCGTGGTTTCATGCGCCCACAAGGTCGGGCTGCCAAAAACGTGACGTGCCACGATCTCATATATTAACGTCGCCATGGAAAGCAGAAATCCAATGGCGAACACGCTGGAAACCTTCGTAATCATCTGGCCCAGAAGACCGGACACCTCAGTTGCCTGATCGGTGCTTTCTTCAAGTTCGGGAAGTTCGGGCAACGGTGAGTGTTGCGGGGTGTCAGACATTTCTGCGTTCCTTGCATCAACAGGAAATACAATCCGGCAAGGAGGGAGGCCTTCAGTCCCGATACGTCTCGGATCACGGAACCAGCCGGATTGTATCCCAGCAGTTTGCCGGCAGCAACACGGTGCGTTGCTGCCGGCGAAAAAGCTGTTCTGTCTTAGATCATACCCTGTGACTTAAGGTAGTCTACAAGGGTGTCGTAAACACGCTGCGCATCTTCGGAACGTGCCGCGACTTTTTCCCACTGGCTGGTGGCAATCTGACGGAATTTTGCACGCTCTTCAGCCGACCAGTTGTGGATGGTGACACCACCTTCAGAACGGGCCTTTGCAACAGCTTCCATGTCTTTCATGGCAAGACGGGCATCCATGTCATGGGCCAGATCACGGACCGACATTTCAAGGATCGCCTGAAGGTCTGCAGGCATGGAATCCCACTTGGTTTTGTTGATCGATACTTCAAGCATCGGCATGGAGTGGAAGCCAGGATAGACCGGATGTTTTGCAACATCATGCAGACCCATGGCCTGGTTGGTCGAGAACACGGTCGCATCCGCAGCATCGATCACTTTTTTATCAAGCGATGTAAATACTTCGGACTGCGGAATGTTCACAGGCGACGCACCGGCTGCTGCAAATACCTGCTGAACCATGCCTTCCGGGGCACGCATTTTCAGGCCTTTAAGATCGGCAACGCCATCAAGCGGGACAGAGGAAACAAATGCTTCCAGGCCCGGGGTAACGGCACCGACGAACTGCAAACCACGCGGGTTCAGAAGGCTGTTCATCAGTTCCTTGCCGCCGCCATATTCAACAAAGCGCAGCATTTCGGACGGTGCCGACCATGCGCCAACCGGGTTGGCGATCAGGCCGAATGCCGGATCTTTACCGGTGAAATAGCTGGTGTCGGTGATGTGACCGTCAAGAATGCCAGCCGCAATTGCGTCCTGGGTTTCGGCATGTTCGACAATCGAGTTAACCGGCAGCATTTCCACGGAAACGCGGCCACCGGTCATGACGCCGACACGTTCGGCCCATTCCTGTTCCAATTCAAAGTTAGGCACGCCAGCAGCATCGCTCGACTGCATCTTGAGGGTAAATTCCTGTGCATTGGCGGCAAACGGCGCCGTTGCAATCAGGGTTGCGATAAAGCCTGCACCTGCAAGCGATTTAAGAGTCTTGGTCATTCGTCTTCTCCCTAAAATGCCTTATTTTCCGGCAGTATTCTCTTTGACAAAGGAAAAACTGCCGTCTTCACGCTCCGCCAGTCGGTCAAGGACCGTGGCAACAACAGTTTCAAGCGGGGCATCGATAAAGACAGTCACGCAATTCTCGTCCGGCCCCGGCGGCTCGAGAGCTGTAAACTGGCTGTCTAAAAGTGCGGACGGCATGAAATGACCGACGCGGCGTTCAAGCCGGGTCTGGATTACTTCGCGCGTGCCATCCAGAAAAACAAAGGTGATCGGGTCGAGGTGCGTGCGCAACACATCGCGATAGCGACGTTTAAGCGCAGAACAGGCGATGAAAATGGCCTGACCGGACTTTGCGCTTCCCTCTAAACTTGCAACGGAACCAGCCTGCGTGCGGGCCGCTTCTGCGACCGCATCAAGCCAGGGCCAACGCATGTCGTCATTGAGCGGAAGACCACGGCGCATGTGTTCTACATTCGTGCTTGGATGGTGATCGTCGGCGTCCAGATACATGGTATCTGTCATGCTTGCCAGACGACGCGCGACCTCGGTTTTGCCCGATCCGCTCACACCCATGACAACGACATACTGCGTTTGCCGGTTCATTGAATTCGATGCACTCACTGATTTTCAGGGCGGGTTTTACTCTTGGACTGCCCTGTTGTGTTATAATGTTAGCGCTAACATAATGTTAGCGCTAACATTGAGTCAACAGCCGAATTTCCGGTGTTTGCTTTACCGTCACAAGGTGCTTGTCGGTTTGGAAAAGACGTAATAAATGTAAGGTTATGAGGAAGCGCAAAGGGGCCGGACGGCCAACAATATCCGATGTTGCCGAACGGGCTGGCGTCAGCACCATTACGGTCTCACGCGCGTTGCGCGATCCGTCAAAGGTGTCTGATCACCTGCGACGAAAAATCAACGATGCGGTGCGCAAGCTTAATTATGTGCCCCATTCGCATGCCAGCGCGCTGGCCTCCACGCGATCAAATGTGATCGGTGTGATCGTTCCCTCCCTGACCAACAACGTGTTCGCCGATACGCTGCGTGCCATTTATGACGAGCTCTATCAGGGGCCGTTTCAGGTGCAACTTGGCAACTCGCGCTATGTTGCGAAGGATGAGGAACGCCTTGTGCGCACCTTCCTGGGACAGGGTCCGTCAGCCATGATTGTGGCCGGGGTTGATCAGACCGATGCAACCCGCGAACTTCTTGAAAATGCCGAATGTCCGGTGGTTCAGGTCATGGATATCAGTGACGACCCGATCGACATGATGGTCGGGTTTTCGCATTTCGAAGGCGGGCGGGCCGCCGGGGTGCATCTGGTGCAAAAGGGCTACAAACGCATCGGTTTTCTCGGCGCACGCATGGATCCGCGCTCGCACCGTCGTATGGAAGGCTTCAAGGAAGCCTTGCGCTCTGGCGGGCGATACGACCCGGACCTGATGATGACAACAACCGATTCCTCAAGTGTCTCGCTTGGCGGGCATTTGATCGAACAGTTGCGCAAACGTCGACCGGACCTTGATGCTGTGTTTTGCAACAATGATGACATGGCGCTTGGCGCGCTATTTGGCTGTCAAAAGGCCGGTATCTCGGTCCCCGACGAAATGGGGATCATCGGTTTTAATGATCTTGAAATGATGGCGGCAAGCTACCCGTCACTGACGTCCATCCGAACCGACCGGTATCAGATCGGCAAACGGGCCGTGCAAATGATCAAAGCGGTTCTGGACGGCGAAACACCCGAACAAAAAATCATCGATCTCGGTTTCGAACTTCAGTGCCGCGAAAGTACGATGCGGCCAAAGTCCAAAACGCGCTAACGAACTTACGCCGGCAGGGGAAAGCGATCACTTAGTTCTGAGAGCCGTTCAAGCGGCCCGGTGATTTTAATGCGCGTGCCATCCGTATCAAACTGACGATCAAGAATGGTAATGCCATCCTCGGCACAGGCCTGTTCCAGCGTTCCGGCATCAGAAAATCCGGCAAACAGTTCTGCCTCGCCCTGCGGGATATATTCGATAATTTCGGCCACATCGCAAACTGCATTGGCTGCCCCGCTATAAGCCCGCACCAACCCGCCGGTGCCAAGCTTCGTGCCGCCGAAATAGCGGGTCACAATCACCGCAACATTGATCAGGTCGCGCCCCTGAAGCACCTTAAGGCACGGGATGCCCGATGTGCCGGATGGCTCGCCGTCATCCTTGCCATGTTCAATCAACTGGCCTTCGTCATTCAGATACCGATAGGCGTTTACGTGATGATTGGCCTTGGGGTGAAGGGCGCGCAATTCATCAATCCGCTTGGCTAGATCATCGTGAAAAACGAGTTCGGCCAGAAAACGGGATTTCTTTTCTTCGGTTTCAGCAAAGGCGGGGCGGGCGATGGTTTTCATGATGGTGTGCTAGCAGAAACGATACAATTGTGCCAGATGCCAACACCAAGCGGCGTCGCTGTTCTATTACGAAGTCGCAAACAGTTTGCCGACCAGAATGACGCCAAAAATGATCAGCATGATCAAAACAACCTTGCGGAAGGTTTCTGCATCCATGCGATCACGCACGCGCGTGCCCAGCTTGGTGCCAAGATACACCGGCACCAATCCGGCCAGCGAAATCCACAGCGTTTCAATCGTCATCAGTCCCAGTCGCGCAAGGCCGAGTGCCATGACGATGCTTGAAAGACTAAACGAGATATTGATCGCCTGCAGAAACTTTTTGGGCTCAAGCCGCATGGAAAGCAGGAACGGTAAAACCGGCATGACTTGCGATCCGGTGATGCCGTTAATCAGGCCGGTGGCAAAGCCAGAAATTGGGGCAAGTCCGCGTGCGACCTTGTCTGACAGCGGCTTGCCATGGCGAAACAGGGTGATCGCGCCGTAATTCATCAAAACCAGTCCCAAAACCGCCCCGGCCAGAATGCTGTCGACCATTTCAAGCACGGCAAGCCCGATCAGAATGCCGGGAATGGTTGCCAGAAACATCGGCCAGAACCGGTTGAGCGTTTCACGAAAGTGACCCGCCTGAGCCATGATGATTGAATTGCTGACAAGTGATGGAATGATCACGAGCGGCATGCCGGTCTTAAGCCCGACGCCAAGTGCAAGGATCGGCAATGCGGAGGTCGAAAACCCCAATCCCGTCGCACCTTTAACGAAGGCTGCCACGAAATAGGCACAGGCAATGACAGCAATCGTTTCAGGGGTCATGGAGCGTCCATGTTAAAGTCGACGGGCGGGCAGTGTGTCGCTAAAGTCTTGATGGTGCAAGAAAATGGCGGCCGTTGAACGCAAAAGCTTGCCGTCCCAATTGATGTTCTGGAGGCTCGTGTGAGCGTATCGACCCAAAATCAAGCGCAGTCATTGACCGGTGGCTGTCAGTGTGGCGCTGTCAGATACGTGCTGTCTGTGCCGTCATCACAGGTCTATGTCTGCCATTGTCGCGCCGGCGCATATCAAGATCACCCGGGGCACGGTTAAAAGATGGACCCGTCCGACATCGGATGGCGGGAAAATGTTGTGCCATTTCTGTCCAGATTGTGGGACGCGCCTATTCCACGGTGACCTCAAGGGGGACGAGCCCGTCAGTGTAAAAGGCGGGTCACTTGATATTCAGCCGGACCTAAGTCGTGCGATGCATATTTGGGCCAAGCGGAAATTAAAGGGTGTGATTATTCCCGAAGGTGTCGCGGTTTTTGATGAAGATCCGGAAATTTGATGGCACAGAGGCTGCGCAAAACCGGATTCGCACATATCTGATGGTGGTGAGTATTTGATCACGCTGTATCTCCCCTTGATAAATCACAGGTTTTGAGTGGAATTTTGCGCCAAATTTTGAACGTTTGGTAAAAAATTGCTGAAAAATGCCTGCCGAATGTCCAGAAGGGGTGGAAATGCGTTGGCAAAACCCGTATCAAGTCTGGCCCGGCCAAATCACCGGGCAAGTAGGCGGAATTCCGCCAGATAAAACAATATGTGCTATAATGGCGGCATGATGATGAACATGCCGGATTGAGAGGAAGCAAATGAGCAAGAGCTGGAGCATTGAAAGCTGGCGTAACCTGCCGATCAAGCAGGTGCCGACTTATCCTGATGCACAGGCCTTAAAGGCCGTAGAGCAAGAGCTCGGCAGCTATCCTCCTTTGGTGTTTGCTGGCGAGGCACGCGCGCTCAAGGAAAAGCTTGGTGAAGTTGCAGAAGGTAAGGCCTTCCTGCTGCAGGGCGGCGACTGTGCCGAAAGCTTTAAGGAATTCCACCCGAACAACATTCGCGACACCTTCAAGGTGATGCTGCAGATGGCGGTCGTTTTGACCTATGGCGCGGCATGCCCGGTGGTCAAGGTGGGCCGTATGGCCGGCCAGTTCGCCAAGCCGCGCTCATCTGACACCGAAACCATTGATGGTGTCGAACTGCCAAGCTATCGCGGGGATGTGGTCAACGGTATCGAGTTTACCGAGGACGCCCGTTTTCCGGACCCGCAGCGCCAAATCCGTGCCTATAACCAGTCAGCAGCGACACTCAACCTGCTGCGTGCCTTTGCGCAGGGCGGTTTTGCCGATTTGACCAAGATCCATCGCTGGAACCTGTCATTTGTGGATGGCAGCCCGGCGGGCGAACGTTACAGCAAGCTGACCACCCAGATCGATGAGGCGGTTGCCTTCATGGAAGCATGTGGCATTACGGCTGAAAGCGCACCGCAGCTGCGTGAAACCGATTTCTATACCTCGCACGAGGCACTTCTGCTGGGGTATGAACAGGCACTTACCCGTCAGGACAGCCTGACTGGTGAATGGTATGATTGCTCTGCCCATATGCTGTGGATCGGGGATCGTACCCGTCAGGCCGACCATGCCCATGTTGAATTCCTGCGCGGGGTTAAAAACCCGATCGGCATGAAATGCGGTCCGAGCATGGATGAAGATGACCTGATCCGTCTGATCGACATCCTGAACCCGCAAAACGAAGCTGGCCGTCTGACCCTGATCGCGCGTATGGGCGCGGACAATGTGTTTGATAACCTGCCGCGTCTGGTCAAGCGTGTTAAGGCCGAGGGCCGCAAGGTCGTCTGGTCCTGCGATCCGATGCATGGCAACACGATCAAGGCATCAAGCGGATATAAAACCCGTCCGTTCGACGCAATCCTTTCGGAAGTCAAAAACTTCTTTGACGTGCACAAGGCCGAAGGCACCCATGCCGGTGGCGTTCATTTCGAAATGACCGGTACGGATGTTACCGAATGCATCGGTGGTGCACGCGAAGTTACCGAAGATGCGCTTTCAGATCGTTACCACACCCATTGCGACCCGCGTCTCAATGGTGGACAGGCGCTTGAGCTTGCCTTCCTGATGGCGGAAATGATCAAAAAAGAACGCGACAGCGTGCGCGCAGAACAGATGGCTGCTTCTGCTTGATTTGATCTTTCGCGATATATCTTGATCACAAAGGTGCCCGGCGATCTGCCGGGCACCTTTTATTTATCCGGTTATTTGTCCGGAATGTTCGCAGAATGCGTTTCCTAAATTAGATTTCAGAAAATTTTGTTGCGCAATCGGCATGAATTCATAAAAAACATCTACCAATGGCCAGTAAATATTCTTAAGTATGGGTAATTGCAGGGTGTTCCTGACAGACGATTAAGGGCGAGGGGTCGCAACGGGCATGATGGACGACGCTGAATTCAGCGCATGGCAAAAGAAGGTGGAGGGAACCAACATTTCCTCGACCACGCTTTTGGCGACCGACTATCTGAACCATTTCAACGAGATCGTCATGCTTCTCGAAATGGTGCCTGACATGCCCGACATGATCGAGGACTGCAAGGAATGGGCGCCGAAAAGCTATCAGGAGCATTTCCGCGACAGCGCCTTTTCCGACAAGGAACTGGCGATTGAGGCCTATGAGCACGTCCCGCCAAGATTCCGTCGGCCGTTCGAAGAAACCATTGAGCACCTCAATACAATCGTCGCACACGCGGTTTCGCAGCTTGAAACCATTATCGAGACGGGTGATGAAGACCTGTTGCGTGCGACGGCGAGTGCCGTTACCACCTCGCTTCAGAAATTCATGGATGTCGCCAGTGGCATTATCCACGGTTCGGCCAAAACCATGAGCCAGGACGAGATCGACACAGCCCTCGCACTTTAATCTGTGCCGACCTTTGTCGCATGCGGACACAAAAAAACCGGGACTGCAAACAGCCCCGGTTTTGTTTTTGGTCTGGTGGACGAGTTAGTCGCGATCAATCCGTCATTTTGGCGAGTTCACCATCAAGACGCTGAATTTCGGACTGCAACAGCGGCAAGACATCGGCACGGGCGGTAGCGGCAATTTCCTGCATGTTTTTAAGCGCATGTTTTGCCATGCCGTTGGCATTTTGCTGCATGAACATGATCGTCATCTGCGCTTCGATATCGGAATAAAATCGACGTACACCGGTGATAATTGCCGGATCGACTTCAAATGTACGCTGGGAATAGCGCATGGTTTCCCAAACCATATCGTCAAGCTTGTGGCGTTCGCGCGGGGCGAGGTTTGCCGCATGCCAGGTCATCGGGCCTTCGGGATAGTCGGCAATCCAGGTTTCGACCTTTTCAATATTATCGACAAACTCCGCTTCAAGCGATCGTTCGAGGTTATAGACATCAGACGTGCTTTGGTAACGGTCGAAGTCGACGGCAATTTCAAAACCGGCAAAACTTGCCAGATACACACCCAGAACGGTTGATGCCAGAATGATGCACTGGGTGAGCCAGAACTCGGTATTGGGCTGGCCACTTACGCTCAGAAAGCGAAACGGGGCGAAAAGTCCGCGCATGGGCTAGTGTCCTGTATTGGTAAGATTGAATTGGTGGCGGTCTTCGAGCGCGCTTGCCGGGATTTCACCGGTCCGCACCAGAAAATTCTCAAAGGCGACTTGAAGATCAACCGGTTCTCCGATGGGAAGACCCTGTTCGCGTGCCATATCCTCAAGCCGTTCCACCCGGTCACGTGGATGCGGATGGGTTGAAAGATAATCGAGCAAACTGCGGTCGCCTTGAAGCTGCCCCAGCTTTGCAAAGGTGGTGGATGCTTCTGCGACATGGCCGTATTTGGCCATGAGGATACGCAGGCTCCAGTCATCGGCATCAAGTTCCTGACTTCGGGAATAGTCCCGATCTGCCAGAAGTTTCGGCCAGCTTGCCGCCCAGGTGGTCAGAACCGCATCGGTCTGAAACATCATGGCCGAAAGTGCGACACCAACGACCTCGCGGCCAATGCCTTCAAGGTGATCGCGCCCGTTATAATGACCGATTTCATGGCCAAGGATCGACAGCAGCTCGTTCTCGGTATCCACCAGTTCAAGCATTCCGGTATGAACGAGCATCAGGCCACCGGGCAGTGCCGCGGCATTTGGACTGTCATCGGGGATGATCAGAACGTCAAAGTCATAATCCTTTGCCGGGCCAATGGCCTCCTTGGGGATGGAATTGACCAGACCGAGAAGATAGCGTTCCGGCAGGCTGCGTTCATAATCTTCGCGATGTTCTGCGATCAGTCCGGGTTCAAGCTCCGACCAGATGGCAACTTCTTCCTGAACCGAAATGCTGTTTGCCGCCCATTCAACCGCCAGACCGCTTGCCGTATAAATCCCCCAGCAAATCAGCAGGAACGCGATACTGCCCGACGCAAATTCGGCCAGAAGATTGCGATGGGAAATATTCACCCCGTCATCGGGAAGGGCAGATGGCCGACCGCCCGTCGGGCGATGATCGGTGTAAAGGGCGGTGCCGGAAACGATCACCTCGATCATGCCGCGTCCAAGTTCGGCAGAATCAAATCGCAGACCGATAATGTGGCTTGCACCCTTGGCATTGGTGCGAAGCCGCAAGATCGCCTCGCGCTTGGCCCTTGTGACGGTGGCTTCGTGTGCGGCCAGTCGACCGCCGACGAAAATGCGCAGGCGGGCCAAAAGATTGCGAAAACGGTCTTCGGCAATGACGACCTTGCCGGTCACCAGTTTGCTGTCATGCAACGTGATGTCATCGGGAACTGCATCCCCGGAATCAAGATATTGATGGGGCAACAATGCTTCGTCGCGTCTGAGCGCGCGTTCATGTGCCCCATCGGCCAAGCGGCCGGTTATATAAGCGATTCCGATCAGGATGGTCAGGGCAATTCCCGGAAGAAACAGATCTTCCATGATATTGTGCCTGCCCTGTTATTTCAGTCGTATGGCTGTGCCGTATGCGAAAATCTCAGCCGCCTTGTAGGCCACCTGCGACGTTGCGAAATGCACATCCACAACTGCGTCGGCATCCAATTTTTGGGCTTGGGCAATCAGGCGGCTGGTGGCTTCCTGCTGGGCATCTTCCAAAAGCCGGGTGTAGGAACGTACTTCACCCCCGAACAGGTTTTTCAGCATCGCAAAAATATCAAAAAGGAAGTTGCGGCTGCGCACGGAACTGCCAAAGACAATGCCAAGGTTTTCAGTGATTTCGCGGCCTGGAATATGGGAAATGGTTACCGCCGCCATTTCGGCGGCCGCATTGGGGCTGTGGGTCATGTTGTTTGCTCGTATTTTAATTTGTGTTTATTGCCGTGTTTTCACGGTCGGGTGCAATAGATCGGGATGAAGCCGGTTTTGCAAGTCATTATCAACACGCTAAGTCGTTGATAAGAATAAAATCACGCTGAAAGACAGCGTACTTGCAGGTTTCAAAGCTTTGCATTTCTGCCATGCAAGAATGGTGATCTTGTCTGAAACATGGGATATTGCGCATTCCGCAATTGACAGCGCGCGGGGGCGATCCTATTCCAACATCATGACAAAGAAGCTTGCCATTGCGATTGCCCAGCTTAACCCGATTGTCGGTGATGTCACCGGGAACCGGGACAAGGTTGTGGCTGCCTGGGAAACTGCGGCCGAAAAGGGCGCGGAAATCGTCCTTTATTCTGAGCTGGTTCTGTCTGGATATCCGCCAGAAGATCTGGTAATGAAGCCGGCCTTCATGCGCCATCTGCATGACGCGGTCGAATTCATTTGCGAACACACGGCCAAACGTAAAGATGGTCCGGCCTTGCTGTTGACCTCCCCATGGGAAGTCGATGGCACGCGCCATAATGCGGTGTTGCTGATTGATCAGGGCAAGATCGTTGATGTGCGCGCCAAGAATGATTTGCCCAATTATGGCGTGTTTGATGAAAAGCGCGTCTTTGCCGCAGGTCCGATGCCGACCCCGATTTCATTCAAGGGCGTCAAGCTTGGTGTACCGATCTGCGAAGATGTCTGGACGCCGCACGTCGTTGCCCATCTGGCGAACGCGGGGGCAGAAATCTTCCTTGTGCCGAACGGGTCACCGTTTGAAGCCGACAAGGATGATTTGCGCCGTAAGCTGATCGAGGATCGGGTGCGCGAAAGCGGCAAGCCGATGATTTATTGCAACGAAGTCGGCGGTCAGGACGAGCTGGTGTTTGACGGTGGATCTTTCGGCCTGAACGGTGATGGATCGCTTGCGGTTGCCCTGCCTGCCTTTGCCGAGGATGTGGTGCTGACCACCTGGCAACAGGATGAAAACGGTCAATGGCGTTGCGCGGATGACGCGCCAAAGGTTGGCTATCCCACCGGGTTTGATGCGATCTATCAGGCGCTGGTTCTGGGCCTGCGCGATTATGTGAACAAGAACGGTTTCCCCGGTGTTGTGATCGGCATGTCAGGCGGGATCGACAGTGCGCTTTCGGCCGCGGTTGCCGTGGATGCACTCGGCTCTGATCGCGTGCGTCTGGTGATGATGCCATCGCCTTACACTTCGGCGGAGAGCCTTGAAGATGCAGAGCTTTGCGCAGGCATGCTCAAGACCGGTATTGAAAGCATCAATATTGGCCCAGCGATGGCCGCGTTCGAGCAGATGCTTGCCCCCGCCTTTGAAGGCCGCGATGCCGACATTACCGAAGAAAACATTCAGGCCCGTTCGCGCGGGATTATCCTGATGGGGCTTTCAAACAAGTTTGGCCACATGGTCCTGACCACCGGCAACAAGTCGGAAATGTCGGTCGGCTATGCCACGCTTTATGGCGATATGTGTGGTGGCTATTCGGTTCTGAAGGACCTTTATAAAACGACCGTGTTTAACCTGTGCCACTGGCGCAATGAACACAAACCGGTCGGGGCTGTTGGCCCGGATGGCATGGTGATCCCGGAACGGATTATCACCAAGCCGCCATCGGCCGAGCTTCGCCCGGATCAGAAAGACGAAGATAGTCTGCCGCCTTATGATGTTTTGGATGATATCCTGCATCAGATGATTGAAGGTGAGCGATCTATTCGCGATATCGTGGATAGCGGTCACGATGAGGCAACAGTACGCCGGGTCTGGCGGTTGCTGGATCGGGCGGAATATAAACGCCGCCAGGCACCCCCGGGGGTCAAGATTACCCCGCGTGCCTTTGGCCGTGACCGTCGCTATCCGATTACCAATGGTTTCACGAACCTTGTTACGTGATTGAAAAGTTTGAAATGACAAAACCTGTTCTGCGATTTGCCCCCAGCCCGACCGGGCTTCTTCACGTCGGTAACGCCCGTGTGGCGCTGATGAACTGGCTTTATGCCCGTAAATCAGGCGGGAAATTCATCCTGCGCTTTGACGATACCGATCCGGTACGCTCCAAAGACGAATATGTCGATGCGATCCGTGAAGATCTGACCTGGCTTGGCATCGACTGGGATCAGGAAGAACGTCAAAGCCTGCGTCAGGATAAATATGATGCGGCGATTGATGACCTGAAGAAGCGCGAATTGCTTTATCCGTGCTACGAGACCGAGGGCGAGCTCAACTGGAAACGCAAGGCTGCCCGCCAGCGTCACCAGCCCTTCATCTATGACCGCAAGGCATTGACGCTGTCTGATGAAGAAATTGCGGCCCTTGAGGCCGAAGGCCGCAAGCCGCATTGGCGTTTCCTTCTGACCGACGGCATGGTCGAATGGGATGACCTGACGCGCGGGATCTGCTCGTTTGATACCGAACATGTGTCTGACCCGGTCCTGATCCGTGAAGATGGGTCGTTGCTTTATATGCTGGGCTCGGTGGTGGATGACCTTGAAATGGGTGTTACCCATATCATCCGCGGAGAAGACCATGTGACCAACACCGTGTCGCAGATATTGCTGTATCTGGCGCTTGGTGGAAAACCGGGTGCGCTTGAATTTGCCCATATGCCGCTTTTGGCGGGGCCGGGTGGCTCGCAGCTTTCCAAACGTCTGGGCAGCCTTTCATTGCGCGAACTGCGCAATGACGGGTTTGAGGTCGAGGCGCTTGTTGGCCTTCTGACCGGCCTTGGCGCGTCGGACAAAATTGAGCCGGCGAACCTTTCGCAGGTGCTTGAGAAATTCGATCTGGATCACTACGGCCGCTCCACGCCGAAATTTGATCCG
Source organism: Thalassospira indica (assembly GCF_003403095.1). NCBI lineage: Bacteria > Pseudomonadati > Pseudomonadota > Alphaproteobacteria > Rhodospirillales > Thalassospiraceae > Thalassospira > Thalassospira indica. The sequence goes on along the minus strand of NZ_CP031555.1, from coordinate 3,776,207 downwards.
GCCGAACTGGCAAGCCTCAATGAAAAAGTCATTCACGAAATGTCGTTTGAGGCCGCCAAGCCAAAGCTTGAAGCGGCTGGCATGGCAGATGCCGACGAGATGTTCTGGAATGCGGTGCGCGGCAATTGCTGGCGCGTGGCCGAGGCACTGGAATGGTGGGATGTGATCCACAAAAACGTCATTCCCGAAATCGATGCCGAGGATGCCGAGTTCCTGAAAAAGGCCGCCGAAATGCTGCCCGAAGGTGAACTTGATGGCACCAGCTGGAAAACCTGGACCACAGCCCTTAAGGATGAAACCGGACGCAAGGGCAAACAGCTTTTCATGCCGCTACGCAAGGCGTTGACCGCGCGCGAACATGGTCCGGAAATGTCGACGATGCTGGTTCTGATCGGGTCTGAAAAGGCGCGTGACCGGTTGTGTGGGAAGGCGGTCTAGGCATCTGCTTTGATCGCCGGAAAATGCACGCATTTGACCCGATAACACAGCCAAACGGACGTTTGAAATGACCAAAACCCTTCGCATCTCTGATACGCTCACCCGCGAAAAGCAGGTGTTCGCGCCGATTGATCCCGATCACGTGCGCCTCTATGTCTGCGGCCCGACGGTCTATGACTATGCCCATGTCGGCAATGCCCGCCCGGTGGTGGTGTTTGATACGCTGGTGCGCGTGCTGCGCCATATCTATCCCAAGGTGACCTATGTGCGGAATGTCACGGACGTTGATGACAAGATCAACGCGCGCGCGAAGGAAAGCGGCGAGCCGATTTCGGAAATCACCAAGCGCACCCATCAGGCCTATCTGGAAGATATGGGCGCGCTTAATGCCGCCAAGCCCGATATCGAACCGCGCGCGACCGAACATATCGCTGAAATGATCGCCATGTGCGAAAGCCTGATCGAGCAGGGCTTTGCCTATGCCGCCGAGGGCCATGTGCTGTTCTCGGTCGAGGCGTATGATGACTATGGCAAGCTGTCGCGCCGTGATCGCAAGGAAATGATCGCCGGTGCACGTGTTGAAGTTGCACCCTATAAAAAAGATCCGGCAGACTTTGTTCTGTGGAAACCATCCAGTGATGACATTCCGGGATGGGATAGCCCGTGGGGCCGGGGCCGTCCGGGGTGGCATATTGAATGCTCTGCCATGTCGACGCGTTATCTGGGCGAGAATTTTGACATCCATGGCGGTGGTTCGGATCTGGTGTTCCCGCACCATGAAAACGAACTGGCGCAAAGCTGCTGCGCGAACAAGGGTTCCAGCTACGCCAAATACTGGATGCATAACGGGCATCTGATGGTCGAAGGCGAAAAGATGTCCAAGTCATTGGGCAACTTCGTCACCGTGCATGAGCTGCTTGAAAAATGGCCGGGTGAGGCGATCCGTCTGGCGATGATGGGAACCCATTATCATCAGCCGATCAACTGGACAGAAGAAAACCTGCGTCAGGCCAAAGAGGCGCTGGATCGGTTCTATACCGCGCTTCGTCAAAGTCGCGATGTGACACCGGAAGAAATGCCGGTACCGCGTGCGGTTCTGGATGCGCTGTGTGATGACCTCAATACACCGCTTGCGATTTCGGAATTCCATAACCTGGTGACCAAGTTCAACAAGGCGGAAAAGAAGTTCGAACGGGCTGAGGCCAAGGGTGAAATCCTTGCCGCGGCCAAGCTTTTGGGCATTCTTGAAGCGGATCCCGAAGCCTGGTTTACCGGATCGGCCGATGAAGACGAGGCGGCCGAGATCGATGGGCTGATCGCAAAGCGCGCAGATGCCAAGAAGAACAAGGATTTCGCAACGGCGGACAAAATCCGTGATGACCTTCTGGCACGCGGCATCATCCTTGAAGACTTCAAGGATGGGACCAGCTGGAAGCGCGTTTAACGTCCAGCCGCCACGAAAATGATAAAAGGCCGCAGGTATCGCTGCGGCCTTTTTCGTTGATAGTCGGATAATCAGGCGGCCTGATCCATTTCATCAAACAGTTCTTGTGCCGCATTCAGGCCATTGATTGCGGCTGGAAGGCCGCCATAAACGGCCATTTGCCAGATGGCCTCAATAACTTCCGTACGGGTGGCACCTGCTGCCAGGGTGTGGCGAATATTTATCTTGAGCTGCGGGGCGGTTTGACCACCGAGCACGGTCAGGGCCGAAATCGTGCAAAGTTGCCGGGTTTTAAGATCAAGTCCCGGGCGTGCATAATGACGCCCATAACCCCATTCAACCAGTGTTTCTGCAAAGTCAGATACCAGACCGTCGTATTTTTCTGACAGTTGGCCTTCAAGGTCCGGGTTCAGAATGGCCACGATTTTGCGACCAGCTTCCAGGGCGGATTTGGTTTCGGTCATTTTTTAGGGTCCTTTAATGGCGCACCCGTCGTGTCGTAACTGGCAATTTTGGCATCCAGGACATCAAGCGTTTCGGTCAGACTTGCGATACGGGTTGCAAGCTCGTCGCGATAGGTTTGAAGCAAGGACCTGCGGGCTTCGATCGTACTGTCACCCTCGGCGCGCAGCCGGGCATATAGCACCCGGTCGCGAATTGGCATCCCGAGATCCCTGAGCCGACCAAGAAAGTCGAGCCAGCGCAAAATATCGCGGTCATAGAACCTACGTCCGCCGGGGTCGCGGTCTGCATTTGGTAGAAGGCCGATCTTTTCGTAATATCGAAGGGTGTCGATGGAAAAACCGCTTTTGTCTGCCACTTCGCCAATCATCATGACGGGCACCTTTGTGTTGAAGTTATTCAATGCTGCATCAGGCTAAGAGCTGGAGCGCACTCTAGGTCAAGCAGTATTTTGCAAAGCCTTGTGATTTGGCGAGAAAGGCTTGGAAGTACCTAAGGTTGCGGTAGGGCAGAATTCTGCCCAAATCTTGATGGATCATGTTTGAAGATTGGTCCGAAGCAACGAAAAGGTGCTCTAAGCCATGTCTGAATTTGACCGTCGAGGGTTTCTGAAGGCTTCTGCCTCATTAGGGGCGCTTGGCCTGTTGGCGTCGGGTATGCCGGCCTGGGCGCAGGGAAGCTCCGATGCGCGCGCATCAGAAATACTGCAAAAGCAAATCCCCTCAACCGGTGAAGAAATCCCCGCTGTCGGGCTCGGAAGCTGGATCACGTTCAATGTCGGCCAAGACATTGAGCTGCGTAATCAGTGCGCGGATGTGATGTCGGCGTTCTTCGATGCCGGTGGGCGCATGATTGACAGTTCGCCGATGTATGGCTCCGCCCAGGATGTGATTGGCTACGGGCTTGATAAACTTGGTGCGCGCGATCGTGTGTTTTCGACCGACAAGGTCTGGACCGCAGGCGATGGTGCCGAACAGATCGCCGAGACATCAGATCGGTGGAAGGTCGAGCAGTTTGACCTTTTGCAGGTCCATAACCTGCTGGGCATCAATGAAAACCTGCCGCTTCTGTTTCGGATGAAGGACGAAGGGCAGTTGCGCCATGTCGGTGTGACAACCTCGCACGGGCGACGTACCGAAGACCTGATCGCGGTGATGAAGAACGAACGGCTTGATTTCGTGCAGGTGACCTATAACCCGATTGACCGCAAGGTTGAGGATTATCTTTTGCCACTGGCATATGATCGCGGGATTGCGGTGATTGTGAACCGGCCGTTTCGTGGCGGCAGCCTGACTGAACGTCTGGAAGGCCAACCCTTGCCGGAATTTGCCGCCGAACTTGAAGCCAAGAGCTGGGCGCAGTTGATTTTGAAATATCTGATCGCCCATCCAGCGGTGACGTGTCCGATCCCGGCCACCACCAAACCGGCCCATGCGGCGGAAAACATGGCGGCCGCAACAGGGCCATTGCCCGATGAAAAAATGCGCGAACAGATCGCCGCCGTCATTGGCGTTCTGGTGTGATCAAGGCAATTGGGGGCAAACAGCATGACTGAATGGTGGGATTACGGACTGGCAGACCTGTTGCTGTTTTCGCCGCGTGTCTATTTCCGGCTGTTTGAAACCATGAACACCACCTGGTGGCTGGTGGTTGCCAGTGCGCTGATTGCCGGGTTGACCGCATCGGGCCTTGCCCTGCGTCACGGTTTTCGCGGCAACCGGGTTATTCTGGTGTTGTTGGCGCTGGTCTGGGCCTGGTCGGGCTATGGCTTCCTTTGGCAATATTATCGGCCGATCAATTGGGCGGTGCCCTATCTGCTCCCGGCCTTTGCCCTGCAGGTAGTTTTGTTCGCCATCTTTGCTGCGCGTCCGTTGCCGCTTCGTTTTGGCTGGCGCGGGGATTTGTCGTGTTATGTCGGGGCGTCTCTGGTTGCCTTTGCGCTGCTTGTCTATCCGTTTATTGGCCTGATTGAAGGGCGCGACTTGGTGCAGGCCGAAATTTTTGGCAGTGCCGCCGATCCAACAGCGCTTGGCACGTTGGGTTTTGTTTTGCTGTCGCGCGGGACCTGGCGGTGGGTTTTGTTGCCGGTTCCCTTGGCGTGGTGTGTGATGTCCGCCGGCACGCTTTGGGTGATGGATCAGTATGTCGCGTACTTGATGCTAGTCGCCGTCTGGGTGACTGTTTTTTGCGGCTGGCTTGATCTTAAAAACGGGGTCACCTCCAAACGCCTGACCGAGGCAGAGATCAGAGACCCGGCTGCTTAGGTCAAAAAATCCCCTTCATACCGAAAAAAGTCTGGAAACTGAATGTGATCAGTGGTTTCGTACTTTTCGCTGAGACTTGTCATTTGTCTGAACCAACACGACATCAGACCAAGGCGCGCTGAGCTCACAGACAGTCCGGTAATCCCCAAAGTGCGAAAGGGCGATTCATGATCCAGGTTTTAACCAGTGTCTGGGCACTTCTTATTGGAGTTGTCCTGATCATGCTGGGCAATGGCATGCATTTCACCCTGATCGGTTTGCGCGGCGGGATTGAAGGTTTTTCCTCGGCCGAACTGGCGATTGTCACATCGGGTTACTTTGCCGGTTTCCTGTCAGGCGCGCGCATCACACCGCGCATGATCAAGCGGGTGGGCCATGTGCGCGTCTTTGCTGCACTCGGAAGTTTTACCTCCGCTGGGTTGATTGCCTTTCCGCTGATTGCCGAGCCATGGGCATGGACGGCTTTGCGCGTAATCTTGGGCTTTTGCATGTCGGGGATTTATGTCACGGCGGAAAGCTGGCTTAATGATGCCTCGACCAACGAAACCCGCGGCAAGGTTCTGTCGGCTTATATGATTGCCCAGACGCTTGGCATTATCGGCGCGCAGGGGCTTTTGACGCTTGGCGATGCTGCGAACTCGGCCCTGTTTATTGTTGCGTCCATTCTGGTCTCGATTTCCTTTGCGCCTATCCTGCTGTCGGCCTCGTCCGTGCCAGTGACCGAGGCCGCCCGTCCGATGGGGCTTAAGGAACTGTTTGCCGGATCGCCGCTCAGTACCGTGGGCATCTTCCTGCTGGGCTGTGTGTATGCCACCCAGACCGGTATGGCGGCGGTTTATGGCACCCAGATCGAAATGACGACCGTGCAGATCGCGACCTTTGTCGCGATGCTGTTTGCCGGTGCGTTGGTATTCCAATATCCGATTGGCTGGTTGTCGGACCGCATGGATCGTCGCAAGCTGATTTTTGGTGCGGCGGCAGTTGCCATGTCGGCCTGTATGCTTGGCTGGCTATCAGGTAACCAGTTGGTCTTTATGATGTGTGCTGCCTTTGTCGCAGGCGGCATGACCACGCCGCTTTACGCGCTGTTTCTGGCCTACACCAATGATTTCCTGTCACTCGAAGAAATGCCTGCCGCATCAGGTGGTCTTGTTCTGACCTTCGGGGTGGGTGCAATTCTTGGCCCGTTGATTGCCGGTTGGTCGATGGAACATCTTGGCCCGCAGTCGTTCTGGCTGGTGCTTGCCGGGACCTTTGCGGTGATTGCGCTTTATGCGCTTTATCGCATGACGCGTCGTGAAGCCCTGCCGGTTGAAGAAACCGAAAGCTATGTCAGCGTTCTGCCGACGGCATCCCCCATGGCGGTTGAAACTGCCGGGGTATGGGCGGCCGAGCAGGCCGAGGCCGCCGCAGAAGAGGCTGCTGCCGAAGAAGCAGCCGCTGAGGAAGCTGAAGCAGAAAAGGCCGAGGCTGCAGAAGACAAGACGCCCAAGGCATAGCCTTTCGCTGACAGCTTAGCGGTTGATCAGTAACCGTAGCCCAACGGCGGCAAAGAACACACCAAGCAATCCGTTGATCCATCCGGCTGCACGGCGATAAATCGAAATCGCCGGGGCGGTGGAAAAGGCGGTGGCATAAAGCAAATGGATGCTGGTGGAAATCAGACCGCAGCCAATCACAATCGCAGCCCCAACCCAAAGCGGGGCACCTTCATGAAAGCCGATTGAAATGATGGCAATCCAGGTCAGGATGGCTTTGGGATTGGTCAAGTGAAGTCCTAATCCGCGAAAGTAATAACCGCGTCCGGATATCTTTCGGGTATCAACGGCGTCAGCGATGTCTGATGTGGTGGGTGGTTTGCGAAATGCCGTACGAAACGCCCGATAGGACATCCACAGCAAATAAAGCCCGCCAAAAATCCGGATGGCCGTCATCGCATCAGCATAAGTCGCCAAAACAGCCGACAGCCCAGTCAGGGTCAGAAGACCGATCGAAAACGATCCGGTTCCAATGCCAAGGGCAAAATGTTGCCCGGCACGGCGGCCCTGATCAAGCGACACGCCCATCAAGCCCAAAAGGGCAGGGCCGGGGCTGATGAGCCCGACAAGCAACGCAGCATAAGACAGCAATATTCCGGGCAGATATTGCCCAAACTCGGCAAGGCTGATCATGGGGCGTTTCCTTGTGTGGTGGCAAGATCAGCCTAGATCGGTATTTGAGTTCTGTCGAGGGCCACGAAAAAGCCCGATCCAATGGACCGGGCTTTGTTCATCTGTCTGCACTTGGGCCTAATCAGGCGTCGTTTTGTGCTTCGGCAAGGATTTCGTCACCTTGGCGCGCGATCTCCGAAAGGGCCTGCTCGAACACTTCTGGCGGGTGGCCGCCGGAAATGGCGAATTTGCCATTGACCACATAGGTCGGCACCGAACTGATGCCGGCATCGCCAAATTCGTCTTCCTCGGCGCGGACTTCCTTGGCGAATTCGTCGCTAGCCAGGATTTCGGCGGCACGTTCCGGTGAAAGGCCGACTTCCTCGACCGCGCGTTTCAAAACACCATGGTCGGCGGTGTTGTCACCACCCTGGAAGTAAGCGGCAAACAGGTTGAGTTTAAGCGCGGTCTGCTGGCCGTATTCGCCTTCCTTGCCCGCCCAGTACAGCAGGCGGTGGGCGTCAAAGGTGTTATAGATGCGTGCATCTGACCCGAAATGGATCGGGAAGCCGACATTTTCGCCCATCATGGTGATGCGGGCGCGGCTATCGGCACTTTGATCGGCAGTCAGGCCGTATTTTTCGCTGATATGTTCCGAGAGGTCCTGGCCCTCGGGCGGCATATCGCGGTTCAGTTCGAACGGGTGCCAGCGCAGGGTGACGTCAATTTCGCCGTCCAGACGGCTGATGGCGTCTTCAAGGTTCTTGTAACCGATGATGCACCACGGACAGACAACGTCCGAAACAATGTCGATCTGCATGGGAATGGCTTTGGTCATTGGATTAGGCTTGCCTCGGATTATGTAACGTTGTGATACCCCAACACATAATCGACATGGCGTCAAACGCAAGGAAAAGCAGGGGCGGACGCGTATTTGAAGGGCAATTTATTAGTTGTATCTGATTTTGCGGGCGTGGTTACCCGTCTGATCATCAGGACGACTGCCGCCGGGCGTTGTCGACCATGTATTCGGCAAATGTTTCAAGGATCGGGCAAGACCAATCCGCACGGGTCAGTTCCCCGTCCCGTTCCCAGTCGCCATACCAACGTTCATCAATGTCACGGAATATGATGTAGCGGGCAAAACGGTCTGATGCAGTCCAGCAATTGCGACCGGTACGTTCCCACGTCAGGCCGGCAAGCATCATGATATCAACGCTGGTGGGGGCGTCATTTGCCATTTTTATTGTCCTTGGACGTCGCGCGATCATTAGCTTTGTTCTACATGTGCAGGGATTTGATCAAGCGTACTACAACCTAGGATAAAGGTAATCATCGCATAGTGGTGGTTGCAACCATTCAAGGGGACAGGTCTGCTATCCTAAAGATGGGTAATTTGTTGAAATAGAGCAGAAATTGTCGTCGGGATGGCAATTTGAGTAATGCTGTTGCGCTGCTGTCTGTTTTGCGGCAATTTGCCAGACCCGCAAAAGACATGAAAACATGAGCCTTGCGAACAGAATAGCGGCGGCCAAAAACGGCCGCGGCACCCGAGACGATCGATCAGTTGGAATGAAAATGTCAGACAAGCGCGTCTATCTCTATGACAGTACCTTGCGCGATGGGCAGCAGACCCAGGGCGTGGATTTTTCGGCCGCGGACAAGACCGCGATTGCCAAGGCACTGGACGAACTGTCGATTGACTATATTGAAGGCGGCTGGCCGGGGGCAAACCCGACTGATGATGCATTCTTTGCCAATCCGCCCAAACTCAAGAATTCCAAACTGACCGCCTTTGGCATGACCCGCCGTGCGGGTCGGTCTGCGTCAAACGATCCGGGGCTGACCAGCCTTGCGCAGAATGCGCCGATTGTTTGCATGGTCGGTAAAAGCTGGGACTTTCAGGTGACCGAGGCACTTGGGATCGAGCTTGATGAAAATCTGGCGATGATTTCAGATTCAATTGCCCATCTGAAAACCAAGGTTTCCGAAGTCATGTTCGATGCCGAGCATTTCTTTGATGGCTACAAGGCCAACCGGGACTATGCCCTTGCCGCGATCAAGTCGGCCTATGAGGCCGGCGCGCGCTGGGTTGTTCTGTGTGACACCAATGGCGGTACGCTGCCCGACGAGATTTTTGACATTGTCACCGATGTCTGCAGCCAGATCCCCGGCAGCCATGTTGGCATCCATTGCCACAACGATACCGAGAATGCGGTTGCGAATTCTTTGGCCGCGGTGCGCGCCGGTGCGCGGCAAGTGCAGGGGACGCTGAATGGTTTGGGTGAGCGGTGCGGCAATGCCAATCTGATTTCGATCATTCCGACGCTGATGCTCAAAATGGGCTATGACGTTGGCATTTCCCATGACCAGCTGACCCATCTGCGCCGGATTTCCCACATCCTTGATGAGCGGCTTAACCGGGAACCGCTGCGTCAGGCGGCCTATGTTGGCGACAGCGCCTTTGCCCACAAGGGTGGCTTGCATGTCTCGGCGGTCGAAAAGAACCCGACCTGTTACGAACATATCGAACCGCATCTGGTCGGCAACCAGCGCCATATCCTTGTTTCCGATCAGGCGGGGCGATCCAACATTCTGGCGCGTTTCCGCGAGATCGGCGTTGAGGTTGATCCCAAATCCGAGGCCGTCGGCAAGCTGGTTGAAACCGTCAAGCGCCGTGAGTTTGACGGTTATGCCTATGACGGGGCCGAGGCCAGCTTTGAATTGCTGGCGCGCAAGGCCATGGGCGAGCTTGATCGTTATTTCCGGGTGACGTCTTTCCGTGTGATTGACGAACGCCGCTGGGTTGATGAGCAGGACGAACAGGTCATCACCATGAGTGAGGCCACCGTCAAGGTCGTGGTCGGCGATGATCAGTTCATGTCAGTAGCCGAAGGCAATGGCCCGGTCAACGCCCTTGATGCGGCCCTTCGTAAGGTCCTTTTGACCGTGCCGGAATACCGCGATGCGGTCGAGCAGATCGAACTGATCGACTATAAGGTCCGCATCATAACCCGCGGCGATGGGACGCGTGCAGTGACCCGCGTCATGATCGAAAGCCGTGATGCCGAGGGCAATAACTGGGCAACGGTGGGCGTTTCGACCAACATTATCGAGGCGTCCTATAACGCACTGCGTGATTCCATCACTTATAAACTGTTCAAATCCGGTGTGCGCAGCCAGCATGCCTGATCAGAAAACTGATATGATCGTGAAAAAAAAGGGGCGCGGTTTGATTCGTGCCCCTTTATTTATCTAATGCCGTTTCAAGGGCTGCTTAGCCCGAATGTTAGGACATACCTACCAGTTTCCTGGCGTCTGCCCCGGCGGGAAAGCGCAGCTGGTCTGATGTATCATTGACGGCCAGCCAGACGGCATCGGCGACATCCCTTGTGGTCGTCACTTCGTCAGGTTGCTGGTAGGCTGTGAACACATCCTGTGCATAGTCGCTGTATGCTTCGGGGATTGTACCATCCATACGCGAGCCGGTATTGGCAGAGAATTGCGTGTCCGGGCAGTAGCCGGGCTGTACAAGTTTGACCCGGATGTCAAAAGATTTTAATTCAAGCTCAAGCGACGCGGTGAATCCTTCGATCGCGGTTTTGCTTGCACTGTAGGCTGCGACGAGTGGCATTGGTGCGAGTACCGCGCTGGATGTCACGTTAACGATGGTACCGCTTTTGCGGGACCTGAATTGTGGTAACACGGCCTGAACCATCGCCATGGTGCCAAATGTATTCGCCGCAAATATCTCGCGTATGGTGCTCATGGGTGTAGCTTCGAAGGCACCGAACAGCCCGATTCCGGCATTGTTAACCAACACATCAATCGGGCCGCATGTTTCAATTGCGGACGCGATTGATTGAGGGTTCGTAACGTCAAGTGCAAGCACTTTGATCCTGTCTGATTTCGGCAGGATATCCTCTTGCGGCGTTCGCATGGTGGCAATGACGTTCCAGCCTTTTGTGTGGAAAAGATTGGCTGTTTCAAGGCCATAACCCGATGAGCAGCCCGAGATCAGTATTGAAGGCATTTTTTTTCCATATCATTTTGGTGATTTGCTGCAGATAGAGATACCAAAACTGGAAGGACTTTCTATAATAGGCAGTCCATTTTTTATAAGAATTAGTCCTGTTTTGAGTGATCCTCTTGTCGAAATCATTCACCTGCTGCAGCCAAATGCCGTTTTTTCCAAAGGGATCAGCGGTGCAGGAGAATGGGCTGTGCGCTATTCGCCGTTCGGGTATCCGAGTTTCTGTGTCGTGATGGATGGCAGTTGCAGGCTGGCAGTGGATGGCCATGACAGCATCCGGCTTGAAGTCGGAGATTTTATCCTGTTGCCCGAAACGCCAGCTTTTACAATGTCTGGGTTTGAGACGACGACGCCCGAAATGATTGATCCTGAAGTGGCTGCAACCCGCAGCGACGAGGTTCGACATGGCCGGCAGAGCGGCCCGCCCGATGTGCGCCTGCTGGGAGGCTATTTTATCTTCAGCTCACCGGATGCTGGGCTGCTGACATCTTTGTTGCCGGGGCTTATTCATTTGCGCGGTGTTGACCGGCTTGTGAGGCTGGTTGGGCTTATTGTTGAAGAAACAGGGGAATGGAAACCCGGTCGGGAGCTTGTGCTGTCGCGGCTGGTTGAAATCCTGTTGATTGAAGCATTGCGATCTGCACCCGATAAGAATGCACCCCCGGGGTTGTTGAAAGGATTGGCCGATGAAAGGATTGTCGCAGCCCTACGCCAAATCCATGGAAATTTCGGATATTCATGGTCTGTTGCGTCGCTGGCAAAGGAAGCGGCACTTTCAAGGTCAGCATTCTTTGAGCGGTTTGCAAGGACAGTGGGGATGGCGCCGATGCAATATCTGCTTTCCTGGCGGATGGCCGTTGCCAAGGGGGAACTTGCCAAACGTGATTGCCGGATTGCGGATGTCGCCGAACGAGTTGGATATGGATCGGCAAGTGCGTTCAGTATTGCATTTTCCCGACATGTCGGAGTTCCACCGGGGCAATATGCACGTGAATGCTGGGGCGAACATGACAGCATGACTGCTTGATGGCGTGTCTGAGGGCAATCAGATGATCGCGATGATTAGGAACTGGCGCTGATGGTTGGCTTTTGATAAAGAAGCGCCAATATTGACGGGCATGCCCGCGACATGCCCCAGTTCACGACCGGAGAATACCGCGATGAGCGAGCCCATCGGCAGTGCCAAGCCTGAAACAGGCGGGATTGCCAATCCGCCCGTAATCATTCTGATTGAGCCACAGCTTGGCGATAATATCGGCAAGGCCGCGCGTGCGATGCTCAATTGTGGTCTGGTAGATTTGCGTTTGGTGCGGCCGCGTGATGGGTGGCCAAATGAACGGGCAACCGCCAATGCATCAGGTGCCGATATCGTCATCGACAACACCAAGGTGTTTGAGCGCGAAGAAGATGCACTGGCCGATCTGAACCGGGTTTACGTTACAACGGCGCGCACCCGTGATGCCATCAAGCCGGTCTTTACGCCCAAGGGGCTGGCACCGGAAATGCGCGCTGTGATCGGACGTGGTGAAAAGGTCGGCGTGATGTTTGGCCCGGAACGCACAGGCGTTCGCAACGAACATATTGCCATGGGCGATGCGGTTGTGACCGTTCCGCTTAATCCCGGTTTTACGTCGCTTAACCTGGCCCAGGCGGTTTTGTTGATAGGTTATGAATGGTGGCAGGCGGGCGTTGATGTACCCGATTATCAATTGATGATGGCCGATACCTTCCCGGCGACCAAGGATGATATGGAACGTCTTTTCGTCCATCTTGAAAGTGAACTTGATAAGTCGGGGTTCTTTCGGGTGGCGGAAAAACGCCCCGGCATGGCGCGCAATATTCGCAACATCTTTAACCGTGCCAATCTGACCCATCAGGAAGTCCAGACACTGCGCGGGATGATTGTCGCCATGCGCGGTGGCAAGCACAAGCCAAAGGACTGATTTTCCACCCGATTGCCAAGTGCGGGGTAGGTGGGGTGCCATTCGTGCGGAACTCGGCAGAAATGCAGGGCTTCCATGCGGGATGGCGGGCGCGATTAATGTTTGACTCTTGATCAATCATCTCTATATTGCGCCTCACTTCCGAGAAAGTGGGTCGAGACATGTGGTTTCGTCCCCGTTCCGCGTGTCTGGGCCGCATGTCCGGTTTCAGGCGGTTGGAAACTATCGGGACAATAAGTGATCTTTAAAAAAAGAGAGTTACAAAATGTCGAAACGTATTGCTGCAAAGCATAAGATTGACCGCCGCCTTGGTGTGAACCTTTGGGGCCGTGCAAAATCGCCGCTGAACAAGCGCGAATATGCACCGGGCATGCATGGTGCCACCCGCCGTAAGAAGCCGACCGACTATGGTACCCAGCTGTTTGCAAAACAGCAGCTCAAAGGCTACTACGGCTCGATCTCTGAAAAACAGTTCCTGCGCTACTACAAAGAAGCTTCCCGTCGTCCGGGTGATACCTCCGAAACCCTCGTTGGTATTCTTGAGCAGCGCCTTGATGCGGTTATCTACCGCATGAAATTCGTTCCGACCGTGTTTGCTGCACGTCAGTTCGTGAACCACGGCCACATTCTTGTTAACGGCAAGAAAGTAACCATCCCGTCTTACCTGGTTCAGGAAGGTGATGTTGTTGAAGTGAAACCTGCTTCGCGCGAAATCCCGATGGTTATGGAAGCTGCCAACCTGAACGAACGTGACGTTCCGGAATATCTCGACGTTGACGCGAAGGCCTTCAAAGGTACCTTCGTTCGCGTTCCGAAATTCGCAGAAATTCCGTACCCGGTTCAGATGCAGCCGAACCTGGTCATCGAATTCTACTCGCGTTAATCCTTACGGATTTCGCGACGATCCGATACGAAGACGCCCGCTGGAAACAGCGGGCGTTTTTGTTTGTTTGATGTGTTATCTGACCGGGTGTCGGCTTGCTTCAACGGTTGTGTTCTACTCTTGTGGACAGGTTGACGTCTTCACCTGCTTCCTGAACGGTGATCTGGTCTCTGTATCTATATTCTCGGATTTTGTTTTTCAGGTTGAGGTTGACGTTATGAAGATAACGAAATTGGCAGCGATTGTAGGGCTGTCTGTACTCGCGTTAAGTGGTTGCCAAACAACAAAAGAGGCGGAAAATATGGCTTCTTTGGATGTGTCATTCGATTGGCACGGAACTTCCGCTTGCTCCACCAAATCGCCTGCGTTCGTCATTTCAAATATTCCTGCTGACACAGCATCGCTCCGCTTCAAAATGGTCGATCTGGACGTTCCAACCTATAATCACGGAGGAGGGATGATCGATTATTCTGGTTCAAGTGAAATTCCTGCTGGTGCCTTTTCGTATAAAGGGCCATGTCCCCCGAGCGGATCACATGACTATCGCTTTACCGTCACGGCTTTGAATGCTGATGGCAGCTTGATTTTGGGTAAAGGTGAAGAAACCCAGGCATTCCCACCCAAGTAAGCCAATTTGCCTTATTTCGGGCGCCAAGCTCTGTAATCTCGAGCTTCCGAGCCATGCGGTTCGGAGGCTCGTTTTGGGAATGGATCAGGCAGGCGGTTTGTTAAGCTGCTCAGACGCCTGTTGGGCGGCGGCTGCGACGGCTTCCTGTTTTTGTTCGGGGGTGGCATCGGGCGGCACATCGACCTTGACGTTGCGAGAGGCCATCTGGATGCCGTTTTCCTTGAACATCGCCAGAACCCTCTGATAGACGGTTTTGCGGATGGTGAATTGTTCGCCGGGTTTTGAGGTGTATTTCAGCCCGATCACCATGTTGAACTCTTCCATCCGGCGCACGCCCTGGGATTTCAGCGGTTCGATGAAGCTGTCGCCAATCAGCGGATCTTCCAGAAGTTCGGCCGCCAGCTTCTTGACCAGTTTCTTGATCTTGTTGACGTCGGTTTCAAACGGCACACGGAATTCCAGTTTGACGATCACCCAATCGCGGCTGTGGTTGACGATGGATTTAATCTCGCCAAACGGGACGGTCTGAAGCGGGCCACGGTGATGGCGCAGCTGCATCGATCGGATAGAGATGTTTTCCACCCGGCCACGCAGATTGTCGACTTCGATATATTCGCCAAGCCGAAACGCATCATCCAGCAGGAAGAACACACCGGCTACCACATCGCGCACAAGCGCCTGACTGCCAAAGCCAAGAGCAAGGCCGACAACACCGGCACCGGCAATCAGGGGCCCGATATCCACGCCCAATGATGACAGGGTCACCATTGCCACCATGATGATGATCACGGTCAGTGCAAAGTTTTTCAACAGTGGCAAAAGGGTTTCGACCCGCGAAAGCCCGGTGCCACCGCCTTCATCGCCGGCATTGCCCGTTGCTGATGCGCTCATGCGTTCATCAAGGAACGTCTTGATCAGCGACCAGATCAGGTCGGCGATCAGAAGGATCATGATGATTTCGGTCGAGCTATCAATGATCCGGGCAATGATCCCGGCATCATCGTCCTGAGCCAACCGGTCAAAGCCCCAGATGCGCCAGATACTTGCCAGCACAAACACCAGTGCCAGAAGCCGCACACCGCGTTTAAGCACTTTGGTAAAAACAGGGGCCTTGGGCTTTATTGGTTCAAACACTTCGTCATGTTCATGCGCAGCCGCCTCTGCCCTGGCATTGTGCTCGGCGGCTTCCTGTTCGGCCGCTTGCAGTTTCTTGCGATGCTGACTTTCGATGATGTTGCGAAACACAACGTCAAACAGACAGGCAAGCCCGATGGCCAGCAGGGCCTTAAGGATGCGTTCGGCCCCAATGATCGCCACCCCGCCCACCAGAATGAACCAGCCACAGACAATCATCGGCCACAGACGGGCGATGGATGTTGGCAGGGCCATTTTCTCGACTTCGGCACTTGCCGCATGGCTGGCAAAGAACCGGCCAATTGAGAGCGTGACCGCGCAAAAGGTGACGACGGAAATCACCACCGCCGCATCAAACAGGATGATATCGCCCGCAATCATGGTCGGCGCGGCACCAAACACCTTGGCCAAGGCAAAGGCAAACAATGATATCCCCGCCGCCCAGGTCAGGCGTTTGGTCAACACGGTTGCGGCCTGCGGATCGACATTGATCATGCGAAGGCCTTCTGCCTTGGGCGCAAACAGGAATTGCAACACGATGATCAGGACACGCAGGGCAAAGAATGCCATCAGGAGCGACATCACAGCCGATTTCATGATTGGCGGCCAGTCAAACATCATGAAGGCACCAAGCGATCCGATGGCAAAGACAAGCAGCGAAAACAGCGAAAGCGCACAAAGCCCAACCATGTGTTTAAGGCGTTCCGAGAATTTCCGGGGGCTTTGCGATTCAAGATAGGCACATGCCGGTGCCGAAAGACGGCGATAAATCACCTCGGCCACAATACCGACACCAACGAAAATGACGGTAAACAGCAAAATGCGCATCAGGCCGGTCTGGCCGAAATCGGTCGACAGCAAGGCCCGTGTGGCATCGAGTTCTTCTGGAAAGGCATCAAGGCCGGACATGGTTTCGGCAATGCGGGCCTGGGTGCGGGTGACACCCTCTTCAAGGAAGCCATAATAGCTGAAGGTTTCGGCAACCACCCCGTCTTCGGGAAGTTCTGTGGTGGGTTCTGATCCGTCTTCTGATCCGCCCTCTGATCCGCTCAGGGCGGTAACAGCCGCCATCTGTGCTGCTGTGGGCGGGATGGGCAAGGCAAACCAGATTGCAAACAGCCAGATCGCAAAACATGCCATTGTTTTGATTGCCGGTTTCATGCCTGTGACTTCCCCTGTGGCGCAAATTGCAGCATGCCCTAAAGATGGGGAATAGCAGATAAACCATCAAGAAATAGTTTTGTCGCGCGCGGGATATGATCGCATTTGGCGAGTTTTGCGATGGTCCGGGCACAAAAAACGCGCTGGCAGAAAACCTGCGCAGCGCGTTTTGATTGGGTTTGGCTATCGCGCCTTAGGCAGCGACGGCAACGCCCTTGTCTTTCAGGTGCTGGGACAGCTCGCCGCTGGCGGCCATTTCACGCACGATGTCGCAACCACCAAGGAACTCGCCCTTGACGTAAAGCTGCGGAATGGTCGGCCAGTTGGAGAAGTCCTTGATGCCCTGACGGATCGCCGGGTCGACCAGAACGTTGATATCTTTGAACTGAACGCCAAGCTCAGCCAGGACCTGAACAACAGCGGCAGAGAAACCGCACTGCGGGAACATTGCGGTGCCCTTCATGAACAGGACGACGTCATTGTCATTGACGTCTTTCTGGATGCGTTCGAATACCGGATTGTCGGTCATGATGATTGTCCTTGGCTTGGGCGGCTCTGTTCGGGCCGCGAATTCAGGTTAAACTTTTATGGGCGAAGATATGGCTGGAACCTGCGGTTCTGTCAACTCTTGGCGCGATTTTGCTGCGCGGTGCGCAGGTTGTCCCATGTGAAAATCGCCAAGCCGATCCAGACCAACCCATAGGTGATCATGTGCGCCTGGGTAAAGGTTTCGCCGAAAACCAGGACCGCGACAAAGAACTGCAGCGTCGGATTGAGGTACTGCATCAGCCCAAGGGCGGAAAACTTCATGTTGCGCGCCGCATAGGCAAACAGTACAAGCGGCACGGCAGTACAGACCCCAAGGCCAATCAAAAGTGCGTCTTGCGTGAATCCGATGGTGCCAAATGCCGACCCGCCATGACTGTCAAGCCAGATCATATAACCCAGCGACATCGGTGCGAGCAGCGCGCATTCAACAAAAAGACCGGCAATCGGATCGGCCGGGACAAGTTTGCGAATCACGCCATAAAAAGCAAACAGCGAAGACAGGCTAAGCGCTATCCACGGCAGATGACCATAAAACACCAGCAGGTTCAAAACTCCGACGGCGCAAATCGCCACCGAAACCAATTGAATGCGGTTAAGCTTCTCGCCGAAAAAAACCCGGGCCAAAATCAGCATGACCAACGGCATGATGTAGTAGCCAAGGCTTGCTTCCAGGGCGTGCGCGTTATTGACCGCCCAAATGTAAATGATCCAGTTTCCTGCGATCAAAACACTGCTGAGAAAGAGATAGCCAATCGTTTTTGCCGATGAAATCAGTGCCCAAAGCTGCTTGCGTCTGCCAAGCACAAACACCAGCAACAGGGTCAAAATCGCAGACCAGATAATCCGGTGTGACAGAATTTCCACCGGACCGGCAAAGCCGACCAGTTTGAAATAGATGCCAAACGTGCCCCAAATGGTGAAGGCAGCAAGTCCGGCAAGCGGGCCGGGGCCGATCAGGGCCGGTTTTTCCTGAGTGGACATAACATTAAGCCGTGGTCAGTGAATGGGGCTGTGACCGGCCGCGATGTTTTGGACCAGCTCAGATTTATCGGAAACTCGGCAGGGGCCGAAATGAAACGGCCCCTGTAAAAGGTCAGGCAAAGCAATATGGTTGGCGTGGTGGCGCACTGCCTTGCCGGTGGTTGCGATATCAGGTGATATCAGTCCGGTGCAGAGGTCTGCAGGGCCAGCGCATGCAGATCGCCACCCATTTTGCCCTTAAGCGCGGAATAGACCATCTGGTGCTGAACCACGCGGGTTTTGCCGCGGAACTGCTCGGACACCACGATTGCAGCATAATGGTCGCCATCGCCGCGCAAATCCTCGATGCGGACCTGTGCATCGGGAAGGGCTTCCTTGATCATGCTTTCGATTTCATAGGCTTCCATCGCCATGGCGTTTATTCCTTATCATTGATCGCAGGCTGTTCATGCGGCCCGGATAAAACATCTTTTGTCTGGTATATGTTGTTGTCACGGGGGCTGTCAATTTCTGCGCGATGGCCGGTTTGCGACAGTGCTCCATGAGGTCGAAAGGCTTGTCATGCGCGCGATATTGCTCTAATCACGGACGCAGGGTTGCGCACACCTGCCGTCCGCAAGGTTTATGCCTTTGGTAAAGTGCGTGAAATGAGATTTTCGGACCCGTTTCCCGACCAGGATACGGACCGGCAATGCGGACACCCGGCCTCCTGCGTGGAGACGAATAATGACTTCCAATACGCTCAATATCAGCCGTGCCGACATCGACACGGACGCGACCGAACAGTTCAAGACACAGGCCAAACGCCTGCGCAAAGCCCTGGCAGCGCGCGATGTATCCATTTCGCATGCCGGTTCGCTGGAACTGTTGGCGCAAAGCCACGGCTATCGTGACTGGAACACCGCCGTTGCCATGGCACGGCGCAATATCCCGACCAGTGTTTCCGATCTTGGTATCGGCAAACGTTTTGCCGGTTCTTACCTTGGTCATGCCGTCACCGGCCTGATCCGAAGCGTTACGGCGACCCCGACACCGGGCGTGTTCCGGGTCGAGGTGCATCTCGACGAACCGGTCGATGTCGTGGAATCAAAACGCTTTAGCGGCTTTCGCCAACGCATTGGCGCACGGATCAACGAACATTGCGAACCGGTCCTGACCAACGGCATGGCCGGACCCGGTCTATCGATTGATCTGTTGCTGCGAGAGTCCCCGGACGCGTGAGCACGTATTTCCCAGAGATCAATGACCAAACCCTCCGGCAGCTTCCCAAAGTTGCCGGAGCTTACGTTCTGGTGATCGAACTTACAGCTGACCTGACGCTTCAAAACAAACGGTTTGCCGGAATCACCCTTGCCAAAGGCACCTATCTTTATTGCGGCTCCGCCAATGGCCCCGGCGGCATCGCCGCGCGCGTCATACGCCACTGCAAGACGACCAAGAAACCCCATTGGCATGTCGATGAACTGACCTCAAACGGGGCCGGGCGGGTTACGTCAGTGCTGGTGGTGCCGGGTGGGGATGAGTGTGAATTACGCGCTGCTCTACACGAGCCAGATACACAGGTTCCTGTGCCCGGATTTGGTAGCAGTGATTGCATCGACTGCGTGTCACACTTAGTCATCACACAGGATGATGACATCTCAGCGCTTTTTACAAAACTGCCTAAGGTGTAACATTTTCAGTTGCATGTTGAGAGTTGGTTGGTTGTCAGTCAGGAAAAGGATGTGTTTAAAAGAAAAACCGTCTTTGTCGTTGGAGCAGGAGCAAGCTACGAATTTGGTTTGCCTCTTGGTGTTAGCCTCAAGGATATAATCTCAGGAAAACTGCGATTTAGCTTTAATCATCGCCCAATGCCCGAGACTGGGGATATCACGCTTGCCTTACAGATTAAGCAAATGGCGAATGAAACAGATGGGTTTTCTCAGGCTGAATATTTTCGTGCGGCTGAAGCGATTTGTAGAGGATTACCGTTGGCCATAAGCATCGATAATTTTATTGATGCCCATCGGGGAAATTTGGCGATTGAGCGCATAGGTAAGCTAGCTATTTTTCAGTCCATTTTAGAAGCGGAGCGCCGGTCCAATCTGTATTCGGAGCACATCCAGAACATCAACGCCATTAATTTGGAACGAGTTTCTGATACTTGGATAGCTTCGCTTTTCCGAATGGCTAGTGAGGGTATTTCTAAAGATGAGATTTCCGATGTGTTTCAGAACGTTGGGTTTATCTCATTTAACTATGATCGTTGTATCGAGCAATTCTTAGAGTATGCGCTGAGAGCATACTACGGTGTTGAACGTGATCAGGCTGCAGGAGTTGTCGCAAAAGTACCGATAATTCATCCCTATGGAGTACTTGGATCAATATTTGATCGACCCAATCAAAGAACACTGCCATTCGGTGAGCGGCCCGATCATTTAGATATGTTCGAGCTTTGTCATCAGTTGCGAACGTTCACAGAACAAGTGAATTCCGACGAAGAACTGAATTCGCTCCGCCAATTGTTGTCAAACGCTGAGAGAATAGTGTTTTTGGGTTTCGCGTTTCACCGACAGAATTTGGACCTGCTGGCGTTTGGTCCCGCGAAAAACAAAATCGAAGTTCTCGGAACAACCTATGGTATTTCTGAAGCAGACACAGAGGTGATCCACAAAGATATTTGGTCGCTACTGCAGCGGGCGAAAATTAACCAAAATGCTATCGATATAACAGTTCGCAACGACATGAAATGCTCTGACTTACTCAAGTCGTATTGGCGAACGTTGACGACATGAGACGAGAGAGTATTAGCCCCCGGTCATGCTCATATGCCGCCCAACAGCCGGTTTCTGGCCTTTGCGGTCGATGACAAAATCATGGCCCTTGGGTTTGAGGTCCATGGCGGCATCCAGCATCTGATCAAGGGCACGCGGGTCGCCGGTACGGAGCGCCGCACGCAGGTCAACGTGGTCTTCCTGACCCAGGCACATGTAAAGCGTGCCGGTGCAGGTCACGCGCACGCGGTTGCAACCTTCGCAGAAATTATGGGTCAGCGGCGTGATGAAGCCGAGACGTCCGCCGGTTTCAGCCACGGTGGTATAGCGGGCCGGGCCCGGGGTAACATATTCGGACGGGATCAGGGTGTATTCCTGCTCCAACCGTTCACGTACCGCTGTGAGCGGCAGGTATTGGTCGGTCCGGTCGCCATCAATGTCGCCGAGCGGCATGGTTTCGATCAGGCAAAGATCAAAGCCCTCCTTGCCGCACCAGGCAACAAGGCGTGACATTTCGTCTTCGTTGAAATTGCGCAGTGCGACCGTATTGATCTTGATCGAAATGCCAGCCTGTTTGGCGGCCTCAAGACCGGCCAGCACCTGTTCAAGGCGGCCGCGACGGGTGATTTCGGTGAATTTCTGGGAATCCAGACTATCAAGCGAGATGTTGAGACGCTTCACACCGAGGCGCGCCAGATCATCGGCATAGGTCGCAAGCTGGCTGCCATTGGTGGTCATGGTGAGTTCATCAAGCGCGCCAGTTTTAAGATGGCGCGACAGATTGGCGATCAAATCCATGATGCCACGACGCACCAATGGTTCGCCGCCGGTCAGGCGCAACTTGCGCACGCCGCGCGTAATGAAAGCCGTGCAGAGCTGATCGAGTTCTTCAAGCGACAGAACATCTGATTTTGGCAGGAAGGTCATGTTTTCCGCCATGCAATAGGTGCAGCGGAAATCGCAGCGATCGGTTACCGATACGCGCAGGTAAGAGACATGTCTGCCATATTTGTCGATCAGCGGTTTGGTCATGGTGGCGTTTCAACGGTGTTGTTGAGTTTCCGGGCTTTTTGCAATCGTTGTGAGGCGACTGTGGCACAGCAGACGGGGTTTTGACCAGTCTGTTTCGATCTGTGGTGTTCACCTTTCCGTCAGGTGAAAACGATATGAGCCACGATCCCAAAACAGATCGCAGCTCATATATTCGTTCGTTAAGGGGTAACCGTCAGGTAACGGGTGCCCGCAGGTCGACGATCACTTTGATAATTTCGCGACGTCGGCATCAATGCATTTGACCACGTCGCGCAGGGTGGCGACGTTTTCGCGGCCCATCCGTGCGACCAGTTCGGCGGAATGTTCCGGCACGGCAAGCGTTTTGCGCACATCGGCAAACAACGCATCAAGCAGTCGGATGCAATGGGTTTCGGTGAATTCCCAACGTTCTTCGCCGTGGACCATGTTGTCATTGACGAGCTGGATCAGCCATTTTTTGCGGTGTTCATAATTGCTGAAATGCAGCGCCATGCGGGCAAACACCAGATTGATCCGCGACCGGACTTCCGGGGTTTTGGCCAAATGATCCCAGTATTCGGAGGGATTGCGCAACTCGTCATCATCATTGGCGTGAGCTTCGATGATTTCGTGAATTTCACGATCGATTTCCTGAAGCATGTCCATGCCGACCATCATGCGGATGACCTTGAAGAAGGGCTGCAGGATGGTGCGTGACAGCGCACCGTGTTCGATGTCGCCGGCTGCGTTGCCTTCAAGCAGATGATCAAAGCGCGAGACCAGCAGACGCCCGAACGGATCGTGGCGCAGGGCAGCATGTTCGCGGGTCTTGATCGCTTCGAGGTCGCTTTCAAGGATCGCCCATGCATTGTCGAACAGATCTTCGTTATCGCGCAGGCTATTGAGCGATTTCAGGATCTGTTCTTCGGTAACGGAACCGCCATGGTTGCGGGCAACATGCACAAGACCCTGGGCAAATTGTTCCAGCACGGTAAAGGCCGCGACGTGGTGGCGCTGTTTAAAGCTGTCACGCGGTGGTTTATTGGCTGCGATCATGGGCTTCGAAACCTTCTTAAGACTGTTGTGCTCGTGTCAGGTTCATCTATCGAGTGTATGATAGAGTCCATCTTTATGGTGAATTGATTAACAATTCGATCCGAGCAATCCATGTGCCAAGCGTCGCCTTCAAGGGCCGGTTGCAGGAAGGGCGCCTATTCGTAGCCCGCCGCGGCTTCGACAATTTCCAGAACGACATAGCGCTGGCGGATGATCTGGCGACCGGCCTCTTCGAAATTGACCGCGATTCGATCTCCGTCAACGGCCTGAATGCGGCCCAGTCCCCAGTCCGGTTGATTGGGATGACGCACGATGGCGCCTGGCGTCAGCAAGAAATCCATTGGGTGCTCTGTATCCTGTGTTGCTGGCTTCAATATAGGTCGTTTGCCGAGGTCGCGCAATTTGCGGCTGCGTGTTGCGGACCCGATATCGGGGCCGATATCGCACAGCGGCAAAATTTGCCGGGTCGGAAAAGCCTGATTTTCGAGCGTGCTAAATAAGCTCTTAATATATCGGCGGCAATCTTGTGGCTTCTGCGAGTGACCTGTTCGCTCAGAACAGACCATTCGGGAAGCGCATCGTGTCTTGGGGCATGATGTTGTGACGATACGCAAAGACCTTGGAGAGCCCGCGCTATGGAAGAGGATGCCACCCTTGAACTGACCTTGATCGAACTGATCAGTTCGCGGATCTGTCATGATCTTGTCGGTCCGGTCGGGGCGGTCAATGCCGGGGCAGAACTGATGGGGGAAGACGGGGTTAGCGACGATGAGGCGCTGGCACTCATGCGCAAAAGCGGTCTTGAGGCCGCGCGCCGTTTGCAACTGTTCCGGTTGGCCTTCGGGCGTGCGGGCAGCAGTGCCGATACCGCCGCGATGCGTGAAGCGGCAAAACAGACTTATGCGGCCGAGGGGAAGGTCACACTTGATTGGCCGGATCTTCCGATTGATCCATCTCACGGGCGAATCGTATTGAACATGGTTATGCTTGCCCGCGAAGCTTTGCCGTTCGGTGGAACGCTTTCGGTTATGCGCGACTCCGGTAAAGTAACGGTTCTGGGCGAAGGCAAACGCGCTGCCTTGCGCCCTGAAATCATGAATGTATTGGAAAAAGAAGTTTCTACTGATGCACTCGATCCGCGCAATGTTCAGGCGTTTTTCTTGCGGAAACTGGCTAAACTCGGGGGTGGAGTGCTTTCGGTCTTGCAACAGGACGGAAATATTGCATTGATCTATGGATAAAAATTTGACCGGCAGGTCTGGTAATGGCGTGCAATAGCTTCTACCTAAGATACCGAAGTATAGTACGTTTGCGCCATTTGGCGCTTTAATGGGAGTTCCAGTTCCGACAAGCTATTGATTGTTGGAGATTTGGAGGGGGTATATGGACGATCTTTTAAGTGAATTTCTGACCGAGACTTCTGAAAGCCTGTCGACGCTTGACGTCGAACTGGTGAAGCTGGAACAGAACCCGAATGATCCGGACATCTTGTCCAATATTTTCCGCTTGGTTCACACCATTAAGGGCACTTGCGGCTTCCTTGGCCTGCCGCGCCTTGAGGCTGTTGCCCACGCTGGCGAGAACGTGCTCGGTAAAATCCGTGACGGCGAACTGGTGGTGACACCTGATGCCGTGACGCTTGTTCTTGAATCGATCGACACCATTAAGTATCTGCTGGGCGAGCTCGAACAGAACGAAGCCGAGCCGGACGGAAATGATGCTGACCTGATTGGTCGTCTGAACCACTTTGCCGATACCGGCCAAATTCCGGGTGGTGCGCCGGCTGCTGCAGCAGCCCCGGCAGCAGAAGAAGCCGACGAAGAAGTTCCGATGACGGATGACGAAAAACTGCAGGCTGCTTTTGACGCCGCAGAATACGATCCCGATTTCGAAGTTCCTGACGAACCGGCTGCGGCCGCTGAACCGGAGCCGGAAGCACCGGCAAAACCGGCTGCTCCGCCCGCCGCTGCGAAATCCCAGGAAGTTGCGCCGGCCAAAAAGGCTGCCGAAAAGCCAAAGGCAGAGGCACCGCGCGCAGAAGCCAAGGAAAGCTCGGTTGCAGCCCAGACCATTCGTGTGAATGTCGAGCTGCTTGAAAACCTGATGACCTTGGTTTCCGAACTTGTCCTGACCCGTAACCAGCTTTTGCAGATGGTTCGTGGCAAGGATGACAGTGAATTCACCGTTCCGTTGCAGCGCCTGTCGCACATCACGACCGACCTTCAGGAAGGCGTGATGAAGACCCGTATGCAGCCGATCGGCAACGCATGGGCGAAACTGCCGCGTATCGTTCGCGACCTTGCCCTTGAGATGAACAAGAAAATCGATCTGCAAATGATCGGTGCCGACACCGAACTGGACCGTCAGGTTCTTGAACTGATCAAGGACCCGCTGACCCACATGGTGCGTAACTCTGCCGACCATGGTCTGGAAGATATTCCGGGCCGTCGCGATGCAGGCAAGCCCGAAACCGGTACGGTCACGCTGAACGCCTATCATGAAGGTGGTCACATCATCATCGAGATTTCCGATGACGGTCGTGGTCTGAACCTTGAGCGTATCAAGGCGAAGGCGATTGCCAACGGTCTTGCGACCGAAAGCGAGCTTGAAGGCATGGGTGAACAGCAGATCCAGCAGTTCATCTTCAAAGCCGGTTTCTCGACCGCGGAAAAAGTGACTTCGGTTTCCGGTCGTGGTGTGGGTATGGACGTTGTGCGTACCAACATCGAAAAGATCGGTGGTACGGTCGAACTGAAATCGGTCGAAGGACGTGGGTCGACCTTCATCATCAAGATCCCGCTGACGCTGGCCATTGTGTCGGCCCTGATCGTGGAAAGTGGCGGCGAACGCTTTGCCATTCCGCAGATCAGCGTTCTGGAACTTGTTCGTGCATCGAACAATTCCGAACATTCCATCGAACGCATTCACGATACACCGGTCCTGCGCCTGCGTAACCGTCTGCTGCCGCTGGTCACGCTCAAGAAAATTCTTGGCCTTGATACCACTCAGGAAAGCGACGATGCCGTCGATGAAGAAGCATTCATCGTGGTTGCACAGGTTGGTACCTATTCGTTCGGTATCATCGTTGACCGCGTGTTCGACACCGAGGAAATCGTTGTTAAACCGGTGGCCCCGATCCTGCGCGATCTTTCGCTGTTCTCGGGTAACACCATCCTTGGCGACGGTAGCGTGATCATGATCCTTGATCCGAACGGCATTGCAACCCGCACCGGCGAAATCACCGTTGGTGGTTCGCAAGGTGTCGAAGGCAAGGCCAAGGCGGATGCATCGGATCGCGAAACCACATCCATGCTGGTCTTCCGGGCCGGTGGCAGCGAAGTGCGTGCGGTTCCGCTGGCGCTTGTTGCCCGCCTTGAAGAAATCGATGTCGAGAATATCGAACATTCGAATGGCCGTCCGCTGGTCCAGTACCGCGGCAAGCTTATGCCTCTTGTCTTTATCGATGGTAGCTACCAGATGAAGGCAGAAGGCCGTCAGCCCACCCTTGTGTTCCAGGATCGTGAACGCACCATGGGTCTGGTTGTCGACGAGATCGTCGATATTGTTGATGACGTGCTGAATGTTGAACTGACCGCGGATCAGGATGGTCTAGTTGGTTCGGCCGTGATTGACGGCAAGGCGACCGACCTTATTGATGCCGGTTACTATCTTGAACTGGCTTTCAGCGACTGGTTCGGCACCGAGGATAACGGCGGCGAGAAGAAGCGTGTTCTTCTGATCGATGACAGCCCGTTCTTCCGTAACCTGCTGACGCCGATGCTGTCGGTTGCCGGTTTCAATGTGACTGCGGTCGAAAATGCAGAACAGGCCATGGACCTTAAAAACCGTGGTGTTCTGTTTGATGCGATCATCAGTGACATCGAAATGCCAGGCATGAACGGCTTTGAATTTGCCGAAGCGCTTCAGGATGATGCAGAATGGGGTGAAATTCCGATCATTGCCCTGTCTTCGCACACCAAAGAGGAAGACTTCGAACGCGGTCGTCAGGTCGGTTTCAGCGACTATGTGGCCAAATTTGATCGCGATGCGCTTGTCTCGACCCTGATCCAGACACTGAGCAGCATGTAAGCGGGAGAACAGTCCTATGAGCGATAAAAACGCACTCGTCCCGAGCCAGGAAAAAGGCGGAGCCCTTGAACTTGGTGGTGACAGCCAGGATTTCGTGACCGCGAATATTGGCAAGCAGCTTTTCGGTATCCCTGTTCTGACCGTTCAGGATGTCCTGGGGCCGCAACGCATTACCCGTATCCCGCTTTCACCGCCGGAAGTGGCCGGATCGTTGAACCTGCGTGGTCGTATTGTGACCGCGATTGATGTCCGCAAACGTCTTGGTCTGCGTGACCGCGAAGACGATGAACCGGGCATGAGCATCGTTGTCGATGAAGGTGGCGAGCTTTACAGCCTGATGGTCGATCAGGTTGGAGAGGTTCTGAGCGTTCCGAAAAAGGCGTTCGAACAGAACCCGGCAACGCTTGATCCGCGCTGGCGCGAATTTTCGGACGGTATTTTCCGTCTCGACAAGAAGCTTCTGGTGATTCTCGACGTGACTCGTCTGCTTGATTTCACGTCTTCGATCAAGCAAGCCGGTTAACCTGATTTCCCATGCCGGGCACGCAATGTGCCCGGTTCCTGCCATTGTGGCTTAACGACCTAAGTAAGCGAGAAGGAAGTCGATGAAGAGTTGTCTCGTCGTCGATGATTCGAAAGTCATCCGGATGGTAGCAAGACGCATTCTCGAGGAAATCGGGTTTGCGGTTGTAGAGGCAGTGGACGGTCAGGAGGCGCTTGATAAGTGCCTTGAGTCCATGCCCGACGCGGTTCTGCTTGATTGGAACATGCCCGTCAAAAGCGGGATAGAGTTCCTGCGTGAACTGCGTGCAACGCCTGGTGGCGATGATCCTGTTGTTGTGTTCTGTACAACTGAAAACGACCTTGAACACATTCAGGAAGCCATCACCGCTGGCGCGAACGAATACATCATGAAGCCGTTCGATAGCGAGATCATCCAGGCCAAGTTCGAGCAGGTCGGCCTGATCTAGGCCGGGGTGCTCACGAACCTGTAAGCCTTCAAGATCCGATCTCCATCATCAAGCGGGGACGCTACCACGTGGAAGAAACGCCCATCCATTCGCCATACAAAGTCCTGATCGTGGATGATTCCGCCATCGTGCGCGGACTTGTTACACGTATGATGACCGAAGACGCCGAAATCGAAGTCGTCGGATCGGTCAGCAATGGCGAAGAAGCACTGGCAGTCATGGAAAAAGGCGGCATCGAAGCCGTTGTTCTTGATATCGAAATGCCGGTGATGGATGGTTTGACGGCCTTGCCGAAACTGTTGGAGATTGATCCGACAGTCCGCGTGATCATGGCGTCCACACTCACCAAACGAAATGCCGATATCAGTTTCCAGGCGATGACGCTTGGGGCTGTGGATTACATCCCCAAGCCAAGTTCGTCAAAAGACCTGAATGTCGGCGAGGGGTTCCGCGAAGAACTTCTCGACAAGGTGAAAGCCTGGGCTGAACAGCGTCGTAAGATGCTTGAGGTCGAAGAAGCTGCCGCGGCAGAAGCGGCTGCCGCCCAAGCCGCCCCCGAACCGGAACCGGAAGAAAAATCAACTGCGCCCGATGCCGAGGCATCCGAGCCGGATGACGCAGCTTCTGGCGGCAAGGCGGCTGCTTTCCGGGCGGAAATGTCGGTCGAACATCAGCAGCTTCATAAACAAGGCCGGATCCAGCGCAAACGATTTACCGCCGAATTGCGCCCCCGCCCGATGCAGCAACACCGCCCGCAGCCAACGCAGATGCGCCAGACGCCGATGCCGCAGCAACCGGCACCTAAGCCGCAACCGGCCACACCGGCATCGTCGGACGCCGCAACGCAAGGTGCAAAACCGGTTGCCAACCCGGCTAGTGGTGCTGCGCGTTCGACGACACCGTCACGCGATCCGGGCAGACTTATTCGCGATGCGGCCATTGCGGCAGGCGGGCAGGGCAAAACCGTGCCCAAAATGCCGGAACGCCCCGCCACAGCAGCACCCAGCGCAAGAACGGCACCGCCGGCCAAACGGCCAACCGCACCCGCGCCGCAAAAAAGTGCACGCGCCCAGCAGGTTCGTTCGGCAAGCGCACCCGCCCCGGCAAAACGCCAGTCCGCGCGTGGTGGCGTCACGCTGCTTCCGGAAAAACGCATCAATGTCGAAGCCATCGCGATTGGCAGCTCGACCGGTGGGCCGCAGGCCTTGTTTGAAGTGTTGCGCGGCCTGAATGGCGTGCGCCAGCCGATCTTTATTACCCAGCATATGCCCGCTACCTTTACCACCATTCTGGCCGAACACATCACCCGTCTGACCGGGCTTAAATGTCAGGAAGCACAAAACAATATGCCAATTGTTGGTGGACAGGTTTATCTTGCCCCCGGTGATTACCACATGACTGTAGAGGGGCGTGGTGCCAGTCGGCATCTGAAGTTAAATCAGAACCCGCCCGAGAATTTCTGTCGTCCGTCGGTCGATCCGATGTTGCGCAGTCTGGTCGCGAGTTACGGAGGAAACATTCTGACTGCAATACTTACCGGAATGGGGCAGGATGGTATGCTTGGTGGACGTGACGTGGTCAATGCGGGGGGCATGGTCGTGGCACAGGACGAGCAGAGTAGCGTTGTATGGGGGATGCCGGGCGCTGCGGCGCATGCCGGTATCTGTTCTGCGGTTTTGCCGGTGGGTGGGATTGCGGCCTATATCAAAAAATTCGCGGGGGGTCGTTAACCCACAATGATGAAGCCGGATGACTTCGAGTTTGTAAGCAGATTGATCAAGTCAAAGTCCGGGCTCGTTCTGAGCCAGGACAAGACTTATCTGCTCGAAAGCCGGTTGATGCCGATTGCACGCAAACGGGGTCTCAAGGACCTGACGGAGCTGATCGGTACGCTGCGCGGTGGCGACCGCAATCTGGTCGAAGAAGTCGTTGATGCGATGACGACCAATGAAAGTTTCTTCTTCCGCGATACCAAACCGTTTGACCAGTTCCGCCATGTTGTCCTGCCGCACATGATCAAGACACGTGCGTCGAAAAAACATCTGCGCATCTGGTGTGCGGCGGCCTCTTCCGGGCAGGAACCCTATTCGTTGGCGATGATCCTTGATGAATTCAAGTCGCAGCTCGCTGGCTGGCGGATTGATATTGTCGGGACCGACATCTCGCGCGAGATCCTGACCAAGGCGCGCGCAGGCCTGTATTCGCAGTTCGAAGTCCAAAGGGGCCTTCCGATCGGCCTTCTGGTCAAGTACTTCCAAAAGAAGGAAGACCAGTGGCAGATCTCGGCCGATATCCGGTCCAAGGTGCAGTACAAGGAATTCAACCTTCTGGAAGATTTCCGACCGCTTGGGCAGTTTGACGTCGTCTATTGCCGTAACGTGCTGATCTATTTCGATCAACCGACCAAAAGTGACGTCCTTTCGCGTGTTTCCGCCTTGATGCCAGATGACGGTTTCCTGTTCCTTGGCGGGGCAGAGACGGTTCTGGGCATTTCCGACAAGTTCAAACCGCTTGCGCGTCAACGGGGCATTTATCAGCTTAACCGTCCGGGGGCACCGGAAGTCGATCTGACCGCGCTTGAAAAGGCGCAGGCGGGGGCTGCCAGTGCGGCCGGTGCTGCTGCACCCGGCGGCTTGGCCTTCCAGAAGCCCAAACATATGCAAACCGGTGCCGCAACCACGACAGGTACAACGGCCCGCCCGGCAGTCGGGACAACAGGAACAACCGGAACAGCAGGGACGGCAACAACCCGCCCCGCAGGTTCAGGTTTTGGCACGACGTCGACCCAGCGCCCGCTTGGCACCAACCCGTCAACCAGCCGCCCGGGAACAACCGGAACCGGCAGCACGGGATCGGGCACAACTGGCAGCGCGTTCAGCAGACCGTCAGGTTCGACTGGTACAGGTTCAACCACACGTCCGGGAACAACGGATACCACTGGTTCGACCTATCGCCGCCCGCTTGGCACCGGAACTGGTGCTGGTGCCGGTGGTACGACACAGCGGCCGGGGACAGGAAGCAGCAATACAAGCGGTTCCAGCGGAACCACGCGCCCGTCCACGACCTTTGATCGGTCCCGCTTTGGCAAACCGGACGACAAGAAGTAGCTGACAGTTGGTTTCTTGCCGACTGTTCTGTTGAACTGAAAGTCGGGAAGGCCAATGACCTCAAATCCATCAAACACAATCGCCTCACCGCGTCAGGACCTTCGCCGTGTCCAGCGCCGCCGCAAGCTTGCCATTGCAGGCATTGCGCTATTGATGCTGTGTGCGCTTCCGCTTATGCAGTCGCTGGCACAGGTGGAGATGTTTACCCATGAAACGGTCGAGACCGGCGGGATCGTCCTGATCCTGATTGCCATTTTCGGGCGGGCCTGGTGCACGCTCTATATCGGCGGTCGCAAGGCCCGCGATCTGACCGATACCGGCCCCTATTCCCTCAGCCGCAATCCGCTTTATATGTTCAGCTTCATCGGCGCAGTCGGCATTGGCGCGCAAACCGGAAGCCTTTTGATTGCCTTGTTGTTCGGGGTAGGGGCGTTTGGTGTGTTCTTGCCGGTGATCCTGCGTGAAGAAAGGGCGCTTGAGACACTTTTTGGTGCATGCTTTGAAGATTACAAGGCGCGGGTGCCGCGCTTTGGCCCACGGATTGGTGCATGGCGCGATGCCGAGATTCTTGAAGTTCGCCCGCATCTTTTGTGGCGAACATTGCGCGATGGGCTGGTCTTTCTGATGGTGATCCCGATTTTCGAACTGATTGATCGGTTGCAGATCAGTGGCCTTGTTGATCCGCTGATCTATTTGCCGTGATCAGAAACGAAAAACGCCCCGGAGATGAACCGGGGCGTTTTTCGTATAGCGGCAACTGTTGGGGCGGTATCAGGCATGCCTGATACCAAGTTCCCGAAAATTAGGCCGCAGCGCTGTTGGTGTCGGGATCGCGCAGGACATAGCCCCGGCCCCAAACCGTATGGATATAGTTGTCGCCCTTGGTCGCAGACTGGATTTTCTTGCGCAGTTTGCAGACAAAGACGTCAATGATCTTGAGTTCCGGCTCGTCCATACCACCATAAAGATGGTTGAGGAACATTTCCTTGGTCAGTGTCGTGCCCTTGCGCAGCGACAGCAGTTCAAGAATGCCATATTCCTTGCCGGTCAGATGCAGCGGTTTGCCATCGACATCGACGGTGCGTGCATCAAGGTTGACGTTGAGCTTACCGGTCGAAATCATCGACTGGGCGTGACCGCGTGAACGGCGAACAATTGCCTGTACACGTGCCAGAAGTTCGGTTTTCTCGAAAGGCTTGGTCAGATAATCATCTGCGCCAAAGCCAAGGCCTTTGACCTTGTCTTCGGTTTCGGTCAGACCCGACAGGATCAGGACCGGTGTTTCGACGCGTGCATCGCGCAAACGTCTCAGGACCTCGTAGCCGTCAATATCTGGCAGCATAAGGTCCAGAAGAATAATGTCATAATCGTAAAGCTTGCCGATCTCGAGACCATCTTCCCCAAGGTCGGTAGTGTCAATCACCATGCCCTCAGACTTAAGCATCAATTCGATGCTGTCAGCATAGGTGTTGTCATCCTCAACAAGCAGCACCCGCATGTCTCTGCTCCGTTACCGTGTTCCGCAATAAGTCCGTGTTGATCCGGTAGATCGACAAGCGCCCCAACGATTGCCGGCCTTTGGGAAATTTTCCCCATTCGGTTAACGATACGTTGCTTTGCGACTCGTGGCAAGCAGGCGAGTCGCAACTTGTTAACTTTTTTTCGTTCAAAGAAGCGACTCGGGGACGGAACGCAAGTTTTCCCAACGGTTTGCGGTGTTAATTTCAAAAGCCTTATGCAACGAAAAAAAATCGATTTAATCGTCTACACGGCTTTTTAATACCGATTATGACTATATATTTGGTACGACGCGGTACGATTTGCCACCCCTCTGACCGTTCGGCGGGGCAAATTTCCGTGTTACAAGAGTTGTTTGTACCATTTTCGCTGAAAAGAACCGCCTGTGTTTCAGATTGGCCGCAATATCGTCGCAGAACTCCGCCGTATTCCCGACTATCGCGTGGTTGGCCGGGTGACGGCTGTTTTGGGCCTTCTGGTAGAGATTGGCGGGGTTGAAGGTGCGTTGTCGGTTGGCGACCGCTGCAAGGTCAAACGCCGCGATGGCAAAACCGTGATTTGCGAGGTTGTCGGTTTTCGCAATGAACGCGCCCTTTTGATGCCGTTTGGTATTCTGGATGGGATCGGGATCGGTTGCGAAGTCGAACTTGGCGACACCCAACCGCAAGTCTATCCCGATGAAAGCTGGCTGGGCCGTGTGGTCAATGCCTTTGGCGAGCCGGTCGATGGCAAAGGTCCGCTGTCTGAGGGCAACCGCCCTTATCCGATCCGCAACATGCCGCCATCGGCCCATTCGCGCCAACGCGTGGCGGGCAAAATCGATCTCGGCGTTCGGGCGATGAACACGTTTCTGACCTGCTGTCGCGGGCAGCGTATGGGCATCTTTGCCGGGTCAGGTGTTGGTAAATCAAGTTTGCTGTCGATGATGACGCGCCATACGACATCGGATGTGTCGGTGGTGGGGCTGATTGGCGAACGTGGCCGCGAGGCGCGCGAATTTATCGAGGATGATCTGGGCGAAGAAGGTCTGCGTCGTTCGGTCGTGGTCGTTGCGACATCGGATGAACCGCCGCTGATGCGCCGCCAGGCGGCCTATATGACCATGGCGCTTTCGGAATATTTCCGCGATGTCGGGCGCGATGTGCTGTGCATGATGGATTCCGTGACTCGCTTTGCCATGGCGCAACGTGAAATCAGCCTTTCGGTGGGCGAGCCGCCGGCATCAAAGGGCTATACGCCAACCGTATTTGCCGAATTGCCACGTCTTTTGGAACGTGCGGGTCCCGGAGGACCGGGGCAGGGATCGATCACCGGGCTGTTTACGGTTCTGGTTGATGGCGATGACCATAACGAACCGATTTCGGATGCGGTGCGCGGTATCCTGGATGGCCACGTGGTTTTGGACCGTGCCATTGCCGAGCAGGGCCGTTATCCGGCGATCAATATCCTGCGCAGTGTGTCTCGTACCATGCCGGGCTGTAATAACGAGGAAGAAAACCAGATTGTTGCCCGTGCACGCCAGCTTCTGGCGACCTACGATGATATGGCTGAACTGATCCGTCTTGGCGCCTATCGCAAGGGAACTGACCCCAAGGTCGACGAGGCCATTCATTACTTCCCGCTGATCGAGGAATTCCTTAAACAGCGCAAGACGGAATGCACGCGCCTCAATGAGGGATATCTGGAATTGGCCCGGCGTCTTGATATGCTGGCCGAGCAACCCGAACAGCCTGCCCCTGCCCAAGGACAACCGGGGGGACAGGCGCGGCAAGCGGGAAGTGCCAAGCCGCAACAGCCCGCAGCAGGGCCGGAAATGCCAGCCCCCCGTCCGGCACCACCGCCGTCAATCGGGCCCAAGATCAATCG
Organism: Thalassospira indica; assembly: GCF_003403095.1. Taxonomy (NCBI): domain Bacteria; kingdom Pseudomonadati; phylum Pseudomonadota; class Alphaproteobacteria; order Rhodospirillales; family Thalassospiraceae; genus Thalassospira; species Thalassospira indica. The sequence goes on along the minus strand of NZ_CP031555.1, from coordinate 3,741,766 downwards.
TGGACCCAAGGTTAACAGCCGGTCACAACGTGATGGACAGGATCTGAACGCGGCCAAACGTGCACTGAGCGAAGGCGGCAACGACGCATCAGGGAATGGATCGTAATGATCGCGGACCCTAGGGGGTAACCCATGGCCAAGGATTTCAAAACACTGGTGCGCATGCGCAAATGGGCGCTTGATGAAAAGCAGCGCCAATTGGGCGAGATGCTTGGTGTGTTGGGTAATCTTGAAGCGGAAAAACAGGCACTCGAACAGGCGGTGCTGGCCGAACAAAAGATCGCGGCCGAAAATCCGGAACTTGCTGGGTTTGCCTATGGCGGGTTTGCCACTGCAGTGATCGCGGAGCGCGAGGCAATCGAAAAAATGATTGCCGAACAGGAAGAAAAGATCGACGTATTTCGCGATGAAGTCGCTGACGCCTTCAAGGAATTTAAAACCGCCGAAATTGCCGAACGCAACCGGCTTGAGGCCGAACGCGCCGAAGAAGACAAGAAAGAACAAGATGAACTTGACGAAATCGGCATGCGTTCGGCGACACGCGATGACGGGCTTATTTAAGCGCTACGTTCTCGCCTGACATTTCAGGCGAAACGGCGATAACGCGTTCAATGAAGGCGGCGATATTGTTCTTTGCGGAACCTTCGTTTGCCAGTCGCAGACGCTGGATCGCAAACGGAGAATCGCCAAAGGTCGCGGTATGTGTTGCGGGAATTTCTTCACTGAAAACAGTTTTATCGCTGTCCTTTTCGATGATTTCGTACCGAACGCGGGTTTTGACCGTCAGGTCCAGGCCAAACAGGGGCTGGTCAACCTCAAGCAACGTGACACGCAAACGATATGGCGCGTTTTCATCAAGCTTTGCCAACAGCTGCGCGTTTTCAAGTGATGCGATCAAAGCCTTTTCAAAAGCCTGACTGCTGATTTCAGACGTCCACATCGGATTGGTTTCTTCGCCGCCATCGACCGATTTCACGACAATGCTGTCTTTGAAAGCGGAGTTTTGCGTCGCGGCAGTGTCGATGCCTTCGGTCACCACCATGTTCTGGAACTCGGCCGGTGATGCGCAGGCGCTCAAAAGTGCCAAGCCCAGAATTGCTGCAGCTTTTTGGATGGCGGTCTTCATCTGTTTGATACTCCAGTAGAAATCAGAAACTCGGTCCGATTCAGGAATATCTTTTCAGATTGTTTTTGTGAATAGAAATCAATCTGAAATAGAGAAGATTTAAACTACGTTGGCGTTGTCAGACAGCAATATTAACGCCGGTTTCAATACCGGTTACGCGCTTGAGGTCGCTGGTTTTAAGCTCAAACACTGTTTTGGGTGTGCCGGCGGCAAGCCAGATGGATTTCTTTGCCAGAAGCTTTTTATCAATCAGCGTTTCAACAGGCTTGGCGTGGCCAAAGGGGGGAACGCCGCCAATGGCGTAGCCTGTATGTTCGCGGACCTCGGCTGCATCCGCCTTGCGGACGGATAAACGCAGCAGGGCGGCGACCTTGTCGAGATCGACTTGATCGGCACCATTCATGATGATCAGGATGGGGCGGGATGCCTCGGTCATGAAGACCAGTGATTTTCCAATGTCGCTGATATCGCAGCCAATGGCGTTTGCGGCATCAGCAGCTGTGCGTGTGCCTTCGGGAAACTCAAATACGTCGACGTTTTCAAGTTCGCGTTCCATGAAGGCGTTTGCCAGACATAGCGGCGGATCAACTTTTTTCATCAGCCATTCTCTTGCGCACGACGTTTGAGTTTACGTTTGTGGTTCAGAAGATTGAGCGTCTCGACCGACAGGCTAAAGGCCATTGCAAAATAGATGTAGCCTTTCGGTACATGTATTTCGACCCCGTCAAGCAGCAACACAAACCCTACCAGAATAAGGAATGATAGCGCTAACATTTTGACAGAGGGATTTTGTTCGACAAAGTCGCCAATGGTCTTGGCCGCCATCAGCATCACCAGTACCGATGCAATGACCGCGATCACCATGATCGAAATATGATCGACCAGACCAACCGCTGTGATGACGCTATCGAGCGAGAAAATCATATCAAGCAACATGATCTGCACGATGGTCATGGCAAAGCTCGACATGATTTTGCCCGGACCGTGTTCCTCGGGCTCGTCAATGGTGTGATGAATTTCCTTGGACGCCTTGGCAATCAGGAACAGACCACCAAAAATAAGGATCATATCGCGGCCGCTGATTTCCTGCCCAAAAGCTGCGAAAAGCGGCGAGGTCAGTTGCATGACCCATGCGATACCGGCCAAAAGCCCCAGCCGCATGCCCATTGCAGCCAAAAGACCGATGCGGCGTGCCGATGCCTGTTGGTTTTGCGGAAGTTTCGACACAATCACCGACAGGAAAACGATGTTGTCGATGCCCAGCACAATTTCGAGCGCGGTCAGGGTGGCAAGGCCCATCCACATGTTGGGATCATTCATCCATTCAAACATCGAAAACTTCCTAAACAGGGGCGCAAAAAGCGAACAACTTGTTGCAGACAAAGTGTGTTTGATAGGCCCCTAACGCAAGCGTGAATTGATTTTATGTGCCGTCTGTTGAAAAACTGACGGGTATAAAACCAATCAATCAGCCACACCCGGCATGCGGGAAGGGCTTTGGGTCATCAGGTAAAAGGATTGTCCGAGATGCGATCAAAAATGCGCACTTTCGTTTCTGCTTTGGCGCTGGCAGTGGGGGTTGCGACGACGACGTTGTCGACGCCTGCCTTTGCAGACCCGGCACCGGATGTCGGAAACTGGCAATCGGTTCTGGATCAGGCCCGTGGCCAGACCGTTTACTGGCATGCCTGGGGTGGGGAGCCACGCATTAATGATTACATCGCCTGGGCCGGTGAACAGGTGCGTGAACGCTATGGCGTTGAGGTCGTTCAGGTCAAACTGACCGATACCGCCGATGCCGTTACCCGCGTTCTGTCGGAAAAGACCGCTGGTGTCGATGATGGCGGTGCGGTCGACATGATCTGGATTAACGGTGAAAACTTTGCCGCGATGAAGCGCAATGATCTTTTGTTCGGACCGTGGGCGGAACAGACGCCAAACTTTGCCTATGTCGATGTCGAAGGCAAACCAACCGTGATCAATGACTTCACCGTGCCGACCGATGGGCTTGAAGCGCCGTGGGGCATGGCGCAGGTCAGTTTCTATTACGATACTGCCAAGCTTGATACCGTCCCGAAATCCGCCCAGCAATTGCTGGAATGGCTGGTGAAACATCCGGGGCGCTTTACCTATCCGCAGCCGCCAAACTATATGGGCTCGACCTTCCTTAAACAGATCCTGACAGAACTGGTCAAAGATCCGAAAGTTTTGCAACAGCCCGCCGATGAAACTGATGCCGAGGCGACCCTGGCACCGCTTTGGGGCTATCTTGAAGACTTGCAGCCGCTTCTGTGGCGGGATGGTCAGGCCTATCCGCAGAACGGGGCATCGATGCGCACCCTTCTGGCCGATAACGAGGTCGATATCGCCTTTTCGTTCAGTTCTGGCGAAGTGTCATCGGCGATCGAGGCGTTTGAGCTTCCTGATACCGTGCGGTCCTACGTGTTTGAGAATGGCACCCTTGGCAACACCAACTTTGTCGCCATCCCCTATAACGCATCGGCCAAGGCAGGCGCGGTTGTGCTGGCAGACTTTCTGATGTCACCCGAAGCGCAACTGCGTAAACAGGACCCGCAATATTGGGGCGCGGATACGGTTCTGGCGATGGATAAACTTCCCCAAGACATGCAGGAAGCGTTTGCTAATCTTGATCTGGGCATCGCATCGCTTGCGCCCTCTGAGCGCGGCACCGTCTTGCCGGAACCGCATCCAAGCTGGATGTCGCTTGTCGAATCGGAATGGCAGAAGCGTTACGGCGTTGTGCAATAATCGCGCATGCTGCGATTTATCCCGATCCTGACGATTGTTCTGATGATTGGCCCGGTTTCTGCCGGGCTGATCGGAACAATCTTGCCTGCGTTCGGGATATTGCCCGCCCTTGGGGGCACGACACCCAGCCTTGAACCCTGGCATGCCTTGGTGGTGCAGCCGGGCTTGGGCGCCTCGATCCGGCTTTCATTGGTCAATGGATTGATTGCAACCTTTGTCTCGGTTGCGATTGTCATGCTGTTTTGTGCCGCGTGGCAGGGCACACGCACTTTTCACGCCTTGCAACGGATACTCTCGCCGATCCTATCGGTGCCACATGCGACCGCGGCGTTTGGTCTGGCATTTTTGATTGCGCCATCGGGCTGGTTTGTTCGGGTGGTGGCGCAATTTACCGGTTGGGATCGGCCCCCAGATGTTGCGATCATCCATGATCCTTGGGGCATTGCCCTGATTGCCGGGCTGGTTGCCAAGGAAATCCCGTTTCTTTTTCTGATGACGTTGTCTGCCCTGCCACAGGCGGATACGGATCGCACGGCGCAGGTCACAGCAAGTCTTGGCTATGGCAGGGTTGCCGGGTGGTTCAAGGCAACATTGCCACGCATCTATCCACAGATCCGTTTGCCGGTTCTGGCGGTTCTGGCCTATTCGACGTCGGTTGTTGATGTGGCTATCATTCTGGCCCCGACAACACCGGCCCCGCTTGCGGTGCGCATTCTGGGATGGTTGTCCGATCCCGATCTTGCCTTACGGTTCATGGCATCAAGTGCAGCCGCGCTGCAATTGCTGATCGTGATCGCGGCCATGGCAATCTGGATTGCGGGCGAGCGGCTTGTCGCCGTGATTGGTGCCCGCTGGGCCATTGATGGCCAACGGTTCAAGCAAGATGGTGCTGTGCGTGGGGTATCGGCAGTGATGGCGCTGGTCGCGGCCGGAACAGTGGTTCTTGGGCTTGTGGTTTTGCTGGTCTGGAGTGTTGCCGGGTTCTGGGCGTTTCCCGATCTGTTGCCGCGTGGTTTTTCGCTGCGTGTTTGGGCGCGCGAACTTGATGCGATTGGCAATAGCCTGACAACCACCCTTCTGATCGGTATTCCGGCGGTTGTGATTGCCGTAACGCTGGTTCTGGCCTGTCTTGAGAACGAAGTGCGCACCGGCAAGCCGGCCGGGCGGCGGGCGATGTTTTTGATTTATTTACCGCTTCTGGTGCCGCAAATCAGCTTCATGTTTGGTTTGCAGGTATTCTTTAGCCTGCTTGGGCTGGAACGTACCTTGGTCTCGGTCGTTCTTGGGCATCTGGTGTTTGTCGCACCCTATGTGTTTTTATCCCTGTCTGAACCGTTTCGTGCCCTTGATCCGCGCTATGGGCAAACTGCCCTTTGTCTTGGCGCGTCGCCCACGCGGGTGTTCTGGCAGGTGCGTTTGCCGCTATTGACCCGTGCGGTTTTAACCGCCGCCGCGGTCGGGCTTGCCGTCACGGTCGGGCAGTATTTGCCAACACTTCTGATCGGGGCAGGGCGCTTTGCCACCGTCACCACCGAGGCGGTTGCCTTGGCATCGGGCGGGGATCGTCGGATGATCGGGATTTATGGCCTGTTTCAGATGGTTTTGCCATTTGCCGGGTTTGCCTTGGCCTTGCTGATCCCGGCGGTTTTATTCCGTCACCGGCGCGGCATGGGTGCCCAGAACAAAGGATGATAAGGATGATACATGCCTGAAGCAGCCAAAAACGGTCTGGAATTACATGACGTGCGGGTAAACCTTGACGGGCGTGAACTGGTTGCGGTCGATCTGACCATTGCACCCGGCGAGATTGTGACCCTGATGGGGCCCAGCGGATCGGGGAAATCCAGTTTACTTGGGCATATCTGTGGCACCTTGCCCGATGCGTTTGAGGTGACCGGTCAGGTGGTTCTTGATGGCCGGGTGCTTGATGGATTGACACCACAAGACCGCCATGTCGGCATTCTGTTTCAGGATGACTTGCTGTTTCCGCATCTGTCGGTGGGCGGCAATCTGGCCTTTGCGTTGCCCGCGCATATCAAGGGGCGTGCGAACCGGCGGGCGCGGGTTGAGGCAGCCCTTGGCAGTGCCGAGATGGACGGATTTTATGATCGTGATCCGGCAACATTATCAGGCGGGCAGCGCGCGCGGGTGGCCCTGATGCGGGTTCTGTTGTCAGAGCCTTGTGCCTTGTTGCTTGATGAGCCATTTTCAAAACTCGATAGCGGCCTTCGGTCCCAGATCAGGTCGTTTGTGTTTGACCTTTGCCGCAAGAACAGCCTGCCGACCCTGATGGTAACCCACGATCCCGAAGACTGTGCGGCCGCGGGTGGGCGGGTGATTGAACTGCGTGGCTAGATACACGAACATGGATCGATGACATGTTTTGAATTTTCTGGTATCGCGCGATGATTGGTCTTAAGAGCATCTTGTCGCAAAGAATGATCTTGGGCCCCAGACGTTAAATCAAAAGGCCCGTGCGGCCTGGAGAGTGTCGTAAATGTTCCCTGAAGAAATGTTTGCAATTGTCCCGGATGCGCTTGATCCGGCGACCTGTGACCGTCTGATCAATGGCTTTGCCCACGAGATGGATGAAGGCGGCCTCGTACAGGGGCAGGCCGCGACCCATATTCGCCGATCCAAAATCACCTGGTTTAACGAAGAACAGGAACCGGTTGTCTGTCGACGGATTGTTGATCTGGTTGCCGAGGTCAATCGCAACGTCTTTGACTTTTCCCTGACCGAGTTTGCCGAGGATGCCCAGATTGCATGCTATGCCGGGGATTTGCGTGGGCATTATGACTGGCACAGTGATGTTGGCGCATCAGACGTTGCGCGCCGTCGCAAACTGACCATGGTGATCCAGCTTTCCGAGCCTGATCAGTATGACGGCGGACAATTGCAGCTTAACCCGGCCGGGCATTTTATCGATGCACCGATGGCGCGGGGATCCGCGATCTTCTTTCCGAGCTTTGTTTTGCACCGCGTAGCGCCGACCACGGCGGGTCTTCGCTATTCCCTGACCCAGTGGGTGCACGGGAACCCGTTCCGCTGATTGCTCAGTAACGTTCGAGACGATCCAGAAGACGCGGGTTGCCCCATTTCGGCTGGCGGTCTTCAAGCGCGGTTTCGTGGTGGAAGACCTGATCGTTATCGGCCGTCTGTTTGTCCAGACGCAGGCTGATCCAGCGCGGGACCAGTTCGTTGTTGAAATCATCCATCAACAGAACGGCGGCGGCTTCGAAATTCTCGAACTCGATACTGGCGATCTCTGCGTAATATTCTGCCAGATTGCTGGTTTTAAGGATCAGGCGGTCGGGCACATAACGCAGCGTCAGGCGGGCCGGAAAGACATCCTTGGCACCGGTCAGATTGCTTTGCAGGGTAACGACATAATCAATCCTTGTGCCCGGGTTCGGCTCTGTCTGGATCAGATTACGGCGCTGATAAATCTCAAGCATGGCTTCCAACCGTTGTCATAAGAGGTAAATTCAAGGATACGTCCGCGCCCGAGGCAGGAAAAGTATTCATTTCAGAATGATGATGCTTATGCCTCGATCCCGTGGTGGGAATGCGGGTCCTTGCCATCGGGCACCGGAGCAATTTCGACAAAACGCGACCCATCCTGAAACAGGATATGGCCGGTGTAACCGGCAATTTGAAGGGCCTCGCGGAAGATGCCGCGAATGTCATCGCGGTTATGGGATTGCAACGGGTTTTCCGTGCGGACAATCAGATCAAACTTGCTGTCCTCGCCCTTCACCAGACCGTCAAGCTGGGTGTGACCCACCACACTGAAAGACAGATCCAGCAGGAAACGCGTGCCCTGATCATCGGGTTTGTCGGGATCATTTTCACGATCGCCATGCCGCCAACCCAGTTGAAGCTGTTCGATCTTGTCGCCCATATTGAACGGCATCGCCATCACGCGCCAGCCATCCGGACGTTCTTCGGTTGCCATCGCACGCAACTGGGCAAAATCACCTTCAAGCCGTTTAAGCCCGCCACCGTCTGTATCGGATAGTGTGGCCAGGCTGGTCGCTGCGCGATCGCCGAGCCAGCCACGCAAACTGCCGCCTTGGCCTGTCATGGCAGCAAAGAAGAACATCATCGTGGTGGTCAGTTTGGGGCCAGCCTGGGGAATGTTATTTAGCATGCTGAGTGCTGCACCGGGATCATGTTGCTGAAGGGCGCTAACCGCCCTGTGCAGACTGTCCCAGTCATGGGTGAGGGCGGCGGCCTGACCGCGCGCGATCAATTGTGCCTCGGTCATCGGGATGGATGTCGATACCTTGGCACCGCCCGATGGATCAACGTTAAATGACAGGGTTGCCCCCGTGGGCGCGGGAACCGGCAATTTGATGCCAACAATCCCGGCAGAGGTGCGAAGGGCTGTGAAACCCTGCGGCAGCAGGCGGGCCTCTGCACTATCAGGGGGCAAAACTGTCCCGGTCAGCATCAACGTGCCAGCGGGGGCCTGCCCGGCGGCTGTTTGTGCGGCAACGGTTGGTCCCATTCCGGCAGCCATTCCGCCCGTGCCACCTGCCATGCCCGCTGAACCAGCAGATCCGGCTTGGGCGGCGGACGCCATTGCATTGGCTGCTTGCTGTGCGGTTACCGTGCCCTGACCCAGGAAGATGACCTGTGTCTGGCTTCCGGCGGGCAGCTGGGTGCCATTGGGCATGGTCAGGATGGATGTCGTCACCGCGCCAAATGTCTGACCGGGTGTCAGGCTGCTGCCAGCGATATTTCCGCTGGCAAGGGCACCGGTCACCCCGGATCCCCCCGGTGACAGGGTTTGCGGCAGAAGTTGCAGACGCATGCCATCGGCAGGGTTGCCGCCCGTTGCGGATTGTCCGGTGCCGGGATTGGTTGTCGGAATGCGGGCCCACAGAAGATCGCCGAGATTACTGGGAAGCGGGGTGGGGATCCTGACCGTGACCGAACCAAGGGCGGTGGCAAGGGTCAGTTGATTGCCCGATTGCGATTGAACCGATGCCTGCAACAACGTTTCGACCGGGAGCTTTGCCAGTGCGGCAGCGACCTGTTGCGGGGTGGCGGTTGTGACGGTTGCATTGATTTGTGCCGGGACCGAACCCTGATTGGCCTGTCCGGCAGTACCACCCGCCGAAGCATGTCCACCGACGGCAGGGCCGGGCGATATTGCTTGTGGCGGGAGCGTCATGACAACCTACTCCTCAAGAAGGGTTTGGGCGATTGCCTCTATATCCTGGGCGGCATCGCAGTTCGGATGACGGGTCAGAAGCGGCGTCTGGTTGCGAATGCATTCCGATACCTTGGAATCCGCACGAATAACGCCAAGCAGTGGCGGCGAAATTTTCAAGAAGCCCTCGCACGCCTTGAGAAGCTTGTTGTAGATCGCCTGACCTTCTTTCTTGTCCTTGGCCATATTGACCACCACCCGGATATCGGTTTTCGGGCGGGCCATATGGGTGATCTTGATAAAGGCATAGGCGTCGGTCAAAGACGTCGGATCGCCGTTGGTAATCACAATTACCGTATTGGCAAGGCCGGTCATCTGACGCACGCCCTGATCAACACCGGCACCAAGATCGATCAATACCTTATCATATTCCTTGCCGGTCTGGAGCAATTCGTCCGACAGCGCCTGAAGCCGGGTGGCCGGCAGGTTGGCAAGACTGCCTGACCCGCTGCGCCCGGCAATGATATCAAAATCGCCATCCGGGAAGTGGGTTACCGCATCTTTCAGGCTGATCCGCCCGGCAATCACGCCGCCCAGATCATATTTCGGCATCAGGCCAAGCTGAATGTCGATGTTCGCCAAGCCAAGGTCACCGTCAAACAAAAGGGTCTTGTGGCCTTCGAGAACCATCGCATGGGTCAGGGTAATGGAAAACCAGGTCTTGCCAACGCCGCCTTTGCCAGATGCAATTGCAAGGACATTGCGGCCTTTGGCCCGCGGGGCAGATTTGGGTGATGCATCAGACTTGGTAGTCATTTCACGACCTCGGAGAAGCTCGGTTTCGCGGTATCAGCGCGATGGGACGGTATCAGAAGTTTTGCCAAGGCAAGGGGACTAAGGGCGGTGAGGCCGTCCGCAACCTGGGCTGTCATACTGACATTACAAAGGGAAAGATTTCCTGAATCGGCTCCATATAGCGCACCGCCAAGTCGGGCCGCAACATCAAGTCGCGAGATCACGACACGTGTTGCGCCACCGTCGGCAAAGGCATTGGCAATGTCAGCCGCCTCATAGGCATCAATCCCCGCAGGGTTCACCAGCACCGGTTCACTCGGCACCGCTTTCATGAATTCACGAAGCGTGCCAATTTCGGTTTCAAGATAGGGGTTGCAGCTTGCCGTATCGATCAGGATGACATCGGCTTCGCGGATTTCGCCAAAGCGCGCCTTGAGATCGTCCGGTGATTTCGCCGCAAGCAGATCAATCTTGAGAATTCTCGTAAAGGCCTCAAGCTGGGCCATGCCACCGGCACGTTTGTAATCGGTTGAAAGAACAGCAACTTTGCGTTTTTTCATCACTGCACGTGCCGCGGTTTTGGCAACCGCCAGCGTTTTGCCCGATCCCGGCGGGCCAACGAAGGCCAGCGCGCGCGGCGTGTTCTTTTCCGGCAGGGGCGAGAAATCAAAGATTTCGTCAAGCGCACCGGCCAGCAATTGTTGCTCGGATGCAGCAGCCGTTTCGCGCCCCATCAGATCACACAGGCGAATACGAAGCCGTTCCGGCAAATTATGCCGCGTCAGGGCGGCCTCGACCGCATCAAGCTGTTCCTGAAGGGCGGGGGCCGCCGGGCCCTCGTCATCACCATAGTCGGGATCACGATCAAGGGCGGCCGTCAGGCGCACGCCGCTGCCGGGGATATCCTGTGTGGATACGATGATGGCATCGGTGCCCATGTGCTCTTTAACGAGCGCCATCGCCTCGGTCATGGTCGGGGCAGTGAAGGTCTTAAGACGCATTCAGTTCCCCCCGGTTTGTCATTTCCGCAAGCAGGGCGGTTTGCTTGATCATCGCCATCACACCTGCCCCAGCGTTTTCAACTGTGCCTTGGGGTGGATTTCGTTTTGCGACATCACCACGGTGCTCGGGCGGAAACGCTCAACGATGGATCGAACATAGGGCCGGATGCCCGGGCTGGTCAGAAGAACCGGGCTTTCGCCCATCATGCCAAGGCGCTCGAACGTGGTTCTGACCTTGTTGATGAATTCCTGAAGCTGGCTTGGCGGAATGGAAAGCTGCTTTTCCTCGCCCTGACCAACCAGGCTTTCGGCAAAGATCTGTTCCCACTGCGGCGACATGGTGACCAGCGGAATGACGCCGTCCTGATTGGTATTCACATCCGACAACTGACGGGCCAGTCTTGACCGGACATGTTCGGTCATGAAGGTCGGATTGCGGGTAAATGCAGTTGACTCTGCAATACCTTCAAGGATGGTCGGCAGATCGCGGATGGAAACGCGTTCGGTCAAAAGGTTCTGCAATACGCGCTGAACACCACCAACCGAAACCTGACCCGGAACGATATCCTCGACCAGTTTTTTCTGATCTTCATCAAGTTCATCAAGCAGCTTTTGCGTTTCGGCATAAGACAGCAGTTCGGGCATGTGATCTTTGATCACTTCGGTGATGTGCGTCGTGATCACGGTTTGCGGATCAACCACCGTATAGCCACGGAACATCGCCTCTTCCTTCATGCCCTGTTCGATCCACATGGCAGGCAGGTTAAAGGTCGGCTCCATCGTCTTTTCGCCAGACAGGGTAATTTCCTCGCCGCGCGGATCCATCACCAGCAACATGTTCGGGCGCAGGTCACCCCGGCCTGCCTCGATCTCCTTGACGCGCAGCACATAGGTGTTGGCGGGCAGTTGCATGTTGTCCTGAATGCGCACCGACGGCATGACAAAGCCCATATCACCGGCAAGCTGGCGACGCAGTGCCTTGATCTGATCGGTCAGTTTCTGGCCACGTTCGGTACTGATCAACGACAACAAGCCATAGCCAAGTTCAAGACGCACATAGTCCATGCGCAAGGCATTGGCGATGGGTTCTTCTGGTGGCGGGCCGGCGGCATCGGCCGCGGCCTGGGTTTCTTTCATTTGTTCTTCGGCAACGGCTGCGTTTTGGCGTTTGCTCATGTAGTAGGCGAGATACCCCAACCCGATCGCCAATCCGAGGAACCAGATCATCGGAATGCCCGGCAGAAGGGACATGCCCCCCATCAGGGCGGCAGCAACGCCAAGGGCCGCCGGATAGTTACTGACCTGCCCGAAAACGGCCTTTTCGGTTGCGCCATCAAGGCCACCCTTGGTGACCAGAAGACCTGCTGCGGTCGAAACGATCAGGGCCGGGATCTGGGACACCAGACCGTCGCCCACGGTCAGGATCGTGTAGGTTTCGGTTGCCTCGGCAAGCGAAAGGCCCATCTGGGCGGTGCCGATGATGATGCCGCCGATCACGTTGATAAACGTAATCAGAATACCGGCAACCGCATCACCACGGACAAACTTTGATGCACCATCCATCGACCCGAAGAAGGAACTTTCATCTTCAAGTTCCTTACGGCGGGCCTTTGCCTGTTCTTCATTGATCAGGCCCGATGACAGGTCGGCGTCAATCGCCATCTGTTTGCCGGGCATGGCATCAAGGGTAAAGCGTGCGGCGACCTCGGCAATACGGCCGGAACCCTTGGTGATAACGACAAAGTTGATGATGACAAGGATGGCAAAGACGATAATCCCGATGACGAAATTGCCCGAAATCAGGAAGCTGCCAAACGCCTCGATCACCGCACCAGCGGCATGTGTACCTTCGTGTCCATAACCAAGGATCAGTCGGGTTGTCGCAATGTTCAGCGCGAGCCTGAGCGACGTCGCCACCAGCAGGATCGTCGGGAAAGAGTTGAATTCAAGCGGCTTCTGGATGAACAGCGATGTCATCAGAATCAGCACAGAGAAGCTGATCGAAAGCGCCAGCATGAAATCAAGCAGCCAGGGCGGCATCGGGAACATCATGACCACAAGGATCATGATAAAGCCGAGTGCCATGGCGATATCGCCACGTTTCATGGCCGAAGCGACACGCGACTGAATGGCGCCGAGATTTAACCCGCCCGGCGCACCGCCGCCGGGGCCGTCAGAGCCGCCGGAACCAGTCGGTGTGATGTCTTGACCTTCGGCCATTGTCTTTGCTTGTTATCCTGTTGCTTGCTCGATGTTCGTTGCGCCTTTACCTGCCTTGAAGATGGGGACAGCGCGCCGAAATTTCATGTTCAGTCGTGACCGTCACCCGGGGCCGGTACAGCAAGTCCTTCGTCGGTATACTGGCGTAGTTTGTTGCGCAGGGTCCGAATGGAAATGCCAAGAATGTTGGCCGCATGGGTCCGGTTGCCAAAGCAATGCTTGAGCGTATCAATGATCAGATCACGTTCGACATCAGCAACAGTGCGCCCGACAAGTGCCGAGGTCACAGAGCCGTTTCCAGCCGTGCTTTCATCGGACGCACCGTCATCGCCGCTGTCTGCGTCATCATCCCGAGAAGGTGCCTCATGCGTCGGTGCGGATGGGGCAGATGTTGCAGGAGCCGGTGCACTGGGTTGATAGGCCGATGATGCCGCGCCATAGGCGGCATTGGCACTGGCATAGGCCGAACTGGCGCGTGCCGTCGTAGACGGGGCCGGTGCAGATGCAGATGGTGCCGGGGCCTGCGATACGGGGGCTGCGGCTGCCGGTGCGCTGCTTTCGCCAGACAGCATGATGGCTTCTGGCCCGATTTCATCGGGACCGGCGATCAGAACCGCGCGATGCATGGTATTTTCAAGTTCGCGCACATTGCCCCGCCAGTGATGAGACAGCAGGCGCTGGATCGCAAGCGGGCTGATCGGGCGGACCGGAACGTCATTGGCATCAGAGTATTTTTTGACAAAGAATTCGGCCAGAACCGGGATATCATCGGGACGTTCACGCAGTGACGGGATATCAAGATTGACCACGTTCAGGCGGAAATACAAATCCTCGCGGAAGTTGCCGGCATTGACTTCGGCCTCAAGATTGCGGTTTGAGGTCGCCAGAATGCGGACATCGACCTTAACGGGGCTTTTGCCGCCAAGCCGGTCAATTTCCTTTTCCTGAATGGCACGCAGAAGTTTGGCCTGAAGGCGCACATCCATTTCGCTGATTTCATCAAGCAAAAGGGTGCCGCCATTGGCTTCTTCGAACTTGCCGATACGTCGTGCCTGGGCACCGGTAAAGGCACCCTTTTCATGGCCAAACAATTCGGATTCAAGAAGGTTGTCGGGGATGGCCGCACAGTTGACCGCAACGAACGGCTTGTCCGAACGGTTGGACTTGCGGTGCACATAGCGCGAAATGATTTCCTTGCCGGTGCCGCTTTCGCCCGTGATCAGGATGGATGCCGAACTGTTGGCCACCTGACTTGCCAGTCGGAGCGTCTCGGCCATGCGCGCGTCGCGATGGATCAGGGCGTGGCTTTCTTCGGTGACGGCTTCGAAAATTGCGGCAATCAGGTCGGCTTCGGGGGGCAGGGGGATGAATTCCTGGGCACCTGCCTTAATCGCATTGACTGCACCATTGACGTCATTGCCGATGCCACACGCGACTACCGGTGTCGTGATGCGTTCAGCAACCATGCCTTCAATCAGGGCGGCGACATCAAGGGTGATATCCGCCATAACCAGATCAATCCGGTTGCCTGCCCGCAGGATGTTAAGCGCAGTCGTGACACTTTCGGCCAACTGGACCGAAGCGCCGCGCGCCATTGCGATCTTGCTGGCTGCGCCTATCTGTCCGCCCAGTCCACCAACGATCAGTACCTGCATCGTATCATCTCTTTCCGATCAGTTTCGGGGACCCGGCGCATCAAAAAAGCATTGATGCGCCAGAACCACCATATTCACATTCACGATCAATCGAAGTAGCTGACGCGTTTTGACGGCGGCAGGATCGAGTTGATCAGCATTTCCAGACGACGGGGGTTTTCCTGTCGACCGATGGAAACAGCACCAACCATGTAGACCGAATTCAAAAGTTCCTCGTCGCTGGAGTTGCGTTCAAGCTTCCCGGCAAGCGGCATGAACACCATGTTGGCCAGAACCGCGCCATAGAAGGTCGTCAAAAGCGCAACAGCCATCGACGGACCAATCGATGACGGATCATCAAGGTTGCCCAGCATCTGCACCAGACCGATCAGCGTCCCGATCAGACCCATTGCCGGTGCAACGTCACCGGCCTTTTTCATGATGTTGGCACCTTTCTGGTGGCGGCCGATGGTGGCGTTCATGTCCTTGCGCATGATGGCTTCGACTTCCTCGGGCGGGGTGCCGTCAACGACAAGCGACAAGCCTTTCCAAAGGTATTCTTCGCTTTGTAGGCTATCAAGATGCCCCTGAAGGGACAGCACACCGCCTTTGCGGGCGATTTCGGCAAGCTGAAGAATTTGAAGTGCCGCATCCGCCGGATTGCGCGATTTGTGGAAAATCGTGCGCATCAAGACTTTGCCAGAGCCGAGAAACTCGCCCAGCGCAAAGCTGACAGCCGTAATGGCTGCTGTACCGCCGATAACAATCAGGACAGAGGGGATATCGATAAACGCACCCGGCGATCCACCAAAGATGATTGCAGCAATCACCAACGCAAAGCCAATGGCCAGTCCCCCGACTGTCGCAATGTCAAACGACGTTTTAGTCCCCCCTTCGGCCATAGTCGGATATCCTCTCTTACGTTAGCTTTTCTCGGATTTGATGATTTCCGTCATGGTCACACCAAGCCGGTCTTCCACGACCACCACCTCGCCGCGTGCGACGAGACGGTTGTTCACATAGATATCAATAGCTTCACCAACTTTACGGTCAAGCTCTACCACGGCACCACGACCAAGTTTCAGCAATTGGCTGACTTGCATGGTTGCTTTGCCAAGAACTGCCGAAACCTGAACGGGAATATCGTACACGGCTTCGAGATCCTTGGAAGTCTTCATCTGCTCGCTGCCGGCTTCGGCCGCAGCAAGAAGTTCGGTCCCTTCGCCCTCGAGTTCGATGTTATCGTCGTCGAGCTCCGAGAGTTCCAGATCGTCATCATCAGCCATTTTCGTCTCCTGCGTCTTTGGTCGGTTGCTTCACAGCAGCCGTTTTATCGGCTGTGGTCGTCGGGTCTTCCTGCGCAGCCGTCTGTTCGGTTTCCGGGCCGGAATTGCCAGGCTGTGCTGGGCCTTGCGCTGTCGCCGTTGTCTGGTCTTTTTGTGGTTCAGGCTTGTTTTCCGCCTGATCTGTAATGTTTGGTTCCGGTGTCGGCTGTGGCGACGGTGTGGTGTCCGTTTCTGGTCCGTGCATCGCGCCATCGGTGGTTGCCGATTCAGCCTTCGTATCTTCTTGCAATGTTTGCATATTCCGCGCCGCGGTGCCATCGCCTTCTTGCGTATCAGAGCCGGACTCAGCGGGTTCTTCGGCGGATGGCATCTCGGGTGTGACCTGATTTACGGTTTCGACCTGATCCGGTGCTGGTTCGGTCGATTGAACAGGTGCAGAAGGCTGTGCCGGGACCTTTACCTCGGGGGCGAGGCGGCTTTCCTGAATTTCGGGATCGCCCATATCGCTTTCGGGCAGATCATGGTCGTTGGCATGCAGGGTCAGTGCGTTGTCGATGATGGCGTTGATTTCCGACCATATCCGCGCACTGTCGCGAACAGCCGTGCCATCGCCCCAGGATACCTGACAATCACCCATTGCGACGTCCGGTTCGCCAACCACAACAACCTTGCCGGAAAAGCCCCGGGAGTCTGCAATGCGCTGGGCGGCGGCACCGACTTCTGTCTCAAGCTCGGGATTAACCTTGATCATGACTTTCGGCGCTTCAAACAGGTTGGCAAGACATTGCCGGACGATGTCTTCGATTTCGGTCATCTGGTACTGTTTGGACCAGGCCGGGGCCAGCTTGCGAATGACACCAAGGGCAACGTGAATGGCGTCTTCGTTGATTTTGGCGTTGGCGCGCTTTTGCTGCTCGTCAATCTGGGCGAGCTTTTCGGCAATTTCGGATTCCACATCGCCAACCGCCTTTTCAAGCGACGCCATGATTTGCTGATGGGCTTCGTCAAAGCCTTGTTTGTGACCTTCGGCAAAACCCTGTTCGTGGCCGCGCTTTTCGGCATCGGCGACCATCTGTGCGCCCTGTTCCTCGGTATAGACAGGCGGCGGGGGCGGCGGGGCTTCTTCTTCTTTCTTTTTCTTCTTTTTGGTGCCCAGTTCGTAATGCTCATCCTCTTTGCCTGCCGAACGGATTACGTTGTCGGCATCGTCGAAGCTGAGTGAGAATGTGAACTTTTCAATGGCCGTCATATCGAACTGCTAAAACGCCTTGAGCAACAAAAGGAAGGCAGCCCTGCGGCTGCCAGTGAGCCGATAACTGTCAGGAGAATTAGCTCTCCTGATACAGCCAGTTGCGAATGATCGAGAGAGCTTCTTCCGGGTGTTTCTCCACGATCTCGCCAATCTTCTTGACCGAGGATGCTTTCACGCGACCTTCAACCTGCGACAGGTTGATCAGTTCTTCGCCGTCATCCATGCCAGGTGCCATCGGAACGGGTGCCGGACCTTCAAGGGCCGGCGTGCCATCGGCGGTCATGTCATCGGCAAGAAGCTGACGCTGTGCCATATCTGCCGCACTCGGCAGAGTTTCGAACGCACGGGTCAGAAGCGGGCGTACCACCAGCAGGATGACGAGGATGGCAACAATCGCCAGCACCAGCATCTCGGCGATGCGGAAGATCTCAGCCTTATCAAGGCCAAGGAACGTCTCGATCTCTTCATCCGGGAACAGGTCGGCAGTATCAGCGAACTGCATGTTGATGACCTCGACCTGATCGCTGCGTTGCGGGTCATAGCCGATGGCGCTGCGCACGAGTGCTGCGATCTTTTCAAGGTCTTCCGGGGAGCGTTCCTGATACAGGCGCTCGCCATTTTCGTCGGTGGTGTAGGTGCCATCAACAAGGACGGCAACCGTCACACGCGAAATCTCGCCGATTTCCTTGATCTGTGTGGTGGTTGTTTTGGAAATCTCGTAATTGACCGTTTCTTCGGTACGGCTTTCCTGACTTTGGGTTCCTGCACCGTTGGCGGCATCAAAGTTGGCATCCGGCAGATTGTTCTGCAGCGTTACCGGATCGGTGCCCTCGGTCTCGGAATTGGTCGCGTTTTCTTCAATCGTCTGACTGGAACGGATTACGCGCTCATCCGGATTAAACCGCTCATTGGCGGTCGTAATCTTGTTGAAGTCCATTTCGACCGAAACTTCGGCGCGGACTTCGCCGTAACCAAGGGAGCGCGACAGAAGATCTTCGATGGTATTGCGCAGGCGGCTTTCGGTGCGAATGCGCATTTCATCAGCGGTCTGGGTCAGGAATGTCGACGACTGCTGTTCGCCATCACCGCGCGCCAGCAACCGGCCGCGTTCATCAATGATCGATACCTTGCCCGGATCAAGCTGGGGCACCGCGGCAGCCACAAGATGCTGGATGGCAACGACCTGTTCGGGTTTCAGTTCGCCACCGGCCATCTTGACCGCGATAGAGGCGCTGGCTTCCTGGGTTTCACGCGAGAACATTTGACGTTTTGGCAGAACCAGATGAACGCGTGCCTGCTGGATCGCCTGAATGGATGCGATTGTGCGGGCCAGCTCGCCTTCAAGGGCGCGAACATGGTTGATGTTCTGTTCGAAACTGGTGGCGCCAAAGCCGTCGGAATTGTCAAATACTTCGTACCCGACAGAGCCGCCGGTCGGCAGGCCGCTTTCGGCCATGGTCAGACGCATGCGGTTGACCTGGTCGGCCGGGACAAGAATTTCGGTGCCATTGTTCAGCAACTGGTACTGAACCTGCTGGTCTTCGAGGCGATTGACGATCTGGCTGGCATCTGCCGGATCCAGATCGCGATAGAGCAGTTCCATATTCGGGGCTGAAACACGCATGATCAGGAATGCAAAGAAGACAAGCAACAGCACGCCCACGCCACTGATAGCCATCAGCCGCGTCGGTCCCAGACCCTTGAGTGTTTGTAACAAGCCGCCCACGTTCGACTGCTCCGAAACGAAAATTTACCACTGTCCCCATGCGGATCGATCCGTGCGGAATACGACCAGCATTAACAACGAATAGTTCTCCATGCTGAAGAACAGGTTAACAACCGGCAATTTTTGCCCAGTCATCGGATTCAAATTTATCAGTGATTTGAATCGCTTGGATATTTAATGACCGAATTGTTCTGCCCTTAATGTAGTGAGTCAATCGGGCAAAAAGAAGCCCGGCAATTGTGCCGGGCGAGTCTAATCTGGTGCAATATGTTTCAGGGCGGGCTAACGCCCTGAAACAGATGCAATTACCGTTTGATACGGATCAGCTCGTCGAGCATTTCATCGGTCGTGGTGATCGTCTTGGTGTTCGCGGAGTAGGCGCGCTGGGTAACGATCATGTTGGTGAACTCTGTACCGAGATCGACGTTCGATCCTTCAAGTGCCGATGCCACAACGTTACCCGCCCCGTTAAGGCCCGGTTCACGCAACAGATAATCGCCTGATTCACGGGTCTGACGGTAAACGTTACCGGTGTGGTTTTCCATTTCATCAGGGGCTTCGAACGTTGCGATCGCCAGTTTGTAGACCGGGCGTTTCACACCGTTTGCATATTCAATTTCAAGGAAGCCGTCTTCGGTAAACGAATAGTTCACCATGTTACCAGCTTGTGCACCATTTTGATTGATGAAGTTGGTGGTGTATTCAACAATGTTACCATTCGGGTCGGTTTGTGCCCCGAATTGAGTGAAGCCATCCTGGAAGCCGATGGTACCCAAATCAAGAGTGATTTCGCTTTGGTTCGAGCCATTGGACCAGTTCGCCGTGATGTTCGTATTTGTCAGATCATTACCAGAGCTATCTGTATAGGACCCCAAACTCCCGTCGCCGTTGAAAGTAAGGATACCAGATTGGATCAGGCCGTTTGGATGAGACGCCGCATCAAGTTCGTCCGTTCCGGTCTGGCCGGTAAATTCAAAAGCCCAACGGTTCTGGCCAAGCTTGACAAGCTGCAGGTTCACCGTATGCGCAGCACCCAGTGAATCGTAGATCGTTATGGGCATTGTGTTGTCTTCAGCAACTGTTCCACTTGCAAGATCTCCCGCCGTGTAAGTGGAAGACAGGGTTGCCGGGAACGGTCCGGTAAACCCAAGTGCAGTGAGTGGGGTATTGTTGTTGTTTGTAATGGTGACATCCTGATCGGCGAAGGCTCCGGTCAGCGTCATGGTGTCATTGGTGCCAGTGGTGGTCGTCGTGGCCGATACGCCAGTCACAGCACTGATCTTGGCCGCGAGAGTTGCGAGTGTATCCGTAGCAGTGATCGTAATGGTTGTTGTCGTTCCCTCATGGGTGATATCAAAACTGTCACCAGCAGAAATGCCGCCGAACCCGTCAAGAAGGGTCGTGTCATAATCAAGACCAAGCGTCGTCGACACATTGGTGCCACCTGCCACAGCCGTTTCATCCCGGTTCAGGTTGGCGCTTAGCTCTATATTGGTTGTCGCTGCAGCTGCAGTCAGGATACGGTTAACATCAATAACTTGCAGATCGCTTACAGCAGAGCTGTTTGAGCTGGTGGTATTGCCGTTCCGGTCAAGCAAGTTACCTTCTCTGTCCGTGGCCCAGCCCTGAACGTAATATCCAGCTGTATTTCGCAGATAACCGTCGTCATCGGGTTTGAAGTCCCCTGCACGGGTGAAGAAGAGTTCGTCGTTCGATCCAGGCGAGGAGGAATCGCGGACAATAAAGAAGCCATCGCCAGAAATTGCCGCTGCAGTGCTTGAAGACGTTGCTTGTAGCAAGCCTTGTTTACTGATCAAAGCGGTCGGATGGAACCTTACACCACCTGGAGTGTAACGGGTATCTGTTGCGGCTTCGGTAACCAAGGTTGAAAAACGTCCAACCGTTCCCTTATAGCCGATGGTATTGAGGTTCGAGATGTTGTCCGAGATGACGCCCAGGTTTTGCGACTGAGCATTCAAGCCGGAAACACCGGAAATCATTGCACCAAAAAGGCTCATTTTTAGTCTCCTGTTTCGACAGGGTGTTAATCAAATCCGGATGAATGCCCTAGGCGGCTTCTTCCTGCTCGTCAGTTCCGGAGCCATCTCCGGTATCAGTGTCTGTGTTGCCGTTTCCAGTCTCAGTGTCGTTGGCCCCCAACTTCACATTGGTCAGGGTGGAGAATGGAACCGAGACATCACCAAGGCGGAGATAGATGTCCGTATCATCGATATCGACACTATCAACTGTCCCGATGATGCCAATCGCGACAGAGGCAGGTTTGCCCTTCTCGTCTTTGAAGGTGTCACCGTTTGCAGCCATTGGTTTGACAACCAGCGTATAGGCTCCGTCTGCCTGCTCGACGCCACTGTTGTTTTTCCCGTCCCAGGTGAAGGTCTGGAGCCCGGAAATATCGGTGAATTCCGAAGAAAAGACAGTTTTGCCAGTTTGATCCTGAATCTGCAGCTGCAGCCGTGGAACTTCTGGTGAAACATTGTATTTGTAGGTGAGCTCTTCACCTTCTTCGAGCCAATTGGTATCACCGACGGCTTCAATCTCAGCGCCGACATAGGACAGGGCGGAAAGCTGTCGCTGCTGGCCTTGCATGGCAATTAGGTCTTCAAGATTCTTGTTACTCTGAATGCCTTGCTCAACTTGGGCGAACTGGCTCAACTGGTCAGTGAATTTGTCACTTTCCATTGGCGAGGTCGGATCCTGGTTCTTGAGCTGCGTGGTCAGCAGGGTCAGAAACGTATCAAAGTTCTGCGCCAACTGATTGGCGGAGCTGCTTGAAGCAGCATTCGTGTTGGACTGAGAAAGGCCAACGTTTGTCAGGGATGAAACGGTCATGGGATGTGCCCTCTACCTTTTCTATATCCGGATATCGACAAGGCCGTTGGGATTAATCCCGTAGCCAATGGCGACATGTTCGGCGAGTTCGGTTCCACTCATGACATCACCTTCATCCGGGCTACTGCCCTGATCGGCGGTCATACGGGATTGGCCGTTGCCTTCCTGACTCTGGCCACCTTCATTCCTGTGTTCGAAGGTGAAGCTTTGACTGTCTGCATTCAGACCGGCGTCTTTCAGCGCTTGCTGCAAGGCACGGGAGTCCTGACGCAACATGTCGAGTGTTTCGCGTGTGTCAGCCTGAATGACACCCTGGATTCGACCATCCTGACCGATCTCCATTTTGACGTCGACGCGTCCAAGATGTTCTGGTCGAAGCTGAACAGAGATCTTGTCAACGCCTTCGCTGGCGGCATTGCGGATCGAAACGGCGACTTGCTGCTGAACCTGTTGCGACGGGGCCTGACGTGCGGTGTGCGCGGTCTGACCACCCGTGTTGCTCTGATGCAGACTGTTGGCACTTCCCGGTTGGCCGTTGGCTGTTGCTGTGGCCTCAGTGCCGCCAGTTGCGGTAACCGCACTGCTGGTTGACACATTCTGCGCGGCGGTCGGGTTGTTTTGCGCGTTCGGTCCGGCTGCTGCTGCGGCCATTGCCTGCTGCGCTGCCTGGGCAGTTTGTGCCGGGTTGGCTGCGGAAGGCTGTTGGGTGCCATTATTGGTCTGGCCAGTGGTTGCCGCATTAGTGGTGCCGGTGGCATCGGTTTTACCTTTGCCGTCACCGGTCATTGAATCGACAACCCGCGAAAGGAACTTGTCGGAGGACATTTCATCGCCGGCCCCCGCATCCGCACCATTCAGTGCCATCTTGGCAGAGGATGCCGCCGCAGGCTGCGACAGGGCAGTTGAATTCATCAAGCCGTCTGTCGTGCTATCCGCAGTGGCGTTACCATTGGTGGCACCGGTTGCGGCCTGACCATTTGCCAGGGCTGCATTCTGGGCATTTGCTGCACCATTAGTACCAGCTGCCTTCATTTTGGCGGCTTCTGCCTTAGCCAATTCAATGGCTTCGGGGGATCCGGGAAGCGGAACGGCTTGTGCAGGCTGGTTTGGATCAACCATGCCAGCGTCGCCCGTCAGGGGGCTGTCGCCATCTGACTTGGTATCATCTGATTCTGCTGATGTGGTTTCGTCGGATGCGGAAGCAGTGTTTTCCCCGTCCTGGGGTGCAGCTTCGCTATCGTTTGAACGATCACCACCATCGGCAGTTTCCATGTCCTCGCCAGCGTGATCATCTTCCGAGGTAGCTTCCACGTCGCGCGGTTCATCGGATTTAGGATCATCGATTTTGGCATGATCATCATGATCTTCGTAGTCATCATGTGATGCGCGGACAGGGTCTTCTTCGCGGCGATCTTCGGAACGCGCCTCATTGATGCTGCGTTCGTCGCGTGCGGATCTTTCGGCATCCATATCTGAGCGCCGATCATCGAAATTCTTCTGGGCAGATTTTGCCGCGTCGTATTTGACCTGATGACTTTGCTCAGACCAGTTGTCTGTGATTGATGCCATGACATCCCCAAAGCCCGATCCCTTGCGTTCGCTAGGGTTTGTGCCGGGAATGGAGACAGTTGGCATCACGCTGTTTGTAATCGCAGAGCTGTTCATGACCTTGGTCCTTATGGAAGCAGTGTCAGAACATGTGCAAGTGGTGGGCCAGTTTTGATTGTTAACGTTTTCTACATAGTTTCAGCAGGTTAGCAGTGCCTTGGCAGAAAGGGCAGATTTTGCCTTCCACGGGGTTTGGCCGATGCCGGGCAAAAATGAACCTGTGATTTAGTGGCCCGGTCAAAAGCAGGCCAAAAACAAAAAAGACCTCCGAAAATTTCGGAGGTCTTTAATCCGGTGCGAGATACCCGGTGTTTGGGATCAGGCAGAAATTGACAGGCCGGTTTTCGCCGGTGCCTGTGGTTCTGTTTCTTCGCTTGCAGTTGCCGTTTCGTTGGTAAGCGCCGGGCGTGCTTGTTGCGCGGTCAAAACTGCCTGACGCAGTTCACCTTCGCTTTTCTCAGAAAGCTCGGCCCATGAATCCCGAAGTGGTGTCAGAAGCTTGATCACTTCTGCTGCGGCGTTGGGATCATTTTTCCGATCCACATCCATCAGACGGAGCATGCAGTGGGTATAGAGTCGTTCCAGATTCGCGGCGATTTCGCCACCCTGTTCCATATCCAAAGTGTTCGAAAGATGGGCAATCAGTTCCTGTGCACTGCAGTTCGCATTGCAACGGCCCTGAATGTCATTCCGCTCAATCGCGTGTTGCGCCTCCTGCAAGCGCGACAAGGTCTTTTCAAACAGCATGAACACCATCTTTGCCGGTGTGGCTGTATTGACCTGTTGTTGCTTGTATGTATGGGCGGCGTGTTCGTTCATGCGACACTCCTTGGTATGCTAAGCGTGAGTTCAGTGTGCATGTATGGCAGACAAAAGTTAACCTTTATCTCGTCCTGCAGCCATTAATTCGTCAAGAGAACTCTGAATGTTCTTCATGCGTGCAAGGGCCGATTCCATTGCAATGAACTGATCCATAAGGACTTCTCGCTGCCGGGTAAGACGTTCGTCAATGCGGTCAACTTTTTCTTCGTAAGAAGTGGTCTGCACCTCCAGATCGGAAATGGCCTGGGTCAAACTCCCGTCTTCTTCGTCCAGAATAGAATCCAGTTCGAAGTAGAATTGCGCACCGATCCCGATGCTGGTGGTTACAGTCGCTGTATCGGATGCATTTGCATCCCCACCGTAAAACAGGCGCAAACCGTCGGCCGTGCGAATGCTGTTGCCCGATACAACGGCGTTCTTGCCGGTCGTTGTCACGCCATTGACGGTGATATCGTAGGTGACGCTGTTGATCGTACCGCCGGATGCATCAATGTTGAACTCATAGGTTGCAGCATTGGTTTTGCCGTCAAAACCGGTCATGGTGACGTCAGAATTGTCAGACTTCCCACGGAACAGGAACAGTTCCATCACTTCTTGCGGTTCGTTGAGCAACGCTTCGTTCAGGGCTGCCTCGTCAAGATCGATGGTTTTGCTGAGCATCGGGTCTTCGTTCGCGCCATAGGCAACGAAATCCAAACCAATTTCAGCTAGGACCGAATAATCGTCCTTGTCGGGTCTGTCGGTTACACCGTTCGCAAAAGAACCCGCAATCTGTTGCAGGGCAGATTCAATGCCTTTGACAGACGTATTGCCGAGCAACACTGCATCTTCCGAGGACTCGCCCGTGGTCGGGTCAACGAAAGTCTTCTCGTTGATGAATGTCTGAACAGCATTATAGGCTTCGACAAAATTGAGGATTGCCGTTTTCGCCTGATTAAGGTCCTGTTCGATTTCAATCGTGATCTCTGTCCCCGGTTCAGCGTCATAGAGGCTGATGCTCAGGCCATCAATAAGATCAGAGAATTCGTTGGACCCGCGCGTAACAGTGATGCCATCAAGCGTGATGCTGGCATTGTTACCATCATCAATAACGTTGGCAGCATTGATTGTCGTCGCGTCTGTCAGAACACCGAGGTTTTGCAAAACACTGCCGGTGTCGTCACTGAACGACATGCGATTGGCTTCACCTTCCTCGACCGACGTCAGGATCAGTGTACTTTCGGTTTCTGACACCTTGACGACCGAAGCCTGAATGCCGGTCGTATCCTTGACGTTGTTGATCTTGTCACGGATGTCCTGAAGCGTATCACCGGCTGCGACGGTCACGCTTGAGCTGCCACTGCCACCGGTTATCGTAAATGTGCCAGTGCCCGTAAGTCCGGTGACGTCAGCGCTTGCCGCGACAGTCTGGGTATTACTTGAAAGCTTGTGTTTGCTGGCGACCTGGTTGATTTCGAACTTGTAGCTTCCGGTCTCGGCGGCGTTTGAGGCGACAACACCTATTAAAGATCCTGCTTCGGTGGTGTTGTTTGTCGAAGCAAAAATTTGTTTGGATTCAAAGATATTTCGCGAGTTGTCAAAGCTGGTCGCACCATAGAGGTTCGCCATGGAGTCCTTAAGGGTACCAACAAGCGTCTGCAGCTCTTTCAGCGCAGCAATTTTCTCGTCGTTTGCTTCAATCCGTTTTTCAAGATTGTCGGCAGGAATACGACGGGCAGCAATCATCTTGTCGACGGTGTCGACGAAATCAATGTTGGACGAGCCGCCAGACAACTGGACGCGACCGTTATCGCCAACATAGATATTATTTAAATTCAGACTGCTCATTGGTGTAGCTCCTTGGGTGCTCCCGGCCGATTTTGCCTGCTAGCGGTATGTTTTGTCAAACCGAACTGCAAGAACCGTGCCTATATGCGCCCACTCGCTGTGTTAAATTTCTTCGTCGACAAAGCTGCCGAGGTACTCGCGCATCTGCGAGAACAGTTGCTGCAGTTCCTTGGAGGGCAGTTCGCGCAGGACTTCACCACTGGTCCGGTCGGTAACTTTTGCCACAACGCGGCCGGTGTCCTGGTTGAAGTTCAGCTCAACCCGTGCGGTGCCATCGGCAAGGTCGGGCAGATCCATACTTGCAAGGGCATCCTGCATTTTCTGCGGAACTGCAGAAGGTTTGTTTTCCGGTTTTGCCACCGGTGAAGAAACCGCACTGGCTTTGGCTGGTGCGACTTCCGGTACGCTCGCAGCAGCATGGGGGATGCCCCCGGAGCCACTCGACGCACTATAGTTTTTTACGACTTCCATTTTTCAGCTCCTTAAAGCCGCCATCCTGTAACAGCAGGATGAAACTTGAAAAAGACGATTGCCGGCAATCAGTGCCGGGGGACGAGAGTTAGGTTACTGTAACAGACGCAACAAGTTTTGCGGCATCTGGTTTGCTTGTGCCAACATTGCGACACCCGACTGAACCAGGATCTGCTTGGACGTGAAGGCGGTCATTTCGGCCGCGACGTCCAGGTCGAGCAGGGTTGAACGAGCTGATTCAGTGTTTTCCTGCGTAGACGCAAGGTTCTGACCAGCGAAGTCCAAGCGGTTTTGATAGGTACCAACTGAAGCTCGGGCGCGCTGCAAATCGTCAATCGCGCGGGTCACAACCTCAACCGCACTTTGGGCGTTTCCGACTGTGCTGATTGCATTGGCGCCCAGTGACATAAGCGATTCCTGTGTACCCAGTGCACCGGCGCCGAGAGTATCGGAATCAACTGCGTTGAGTGAAATATTCAGACGGTCGTTTGCTGTATTACCAGCGCCAACCTGGAATTCGATTGAACTCTGCAATGTCTGGCCGTTGTCCGCTGACATGTTGACAACGTTGGCGGTCGAGTCAAAGGTCGCAGCGCCGTTATTAAAGGTAGCGTCACTACCGAAGTCCTGATCACCATTGGTGCCGGCCTCAACATAGCTAACAGTTGCAGAGAAGTTGGTGTTGACCGAGAAGGACAAGCCAAATTCATCGAAGTTCAGCGTTGCGTTTTCACCAGCGCCAATTGCGGTGGTGCCACCGGACGCATAGTCGGTAACGTCAATTGACTGAACGCGGTCCAAAACACCGTCAATGGTGGCACTGACCGTCATGATAACCTGACCAGCAGTACCTTCGTTGATGCTGACTTGGAAGCTGTTGTCGGTCACGCCACCAGCATTGGCGTCGGTCGCCCAATAGTTGTTGTCGGTGATGGCAAAGCCATCGAAACCGGCAGCAGGAACCAGAGCCGCACCGCCACCACCGGAAGCAAGATTCCCAAAGTTGGCGGCAACATCACCACCATCACCCAGAAGTTGAATGCCGTTGAAGTTGGTTGAGGATGCGATGCGGTCAATTTCTTCGCGCAACTGCACGAACTCATCATTGAGGAAACCGCGTTCAGTGTCGGACAGGTTGCCAGAGGATGCCTGAACCGAAAGCGTTTTCATGCGGACCAGAATATTGTCGATCGTTGCCATGCCGCCGTCGGCAATCTGCAGCATCGAGTTGGCCTGGCCAACGTTTACGGAAGCAGTTTTAAGGGCCTCAGTCGTTGCGTTCAAACGCGCACCGATTGCCATGGAAGCTGCGTCATCACGCGCAGAAACGACGCGCGTACCAGACGACAGCTTCGACAGCGACCGGGTCGCCATTTGATCAGAAGCCGAAAGGTTACGGTGCGCGACGTTCGCAGCATAGTTCGAAATAATGTTAAGAGCCATAACGCATCTCCTACATGGACAGCTCTGGGCAACATCTTGTTGTCCGTTATCCGGCACATTTGCCGGAGTGTTTCCAACCCGAACATAGGGATGAAAACGGTAATACATATAGAGTGTAATATACTTTTAGGTTAGATTTGTGTCCAGTGAAAAAAGATTCCTCACTTTTTCCATTAAAAACAAATGGTTGCGTAGAGGTCAAAGCGCTAGCTGTGCCGGGTTTGTTAATGGTTCGTAAATGAATCCGACTCCAAGTCAACGGATCTGACACAGGCTAAGCAATTATCCTGATGTATAGATTTCGTGCTGATCTTTAAATAGATTTTGTCAGATGAAGCAAGCGATTTGGAATTCAATCGCTGCTGTAGTCATGCAAAAAGGGGCGACCCGAAGGCCGCCCCTTTTTGTAAAGATGTTTGTTAATCTGCAGATTACTGCAGCAGACGAAGCAGGTTCTGCGGCATCTGGTTTGCCTGTGCCAGCATGGCGACACCCGACTGAACCAGGATCTGCTTGGAGGTGAAGGCGGTCATTTCGGCCGCAACGTCCAGATCAAGCAGGGTGGAACGCGCTGATTCAGTGTTTTCCTGCGTGGATGCAAGGTTCTGACCAGCAAAGTCCAGACGGTTCTGAGAGGTACCAACCGCAGCACGGGCGCGCTGCAAGTCATCAATCGCGCGGGTCACAACTTCGACGGCATTCTGCGCACCGGCAGCTGTGGAGATTGCGTTCGCACCAAGGTCTTCAAGTGACTCCTGGCCCGTACCGCCAGACCCGAGCGCTTCTGCGTCAACTGAAGTCAGGTTGATCGACAGACGGTCGTTTGCGGTGTTGCCGCCACCAACCTGGAACTCGATGCTGGTTGCTAACTGCTGACCATTATCTGCAGCCATGTTGACTGTGTTGAGGGTCGAGTTAACACCCGCGGTGCCAAAGGAGGCATCGCTACCGAAGTCCTGACTGCCGGCGGTACCAGCTTCAACGTAGCTAACAGAGGCAGAGAAGTTGGTGTTGACCGTGAAGGTCAGGCCAAGTTCATCGAAGTTCAGCGTTGCATTTTCGCCAGCACCGATAGCGGTGGTGCCGCCGGATGCATAGTCGGTCACGTCAATCGACTGAGTACGATCAACTGCACCATCAATGGTGGCGCTAACCGTCATGATCACCTGACCGGCAGTACCTTCGTTGATGCTGACCTGGAAGCTGTTATCGGTAACGCCGCCAGCATTGGCGTCGGTCGCCCAGTAGTTGTTGTCGGTGATGGCAAAACCATCGAAACCAGCTGCCGGAACCAGGGAAGCACCGCTTGCACCCGAAGCAAGATCGTCGAAGTTGATTGCAACGTCACCACCATTGCCAAGCAGCTGAATGCCGTTGAAGTTGGTCGAGGAAGCAATACGATCAATCTCGTCACGCAGTTCGGTGAACTCGTCATTGAGGAAGCCGCGTTCGGTATCGGACAGATTGCCAGACGATGCCTGAACAGCCAGTGTCTTCATGCGAACGAGAACATCATCAATGGTTGCCATACCGCCATCGGCGATCTGGAGCATTGCGTTGGCCTGGCCAACGTTCACAGTTGCAGTTTTGAGAGCCTGGGTGGTTGCGTTCAAACGCGCACCGATTGCCATGGAAGCGGCATCGTCACGTGCGGAAACAACACGAGTACCAGAAGACAGTTTTGAAAGGGAACGGGTCGCCATCTCATCGGACGCAGTGAGGTTGCGATGAGCTACATTAGCGGCGTAGTTGGAAATAATATTGAGAGCCATTTTTCATCTTCCTACTTGGAATGAACATCAGACACCATGTCTGTATGTGCGCGGATTGATCCTCAGGAGTTCTTCTTGAACAGCCTATAATAAGGTCCACGAGATTTCTATTGGCATTTTCTTGAGCTGGATGTCCAGAAAAAAATCATTCAAACAGAAATAAAAATCGGAATTCTATAAAAAACAGTGGGTTAAAAAGTCGCGTCTTGTTGGTCGCTGCGTTTAAAAGTAGGTTGCCAGCTAAGAAACCCGAATCGTCATCAACAGCTAACTTTTGTGTGGAAGCGGATCTAGGCAAATAGTAAAGAGGCGACCCGAAGGCCGCCCCTTTTTGTAAAGATGTTTGTTAATCTGCAGATTACTGCAGCAGACGAAGCAGGTTCTGCGGCATCTGGTTTGCCTGTGCCAGCATGGCGACACCCGACTGAACCAGGATCTGCTTGGAGGTGAAGGCGGTCATTTCGGCCGCAACGTCCAGATCAAGCAGGGTGGAACGCGCTGATTCAGTGTTTTCCTGCGTGGATGCAAGGTTCTGACCAGCAAAGTCCAGACGGTTCTGAGAGGTACCAACCGCAGCACGGGCGCGCTGCAAGTCATCAATCGCGCGGGTCACAACTTCGACGGCATTCTGCGCACCGGCAGCTGTGGAGATTGCGTTCGCACCAAGGTCTTCAAGTGACTCCTGGCCCGTACCGCCAGACCCGAGCGCTTCTGAGTCAACCGAAGTCAGGTTGATCGACAGACGGTCGTTTGCGGTGTTGCCGCCACCAACCTGGAACTCGATGCTGGTTGCCAACTGCTGACCATTATCTGCAGCCATATTGACTGTGTTGAGGGTCGAGTTAACACCCGCGGCACCGAAGGAGGCGTCGCTACCGAAGTCTTGGCTACCGGCGGTACCGGCTTCAACATAGGTGACGGTTTCCGAGAAGTTCGTGTTGACCGTGAAGGTCAGACCAAGTTCATCGAAGTTCAGCGTTGCATTTTCGCCGGCACCGATAGCGGTGGTGCCGCCGGATGCATAGTCGGTCACGTCAATCGACTGAGTACGATCAACTGCACCATCAATGGTGGCGCTAACCGTCATGATCACCTGACCGGCAGTACCTTCGTTGATGCTGACCTGGAAGCTGTTATCGGTAACGCCGCCAGCATTGGCGTCGGTCGCCCAGTAGTTGTTGTCGGTGATGGCAAAACCATCGAAACCAGCTGCCGGAACCAGGGAAGCACCGCTTGCACCCGAAGCAAGATCGTCGAAGTTGATTGCAACGTCACCACCATTGCCAAGCAGCTGAATGCCGTTGAAGTTGGTCGAGGAAGCAATACGATCAATCTCGTCACGCAGTTCGGTGAACTCGTCATTGAGGAAGCCGCGTTCGGTATCGGACAGGTTGCCAGACGATGCCTGAACAGCCAGTGTCTTCATGCGAACGAGAACATCATCAATGGTTGCCATACCGCCATCGGCGATCTGGAGCATCGAGTTGGCCTGACCAACGTTCACGGTTGCAGTTTTGAGAGCCTGGGTGGTTGCGTTCAAACGCGCACCGATTGCCATGGAAGCGGCATCGTCACGTGCGGAAACAACACGGGTACCAGAAGACAGTTTCGACAGCGAACGGGTCGCCATCTCGTCAGAAGCAGTCAAGTTGCGGTGAGCAACGTTGGCTGCGTAGTTGGAAATAATATTGAGAGCCATTTTGTTTCTCCTACTTGGATAGCTCTGAACGGTAACGCCGTTCAACAAATTCTGACTCTTGCCAGAAGCAGACTTCGAAGATCCTCTTGATCAACAAAATCTAAATGAGTGATAAAAATATACGTAAGTATTACTAAACTGTCCATAAGATTTTTACACCTATCCCTTTTTAGTCGAATCAGTGCTTTAAGCATATTTTTTGGTTGTCGGGGCAGTTATAAAAAAATCGTAAAAGTAGTGATGTATTTATGAAATATCTCGCAATACTGTGAATTTCGTTGCCAGAGTCGTTACGCAAATAGAAAGGGGCGACCCGAAGGCCGCCCCTTTTTGTAAAGATGTTTGTTAATCTGCAGATTACTGCAGCAGACGAAGCAGGTTCTGCGGCATCTGGTTTGCCTGTGCCAGCATGGCGACACCCGACTGAACCAGGATCTGCTTGGAGGTGAAGGCGGTCATTTCGGCCGCAACGTCCAGATCAAGCAGGGTGGAACGCGCTGATTCAGTGTTTTCCTGCGTGGATGCAAGGTTCTGACCAGCAAAGTCCAGACGGTTCTGAGAGGTACCAACCGCAGCACGGGCGCGCTGCAAGTCATCAATCGCGCGGGTCACAACTTCGACGGCATTCTGCGCACCGGCAGCTGTGGAGATTGCGTTCGCACCAAGGTCTTCAAGTGACTCCTGGCCCGTACCGCCAGACCCGAGCGCTTCTGAGTCAACCGAAGTCAGGTTGATCGACAGACGGTCGTTTGCGGTGTTGCCGCCACCAACCTGGAACTCGATGCTGGTTGCCAACTGCTGACCATTATCTGCAGCCATATTGACTGTGTTGAGGGTCGAGTTAACACCCGCGGCACCGAAGGAGGCGTCGCTACCGAAGTCTTGGCTACCGGCGGTACCGGCTTCAACATAGGTGACGGTTTCCGAGAAGTTCGTGTTGACCGTGAAGGTCAGACCAAGTTCATCGAAGTTCAGCGTTGCATTTTCGCCGGCACCGATAGCGGTGGTGCCGCCGGATGCATAGTCGGTCACGTCAATCGACTGAGTACGATCAACTGCACCATCAATGGTGGCGCTAACCGTCATGATCACCTGACCGGCAGTACCTTCGTTGATGCTGACCTGGAAGCTGTTATCGGTAACGCCGCCAGCATTGGCGTCGGTCGCCCAGTAGTTGTTGTCGGTGATGGCAAAACCATCGAAACCAGCTGCCGGAACCAGGGAAGCACCGCTTGCACCCGAAGCAAGATCGTCGAAGTTGATTGCAACGTCACCACCATTGCCAAGCAGCTGAATGCCGTTGAAGTTGGTCGAGGAAGCAATACGATCAATCTCGTCACGCAGTTCGGTGAACTCGTCATTGAGGAAGCCGCGTTCGGTATCGGACAGGTTGCCAGACGATGCCTGAACAGCCAGTGTCTTCATGCGAACGAGAACATCATCAATGGTTGCCATACCGCCATCGGCGATCTGGAGCATCGAGTTGGCCTGACCAACGTTCACGGTTGCAGTTTTGAGAGCCTGGGTGGTTGCGTTCAAACGCGCACCGATTGCCATGGAAGCGGCATCGTCACGTGCGGAAACAACACGGGTACCAGAAGACAGTTTCGACAGCGAACGGGTCGCCATCTCGTCAGAAGCAGTCAAGTTGCGGTGAGCAACGTTGGCTGCGTAGTTGGAAATAATATTGAGAGCCATTTTTCATCTTCCTACATGGAGTGAAAGTCCTAGTCGATAGTTACGTGAGCTTGTTGTTCATCTTGAACAACTTAAAGTAGCTCACCTTTATACATAAACGCTCGCTGGAGGCTAGAGTCTAGAAAAAACCACAAAAACAGATAGCTAACAGATAGCTAAAGGAAATGCATAGTATCAATATGTTCACTGTTGTACGCGAAAGTCACAGACCGTTTTTGTTGAAAAATATCAGATTAACAATAGGTTAAATTGGCAAAGCGGGCTGTTTCGTCGAAGACGAATGTCTAGAGTGCAGTTGTCGAAATAAATCACGATAATTTGCAGTGAAGTCAGGGGCAGAAGCATTGATGCTGACTGAAAGTGCAGCGATTCGTACAGCTGTTCGATCTAGGCGATGCGGTGAATTCCGACGCGCATATCGACAAGAAATGCCCATTCTCAATAGGAATCTTATGCCTGCATTTATCGACTTTGTTTGAGTTATTGAGCAAAAGAAACAAAAAAAACGGCGGCAATCAAAACATTGCCGCCGTTTGAAGTGGTCTTTGTAAACCTTATAGGCTAGGAGCTTAACCCTGAAGCAGACGCAGGAGGTTCTGCGGCATCTGGTTTGCCTGTGCCAGCATTGCCACACCCGACTGAACGAGAATCTGCTTCGATGTGAAGTTCGTCATTTCAGACGCAACATCGAGGTCAAGTAGCGTAGACCGTGCAGATTCCGTATTTTCCTGGGTAGATGCAAGGTTCTGACCAGCAAAGTCCAGACGGTTTTGATAAGTACCAATATTTGCACGAGCGCGTTGCAGGTCGTCAATTGCTCGGCTGACGACTTCGACTGCGTTCTGGGCGTTCGCCGCCGTATCAATGGCATTGTCCGTCAGATCGGCAATAGATGTTTGCGCCCCGTTTGCGCCAGAGCCGAGGGTCTCCGAATCTACTGCCGTAAATTCAATCGCCAATCGATCATTGGCCGTATTACCGGCGCCAACCTGGAAGTCGACGGTTTGCTGCAACTGCTGACCATTATCTGCAGCCATATTGACTGTGTTGAGGGTCGAGTTAACGCCCGCGGCACCGAAGGAGGCGTCGCTACCGAAGTCCTGGCTACCGGCAGTACCGGCTTCAACATAGGTGACGGTTTCCGAGAAGTTGGTGTTGACCGTGAAGGTCAGACCAAGCTCATCAAAGTTCAGCGTTGCATTTTCGCCAGCACCGATAGCGGTCGTTCCACCCGATGCATAGTCGGTAACGTCAATCGACTGAACGCGGTCTATGGTGCCATCAATGGTGGCAGTGACCGTCATGATCACCTGACCGGCAGTACCTTCGTTGATGCTGACCTGGAAGTTGTTATCAGTGACGCC
Organism: Thalassospira indica; assembly: GCF_003403095.1. NCBI lineage: Bacteria > Pseudomonadati > Pseudomonadota > Alphaproteobacteria > Rhodospirillales > Thalassospiraceae > Thalassospira > Thalassospira indica. Next base: position 3,707,242 of record NZ_CP031555.1, on the reverse strand, counting down.
GCTATCGTTGGCGTCGGTCGCCCAGTAGTTGTTGTCGGTGATGGCAAAGCGATCGAAACCGGCTGCCGGAACCAGGGCGGCACCACTGGCACCCGAAGCGAGATCATCGAAGTTAATTGCTACGTCACCACCATCACCGAGCAGCTGAATGCCGTTGAAGTTGGTAGAAGAAGAAATGCGGTCAATTTCTTCACGCAGTTGAACGAATTCATCGTTCAGGAAGCCGCGTTCGGTATCCGATAAGTTACCAGACGATGCCTGAACGGCAAGCGTTTTCATGCGCACCAGGATGTTATCAATGGTTGCCATGCCGCCATCGGCGATCTGGAGCATCGAGTTGGCCTGGTTGACGTTAACCGTTGCGGTCTTGAGGGATTCCGTTGTTGCGTTCAGACGTGCACCGATGGCCATGGATGCAGCATCATCACGTGCAGAAACAACACGGGTACCCGAGGAAAGTTTTGCAAGCGAGCGCGTCGCCATCGTGTCCGAAGCAGTCAGGTTTCGATGGGCTACGTTCGCTGCATAGTTGGAAATAATATTAAGAGCCATTTTATTCCTCCTACACGGATAAGATAGAATGGCTCACGCCATTCAATCTCTCGGCGACATTGCCTTGGGGGACGTCAAAGCAATGCGCGTGCCAATATGCTAGGCAAAAATTACAGGTCATGCTGCACAGAGTATTTTTCATTGGGCAAAATATGCTGCCAGGCGACCTGGCGCGCAGTGTCGACAAGAATAGGCGCACGCAGATTGGTCGACATCGTAATGCCCTGACCGCTTGGTGCGCTCCGGATTGTGACAACCATCAGAATGGCCATGTCAGCACTGTCGATCGCGAGACTTTTCTGCGCAGTCATCAGGTCTTTGTCGGCGTAAACGCCGCTTTCCATATTATACGGTGCGACGATAAAGGACAGGCTTGCATCCGTCAGGCTTTGATAAAGCTTGAACTGATCAAGTGATGTGTTGGGGATGTTAGCCAGTCCGAAAACATGGTGTTCAGGAAAGCCAAGGAGGCCGACCGGCATATAGATGCCTTTGTCCCAGCTGAACTCGATGTCGCCGAAGCGTGTTTCCACGACAACGGATTCAGGTGTTTCATTCTCGGCGACGTTTTCGGTTTCCATTCCCGCAATTCTCCGACGGTCGAAAGGTTCTGCCCCACATACTACCCTTGGTATCATGCGAACAAAACAGTTAAAGACGCAATACGATTTATATCACAATCAACGCAAATAGTTAGCCAAAGATAAATCTGCGGCGCGTGAGATGGAAATAAAACTGGCCTGCAGAGCCGTCGTATACTGACTGACTTCCGCAAGGGTCAGGGGAACGTCAACAGTTTCGATGTCGGTGATGGCCTGGGCGGCAAAAACCTTGAAATCCTGATGGCGTTCTTCGAAGCGTTCGACATTGGCAATATCGAGACCGATTTGCCCCTGAACGTTTGGAAGTTCGTTGATTGCATCGTTGATAAAGCCGAGTGCGACAGTCAACGCATCCTGGTTTTCAGTGCTTGCAGCAATGCCAAGGCCCTGAACCAATTTCTGGAATGCCGGGTTGTCACCCAAAATGCCATAGGAGACATCGTACTTGTCGTCGACCCGCAGATCCATGATCTGGTGATCGCCCATATAATAATCGGCGTCTGGGCGCGGATTGCCCATCTTTTCCATGCCAAGCTTTGAGAGAAAATCACCGGTACCTGTTTCGGTAATTGTGATCGAACCGTTGCCGACATTTTCAATATTCAAAAGCGGAGGGCCTTCTCCACCCAACCCCCGCAGCGACGCAATGGCGCGGTTGGCTGTGACGTTATTGATGGCATCCATGATGTCGCCGATATCGTCGGTGGCAGAATTGTAGGCGACGGTGGAGGTCGTGCTGTTGCCGTCAACATCTGTGCTGACGATCTGGAGTACGCCACCTGCGCCACCTGTGACGCCAAGTGATGCGAGGGTTGCGCCAGTTGTCACTGACGTATTAAGTTTGCTGATATAGTTGTCCGGCGCTCCGATTTTCTCGATATCCACTGCCGGTTCTTCGGAACGTCCGCCGGCAAAAAGGAAGCGTCCGTCAAGGTTGGTATTGAGCAAGTTGGCAATCTGTTGCAGTGCCTGGTCCGCTTCGTTACGGATATTGACGTCATCAGCCTGTTGAGCGGAGCTTGCCTGGATGAGCAAGCTCTTCATCTCGGTCGCGATGGTCAGCATGCTGTCAACGGCGGTTTCCATGCTTTGCAGGCGCAACTTACCTTGCGTTGTATTGCGCAGGTACTGTTCCGTGCGGCTATATTCGGTCTCAAGATTGAGCAGGCGTTGCGTGCTGTCGGCGATGCCTGCGTAATTGCGCGATTTGTAACCGCTGGACGCCTGATTCTGAAGATCTGTTACACGCGCAGCATTGCGGAGTGCCAAGTCCGAAAGTAATGTGTGGTTTGTATATGTCGCGACACGAGTTACCATGACAGCCTCATTTCATAAGCATGCAGTTTAAACTGCATTGAGCAGTGCATCAAACATTTCCTCAACCGTGGTAATCACTTGGGCAGTGGCGGTGTAGGCACGCTGAAAAATCACCAGATCCGACATCTCTTCATCAAGGTTGACGCCGGCTTCGTTCTGAATGCGGGTGCTGAGGTCAACCACCAGGTTGTCCTGGAAATCATAGGAACTTTCGGCAATGCTGGCTTTTGTCGCTGCGGTTGCCACAATGCCAGCTGCATAATCGGTTAGCGACGTGCGTTCGCCCGACAGACCATCGGTTGCCCCGAAATCAATATCGGTGCGTTCAAAGGCATTACTGATCGAGTTTGCGGCACTGTTGTCGCCTTCATGAACGCCGAAAGTGATGCCAAGCCCCAGAACTGTCGTGAGTGCATCTGCGTTGGGCAGGCCATCGTCGCTGAAATAGAACGGATCGCCATCCGCATCTATGACATGGAGTTTATAACCACCCAACTGGCTGTCGAATTTGACTTCAGCAGTGATATTGTTGTCCGTTAGCGTCGCACTGTTGTTGATGGCATCAGCGATGTCTTGCAGCGACGTGTTGGTATCATAATCAATATCAACATCTGTAAAATTGCCACTGACAGTCAATGTATAGTTAACCGGCGGCGGTACAAGCGGGCCCAAGTTAGGAATTGCCGCGTCCGGATCGATGATTGCGGTCGAGGTATTGTAAGTGTCCGCATTCATCTGTCCGCGCACAATCCGCGAGGGATCATTCTTGATTGCAGCGGCGACATCCATGTTGCCAGACAGGGATGGACGGTCTTCAGTGAAGCCGATCTTTGAGGACAACGTGCCCGAATCATTGATCGTCAGGTTGGCATTATATTCAATGACCAGACGGTAGCGGTCACCATCTTCGACAATGAAGGCAGCTTCTTCGGCGGCAGCGGCGGTGAAGCCTGCACCCTGAAGTGCTGTACGGATGTTGTCGCGGATATCTTCAAGCGAGTCTGTTGCAGTGTAGTTGACTGTAATGCCCGCTCCGGCAAGCGCACCCGTGCCTGCACTGATTGTAAAGGAACTTGCCGTCACACCCAGCGCACTTGTCGAACTTTGTTGCGCGGCAGAGCTCATGACATCGGATCTCTTGGTGGTCGTGACAAAGTCATTTAGGCCAAAATAGTGTGACATGCCCTGCTGGCGACCATCGCTCAGCGTGATCTCGCTGTCTAATTCGTTAATGGCAACGCGGTTACCATCCTGGCCTTCGATAACCAGGCGATTGTCCACCAGTGATGCTGTCAGATACGATCCGGCGTCCGAGGCATTGATCGCATCAACGATGCCTTGAACCGTTGCCGGGGTTGTCGGCAGGGAAATATCAGCCCAGCTGTCAGTGGCAACAAGGTCACCATTTTGATCGAGTGCGGCAACGCGAAATGCACCGGTCGCTGTTAACGGATCGCTGCCATCAACCGTGCGTGTGCCCGAAAGATTGGCTGGCGGCGGGAACGAGGTGCCTTTGTTATGTTCTTCATTGATGGCATCGCGCAGTTGAGCAGCCAGTTCATTGATCTGGTCATTCATTGCCGGAATTTCTGAATCGCGCATCTCAAGTAGACCCTTCAGGGTTCCTGTACGCAGCGTGTCCGTAATGTCTTCGCCATCAAGCGAAATACCCGAGCCGCCCGTGCCCGGTTCGAAGCCAGCAGTTTGATTAAAGGTCAGCTTGTTTGGGGAGCGATCAAGAAGCGTGTTTGCGCCATTTGCCGAATATACGACTACCGACCCATCACTGCGGCTGAAGGTCGTGATATCTATGATCTTTGACAGCTGATTAAGCTTCTGATCACGCTGATCTTCAAGCTCTGTCGTTGGCTGATCAAGGTTGTTCAGACGAACGATGCCAGTATTGAGCTCAGAAATCTGCGTCAGCAAGGTGTTGGCACTGTTCACCTCATCGGTGATCTGGTCATCGATGTCATCGCGCAGATCCTGAAGCTGGCTTGACAGCCTCTCGAACGATTCCATGACCTGAATTGCGCTTTCGATGGCTTCGACACGCGGTGAATTCTGGTCAGGGGTAACGCCAAGCTGTTCAAACGCGTCGGCCAGATCGTTGATGCGCTGGCTGATCGCAGCATCAGACTGGGTGGTGCCAAACAGGGTCTGAACGCGCATGAAGAACTCATAACGGGCTTCTTCGCGACCGGCTTTGCCCAGTTCGCCGCGCATTTCACGTACCAGGCCCTCGTTGACGTTACGATAAATGTCAGCAACCTGGGAGCCGGCACCGACACCGTCAAGCGACAAGGTCTCCTGACCGGCGATCTTTCTGGAGTAGCCCTCGGTATTCACGTTCGAAATGTTCGAAGACGTGATCGCAATACGGGCTTGTGCCGTGTTAAGGCCAGAGATCGCAGTATTGAGTGCCTGAGTAAGTGACATGATCTTTGCCTCTACCCTTAGAGCGTTTCGTTGACGCTGTAGGCGCCACCGGACTTATTGATCGTGCGACCATAACCGCCAAGCGACGCCTTGCTGGTGGTGGCAGAGCGGGTATAGGTCGTGCATTCTTCTTTAGATTTGTCATTGACCGCGCGGACGATGGCCTGAACCACGCGTTCGTTGGTCGCCTTGGCCGCCTGTAACGTGTTCATATTGCGCCGTGCAGCCTGCTGAAACTCGGCTTGAAGCTCGCGCAGCTCTTCACGTTCTTCTTCGGACATGGCGCGGAGTTCTTCACCACGGCTGCGCAGTTTTACAACCAGCTGCTCGTACTGCATTGCCAAGGCAGATTTTTCCGACAGGAATTGCTCATATTCGGCAGATGTTAGGCTGCGCAGTTCACTGGATTCACGTTCCAGCAGGGACATAAGGTCATAGGTGACGCTTTTAAGTTCGGTAACCAGCTCTTGGGTGGTCATTTTCATCCCTCCTGGACTTTAAGGATTTCGCGTGTAACGGCATCTGCAATTCCGATGCCACCTGCGCGGGACATTTCTTTGGCATATTCATCAACAAGCATGGAACGCATCATCGTCTCGCCATGCCCGCCGCCAAACATTTCGTTGGTTTCAAGGCCGGCAAACATGTGGCTGAGCATCTGGCCAAGGAACATCGATTCAAATTCCTCGCCAGCCTTGCGTGCCTGTGCTTCGGTCTTGATGTGCCCGTCTGTGAGTGCATCCATCCGGGCCGCGATATTGTTTTGCTTGCCGTATTGTGCGCTGGCCTGTGCCTGCGCCATCAGAGCGGCGGTGCTGTCGGTCATCATCACATCACCTCGATTTCAGCCTGAAGCGCTCCAGACGTCTTGATGGCCTGAAGGATGGTGATCATGTCGCGCGGACCAACGCCAAGGCTGTTGAGGCCATTGACCAGTTCCTGAAGGCTGACACCGCCATTCATGATGCCCAACTGATTGTCTTCGCCTTCATCGACCTCGATATTGGTGCGGTCGACAACCTCGGTTGTGCCGGTCTGGGAGAAGGGCGAGGGCTGGGAAACCTGCGGCGTTTCGGTGACACGGATTGTCAGGTTGCCCTGCGCAATCGCGACACGGTTGATCCGGACATTTTCGCCCATCACGATGGTGCCGGTGTTTTCGTCAATCACCACACGCGCGATCTGATCGGGTTCAACACGAAGCTGTTCGATATCGGTCAGAAGGGCGACAATATTCTGATTGTAGCGTTCCGGAATGTTCAGACGGACGGTGCCCGGGTCGCTGGCGCGTGCAGCAACTTCACCCAGATAGGCATTAATTGCTTCGGAGACACGGCGTGCAGTGGTGAAGTCCGGATTGCGCAGGACGACTGACATGTCCTGCATGGAATTCAGGTTAAAGTCGATTTCGCGTTCAACGATGCCGCCATTTGCAATACGTGCCGAGGTCGGAACGCCTTTGACGATGGTTTCAGCGTTGCCACCAGCGGAAAAACCGCCAACCGCGAGATTGCCCTGGGCAACGGCATAAACTTCGCCATCAGCACCGACCATCGGGGTCACAAGCAGCGTGCCGCCCTGGAGGCTTTCGGCAGTGCCAATCGCGCTGATATTGACATCAATGCGCGACCCCTGACGCGAAAACGGCGGCAGGGTTGCGGTGGCCATCACGGCCGCGATGTTATCAGACTCAAGGTCTTCGATCTGGTCGCGGACGTTGATGCCAAGGCGTTCAAGCATCGCGACCATACTTTGGCGGGTAAATTCTGCATCGCCCAGATCATCGCCAGTACCATTCAAGCCAACCACAAGGCCATAACCCACCAGCATGTTGTCACGTACGCCTTCGAAATCGGCGATATCCTTGATGCGTGATTGTGCATGTGCAGGGGTAAGCTGCGTCAGGGCAAGCATTCCCAGCGTGAGCATTGCGAGTGCATTGCGTGCTATTTTGCCAAGACCTGTGATCATACTCTTAATTCCGCTTTTACATGGGATGCAGCGCATCCGGCAAATGAGGCGATTGATCGGGTAAACCGCGTTTGCAAAGCTATTTGCGAAAACCATGCCAACTGAGGCTTTCTGCGGATGGCGACCTTGGTAACGCCAAAATCCCCTGAAAACGACGCGTTTAAGGTGATTTTGCCTCTGTGTCGTCGCGGCCGATGCGCCAACCCGGCATTTTTTTCCCGTTGCGCGTCTGGCGCGATTGAGGGAGACTCATTTCTGCAAGTTTGGTGTTTGCCCATTCTCCGGTCGCTCGGGCTGGATGAATGCATCCAACCACGCACTGCATATGTTCATTGAGCAGATCGACAACAACTGAGCGGACACGGATCATGAAGGTTAGCGGTTCCAAGGCTGCCGGTACGAGTACTTCATCGCGCAAGAAATCGTCAGGCACATCTGGCGGAAGCGGTTTTGCTGACGCCATGCGTTCGCTCGACTCTTCCGGGGATGCTGGCGGTGCCGCTGGTGTTCGAAGTGCGGGGGCTGTCAGTGCCCTTGATGCCTTGCTTGCGCTCCAGCAAAGCGGGGATGCACTGGATTCGCCCAAAAAGGCCGCAATGTTGCGCGCAAAAAGCATGCTCGAGCAGCTTGAGGCTGTGCGCGACGGCTTGCTAAGTGGCCAATTATCCCCCGCACGCCTGCAGCAATTGGTCGGTTTGCTCGACCAGCAGCGCGAAATGATTGATGATCCCGAACTCTCTTCTGTTCTCGACGAGATTGATCTTCGCGCCCGGGTTGAGTTGGCGAAACTTGAAGTTTCCGGCCTGATTTGATTGTTTAATCAAAGGTATTTTCCATAGAAATATCGCAGAATTCTGCGCCTTTGAGGGGTGATTGGCATTTATTTGTTCAATCGGCTTGCACCGTTGGCGCGTGGCCTCTATATTGCCGCGCGATCGATGAGTCCTGTATAGAGGGCATACATGACTATCACTTTACCACCTGACTATCGTCCTGCTGAGGACGAAGAGTTCATGAACCCGCGTCAGCGGGAATATTTCCGCCAGAAACTTTTGACCTGGCGGGCAGAACTTCTGCATGAATCTTCAGAAACATTAGCGAACCTGCAAGATGGCGGGCTTCAGGAACCGGATCTTACCGACCGCGCGTCGGCGGAGACTGACCGGGCACTTGAACTTCGTACTCGTGACAGGGCGCGCAAGCTTATTTCAAAAATTGATGCTGCATTGCGTCGAATTGAAGACGGATCTTATGGTTACTGCGAAGAAACCGACGAGCCGATCAGCTTGAAAAGACTTGAAGCTCGTCCGATTGCGACCCTGAGCATCGAAGCCCAGGAACGCCATGAACGGATGGAGCGCACACGTCGCGACGATTGATCGCGCCGGGTGGAAAAAATACTTGGGATTTGGCTTGGCCGATCCCCGTCATGCAACGACATGACATGGTGGGAGATTACTGGTTAGGGATAACCAAAATCACAAAAGCCCGGCCTTCTGGCCGGGCTTTTCGTTTTTGTGTCGCTCTGATGCGAAAAAGGCCACCCGAAGGTGACCTTTGAACGCTTCGCCATGTGGTCAACCGGAACCCGGAAAACGGGATTGAGCCACAAGACTTTTCAAATGTTAGAACGGCAGAATGATGTCGAGAACTTCACTGCCATAGCGTGGCTGCTGAACATCGGAAATCGTCCCGCGACCACCATATGAGATACGGGCTTCTGCAATCTTGTCGTAATTGACTTCGTTTGCGGAGCTAATGTCAGCAGCGCGAATAACGCCGGCAATCTGGACTTCGCGAATTTCACTGTTCACACGAATTTCCTGGCGACCATGAATGACATAGTTGCCGTTCGGCAGAACCTGAATAACGATGGCCGCAACACGCAAATCAATGGCTTCGTTACGATCAAGGGTCCCGGCACCCCGGTTTGAGGTGTTACTGTCAAAATCCAGCATCGAACTCGGATCAATCGCATCAGGCAGCACCTTGGCTACTTCCGCCTCAAGGCCGAACAGGTTCGGAACAGCGAGATCCTCGGAATTGGTGCGCGAACGAACTGTCGTGTTGGCAAGGGCCGCGCGGTCTTCCATTTCAACAACCACGGTCAGGATGTCGCCGACCTGGTTTGCGCGTTGATCCTTGAAGAAGGACCGTGCGCCGGCACGCCATAGTGAGTTCGGGTTGCGTTCGGCAACCTGCGGGGCCGGCATCGGCAAACTTACCGGGCGATAGGCCTCTGACTGTGTCGGGTTATCAATGGACGACAGTTTCGGCGGTTCGCCAACTTCGGAAAGCCGTTTCATCGCGTTGCAGCCTGACAGCAATGCTGTGGCCCCGATGAGCGAACTGACAAGCGCGATGCGTCGCCAAGATATCTGGGTAATTTTAGTAGGCATGAATTCCTCCTGGGTTCCTGCATTTCTTGACGCAAGTACCGTGCCAGTTATCGGCTAGTATAAGAGGAAAAGCTTGCCGGGTTGTGTCGCGTTTTGGGGCGCGGATTACTGCGACAGAGCGGGCAGGGCGCGGACTTCGTTCTCGGCAACGACTTCGACCTGAATGGTTTTGTTGCTCGATTGGTTGACCACGCGAATGACATCACCAAGTGATCCGTCTTCCATTGCCTTGCCGCGTGCGGTCAGGGACATATTGGCGGTGACCAGGCGAATAATCACAAGCGATCCGCGACGGACCAGAATGGGGTTGCTCAGATCCCGGAACATCAAGGGTTCATTGGGATTGCTGGGCCGCATGACTTCCTTGCCAATAACATCATTGATGTCGCGAATGGCCCCGTTTGGAACGCGTTCGGACCGGAAATCGCGGTATTCGACCTGATCGGAACGGATGACAGAGCCGCGTGATACTGGTTCGACCAACACCGGAACGCTTGTTAGCGGGTAATATTTGCCGCTGATCCGATATGTCCGCTGTTGGGCAGTCTGGGCGCCGGTTGTGACGCTGGCAACAAAGCGCTGGGTGCGTGAATTGACTTCGATGGCAATGACGTCAACACTGTTGCGGGCGTCAACGGGTAGATGAATTTGGAAATTGTCACTCGAAAGATCGACCGTGAAGGGACGCTGAATACCATAGTCAACCAGGGAAATTTCGACCGCTTCACGGATTTCATCCATGGTAATCACTTGGCTGGCGCGTGTGATCAGGACCTGATCGGCTGTTGTGCGCGGACGCCATTCGACATTGTGGCGCTGGGCAATCCCGTATAGCCAGCGATAATCAAGAACGGTTTGTTTGCCCGGCTGTGGCGCATGGGCGACGGCAATATCTTGCTGTTGGGGATCAAGCCCGGAAAACAGATCACCCAAGGTCACATACTGACCTTCGACCAGGGCATCGGGTTTAAGAAAGACGGAAGAACTGCTCGGCTGATTGTTGCGAAGGTTGCTGCCTTGCGATGATTGCGCCAAAGCGCTCTCTGTCAAAGGGGGCAGAGACGCAATTGCGGACAACAGTGCGAGCGCAAGGATTATGTTCTTTATCTTCATCCGCCTACTGTACCACGGAACGGTATAAATCGCGTAAATACAGTTTGCGCAAGTTCGCAGATCATGTGACCGCGACTTGCGCAAACGAAATGCTTTCAGAACCGGAAATTATCGCAGGTTGCTGACGGCGCTCATCATCTCGTCCGTGGTCGAGATCGATTTGGAGTTCATTTCATAAGCGCGCTGCGCCTTGATCAGGTTGGTGATTTCCTGAACCACGTTGACGTTCGAGGATTCAAGGTATCCCTGCTGAACCGTGCCATAGCCGACATCACCCGGGGCGCCGACATTGGCTTGGCCGGATGCTTCGGTTTCAAGGAACAGGTTGTCGCCAAGGGCGTTCAGGCCCGGCGGGTTAATAAAGGTCGCAAGCTGAAGCTGACCAAGGTTCTGCGGGGCAACCTGGCCATCGATCTCGGCAAAAACTTCACCGTTGGAGTTGATCGTTACCGAGCGCGCATTGGCCGGAACCGTGATGCCCGGCTGAACCGCAAAGCCATCCTTGGTCACAAGCGCCCCGTTGGCATCAAGTTTAAGCGTACCATCACGGCTATAAGCCGTTTCCCCGCTGGGCAGGTCGATCTGAAGATACCCGCGGCCCTGAATGGCAATATCAAGCTCGTTCTCGGTCATGGTCAGTGAGCCCTGACCCATGTAACGGCCGATTGCTGCGGTCTTCACACCAAGACCAACCTGAACGCCGGTTGGCACGATCGTGCCAGTATCGGATGACGGCGAACCTGCACGGCGCAAATCCTGATACAGCAGATCCTGGAATTCAGCACGTTGGCGCTTGTAACCGGTGGTGGTCATGTTGGCGATGTTGTGCGAGGTCACATCCACGTTGGTGGACTGAGCCTGCATGCCCAAAGCGCCGATATCAAGTGACCGCATCTGTCTTCTCCTTCGATTGCGCAGATTTTGCGCTATAATTCGATGTTATCTATCGGGTGCCACTGCCGGTTCAGGCGCGGACATCCCCGAGTTTGTTGATCATGTTGCGCATACGCTCGTTCTCGCTTTCAAGAGAACGGCTGACCGATTGATACGTGCGAAGAACGTCAATCATCTGCGTCATGGCGCTGATTGGATTGACGTTGGATTTTTCCAGCGCGCCTTGAACAATGCCGGGGTTTTCGACAAGCTCGACGGCGTCTGCGTTGTTTTCATCTTCCGGTGCACGATAAAGGGTGTTCCCGGTGACGATCATTTCCTGCACGTTATCGACAGTAACGACCTGAAGTTTGCCGATCTGGCCGATATCGGTCGAGATGGATCCGTCGCCCTTGATCTCGATCTGGCCATCTGCCTCGTTAAAGAACAGAGGTTGCCCAGCATCACTCAGCACGGGAAAACCGTCATTGGTGATCAGCTGGCCGCCCGGATCGAGGGAAAAGTTGCCTGAACGGGTATATTGGACACCGGTTGGCGTTTCGACGGCAAAGAACATGTCCGGCTGGCTAAGCGCCACATCAAGCGGACGATCTGTATGTTCAATGTTGCCGACAGTTGTATTTCTGTATTGCGAGATATCCTGAACCAGCGAGATTTCGCGTTCGCCACGGAACGGCGCGTCCTTGTTCTTTGCGATCCAGTCAGTGAACATCATGCGCTGCTCTTTGTAACCGGTCGTGTTCATGTTTGCCATGTTCTGCGACAGGTTGTTCATCATGCTGCGCAGCGTCTTCTGACGAGACAGTGCAATGTATGAAACGTTTTCCATGGTCGAATTTCCCTTTCAGGACTGTAACTTGACCATCAGGGATGCGATCTGCGTGCCAGTTTTATTAAGTAATTGATTTAAAATAATAAATTTTAAGTTCGGCATTTGTTGCCGGTCTTTTTTGCTGTGGTTTGACTGAAAGTGCCGTTGCCGACTGCCGTTATGGGCAAAGGATTGCCGGGTGGTCGGGGAGCTCGGCAAAACATGTCCGGTTTGCAGGGTCGTAAAGGATCATCTGACAATTGCGCCACAAGCCGGATACTCCGATCCGGCAATTTATTCCGGGATGGCCACGACAAGCTATTGCTTTGCGTGCCCGGGCTGAGCATATGGCGCTGAGATGGTGATATTTGCCGCTGTGACAAATCACCAATAGACCGAAACGCAACATATTTTTAACGTGATAGCGTTATGGCTTTTAATCCGGCACAGTGTTTGCTGGATCAGGAAGATAGAACTTCAAACGCAGGAATTCGCGAAGCGATGGGTGACGACGTCGACGAAATCGAAATGGACGAGGGTGGCGGTGGCCGAAGCAAGAAGATGCTGGTCGTGGTCATTCTGCTTGTGCTGCTTTTGCTGGGCGGTGCTGCGGCGGCGTATTTCACCGGCATGCTTCAGCCGGTGATAGACATGCTGACCGGTGGCGGTGGCGAGCAGACTGAGGAAGTCATCACAGAAGATTCGATTGAAAATGACCCGGGCGTTCCGGAAAATGTCGGCTTTGTCGACTTGCCGGAAATTCTGGTCAATCTGAATACCGGTGGCGGAAAGCAGAGTTACCTTAAAATCCGTGTCAGTCTGGAAGTCGCCGATCAGGGAATGCTGCCGCAGGTCGAACAGATGATGCCGCGCATTGTTGACAACTTTCAGGTCTATCTTCGCGAACTGCGTCCAGAGGATCTTTCCGGCTCCGAAGGGATGTTCAGATTGCGCGAAGAACTTTTGATCCGGGTGAGTGCCGCAGCCAAGCCTGCGAAAATAAACGACGTTTTGTTCAAGGAAATGCTGGTACAATAATCTTGTAGCAGCCCGAGTGCCAAATTCAGGAAGCAATCGCTGATGGCTGATGAAGACGAAGATGATGATGCTCTCGCCGCTGAATGGGAAGCCATGGCAGGCGGCGATGACGAGGGTGGAGACGACGGCGGCGAGGACATGGCCGCCGAATGGGAATCCATGCTCGGCGATGATGACGGCGACGATGATGGCGGCGGCGACGATATGGCCGAAGCCATGGGCGGCGGCACATCTGCGCGCGTTCTGAACCAGGACGAAATTGACAGTCTTCTCGGCTTTGATGACGGTTCGGGTGCAGGCGATCAGTCGGGTATTCAGGCGATTATCAACTCGTCGATGGTGGCTTATGAACGACTTCCGATGCTTGAAGTCGTGTTCGACCGCCTTGTGCGTATGATGTCGACGTCCTTGCGTAACTTCACATCCGATAACGTCGAAGTCTCGCTTGATAACATCCTGTCGCTGCGTTTCGGTGATTACCTGAACTCGATCCCGTTGCCGGCGATGCTTGGTGTTTTCAAGGCAGAGGAGTGGGATAACTACGGGCTGCTGACCGTCGATTCAGCGCTGATTTATTCCATCGTGGACGTTCTTCTGGGGGGGCGTCGCGGTACGGCGGCCATGCGTATTGAAGGTCGTCCCTACACAACGATCGAACGTAACCTTGTGGAACGTATGATCCACGTGGTTCTTGGTGATCTTTCGGCTGCGTTTGACCCGCTAAGCCCGGTGACATTCCGCTTTGAGCGCCTTGAAACCAACCCGCGTTTTGCCACCATTGCTCGTCATGCCAACGCCGCCATCGTGGCGAAGCTTCGCATCGACATGGAAGACCGTGGTGGTCGACTTGAACTTCTGATCCCTTATGCGACGCTGGAACCGGTTCGTGAACTTCTGCTTCAGATGTTCATGGGGGAAAAGTTCGGTCGTGACTCCATTTGGGAAAACCACCTCGCAAATGAGCTGTGGCAGACCCATGTTAATCTATTGGCTGTTCTTGATGAACAGATCATGGCGCTTGGCGATGTCCTCAACCTTGAAGTTGGGAACAGACTGGTTCTTAATACTGGTCCGACCTCGCCTGTCGAGGTCCGCTGCGGGGATGTGCCGTTGTTCAAGGGGTTGATGGGGCGCAAGGGTGACAGGATTGCCATTCAGGTTCGTGATCGTGCGCGCATAAACGAGGAAGACTAGCTGATGGACTTCGCGTTCTATCTGGATCTTGTGATGATCGTGCTGTTGGGGGCAACGATTGTCTATGCGATTATTCTGAACCGCAAGCTGGCAGCTTTTCGGCGTAGCCGCGAAGACATGCAGAACTTCCTGACCGCTTTCAATGCCGCCAATGAGCGCGCCGAAACGTCGATCACCGCCCTTAAGGAAATGGCGGAGCAGTCTGGCGAACGGCTGCGCGAGGATATTGAAAAGGCCAGCGCACTGAACGAAGACCTGAGCTTTATGGTCGATCGCGGTGAAAGCATCGCCAACCGCCTTGAAAAGGCTGCGCGCGACGTTAATTCCGTGCGCCGTACCGCTGGAAACGCGGCCGACGGCATGGCTGCGGGCGGTGATGGTGGAAAATCGGCCGGGGCGGGTAATGCCGGTCTTGGGCGGATGAAGGCGGCCAAAGACCGCAATGATGTCATTGACGACCGTGATCGCGTCGGTGTTGAAACCCGTGCCGAAGAACTTGCCGCCAGAATGGTTGGCGAGATCGAGCGCGGGGGAAATGGCCCGGTCGATGATGGCTATGACCGCGAAGAGCCCGCGCGTTCGGGGGGATCGTATGGCAGTCGGGCGGATGTGTCCGATCCTTATGATCAGGATGAAGATGCTGGGCGTTCCGAGGCAGAACGTGAATTGCTGGCGGCCTTGCGGTCGGTTCGATAAGAAGTTTCAAGCAACGAATTTGCGTTGTTGTCGGTCTTGAGATTACGAGTTTTCTATATATCTAATGGGTAGGATCCCGTTCCACTGGAACGGACAGAAATCAATCGGGAAGGAGCATGGGCACTTTGTGCCGACATGCTTGGGTGTGTGAATGTCAGGTGTGCGTATTCTGCCGTTGGTCGTTCTGGTTGGCGTGATGGTGCTTTCGATGCGGGTGGTCAACCTGTTTTCGTATGACTCCGCCAAGCCGGAAACGGCAGAGAATAAAGGTGTCAGCGTGGTGCAGATGGCCCAGGCGCAGGCACCGGCACCCGATCCTGCTGCCGAACAGGCCGCGACACCGGAAAATGGTGATCCGGGTCTGGATAACCCGGAAGCGCTTACCATGGAAGGTGAGCCGATTGACGGTGTCACGGGTAACCCCGACGTGCCGCCGATGCTGGGCGGCGATCCGACGCTTTTCACCCAGGAAGAAATTGACCTGTTGCAGAACCTGTCGGTCCGCCGTGTCGAGCTGGACCGCAAGGAGCAGCGCCTTGACGAACGCGAAAGCCTGATTGCCGCCGCCGAGGCGCGCATCGATGCCAAGATCGAGGAAATGAAATCCCTTAAATCGGCCATCGAAGGTCTGGTCGAAACCAAGGAAGCGCAGGAAGACGATCGCATCAAAAAGCTGATCAGCGTTTATGAAAAAATGAAGCCGAAAGATGCGGCACGCATCTGGAACGATCTTGATATGGATATTCTTCTGCAGGTCGCACTGGGCATGCGCGAAGCGAACACGGCAGCCGTTCTGTCAGAAATGACACCGGATCGTGCGCGCGCGCTGACGTCCGAGCTGGCCTACAAGCAGGATATCAACATGTTGCCGCTTCAATAGCGGAACGCTGCAAAGGATTGACCGCACGGCCCGAATGGGAAAGAGTGGCCGTTGGGGGAGAATTTTTGAGCGAAGACAACGTGGTGGCGAATTTAATCGTGGGTTAAACATCTTGATTAACCAATATTAAATAGGTACATCACGATTATTAGGGGCCTTGTTACTATGCGGAAGTATGGTAGGCAAGGGTGGGAGATCAGATAGCTGATGGAGTTGTGAATGGCCGTCGATCCGAATATGCCGATCCTGATTGTGGATGATTACAAAACCATGTTGCGTATCATCCGTAACCTTCTGCGGCAGCTCAACTTTACGAATATTGAAGAAGCGACCGATGGTAGCATGGCGCTTCGCAAACTGCGTGAGGCTCCGTTCAGCCTCGTGATTTCCGACTGGAACATGGAGCCGATGACCGGTCTTCAGCTTCTGAAGGAAGTCCGCGCAGACGCAAAACTGAAGGATATGCCCTTCATCATGATCACCGCTGAAGCCAAGACCGAGAACGTGGTCATGGCGAAAAAGGCAGGCGTCTCCAACTATATCGTCAAGCCGTTCAACGCAGAGACGTTGAAAGGCAAGATGAAGACTGTCATTGGTGATTTCTGATCAGGAGCGCGGGGCAGGTGTCCCGCGATACCGCTATGTCTAAGGCGACCAAAGACGAACTACGTCAGTTGTTGAATGATCTTCAGGCTCGCCTTGACGGTGATGACCTGAAGGTCGAACAATTGTCCGATCTGATGGATCAGTTGTCGCGCTTTATGGGCGATAAACCGACCGATGATCAGAAACGTTTGTTTGGCGAGCTCGATGAGCTTTCCGGCATCATTCGCAAGATGAAATCGGAAATCGCCTCGCTTCGTCCGGACGATATCAAGGCCGAGTACATCCCCAACGCAACCGACGAGCTTGATGCCATCGTCGATGCGACTGCCGGGGCGACGCACGAAATCCTTGATGCCATGGACACGCTTGAAGAATTCGCAAGCACCTTGCCGCCAGAACAGGCTGAAATCGTGACCAGTGCAACGATGCGCGTCTACGAAGCCTGTAACTTCCAGGATATCACCGGCCAGCGCACCACCAAGGTGATCAAGGCCCTGAAATCCATCGAAGAACGGGTTGAAGGGCTTGTGACGGCATTTGGTGATGAAATCGCCAAATATGCTGCCGCCAACCCGCGGAAGAAAAAAGAACTGGAAGGCGAAGAGGCTTTGCTGAACGGTCCGCAGCTTGAAGGAAAAGGCGTAACGCAGGCCGACATCGACGCGATGTTTAACTAAGTGGCGTTATCATGGCGGAGATAGAGGACGATGGACCGACACCACCTTCCCCCCCTACAAACGGGGCAGTGGCGTTGTTTCTGGCGCTCTATCTTCTTCTGCTAGCCTTTTTCATTCTGCTCAATACCATTTCGACCTTTGAAGAGGTCAAAACTCGCGAAGTGCAGGAAAGCCTTTCCTCGGCATTCGCGGCCATTCTCCCGCCGACAACCAGTCTGCAGACTGTGACCTCCATCGAGGGGCCAACGGTATCAGCACAGGAAACCCAGGACAAGCTGGGGCATCTTTTTGAAACCGCCATCAAAGTGGTCCGGGTTGAAGTTATTCAGCCGGGCAAGCTGATGGAGGTCATCATGCATGTCGATCAGCTGTTTGATACCAATTCCATTCTGGTCCGCGAAAGACAGGCCGATTTCATGCGCCAGCTTGCCGAAGTGCTGGCCGATGACGATGGCTATGCCTCCTACGAGATGGAAATGGTCATGGGCAGCCAGATCGAAGACAAAGGCACCATCCAGATTGAAAACAATCTTCAGATCGCCCAGGCCGGATCATTTGCCCGCGAACTGACCGATGTCGGCGCACCCGAAGACCGTTTCTTTGTCGGGATTGACCCGGGTGCCGACCCGTTCATCGTGACGTTCCGTTTTTTCTGGAATTTCGGTCCCAAGGAAGCGCCGGAACCGATCAATCGTAACGGCAATGGAAATGAAACGCCCGCCGCAACGCCGACCTCCACGACGCCGGACTCTGGCGCGAATGGCGGTGGTTCGGGCGGGCAGACGGGTGCTGTCGCGCCTCAACAATTCATGATCCCGCCGGCAAATGGTGGCGCGCAGCCATCCATTTCCCAGCCGATCCCGCTTGGACCGCAAGCATCGGGAGGTGGCGGATGAGCGAAGACGCACCACGCAAGCCAGAGGTCAAGGGCCCACCGCCCTGGATGCTTAGTCTGGCGGATCTGATTTCGCTGCTGCTAACATTCTTTGTCATGCTGTTTGCCATGTCCAAGGTCAAGATCGATCGCTGGGACGAGGTCGTTGATGCCTTGTCGCAATCGATCAAACCGTCGCCGGTCGAAGATACTGACGAGCCGATGGCGAACATGAACATTCCGCGTGTGTATCGCAAACCGGCAATGAACCTTGATTATCTCAGTGCCGTGATTGACGACGCGATTGATGACAACCCGGTGCTGGGGGATGCGCGCATGTCGCGCGAAGCCGACAAACTGGTGATTTCCCTGCCGGGTGATATTCTGTTTGTTGCCGGTAGTTCGGATATGACACCCAAGGCGCAACAGGCCTTGTTTGTGCTGGGCGGGGTGTTACGCAATATCGGTAACCGTATCGGTGTTCAGGGGCATACTGATCCAAGGCCGCTTAGCGGGCGTGGGCAATATGCATCGAACTGGGAACTTTCGCTGGCCCGTGCCGGGGCTGTTGCCAACGAGTTAAAGCAATCCGGTTACACAGATTACATAAATATTTACGGATTTGCGGCATCAAGATACGACCAGCTTCCCAAACTCTTGGATGAGGAGGCGCGATTTGCAATGGCGCGCCGAGTCGACATTGTAATCGAGCCTCACGGGGGAAGCGGGATCGGAGGCACGTAAGTATGGCGAAACTTGCCGTGCGCATCCTGCTGGCGGTTGCAATTGCGACCACCACGGCAATGGTTTTGCCTTATAGCGGAATGCGCCCTGCAATAGCCCAGGTGGCGGACCCTGTTATCATCCGCTCCGGGCTTCATAACGGGTATGGCCGAATTGTTCTGCAATGGAACGAGCCGGTCAACTACACCGCCGAGATCATCGGCGACCAGTTGGTCGTGCGGTTCGATCAGCCATTGGTGGCTTCGTTGCGCGGTGTTCTGACGCCGGTTTCGCGCTATATTTCCGATGCATTCTTTGATCCCGACGGTCGTACAATCGCCTTTGTGCTGAGTGATGATTACGAAGTGCGCGCGTTTAACGTCGGCAGCAACGTTGTCCTGGACATCCTCGATAAACCCGACGCACCGGCACCCTCCGTACCGACACCCCCGGCGCGTCCCGCGCAGGAAGACCAAACCCCTGAAATAACCCCGGCACCTACAACCCCGGTTGAAACGGTTGCCGATAACCCGGCAGAACTGGCAGAGCTTGACGTGCGGGTTGGACGCCATCCCACCTTCTATCGTCTGGTGTTTGACTGGCCAAACCGCACCGATTACGTCCTTGAAGGGGCGCAAGGCGCGCAAACCATCGCGTTTGATGCGCCGGCCCGGATCAATGCCAACGATATTTCACGACGCCTGCCCGAAGGTGTGCGTGTGCGCCAGGGCGACACCAATCCGCTGGATGTCGTTGTCGAAACGACCCCGGCACGGCAACTGCGCCATTTCCGGTCTGGTAACAAGGTTGTGGTTGATATTATGGGCGTGCAGCGCGCCCCGGCAACCACCACCGCGCAAACCCGGACGACAGACACGCCAGAGGCCGGGGTGACAACCCCAGCGCCGCCTGCGCCCGCAACCCCGTCTGCAACTGCGCAGAACGAAGATGCGGCGCCGGACGTTCCCGATGCAGGCGCACCAACGTCCGAAGAGGGCGCGCTTGACCCCAACTCCCCCGAAGCCCTGGCACAGGCCGCGCAGAACGCAGGCAATACCGTTCGAACCAACGGGCAGGCGCCGATCGAACGGCAAAGTATCGGCGATCTTGTCGTCACCGTTGATCAGACCGCGACCGAACTGACGCTTGGTTTCCCGTTCGGACAGCCGGGCGGGGCGGCGGTATGGTCGCGCGCCGGGTTCTTGTGGTTGGCGTTTGATGTACGTGCCAATCTCAACCTTGATAACGTGCGACAACAGGCCGCCCAGATCGTCGGCGTTGTCGAACAGATCGAAAGCCCATACGCAACGATTGTCCGCATGACAATCCCCGAGGGTATCGGCCTTTATACCGGCCGGAGTGAAACGGGTGATTGGCGCATCACCATGCAGCAAGGCATCATGCAGCCGGTTGAAAAGCTGGGTCCGTCGATTGAGTTGGATGAACAGACCCGTGCGCGCCTGATCGTACCCCTTGAGGATGTCGGGCCGATTATCCCGATTGATGATCCCGAAGTCGGCGACACTTTGCGTGTGACCACGACAACCCAGAACGGCTATGGCATCGAGGTTGCGCTGCGCTATCCGGAATTTGAAGTTCTGCCTTCTGTTCAGGGCGTGGTCGTTGCCCCGATGAATGACAGCGTGCAGGTCGCCGGGCGCGATGATGGGCAGGCCGTGATTGTTACCGCCGAAGATGGCCTTAACATTTCACCGGAAGGTGCACGGTTGCTGGCCTCGGCAACCGGCGTGCGCGCGCAAACAGGCGACGGTCGCGAAGGGCTTATTTTCGAGTTGGATGACTGGCGGCGCGGTGGTCTGGATCAATACAATAAAACCATCCGTGGGCTGCGGCGGAAAATTGCAGAATCCGGTGACGAGCATCGCAATAAGGCGCGTCTTGATCTGGCCCAGTATTATCTGGCAAACGGATTGGGACCCGAAGCAGCTGCCGTGATTTCCGCAATGGAACACGATGATCCGCTGATTGCCCAGCGATTGCAGTTCCGTGCCCTTAAGGCTGCGGTCAAGTTCCTGAACCGGGAATACGAAGAGGCCGAACGCCTGCTGGAAGATGAACGCCTGCGCAAGATCCCCGAGATGCAGCTTTGGCGGGCAGTGACTCTGGCGGCGCGCGGGCGGCCGAACGAAGGTGCGCGCGACCTTCTAGAAAGTGTCCATATCCTTGATTACTACCCGCCCGAATTGCTGTCGCGTCTGGTGCCGATTGCAACCGAACAGGCCTTGATCGTCGGCAACCCCGAAGCGGGCATGGACATGATCGAAAAGATGCTGGTGACCCCGGGTCTTTCCGAAAGCAAGATCATGGATATCCAGTATCTTAAGGGTATTTTCGAAGAAGAAGCTGGCGAGCTTGAACAGGCTGTTGCGACCTGGGATCAGGTGGCAGAGGGTGAAAACCGCAAGGCGCGTGCGCATGCGATCTTTGACCGCACCGAACTTCTGATGCGGCTTGAACGCCTGACGGTCGAAGATGCGATTGAGCAGCTTCAGAAACTGCGTTTTGCATGGCGCGGTGATGCGTTCGAGATGGCGTTGCTCAAACGGATTGGCGAACTGCAGATCGAGAACAAGGATTTCCGCGAAGGGCTTAATACCCTGCGTCAGGTTGCGATCTTCTTCCCGAATATGCCGGTGGCGACCGAGGCGACCGACATGATGCACAAGACTTTTGAAAACCTGTATCTCGGCGAGGAAATCAATAATATCTCGGCGATCAAGGCGGTTGCGCTTTATGACGAGTTCCGCGAACTGACGCCGGCGGGTGACAAGGGCGACGAACTTATTCGCCGTCTTGCCGACCGCATGGTTGATGTCGAACTGTTTGAACGCGCCGAGGAACTCCTTGAACATCAGGTCGACTTCCGTCTGACCGGGGTGGAAAAGGCCCGGGTCGGGGCGCGACTGGCATTGGTTTATCTTCTTGATAGCAAGCCCGAGGAAACCATCCGCATCATCGACGAGACCGAAGTGCCGGGCGTTTCCGACGAACTTGCCACCCAGCGTCGACACCTTCGGGCGCGTGCCCTGCTTGATACGGATCGCGGTATTGAAGCAATTGCATCGCTTGAAGGCGACTATTCGCGCAATGCCGAATTGCTGCGGATCGATCATTATCGCAATACCCGCGATTACATGTCCGCCGCCGAGACGTTCCAGCGACTGGTCGGTGAAGAACCATTCGATGAAAACGGTATCTCGGATGAGCGTGGCCGATACATGCTCAATTGGGCGGTTAATCTGGCGATGGCCGGGCAGGAACGCACCCTTAACATGCTCAAGCGGCGTTATGGCGAAGTCATGGCGCAAAGCCCCTATGCCGAGGCCTTCAGCCTGATCACGTCTTCGCCGACCCAAGGTCTGATCGATTACCGGACGCTTGCCGATCGCGTCGACGAAGTAGAAGAGTTCCAAGGTTTCCTTGCAACCTATCGAGACCAGTTGGAAAAGTCGCAGCTTAGTGCTATAAATTAACGTTCAATAACTATATGGTGGCGCCTTTTTCGCCCAAAGTGGGTGTAAGCGCTATGATTCTGTTGGTTTTTTTTGAGCGGTGAAGAGTGTAGTGCTGTGATGGATCGTGCACTTAAAATGGTCTATTACGATGAGGCGAATGTTGAAAAAGACATTTTCGCCCAGCTTTCGCTTGCCCAAAAGCATTATCTGGGCGACGGCATGCCGCGTGATGAGTCCGCGACCCGCCGCATCCTTGACCAAATTCACAGACAGAGCCGTGCTTTTGCGGCGGTTTGCTATGGCTATATGCGCAGCAAGGGACTCGGCGTTGCCGAGGATCTTGGCGAAGGTCAGCAATGGTACCGCGAAGCGGCCTATTGGTTTAACGAAGAAGCTGCCGCTGGTGGACCGGTATCGGCAAACAACCTTGGTTATCTCTATGCCAAGGGGCTTGGCGTTCAGGAAAATGCCGAAACGGCGGCACACTGGTTTGAAGAGGCGATCGAGTTCGGCTCAGTCGCAGCGCTTTACAACCTTGGTGTTTGCTATCTGAACGGTTGGGGCGTGCCGCAGGACGACGAAAAGGCTGTCTCCTATTTCGAACGCGCCAGCGAACTGAATGACCCGTCTGCTGCCAGCGTTCTGGCATACCTTTATCTTGAAGGCCGCGGGGTTCGTCGCGATCCGTCGAAATCGTTCGAGTTTAACATGCGCGCGGCCCGTGCCGGCAGTGTCGAGGCCGCATCGGCCCTCGGCTATGCCCTTGGTGTCGGGCTTGGCGCTGAACGCAATATCGCCGAAAGCATCAGCTGGTTTGAACTCGCCGCGAGCGAGGGGGATGCCTATGCCCAGGCCAACCTTGCGATGTATTTCTGCCATTCATCGGATTTGAAGCTGTTTGACCGTGGCTGGAAGATGTTGAGCCATGCGGTTAATCAGGGGGATGCATCTGCGAAATATCAGATGACCCAGATCCAGATTTTCGGTGTGCCGCACCGCGAACCCGATTACGCCAATGCGCTGGATCTTGCCATGGATCTGGCCGAGCTTGGCCATCCGGGCGGCTATCACCTGATCGGTGTAATGTACGAACATGGCCTCGGCGTGCCGGTTGATATGGTGCGCGCGGCGACCTGGTATGAACGTGCCGCCCGCAAGGGATCGGCAAATGGTCAGGCAGCACTTGGACGTCTTTATGCGATTGGCAGTGGCGTCGAACAGGACAATATTCTAGCCTATTACTGGCTGAAAATGTCGGCACCGACCGAAGGCAGCCAGGCGCAGCGCGAAATGGGGGCAATCCATGCCCGCATGAGCGAGGACGAACGCAAGGTAGCCGAAAAATACGTGGCGGAAAATCCCGGCCCGCGTCGCGGCAGCTTTGGCCTCAAGCCGCTTGAACAGGATGTTTTCAAATCCGGCCGCCGCCAAGGCTAGGACCGGATATCCGTTGGGCGCCAAAGCCCAAGTCTAGGGAAGACCAAAAGCCGTCCTGCGCTGCAGGCGGCTTTTTTATTTGCCGGTTGGGTTGGAGCGATGGTGTTGTTGCCAACGGTGCCCGATACATCAGAACTAATCCATTGATGCCATCTGAATTTGAGTTATGGTTTTAAAGTCAGTTCGTTAACCCCACTAATTTCCGAGTTCCGCCGCAACACCCGGTGACCGAGGTCCAAATGCAGGATGATCTGACGTCGGTCTGGGAAGCGACCGCGACTAACGCCCCCGAAACGCAAAAGCCCGAAGGCGAATACGCTTGTGATGTCTTGGTTATCGGTGGCGGGTTCACCGGCATGTCCTGCGCGCTTCAACTGGCCAAGGGCGGTGCATCGGTCATTCTGGTTGATGCGGTGCGCCCCGGTTTCGGGGCATCAGGTCGTAATGGCGGGCAAGTCATTCCGGGGCTTAAGCACGACCCCGACAAGATCGATAAGCTTTATGGCGAATACTCGACCGAGTTCGCGGGCAAAACCGCAGAGACGACCTTTAATCTGATCAAGGAAAACGACATCGACTGCGATGCCACGCCACGTGGCTGGATACAGGGTTCGGTCAAGCGCGATCACCTTGGCTGGTTGGAAACCCGCATGGGCGAATGGCAGACACGCGGTGCGGATGTCAAAATGCTCGATACCGCCGAAATTCAGTCCCTTTCGGGAAGCCAGCGCCTTGTCGGTGGTTGGCTCGATAACCGGGCAGGCCAGCTTCATCCGCTGAAATACATTCGCGGCCTGACGCGGGCAGCCCAAGCGGCAGGGTGTCGGGTATTTGCGCCTGCACCCGTTCAGCGCGTTAAAAGCATTTCCGGGAAATGGCATGCCGAGATTGGTGATGGCACGGCATCCATCACAAGCGACCATCTGGTGGTTGCGACAAACGCCTATTCCGGCGACCTGTTTCCAAAGTTGCGCAAAAGCCTGATCCCGGTAAACAGCTTTCAGGTGGCAACAGCGCCACTCAGTGAAGAGCAGCTTGCGACAGTGCTGCCAACCAAAACACCCGTCTCCGACAGCCGCCGGATTGGCAATTATTTCCGCATCGGTCCGGGCGGACGCCTGATGATCGGGGGGCGGGGATCCTTTGCTGATCCCGTCAGTCGCGCGGCCTTCAACGGGATCATCTCGGAACTTCATGCCTATTATCCGTGGACGAAGTCAGTTCCGATTGAGTTTTGCTGGGCGGGCCGCCTTGCCATGACCTATGACCATTTGCCGCATATTCATCGCCCGGTGGACAATATGACGATGGCGGTTGGCTATAACGGGCGCGGGGTTGCTTTGTCGACGTCACTGGGCAAGGCAATTGCCGATAACCTGTTGGCGCCCGATACGCCGTTGCCCCTGCGTTTCAGTGACATCAGCCCGTTGATTGCCCATGACATGCATCGTACCTATGCGACGATGGCAATCTGGTATTATCGCCTGCGCGATTACCTCGAAAGCTGAGATAAGCTGTTTTTCTGTTGTCTGGGATGCGACGTTTTTGGCCCGTCGGCTCAGAGCCTATTCCCTCTCGGTTTCTCGATTTTGCCGATGAACTTTTTCTGTCCAGTTAGGAAAGGATCGCAGGGCGTAGCGGTGCTACGGTCTAGATCGTTGACGCGGCGGGACAGAAAAAGTTCACGGCCCGACGGGTTTTTGTTTGACGACGTTTCGCAGCGTTACATCGCTCGAACGATGCGCCGCATCGCCCTTTGCGATGTGCCTTGCCAAACGCTTCGTCAAACAAAAACAAAATCCGAGAAACCGAGAGGGAATAGGCTCTAACCGCCGAAACTCTCGACCAGTGATCCGGCAATCAGGTACCAGCCATCCACCATCACAAAGAAGATCAGTTTGAACGGCAGGGAAATGATGACCGGCGGCAGCATCATCATACCCATCGACATCAGGATACTGGCGACCACCATGTCGATGATCAAAAACGGAATAAACAGCAAGAAGCCGATTTCGAACGCACGGCGCAATTCACTGATCATGAAGGCCGGGATCAGCGAGCGCAGCGGGATGTCGTCGGGGGATGTGATTTCATCGATCCCCGCCAGATTGACGAACAACTGAAGATCACGTTCGCGGACCTGGGTCATCATGAAATCATGAACCGGTTTGACGGACCGTTCGAACCCTTCGAATTCATCGATGTTGCCATTGATCATCGGCTCCAGACCCTCGTCCCAGACGCGTTCCAGGGTTGGCATCATGATAAACAGGGTCAGGAACATGGCCAGACTGATCAGAACCTGGTTCGGTGGCGATTGCTGAATGCCAAGGGCGGTTCGAAGCAGGCTGAGAACCACAATAATACGGGTAAAGGACGTCACCATCATCAGGATGGCCGGCGCGATGGACAGAACCGTGATCAGGCCGATCAACTGGATCAGCCGTCCCGATGATGTCACCCCGGGGCCGTCGCCAAGATCAAAGTTGAATGATTGCGCATGAACGGTATCGCCGCCGGCCATGATGGCGATCAGCGGGATCAGCGACCAGATTGCGCAAAGCGTTAACCAGCGCGGCGCGCGCCAACCAGTTTTGGTCGGTTTCACATCCTGGGTGCGTGCTGATGGTGATGGGATGCCACGGTTCATGCAGGCGCATTCCTGTCAGTCTGATCGATGTCTTTTGGGCTGTCGGCCGTGATCGAGCTATCCGAAGATGCGGGGATTTCATCGGCAAGGCTCTGATTGCCAAGGATTTCGCTGAATTGTGTGCCGATATTACGTTCGATCACGGTGTCGCCATTCGGGCCAAGCATGACAAGATGTTCAGTGTCATCACGTTTGAGCAGAACCAGACGGCGTTTGGTATCGACCGGGACGACCTCAACAACGGCCAGGCGTCTTTTTACACCACGGCGGTTGATGTTGCGTGCACCGGGTACAAACCGTCGTGCCAGAAGGGCAAACACGCCAATAATCCCCAGCACAAAAAGCAGGGCGGCCACAAACCGGAAATAGGCGCTTAGTTCCATCAGGCAGTTTTCCCCGTCGACAACCTGTGACGCTCAGTCGGCAGGTTGATCTTGAAACGATCACCTGCCTTCGTGTTTCTGTTTACCGCGCCGTGCAAGTGCAGGCAAGGCAGCATCCACATGCACTGCCCCCAAAGGTCGGTTTCAAGGGCCGGTTTTAAATCAGCACCTTAGTAGACTGGACCTATTTCGTGCGGGCGGCCTGCGCATAGGCATTTGTTGCCTGTGCGGTGTTGCTGATGCCGCGCAGCTGGCGCTGGATGTCGCTATATTCCTGCTGCATGCGGGTTTCGAACTCTGCCAGTTCCTCGCTCAATGCGGCAAGCAACGGGGCAACATCCTGACGCTGGTCCGGGGCCATGGTGCGGGCCTTCTCGCACAGATCGGCAATGCGGCTTTCAAGCGCTGCCAGTTCAACCACCTTGCCGTCTTCAAGGTATCGCTGTCCGGTGCGGATCAATGACAGGACGCGCTTCAGGTCGTTCTTGAACTGATCGGGCTTGTACTGTTCTGGGCTCATGATGGGCCTTCCCCGTTTACGTCATTATTTGGTGTGGCCATGATCTGATCTTCGGGATCTGACTGGCTGCGCGACGGACCGCCATAGATGCGATTGATCCGGTATATATAGTTCAAAATCTCGGCGACGGCTGCAAAGGCTTCGAGCGGGATTTCGCTTTCAACATCGACAGCCATCAGAATTTCGGTCAGGTCACTGTCCTTGCGGACCTTGATGCCGTTGGCAAAGGCGACTTGCAATATCTGTTCCGCAACGCTGCCTTCACCCTTGGCACTTAATGTCGGGGCATTATCCTTCCCATGCCGATACCGCAGCGCGACCGCCTTTTGGTCATGCGCACCCGGTGCGGCAAGATTTTCCGTCCTGCTTGCCGGGGTGTCGGTAATGTCATAGGTGGGCTTTTTCCCGCTCATTCGGTTCTTCAACTCAGGACGGTTTGCCGTGTCAGTCTGCGGCGATCAACCTCAATAGCGTCGACCATAGACCCAAGATGGTCAACAAATCGTTGTCGCCGACAACTGCGATGAGTAGCCGCGCAAACGACCGTCAGATGACACAGTCGATAATCATCGGGCTGAGATGTTTTGGATGCGGGATGTCAGTGGGGTGGGTATTTAAGCGATAAGCGGGGCGGAGGTATAAGGCCTAATCGTCGCTGGAATCGCTCTTTTTCTCGGACGCGGTCTTGTCGGATGATCCGACAGTGCCGAGGTGGCGAATAAGATCTTCGCTGACCGCTGCCGAACGGTTTTCTTCCTGAATGCGATCATAAAGTTCGCGACGCAGAACCTGAACATCTTCGGGGAAGGTGAAGCCGAGCTTTACGGTCTTGCCGCGCACCTCAACGACAGTGACTTCAATATTGTCATCAATGACAACGGAGTCGCCAACTTTTCGTGTGAGATAGAGCATGCAATGTCCCGGTTTCGATAGATAGATGACAAATATAATTCGTCAGATGAGCTCAATATGCCCGGTTTCATACTCGGGGTCTAGTACCCGCAGTGATTAGAACGAAATGCGGGCAAATTCAACGCTGTTTTTATGTTTGGCACGCTACGTGCATTTGTATTGGCAGGATTTATCGGGGCGGCAAAAACGGCCCTTCGAACGATCCGGGTCCGATCAGGGCGTGATGTTAACTTCGGCTTTACCCGCGCACTCAATACTGCAAGACGCGCAGACAAGGAGCAGGAAATGGATATCGGCAAACTTGGCATGTTCGCCAACCTCAAAGAGAAGATGGACTGGCTGACTCAGCGTCAGGAAGTCATCGCGCAGAATATTGCTAACTCCGATACGCCGAACTACCGCGCCAACGATCTTAAGGAATTCGACCCGAAGAATATCGGCCGCGACCGTCAGTTCATCCTTGCGATGCAGGCGACCACGCCGGGCCATAGTCAGGGTCTTAACAAACCGCAGAACTTCAAGGACGAGGAAGTGCGCAAGAACTATGAAGTCGCACCGGGCAAAAACGCCGTCATCCTTGAAGAACAGATGGTCAAGATGAACGAAAACCAGGTCGATTATCAGACCATGACCCGTCTGTATGCCAAACAGAAATCAATGTTCATTTCGGCCCTTGGCCGCATTTAACCTGTCGTTAGAGAGTAAGAACCATGGAACTTTACAAGGCTTTTAAAATCTCGGCTGCCGGTATGCGCGCACAGGGTACCCGTCTTCGTGTTGCGGCTGAAAACGTTGCCAACGCAGACAGCCTTGCAACGGCACCGGGGCAGGAGCCCTATCGCCGTAAGCTTCTGACGTTTAAAAACGTCATGGACCGCGAAGTTGGCGTTGAGATGGTCAAGGTCAATAAGGTGATGCCGGATCGCTCTGATTTTGGTATGAGATATGAACCAAGCCATCCGGCAGCAAACGATCAGGGCTATGTTCAGACCCCGAACGTTGAAACGCTGGTCGAAATGATGGATATGCGCGAAGCACAGCGTTCATACGAGGCCAACCTCAATGTGATCCAGTCATCGCGCAGTATGTTGCTCAAGACCCTTGATATCCTGCAGTAGGCAGTCGATATAACGGGACAAGAACACGCTTAAGGATTGATACCCATGGTCGCAAGCTTCAACGATGCTATTTCTGCCTACCGTAATGCGGCCGCTGGCAAGACCAACACCGTTACGGAAACCGTAACCGGTTCGGGCCAGTCCGTGAATCCGGGGGAAAGTTTTGCCGACATGGTCAAGGGGGCGGCATATGATGCCCGCGATACCATGAAAGTCAGCGAACAGATGACCCAAAAGGCCATTACCGGTGATGCCGAACTGCACGAAGTGGTGACTGCGGTATCCGCCGCCGAAGTTACCCTGCGTACCGTTGTCTCGGTTCGTGACAAGGCCGTTGAAGCCTATCAGAGCATTCTCAACATGCCGGTTTGATCGGCATTTTCAGACGCCCTTGATAAAACCGCGCGATCATTCGTGCGGTTTTTGTGTTTTTGGGGAAATCCGCAAGGAAGCGTTTGATAAGTCAGGAAATCATGGCAAAACCCGTGATAAATCCTGTATGAAGGATAAAGGCCCGAAGCGGCCCGCATGACAAGACGGCGAAACAGGAAGACCCGATGGATCAAGCTGAAATCATGGACGTGGCCTATGACGCGGTGTGGACACTGCTGAAAGTCACCACGCCGTTGATGCTTATTGCGCTTGGGGTTGGCCTGATCATCGCCCTGTTTCAGGCCCTGACACAGATTCAGGAAATGACACTGACCTTCGTGCCCAAAATTCTGGTGATCTTCATCGCGCTTCTGGTTTTGCTGCCATGGATGATGACCGAGATGGTTGAATTTATGGGCCGAATGGTTGACCACTTTATCGGGCTACCGAATTAGCGTTAAACCCGCCGCCCGCCAGCGTGAATGAGTAAGGCAGTCGAAGACGACATGGATCTTCAAGAACTTCTTACGCTGAATGTTTACGTCGTCCTGATGACTTTCGCCAGGGTGGGGGCGGCCTTTGCCTTTATGCCGGGTATCGGGGCGCGTGCCGTTCCGGCACGCGCGCGCCTGTTGTTTGCCTTTTGGGTGGCGGTTGTCATTTCGCCGTTGGCCGGGCCGCTTTTCCCGCCACAGCCCGCTGATGCGCCGTCTCTTCTGGTGGGTATCGGATATGAAGTCACGGTGGGATTGTTCTTTGCCCTGTTCGCCCAGGTGATGATGGCCGGAATCCAGACTGCCGGGTCGATTATTGCCTATCTGTCATCGATGGCGAACGCCTTCACCGCCGATCCGTTGTCCGGGGCGCAAAGTGCTGTGACCGGTAATTTCCTGATGCAGGTCGGGTTGGTGTTGCTGTTTGCCACCGGGATGGATCACCTGATGATCCAGGCGGTGTTTGAAAGCTATACCCTGTTTCCGCCGGGCGGTGTTTTGCCGGTTGGTGATATGAGCGAGTTTTTTGCAAGGGCGCTGAATGACAGCTTCGCGATTGCAATGCAGATGTCGGCACCGTTTCTGGTGGTCGCGATCTGTTTGCAGATTGCGTTGGGTCTGCTTAACAAGCTGATGCCGCAATTGCCGGTGTTCTTTGTCGCGATGCCGGTCCAGATCGCGATCGCACTGCTTTTGTTGACCTTGGCCCTGCCATCCATGATGATGGTTTATCTTGCATATTTCGAGAACGGGCTTGAGGCGTTTCTTAGTCCGTAAGGCAATGACGGGCAGCATTTTCCCCCGCATTGCCAAGCATGGGTTTGCCAATGGCAGAAGAAGACGACAGCCAAAAGACAGAAGACCCCACAAGTAAAAAGCTTGAGGACGCGCGAAAGAAAGGTCAGGTGCCGGTTTCCAAGGAAGTCGGCAACTTCATGATCCTGTTCGGCGGTGGTCTTGTCATGACCATGCTCGGGCCGAGCATGGCCGCAAGCGTTCGTGATCTTGCTGTCGGTTTCCTTGAGCATCCGCACCGATTTGACGTCACCCAGGCGGGCATTCCCGGTCTGTTTGAAGACGTGATTTTGGGCATGCTTTGGGTTCTGGGCATTCCGTTTGTGCTGTTGATGTTTTTTGCCGCAGCCGGGCATATTGTCCAGAACGGTATCGTTGTTGCGATGGAACGGATCGAACCCAAGCCCGATAAACTGAACCCGCTGACCGGGCTCAAGAACCTGTTTTCGATGAAAAGCATGGTCGAGTTTGTCAAAAACGTCAGCAAGATCATCCTTGTTGGGGTTGTGCTGGGCCTCGTGATCGTGCCTGAACTGATGGACGTTGAACTGTATCCCCAGCTGTCGCTCGGCCTGACGCTGGAACGCCTTTACGACATGATTGTGATCCTGCTGATTGCGACGATCTCGCTCACTGCGGTGATTGCCGGGCTCGACTTTGCCTATCAGAAGTACGAGTTCAATCAGAAAATGAAAATGTCCAAGCAGGAGATCAAGGACGAATACAAACAGACCGAGGGTAGCCCCGAGATCAAGGCAAAGGTCCGCCAGATCAGGATGGAACGCGCCCAGCAGCGCATGATGTCAAACGTGCCCAAGGCCGACGTGGTCATCACCAACCCGACGCACTTTGCCGTCGCCCTGCAATATGACATCGATACCATGGGGGCCCCGGTTTGTATCGCCAAGGGGCAGGACAATGTCGCGCTTAAAATTCGTGAAGTTGCCGAGGAGCACAACATCACGATCATGGAAAACCCGCCGGTTGCGCGTGCCCTGTTTGCCACCGTTGAAATCGATCAGGAAATACCGCCCGAGCACTACAAGGCCGTTGCCGAAATCATCTCGTTCGTTTTCCGTCAACGTGGCAAGAAGCTTGGATAGTAAGCTTCTTAGGTCCGTCTGATCTATAAAAATTACTTTCTGTAATACTATAGTACGTTTTGCTTGCAATGATTTGCGGCGATCGGTGATTGCCGCATAGGTGGTAGAAGCAAATTAGTGGTTCCCATTGCGTGTTTTTGATACTATACGGGCGGTTATGTACGCCTAGTCCATTGCAAAAATATGTGCCTTTTCTAACGGGAATGTCTTTATGAAATTGAGGATTGCCGGGCAGATAGCCCTGTCGAACGCGATTATCGTCGTCATGCTGATCGCGGTGGCTTTTGGTATAGGTATCGTGAATGGCGAGAGCCGTCGTGCGACTCATGAAGCTGCCGAAATTGGTGTGGTTGTCAGTTTGGATGTACCGAGCTTGATTAAGGCGATTGAGGGCGCGCGCTTTAATGTTGTTCAGGTTCAGCAATGGTTGACCGATATTTCTGCGACCCGTGGGCTTGATGGCCTCAATGACGGCTTTGACGAGGCCGAAATCGCTGCACAGGCATTGGCAGAAAACTTGGCAAAAGCAAAAGCTCTGGCTGAAAAGCTGGGGCAGGATGAGTTGCTAGCATCCCTTGAAAAGGTCGAGGCCGCTTTTCCGGCTTATTATGCCGCTGGCAAGGAAATGGCGCAGGGCTATATCAACGGTGGTCCTGAAGTTGGCAACAAGATGATGGGCAACTTTGATGATGCTGCGGCAAACCTTGCTGCGGCGCTTGAAGTTGCTGTCGAGTACACCGATACCTATAGTATCTCAATCGAACAAGCCCTGGTCGACAAGCTTCATGGCCTTGAACGCAATGTTGAGTTTGTTTTCGTTCTTACAACGGCAGTGACCATTGCATCAATCATTGTTTGTGCATTGATTGCATGGGTCATGCATCGCCGCATTTCAGCACCGGTCGCCGAGAGCGTGACCACGCTGGCGCAACTGGCTGATGGCAAATATGACGTCAAACTCACTGAAACCAAGCGTAGTGACGAAGTCGGCGATCTGGTTCGGGTTATGCATGTGTTCCGCGAAACCGGTTTGAACAACCTTAAAATGCGCGAACAGCAAGAAGCTGATCGCTTGGAATCCGAAAAGCAGCGCCGCCAGTCTCTAATGGAAATGGCCGAGCGGGTTGAAAATGAAACCCGCCGCGTAGTTGAAATCATTTCGGGACAAACCGGTGAACTGGCAGAGGCAGCCCATCGCATGTCGAGTTCTGCCGACCTTGTTCAGGGCAATTCCCAGACCGTTGCTGCGGCCTCTGAACAGGCACTGGCGACGGTAGAAGCGGTTGCCGGTGCCGGTGAAGAACTGAACTCTTCGCTGGGCGAAATCAATGGTCAGATTTCACGTGCCAACCGGGTCAGTGAAGACGCTGTTGAGGCCAGCCGCACAACAGAAGCAACCGTCTCGCAGCTGGCAGACAGCGTGCGTGGCATTGGCGAGGTAGTGGAGCTGATCTCCGGCATTGCCGAGCAGACCAACCTTCTTGCCTTGAATGCCACCATCGAGGCCGCCCGTGCCGGTGATGCAGGCAAGGGCTTTGCCGTGGTTGCGCAGGAAGTCAAGAATCTGGCAACGCAGACCAGCCGTTCGACCGATGAAATTACCCGTCAAATTGCGGAAATTCAGGCGGTGACGGATTCCGCCGTTACGGCAGTGGCAACCATCGCCGAGAAAATCCACGAAATGGATGAAGTTTCGACCGCGATTGCGGCTGCCGTCGAGGAACAGAGTGCTGCAACATCGGAAATCGCACGTAATGTAAACGAAACCGCTGATGCATCCCGTGAAGTTTCGAGTCGGATCAATGAGGTTTCCGAAGAAGCATCGGGCACGGGGCGACTTGCCGCCGAGGTTGGTGCTCTTTCCGAGAAGGTCGCACATGCTGTGCGAGATCTTCGCAATGTGCTCGTCGAAGTTGTCCGGACTTCGACCTCTGATGTTGACCGTCGCTCTTCGACCCGTCATCGCGCCTCGAAGGATGTGGCTATCAGCTTTGGCGGTAAGGCATCGAAGGCGCGACTTGAAAACATCTCCGAACGCGGGGCGAAGCTCTCGTGCAATGAGAGAATTGCTTTGGGCACCAAGGTCGAAGTTGAACTTCCTGGTTTGAACAAACCCGTACGTGCCATCGTACGCAATGTAAGCGACGAGGGAGTTAGCGTTGAATTCGACGGCATCAAACTCGACGAAGCGCAGGTTAAGCGTCTGAGCCGCTAGGTATTGATCACAGCAAAATCGTGAACTGAAACCGCGGAATTGTAATCTTCGAAAGGCAGGACCATTCTTGGTTCCTGCCTTTCGCATATTTTGCGGGCGTTGCGTTCGGTTTGGGGGGATTGCCGGGCTGTGTGATGGACGACAAACTTGTCGGTAGCCAGTTGGGCGATAAGCAGCTAAAAGTATAGACTATTTTGTTAAGTTATTGTCGTTAAAGGCGGTCGCGTGCTGTTTCGGGGACTTATCCTTGCTGTAAGTGTCGCATTTGTCGCGTTTGTCTTCGTCCTGATGGATGTGTTGGCAAAGGCGGGTCTTGATGCGCGCCTGATGTGGATTATCGGGGCGATGGTCACCGGTGTCGCCGTTGTGGCGGTTGCGTCGCTGTCCCTCTCGGCAAAGCTGCGCAATGGCGGGCATGATGGCCTTGGGCCGCTGATTTCCGGTTTTGCCAAATCCGACATCGGCGTTGCTTTGATTGATGCCTATGGCAAGACGCTTTATGCCAACCCGGCCTTTTCATCCAAGCTCGGCATTGATGCAGGGTCGGACATGTTGTCCGCGCTTGAGGCACGTCTGTCCTTCCTCGGGATTGGCAGTGACGAACTTGCAGAGCTTCGTACGCGCGCCATGCGCGGCGAAGGCGGACAGATGTTTGTCGATCTTTCGCGCTCCGAAAAACTTCAATCAGACAATGCTGCCTCGGATAACGATGGCGGCGAGAATGCTGATGATGTCGAACAGGATGACGGCAAGCTGGATGAGACCAAATCGCCTAACGGTGCGTGTCTGCGTATTTCGGTGACTGCGGCGAATGCGCGTGCCGGCCAAATGCTGTGGACCGTTGACGGTGTGGATAGTGTCGTTCTCGCCGATAGCGATGCGTCCTTGCTCTTGCCGCCCTCAGAACCCCAGAAGAGCTTTGCCCTGTCTGCACCTCAGGCCACCGAAATGGCGGCCAACCTGCCGGTTGCAACGGCGCAAAGCGGCTTTGAGCATGCCGATCAGATGATCGAACGTTTGCCGGTCGGGGTGTGTGGCCTTGATGAAGAAGGACGCATTCTGTACCTCAACCGCCGTCTGGCAAGCTGGCTTGGCGGGGAGCCCGAAGACTTTAACAATGGTTCCGTCGAACTTGCCGATTTGATCGTCGGTGACGGGGTCAACGGCGAGGTCAAGTTCAAGGTGGCCGGTGGCGAGCCCATTCGCTGCTTTGTGACCCATTCGATCAATGCGCCGGGCACGGGCCCTGTACGCAGTCAGGCCGTGATCTTCCCCGATCCGATGCCTGCCCATGAATGGGAACATGCGCTGGCTGAAACCGAACGCCGGGTGCGCTGGTTCTTTGATGAAAGCCCGCTTTCGATTGTTCTGGCGGATATGTCGGGCACGGTTACCGATGCCAACCGGTCCTTCATTGTCACGGCCGGACAAAACCATGACAAGGTTGTCGGGCGCTCCATCCTTGAGCTGATCCTGCCTGAAGACCGCGACGAAGTGGCGCGCTATTTGTCGAAGGCCGTGATGGGCATGGGCAAAGGCGGACAGATCGAAGCCCGCCTTGCCGGTTCACGCGGGGTTGCCGCCCAGATTTATCTGCAACGTGTCGCAGGCCGTTCGGGTGAAGCCGGTGCGTTGCTTTTGAACTTCCTTGATACGACCGAACAGAAGAACCTTGAGGAACAATTTGCCCAGTCCCAGAAAATGCAGGCTGTTGGTCAGCTTGCCGGTGGGGTGGCGCATGACTTCAATAACCTTCTGACCGCAATGATCGGGTTCTGTGATCTGTTGCTGTCGCGTCATGGGCCGGGTGATCCGAGCTTTGCCGATATCATGCAGATCAAGCAGAATGCCAACCGTGCTGCCAACCTTGTCCGGCAGCTTTTGGCGTTCTCGCGCCGTCAGACCTTGCAGCCGAAAATCATCAATATCACTGATGCCCTGGCCGAGATGTCCAATCTTCTGCGCCGCCTGATTGGCGAGAAGATTGATCTTAAAGTCAGCCACGGTCGCGACATCGGATTGGTCAAGGTCGATCCGGGTCAGCTTGATCAGGTGATCATTAACCTTGTCGTCAATGCGCGTGATGCCATGGCGGGCGAGGGCGGGACGCTTACGGTTCAGACCAGCACCGAAATTATTGACGAGCCGACCGCAACCGGCACCGAGGTCATCCCGCCGGGCAATTATATCGGCATCAAGGTCACCGATACCGGGATTGGCATTCCGAAAGAAAACCTTACCCGCATTTTCGAGCCCTTCTTCTCGACCAAACAGCGCGGCGAGGGGACGGGTCTTGGGCTTTCAACCGTGTATGGCATCGTCAAACAGACCGGTGGCTTCATCGCGGTCAACAGCGAAGAAGGCAAAGGCACGACCTTTACCATCTATCTGCCGCGCTATGAGGCATCCGAGGCTGAGATTGCCGAAACACAGGCTGTCGTTGAAGAAACCCCGTCGCGCGATCTGACCGGCACCGGCGCAATCTTGCTGGTCGAGGATGAGGATGCGGTCCGGACCTTTGGTGCACGGGCTCTTCGCAGCAAGGGCTATGACGTGCTCGAAGCCAATAACGGCGACAACGCGCTTGAGGTGCTCAATAATACCGACAAGGTCATTGATCTGGTGATTTCGGACGTGGTTATGCCGGGCATTGATGGCCCGACCTTGATCCGGATGCTGCGCGAGCAAAAGCCGGAACTGAAGGTCATCTTTATTTCGGGCTATGCCGAAGATACCTATCGCGATGAGCTTGATGAAGAAAATGG
The DNA here is from genome assembly GCF_003403095.1 of Thalassospira indica. Taxonomy (NCBI): domain Bacteria; kingdom Pseudomonadati; phylum Pseudomonadota; class Alphaproteobacteria; order Rhodospirillales; family Thalassospiraceae; genus Thalassospira; species Thalassospira indica. The sequence goes on along the minus strand of NZ_CP031555.1, from coordinate 3,670,216 downwards.
CGTACACTTCCTGCCCAAGCCATTCTCTCTCAAAGACCTTGCGACCAAGGTCAAGGAAGTGCTTTGAGGCGTTTACGCCACAGGCCAGCCCGCCAGATAGAATCTAGCCCGCCAGATAGAATATTGATCCACCATAAAGTGCCAGCATCGCGAAGCTTTCCCAGCCGATATTGCCAATGCCACGGCGTTCGCGGTTGAGCATGCCTAACAGCAACACCCCGCTCATCAGAATGACCAGCGCGATGGTGAAGATGTGCTGATCGGTAAAGGCGGCGTAGATCGACCCTTCGCGATAGGCAAAGTCGGATGCGGCCAAAAACAGCACATCAAAGGCATTGCCGCCGATGATGTCGCCGACTGCCAGATTAACTGCCCCCATCCTCACCGCGGCAATGGCCGAAACAAATTCCGGGAAGGATGTTGAAATCGCAGTCAGGAAGGTGCCAACGGCGGTTTCACTGATCCCGGTCACTGCAACGATTGCAAGGCCGGCCTGCCCGATGACGTGACCGGCAATGGCGGTCAGAAGGGCGAAGGCCAGAAATTCACCCCATAGCCGAACGGAGCTTTCCGGGTGGGTGTCGGCTTCGTCATGTTTGGCGTCTTCTTCGGTCAGGTCGGTTTTCTTGGGATGCCACATCGGTTCATCGCGGATTTCCGACAAAAGGTTCAGACCAAACGCATAAATGATAAACAAAAGGATTGATGCCGGGTGAATATGAAAAATCATCCATTCCGGCCCGGCATAGGCCAGAAGCGGCACGGACAGCATGCTTAAAAGAAGGGTGGTTTGCGCAAGGCCAGTAGCGCTTGCGGCGGCATGTTCGAGATTGCCCTTACGATAAACCAGATCGGCAATCGCCAGAAAGGTTGTCTGGGCGGCGATCCCGCCAAGGGCGTTGCCAATCGCAAGATCGGTATGTCCCTGCCACGCGGTAGTCACCGACAGGACACTGCCCGGCAGGCTGGTCGACATGCCGACAAACAACGCGCCTGCGATGATTTGCCCCATGCCTGTGCGCTCGGCCAGTTTGACGGCAATTCCTGCAAGTCGGGTCCCAGCAAAACCGATAATCAGTGTGCAGACCGCAAAGGTCATCACAATTATGCCGAGCGACTGCTGGCCAAGGTCAAAGGGCATGCGCTGCTTTCCGTGATCAGAGAGGACTATCTAGTCTAACTTCTCACAGGCCTGCTTGTTCCTTGGCGGATGTGGTCCGCGTGGCTTACGGGATTTCAGGGACGCTCGGACGCGGACGCATCCACGCAGGCACAAGGTTCAGCACCAGCGCGCAGCCCACCATGATTGTTATCCCTCCAATGAACTGCATGGCGGAAAGTTTTTCACCCAGAACGGTCGCACCGATAAAGACGGCAATCACGGTGACCAGAAACTCAACACTGATTGCCCGCGTCGGCCCGATGGAGGCGACCAGTCGGAAATAGGCGATATAGGTGCACACACTCATCAAAACTGCGGCAATGATCAGATACAGATAGTCCATGGCAACCGGCGTGCGTTCCAGCGGCACGGCAAAGATCAGCGGCAAGGTCATCAATCCACCAAACAGAAACGCCCCGATGGTGGTTTCCCAATTGCCACTGTTGCGCAGATGGCGGCTGGCATAGTTGCTGCCAAAGGCCGCACACAGGGCGGCCAGGATTGATGCCACACAGCCAAGGGCAAATTCGAACGTGACCGGGACGGCGGGGAACCCGACCAGCAAGACAATGCCACTGATGCCAAGTACCAAGCCGGCAAAGCCCTGTCTTGTGGTACGTTCAAGCCCCCAAAGCTGGCTGATGATCATGGAAAACAACGGAATGGCCGCGACAAAAATGGCGGCCATCGCAGTCCCGATCCGCGGTGCGGCGTAGGAAAGGCCGATCAGTTGCCCGGCAACCGTGGTGGCACCGACAATGGCAAAGGGGCGCCAGCCAGCAGAAAAATCAAGTTTGCGGCGAAATAACCGGGCAAGAAGGTAAAGCGATCCTGCGGCAATCAGGGCGCGGAAGGTGACGGCACCGACCCAGCCAAAAGCTTCAACAATTTTAACAACAACGAGGAATGAAAGTCCCCACACGATGGCAAGGAACAGGTAGCGGGCGATATCCCCTGGTTTCATTGAGGGTGTCCGGAATATGGGGCGTCGTGCATCCATTAGGGATGCAGGGCGGCACGGTTAAAATTTTGGTGGCTTGGTGGCGCTGCTTTCCCGATTTCCGGGCCAGCCGCGCGCAGATGGTGCGCCCCATCCGCATATTGGTCAAGTTCCAAAAGCGCGCAATGCTGGAACATTTGTTGATGGTCAAGCGGCCAAGTGCCAGACCCTGTTTAAGGAGCGAGGCAAAGAAACCGATAGTATGGAATTCTTAAGTCTGACGGCCAGGTTGCAGAGCGCCGGGGTTTCTTTTTCCTCTGCGCATAACCACATAATTCCGGCTGGTAAAGCCCGGCATTCCAACGTATCGTTTGACGCAATGCAGCGCAAAAGCCGCAACGGCCATGGCCAAAACAAACAGGTTCCTGAGTGGTTCGAAATAACAGAATTCCGGGAAACGAAAGAAAAAGAACAGACCGAATGCCTTTGGGGGTAAGTATGGCGCGCACTTCAAAGCACAGCTTTGCCACAGCCTGTGTTTTTGCAACGATATGTTTTATGGCTGCTGTGCTGTCTTTCGGGGTGTTGTCGTCTGCCAAGGCGGATGAGGAATGCCTTCGTATCGCCATGCCTGAACTCCAATCCAGTCCGCAAAAACTCGATCTTTATCGTCAGGTGATGAAAGATGAGGGGTTATGTGTATCACCTGTGGCATTGCCGCAAACACGCGCGGTTGTCGCACTGCGTTCCGGGCGGCTTGATGGTGTTTTTGCAGCACGCGATGACCTGCCGGAGCTTGTAAACCTGCCGCTGGTTTCCGGCGACGTTCTTCTTGGTTCGCTGGCAGGATATCTGGTGGTGCGAGAGGGGCCGGTAAATAAGATCGCCGATCTTACCACCGAAGTGGTCGGTGTGCCGCTTGGCGCGACCTGGTGCACCAAGCTTGTTGAGCAATACGCCAACGTGATCAGGGTACCGCGCGGTACGGCGATGTTAAAGGAAATGCTGGCCGAAGGGCGCATTGATGCCATGCTGGCTGATGCCTATTCGCTTGGTCTTGCGGGCGGTGTGCCCGACGGATACAAGGCGGTTGAGGTTGATCATTTTGATGTGCATAGCTGGCTGAAAGCCGAGTTTGCCGACATCAAACCGCAATTTGACCGCGCCACGCGCGCCTTTCTTGCAAAACTTGGTATCACGATATCCTGTTGCGATAAGGCGGCGCCTCCGAATTGAAACTACAGAAAACAAATAACTTGTCCTAGCCAATTGGCAGGTTTGAAGATATCGTCTGCAACAGTGGGCCATAACGCTCCGAAAAAATTACAATTGTAGGCCAACTGCAAGGAGAATTTCCCGGGATACGGTCACTCAACAACCGTTCGGTGCCGTGGGAGTCTGAGATGGTGCGTTTTCAATTTCACAGGTACGTCAGGTCCTGTGTGTTTGCAACGATTTGTATTGTAGCTCTTTTCCTTTCCTTTACCCTGTTTCCAAGCGCAAAGGCAAAGCAGCCATGCCTGCGCATTGCCATCCCCGAAGCCACAATTGGCGATACCGGACACGACATTTATCAGGCGGCAATGAATGATGCCGGTCTTTGTGTCGAACCTGTTTTGATGCCCCATGCGCGAACATTCATGGCAATGCGCCATAAACAGATTGATGGCGTCTTTGCCATGCTTGAAACATATGGGAAGACGACCGAAACGCCTGTGATCCGCGGCAGTGTCATTTTGGGGAAACCCGATGGTATGTTTGTCGTTAAAAAGGATGGGCCCAAAACCCTGTCAGAGCTGACGTCCGAGCAGATCGGTGTCTGGTTGGGAACAGGCTGGTCAGAAAAGCTGCTTGAACATTATGACCACGTTGTGCCCGTCGCCGGTGGACCGGAGTTGATGATGGAGATGCTTGTGAAAGGGCGTCTGGATGGCATTTTGCTTAATGACTATTCATTGCGCAGCCAGAGTGGTGCGCCGGAAGGGTTCGTTGCGATCCCTGTTGCCAATCTCGCCGTCTATAGCTTCCTTCGGGCCGAACATGCCGAACAGATGGCGAAATTTGATATTGGCACCGTGCGCTTCCGGGAAAAGATAGCGGCCTTCCGCAAGGACCCCTCCTGAGCCGCATCACACTTTGGGCCAAAAGCGTTTCCGCCTTTGCGGTTGTGTGCTTCAATGCACGGTCAAATTGGCTCTGACACCCCGTCAGCTTGGCTTTGATTCTGGCGCATAATGCTGCACTGCGACCTATACGTTTGCCTTAGACGGTTGGCAAACAGGTGCTTGCACGCGCTTTTGGATTGCACGTATAGTTTTCCCTAACGGCAAAAGCCGAAACCAAAGAACAATGAAAATGACCCGACCGCAGACAATGACGGCGGGCAGATCAGGTAGGCTCGCAACATGTCCCGCTATCACCGGGAAGATGTTGCTTTGGGGGTGATACTATGGTGCTTCGCAAGCCCAATGCGATCGTTCGATCGTGTATGTTCGCTGTCATTTTTCTGGCAGCACTTTTCCTGTCATTTGAATTGTTGCCCTCGGCAAAGGCAGACGAAGAAGTCTGTCTCAAGATTGCCTTGCCGGAAATGGCCGATCATGTCCGCTCTGCCGAGCGGTACCGTGCCGCTATGGCAGAGGCCGGGTTATGTGTGCAGCCAGTCTGGCTGCCAAACAAACGCACCGCTGTTTCGCTTAAACGCGGCGAAATCGATGGTGTCTTTGCCAGTGGCGAAACCATTCGACAATCGGCTGGTGTGCCGCTTGTTTCCGGGGCGGTGGTTGTTGGACGTCCCAAAAGCCTTTTGATCACGGCTGACGACACCGTGAAATCACTCAATGATCTTAAAAACAAGGAAATCGGCGTTTGGCTGGGCGATGACCATGGCAAACAGGAACTGGTCGGTCTTGCCGATATCGTCACCGTGCCCGGGGGTGCCGGGATGATGTTGCGCATGCTCCGTCTTGGGCGGCTGGATGGTCTGTTGATTGACGACTTCTCGCTTAATCAGACCGAAGGCGTGCCGGAAGGCTATCGCACCATCGAACTGGAAACCCTTACGACCTATAGCTGGCTGCGCAAGGAATACGAGGCCCTGTTGCCGCAATTCAATCGCGGCACCGATATCTTCCGCGCAGCTATTGATATGACTGGCCCGGAAACCAAATCGTGATCAACCGGCTTTTCGGGCCCAAAATCTATCGAAGCTGTCCATCTGGCTCTGACGCGTGAGCCGTCAAACCGTCATGCAATAAAAGCAATTGCCAACTTCCGACAATTTACGGTTTATGACAGGCAGGGTTGCCCCATTACGACCCGCCAACACAACCGGCATCACGGTTGAATAACCAAACCCTTTCGGAAACGCGCCCTCATGATTTCCCTTTTTGGCGAAGCTGCTGCCTTTACTGCTGCGCTCTGTTGGGCGAGTTCCAGCATGATCTTTTCCAATATCGGCGGCAAGGCAGGGGCGCAGACGGTCAATCGCGGGCGTCTGGCATGTTCGATCTTTTGTCTGACCATTTTGCATTGGATCCTTCAGGGCCAGCCATGGCCGAATGCCGTGACGTGGGAACAGCTTGGCTGGTTGTCACTTTCGTCGGTGCTGGGGCTGGTGATTGGCGATGCAATGTTGTTTCAGGCTTTTGTTCTGATCGGTGCGCGGCTTTCGATGTTGTTGATGTCGACCGTTCCGATCATGGGCGCGGTTCTGGCCTGGGTCCTGTTTGATGAAACGCTGCGCCCGATTGAAATCACCGGTATTGCCTGTGGGGTGGGTGGTGTTTTGATTGTCATTCTTGGCAAAAAGGGCCGCCCGATCGGGCTTGAGGGACGCAATTACGCCATTGGCATTCTGTTTGGTTTTGGCGGCGCGGTCGGTCAGGTTGCCAATCTGATCACGGCGAAATATGCCCTGATTGATGGTTATTCCGCGCTTTCCGCTACCTGGATCAGAACGTTGGTCGCCGTGATTGCCATGTGGGGACTGGCGGTCATTCTTGGCCGGGTGCGGCGGACTGTTACGGCCTGTATCGCGCCGGATGTTGGCAAATGGCTGTTGCTAGGCGCGCTTATCGGCCCCGCAATCGGTGTGTGGCTTTCAATGCTGGCGGTTCAAAATGCGAATGTCGGGATTGCCTCAACCCTGATGGCGCTGCCGCCGGTTATTCTGATCGTTTATGAAGGCCTGATCCTGCGCAAGCCGGTTGGTATTCAGGCCGTAATCGGAACCTGCCTTGCCTTTGGCGGGGTGACCTTGCTGTTCATGCACTGATCAGTTCGACTGTTTCCGAGCCATCTGGCGACGCTGCCAAAGCAAAAGCCCGCCAAACAGGTTCGTGAGGATGCTGCAGCCAAACAGGATGCTTGCCCAAATCGGCAAATCAAACAATGCGGGTGTACCTTGTATGGCCGTTACTGACGACACAGCAGCTGTCTGTCCGCCCCCCGGCGTGACTGTGTCGGCGGTGGTATCGGTTGGCTGATAGGTCAATTGCACAACATGCCCCATGCCATCGGCCACCTTGATGTGGAGTTCACTTGGCGCATCGGGTACCGGTGTGCCGCCAAGTCCAAGGGAAAACTGACCGATCCGGTCCGTGCGCGCCTTTTGCCAGACCTTGCCGTCCTTGGTTGTGACAACAACCTCGGCAAAGGCCATGGGGGAGCCGTCGGTATATCCGAAGCGATAGGTTTTGGTGTTACCGGTGTCCTCAATCTGCCAACCGGCACCATGTGCAAACGCCGGGACAGATGTGGCCAATGGCCCTGCAATCAGCAGGGCCATCAGAACGGACAATTGGTAAAAAGCGGTCCGTGCCATCATCATTTATCGACGGCAAAGGACAGGGTGGCGCGAATGTTATGGTTGCCAACGCCTTCTTCGGCATCGGGCAAGTCAGCGGCAACACGTACAATCCACAAACCCGGCGCGGAAACCCGGACCTTGGCGATGCCGCTGCCATTTTCGGTGCTCAGCGTTTCGGTGGCATAGGCCCAGGATGATGGTGTTTCGGTAAATCCGGCATAGGTTGCCAGAACCGACGTCGTCAAAGGCTGACCATTCAGAAGAATCTGGAACTCGGCATCATCGCCAATTTTGGTGTCGCGCGGATCGCTCAGCGGAACGATTTCAAGCGTGTCGCCAATCGGTGTGGTGACAAAATCACTTGTGCTTTCGCCGCCAACCAGAAGCTTGGCAAACTTTTCATAGCGGGTCGATGCAAGGGCGTCGGGATGTTGGTCGGCACCGCCTGCCTGCCAGCCATCAGGCGTTTGAGACCAGACAACACCCAAGCGGTGTGCCGAAGCCCAGGCTGCATTTTCCGGGATCTCAAACGTGCCGATCAGATTGGGGGCATCGTCATTGACGGAAATCGCAATGTCGTTCTTGCCATCTGTGGTAATCAGCGTGGCACGGACATCTTTTTCGCCTTCTGCTTCTTCGGGAAGGCCGAACTGATGGGTCGAATCAAGGATAAGTGTCGCGTTCTCGCCCGGCTTCGCCGTTGCAGGCGATTGGCTTGCGATGAATTCATGGGCGTTTGCCGACAGGCCGATCAGAAGCGTTGCGGCACCAATTACCATGCTTGCTGCGAACTTTGGTTGAAACATTTGCGTTCCTTTGGGAAATTGTTTTTATGGAAGAACCATGAGCGGATGTGAACTTTTCAAAAAAGATCATACTCGTGAAGCCGTTGATTGTGAGAGGTAGTCAAAATGACCCGCGTGACCGTATCGATTGAAGACGATCTGATGGAGGCGTTTGACGCGTTTCTTGATCACCGGGGCTATACCAACCGGTCCGAGGGATTTCGCGATCTGATCCGTGAAAAGCTTCAGAATACCAAGCTCGAAGACAATGCCGACGGGGTCGGGATTGCAGTTCTGAACTATGTCTATGATCACGAAGAACGCATGCTGGCATCACGCCTGATGAGCACCCAGCACGAACACCACAATCTGACGGTCTCCACGGTGCATTTCCATATCGATCATGATACCTGCCTTGAAAGCGTGACATTGCTTGGGCGGCTTTCGGAAATCCGTGCCTTTGCCGACAAGGTGCTGGCACAGCCCGGTGTCCGCCACGGGCAGCTTTATACCGTGCCCGGCGAACTGCATGTCGAAAGCCATCATCATGGCGATGATCATCATGGACATGCGCACAAGCACGAACATCTTAAAATCACCACCTGATAGCATTGCCAAACCGTCACTAACCGCACGTCCCGCTGTTGTCGGGCGGGCGATTGATGCGTCTGTTCTCTGAAAGTTCTGCTCGACGCAATGAGAACAAACTTGCAACATCCGAATTTTTATGAGAGTGTTCGCATTATGTTCTCAGTTGTTTTGTCGATAAGAACGCAGTGGCAGGCTGCGGCAACAGGCAAAACAGTCTAGCGGTGGCGTTCCGCATTATAGGTCCGGGGAACCGCCTGCGTTGCATCCAACCCGGCCCTGTGGAATAAGAGAGTTCGAGCAATGATTCAGACCGCGCTGCATTTGGTGGATAAGGATACTATGGATAAGCAGAAGGCACTCGAAGCCGCCCTTGGGCAGATCGAACGGGCATTTGGCAAAGGTTCGATTATGAAGCTGGGTCAGCGGGAAAGCGCCGTTGATATCTCAGCCATTTCAACCGGTTCGCTCGGTCTTGATATCGGACTGGGCATTGGCGGTCTGCCACGTGGCCGTATCGTCGAAATCTATGGTCCGGAAAGTTCGGGTAAAACCACGCTGGCGTTGCACACGGTTGCCGAAGCCCAGAAGCTTGGCGGCACCTGTGCGTTTGTCGATGCCGAACATGCGCTTGACCCGGGATATGCCCGCAAGCTTGGCGTGAATACCGACGAACTCCTGATTTCCCAGCCTGATGCCGGTGAACAGGCCCTTGAAATCGCCGATACGCTGGTGCGTTCTGGCGCGATTGATGTTCTGGTCGTCGATTCGGTTGCTGCCCTTGTCCCGCGCGCCGAACTTGAAGGTGAGATGGGCGATACGCACGTTGGTCTGCAGGCCCGCCTGATGAGCCAGGCACTGCGTAAACTGACGAGCTCGGTCTCGCGTTCGAACTGCATGGTCATCTTCATCAACCAGATCCGTATGAAGATCGGTGTGATGTTCGGCAGCCCGGAAACCACCACCGGTGGTAACGCGCTTAAATTCTATGCCTCGGTCCGTTTGGATATCCGTCGTATCGGTCAGATCAAGGACCGCGACGAAGTCGTTGGTAACCAGACGCGTGTCAAGGTCGTCAAAAACAAGATGGCCCCGCCGTTCAAGCAGGTCGAATTCGACATCATGTATGGCGAAGGCATTTCCAAGATGGGTGAAATCCTTGATCTTGGCGTCAAGGCCGGCATCGTCGAGAAATCCGGTTCCTGGTTCTCCTATAACTCGACCCGTATCGGTCAGGGCCGCGAGAACGCCAAGAGCTTCCTGCGCGAGAACCCGGAAATGACCAAGGAGATCGAAAACAGCATTCGCGAGAGTGCCGGTCTGATCGCCGAAGCCATGACCAATATGAGCGAAGACGAACCGGTCAACGACGATTGATCTGATTGATCATTCCAACTGATTGCAAAAGGCGGCGCCAAAACGGGTGCCGCCTTTTTCTTTACTGCTCACGCTGCCGGTTTGTGTTTTCCGGCTGAGGGGCTAGGTGGAACCTTGTTGCTGCCATTGGCTTGGCGTTTTGCCTGTAATCCGCAGGAATTCACGATTGAAGTTGGACTTGGTGTTAAAGCCGCTCTCAAGCATCGTGTTGGTCACATTTTCCCCCGCGTCAAGCATGCGACAGGCATGCTCAATCCGGTACTTATTGATATAGCGCGACACGTTTTCACCGGTCGTGGTGTTGATCGCCATTGAAATCTGTTTGAGCGGACGTCTCATGCGTCGGGAAATGCGGGCAAGGGTCAGATCCGGATCAAGATACAACCGTTCCTGTGTCTGTAACGCGTTGAGTTCGTTCATGATGGCCTGACATTGCTCAGAACTTAATGTGGCCTGGCTATCATCGACCGGGTCCTTCAATGCGATATCAATCGCAATGTCTGGCGACAGGCTGAGAAAGCCAATCGTCAAGAGCGCGATTGACGAGGTGACGCTGAGAACCACACCGGCAACCTCATCGTTCCCGTCAATCTTGGCCAGCAATATCAACAGGTCGCTGATGGCTGATAGGATCAGTGTAATCGCAATAAAACGCCAGACCAGTGCAGGGATCTGTCCCGATGTCAGACGCATATGTGCAAAATCACCCCGTTGGCGACGAAGCATCACCAAAATTGCCAATCCATATCCGACAAAAAGGCTGCACAGCACAGCATCAATCACGACAGGCAAAAAGAAGACACAGAGCGCGACAAGTGCAGGCATCGAAAAATTCAGCAGATCTGCGCGTTGTAAACGGGCGCGAAGGCTTGCCTCAACAAACGCCATCCATGCCATGACCGGAATGGCAGAAGCCGTGATCGGCTGAAGCCATCTCAGTCCATCAATGCCGTAATATTGAACAAGGCCGACCAAAAAACTTTGCGCGGCAGCCGCCAGCAGAAGCGCCATCAGCATCTTGGGCGTTTTCTGGCCGACAAGGGCGCGGACAAACAAGAACCCTAAAACCAGCGCCACAATCATCGGAACAGGTAGAACAAGCATCTGATCGCAATTTTCCGCCTAAGGGGTATCAAAACCGGTTTTGAGACGTCCACAAACCCGTTCGAGGACGCAAGGCCATCCTGTTTTGGGCAGAACTTCTTCTGTACTCCAACTTAGGACAAGGATCCTTGTGATGAAACCGATATATCTCGCCTTTGCCCTGTGTCTGTTCGCAGGTCTGAAAACATCGCCTGTACTGGCGGAACAGCAAACCGATTATGCCGGGTACGATCGTTTTGATGTGCGCGCTGCCCATCGTTCCATGCCAATCGCGGCCTCAGTCTGGTATCCCGCAGATACCGTGATTTACAAGGCACCTGTCGGCAACAATATCATCTGGAAGGGAACAAGCGCCTATATCGGTGCAGCAATTGCACCGGGTAAGCACCCGCTGGTTCTTCTGTCCCATGGCTCGGGCGGTAATATGGATGGACTTGGCTGGTTGTCTTCGCAACTGGCCTTGCGCGGTGCAATTGTTGTTGCGCTAAACCATCCCGGCACCACATCAGGGGATTCTTCACCCCGCCGGACACCATTTATTGGCGAGCGGGCGGCAGATATTCGGGCAACCCTTGATCAGGTTCTGTCAAATCCGTCCTTTGCTCCTTACATTGATCGCCAAAATATCTCTGCGATTGGCTTCTCTTTGGGTGGAACGACGGTCCTAAACCTTATCGGGGTAAGGTTTGATCAAACGCTTTTTGCGCAATATTGCGACCGATTTGGCGATGCCGCACAGGATTGCGACTTTTTGCGCAAGGGAGGCGTCGATCTTGATCATATGCCCAATGACTTCGACGTTCCCAGCCGGGATGACCGGATTGTGCGTAGTATTGCGATTGAACCGGGCATGGGGTTCGCCGCGACGGAGCAAAGCCTTGCAGCGGTGACGTCTCCGGTGCTTTGCATTGGCCTTGGCGAAGAAGAAAAATGGGCGGCTGCCGATTTTGGTCCGACTGGCAGCAATCTTGTTGCACGGATCAAAAATGCATCTTCGGCAAATTTTGCGCCTGCACATCACCTGACATTTCTTGACGAATGTCAGCCAAACGCCGCCGAAATTCTGAAAGAAGAAGGTAGCGATCCGATCTGCACCGATCCCCCTGGTACGGACCGCGCCCTGATCCATCGCCAGATCATTGATGAAATCAGTGAATATCTGGTGCTTGATGCAAAGCCATCCTGATTTCGCAGGTATTGATGTGAAGGAGGTCCACCGTGATCTCCTTCACTTGACGTGCCCCAAAATGATCACGATTGAGAAAAGGTCATTTAGAATCAATGAATTGTTGTGCTGTTCGCGCCGGGAAATTTGACCGGGAAGAACCGTGCCGGGAACAATTATGAGTTGTCGCCGTTTGAATTCCTGTGAGCTTTGACACGATCAACCAGGAGAATGAACATGTCGAATACGATGAAAAAGTTTCTCGCGATTCTGATGATTTCGGGTATGGGCCTTGGCCTTGCTGCCTGTGAAACTGCCGAAGGCTTCGGCGAAGACGTCGAAGACGCTGGTGAAGCCATTCAGAACGAAGCTGATTAATAGACTGTTCCTTGCTTCTATCGCTGGCAGATCATTTGGCAGCGTCTGAATAAAATGCGCCGATGGTATGTCAGCGCATACCGAACAAAGGAGATAAAAACATGTTAGGTTGGGCAATTTTCTGTTTGGTTCTGGCTCTGATCGCCGCCGTTCTTGGCTTTGGCGGCCTTGCCGGGACGTTCGTTGGAATCGCAAAGATCTTGTTCTTTGTTTTCCTCGTTCTGTTTGTCGTCTCGCTTGTTATCAACGCACTGCGTGGCCGCAGACCGCCGGTCTAATGACCAAACAGGTGCAAGACTGCACGACGCATAAATGCATATAGAAAGGACGCCATTTCGGCGTCCTTTTCTGCGTTCAGTGTGGCAAACGGTCCTTGTGTGCGATAACGGTTGCAAGCCAGAGGCCCCGAGGCCAAAATGCCGAGATAAACAACAATATGGGCGCATGCTTGCCCGCGGACTTGAATGGAGCATCCTGAAAAGATGGAAACGATCACAAAGCGTCTTCTGGCCGTTCTGATGGTTATTGGCTTTGGCCTTGCCCTTGGTGCCTGCGAAACTGCCGAAGGATTTGGTCGCGATATGGAAAAACTTGGTAAGTCGATTCAGGACAGTGCAGACGACTAGTCCGAGAACGGCCCATCTTCAGACCAACCGTCTTCACACAGACCGCCTCGACCTTTCGGCGGCCAGATTGGCCGACATCCCCGACCTTTATGCGTTCCTTGGTGATCGTGATGCCATGCGGTTCACCCAGTGTGATGAAAGCTTTGCGGCGTGCCGCAAGCGCGTACTGGTCCATGAATGGTTCCGACGTCGTGATGGATTTGCACCATGGGTCGTAAGGCTGCGCACGTCTGGCGACATCATCGGATGGGGCGGGCTTTATACCGATCCGTTTGATCCCGGTTGGGGGCCTGAGCTTGGCTATTATCTGGCGCCGAACGCTTGGGGGCAGGGGCTTGGCCGGGAACTGGCGGCTGCGGCGCTTGACTATGGGCGGGGCAGGACATCGATTTCGTGTCTGACCGCCTTTGCCCATCCGCAAAATTCGGCGTCGCGCAAATTGTTGCTGGGCCTTGGGTTTGAGGCCGCCGGGTTTGTCAAGGAAATGAACCGGGATCGATTCACATTATTGCTGAAAACTAGCTGAATTTCGGCTGGGTTTGGCCCGATTAACCGGCGCCAAATTGCCGAATTGGGCAAAACTTGCGGCAAATCCCCCGGACTCCTTTCGCCTGACTGGACAGGGCAGGGCCGAGCCGCTAAATAGGGCAGTCCGTTCGCCAGCATGGCGAGCGCAGTTGTTCCGCGTTTTCCGGGTTGGAGAGATATGCAGACCGTCAACGATATCCGCACCACGTTTCTGGAGTTCTTCCGCAAGAACGGCCACGAAGTCGTTTCCTCCAGCCCGCTGGTGCCGCGCAATGACCCCACCCTGATGTTTACCAACGCCGGGATGGTTCAGTTCAAGAACGTTTTCACCGGCCAGGAACACCGCGATTATTCGCGTGCCGCGACCTCGCAGAAATGCGTACGCGCCGGGGGCAAGCATAACGACCTTGAAAATGTCGGTCATACCGCACGCCATCACACCTTCTTTGAAATGCTCGGCAACTTCTCGTTTGGCGACTATTTCAAGGAAAACGCGATTGAGTTCGCCTGGAACCTGATCACCAAGGAATATGGTCTTCCGGCTGACAAGCTTCTGGTCACGGTGTATCACACCGATGACGAGGCACATGGTCTTTGGAAAAAGATCGCCGGTCTGACCGATGATCGCATCATCCGTATCCCGACCTCTGATAACTTCTGGTCGATGGGCGATACCGGCCCGTGTGGTCCGTGCTCGGAAATCTTCTTTGACCATGGCGACCACATCTGGGGTGGCCCTCCGGGCAGTGCGGAAGAAGACGGCGACCGTTTCATCGAAATCTGGAACCTCGTCTTCATGCAGTACGAACAGATGGCAAATGGTGATCGTGTCGATCTGCCAAAACCGTCGATCGATACCGGCATGGGTCTGGAACGTATTGCCGCTGTGCTTCAGGGCAAGCACGACAACTATGACATCGATTTGATGCGTGCGCTGGTCGAAGCATCGGCCGATGCCACCAACACCGATCCGGATGGTTCGCATAATGTGTCGCACCGCGTGGTTGCCGACCATTTGCGTTCGACCAGCTTCCTGATTGCCGATGGTGTTCTGCCGTCCAATGCCGGTCGCGGCAACGTTCTGCGCCGTATCATGCGCCGCGCGATGCGCCACCTGCATATGGTCGGAACCCAGGATCCGACGATGTATAAGCTGGTCCCGGCCCTGGTAAGCAAAATGGGCGGTGCCTTCCCGGAACTGGTCCGTGCACAGGCCTTGATCGAAGAAACCCTCAAGCTTGAAGAGCAGGGCTTTAAAACCATGCTTGATCGCGGGCTTAAGATGCTTGATGACGCGACTGATGGCATGGATGCCGGTGCGACCCTTTCGGGTGACGTCGCGTTCAAGCTCTATGACACCTACGGCTTCCCGCTTGATCTGACGGCCGATGCGCTCAAAGAACGCAAAATCGGTATCGATGAAGCCGGCTTCACCACCGCCATGGAAGAACAGAAAGCCAAGGCACGCGCGGCATGGTCCGGTTCGGGCGAAGCCGCGACCGAGGAAGTCTGGTTTGACATCAATGACCGTGATGGCGCGACCGAATTCCTGGGGTATGAAACCGAAACCGCCGAGGGTGTTGTTACCGCGCTGATCAAGGACGGTGCCGAAGTCAAATCCGCATCCAAGGGTGACGAAGTTGCCGTTCTTGCCAACCAGACCACCTTCTTTGGTGAGTCCGGTGGTCAGCAGGGTGATGCCGGTGTGATCAAAACCGAGCACGGTGCGATCATTGAAATCACCGATACCCAGAAAAAGCTGGGAAGCTTGCATGTGCATCTTGGCAAAGTGACCGAAGGTGACGTCAAGGTGGGCGATGCCGCAGAATTCCGCGTTGATCATACCCGTCGTTCAAGCTTGCGTGCCAACCACTCGGCCACCCACTTGTTGCATGCGGTTCTGCGCAAGCATCTTGGCGATCACGTGACCCAGAAGGGTTCCTTGGTCGCAGCTGACCGTCTGCGTTTCGATATTTCGCATCCGAAGGCCGTCACGGCCGAGGAAGCCGCAGTTATTGAGGCCGATGTTAACAGCCTGATCCGCGAAAACAGCGAAGTCACTACCCGCCTGATGACCCCGGACGAGGCGATTGAACTCGGCGCGATGGCACTGTTTGGCGAAAAATACGGCGATGAAGTCCGCGTTGTGTCGATGGGTCTGCCGGTTGCCAATGAACATGCCTATTCGCTGGAACTTTGCGGCGGTACGCATGTGAAGCGCACCGGTGATATCGGCATGTTCAAAATCGTGTCTGAGGGTGCGGTTTCAAGTGGTGTCCGCCGTATCGAAGCACTGACCGGTGCCGATGCCGCCAAATACATGTCAGCGCGTGAAAACGTTCTGACCACGGTTGCCGCAGACCTTAAGGCCGTTCCCGAAGACGTCCCGGCCCGCGTCAAGGCGCTGCAGGAAGAACGTCGTCGTCTGGAACGTGAAGTATCCGATTTGCGCAAGAAGCTGGCAACGGCTGGCTCGGGTGCGGCTTCTGGCGGTGATGCCTTCAAGGAAGTCAACGGTGTCAAAATGGCACTACGGTCGCTTGACGGCATTCCGGCCAAGGAACTCAAAGGCATGGTTGACGAGCTCCGCGATCAGATGGGTTCGGGCATTGTCGCACTCGTCTCGGGTGACGGTGGCAAGGCGTCCATCGTCGTCGGCCTGACCGCGGACCTGACGGATAAATACAGCGCCGTTGATCTTGTGCGCATCGGTGTTGAAAAGCTCGGTGGCAAGGGCGGCGGTGGCCGTCCGGACATGGCGCAGGGCGGCGGTTCTGATCCGTCGCAGGCGGATGCCGCACTGGCCGCGATTGAGGCGCATATCGCTAGCTAAGCGATTATCGCGATCAAGAGTATGATGAATGGAAAGGGCCCGATCGGGGCCCTTTTTATTTGTCTGATGATTGGTTTCAGGCGTTCATATTAAACGTCTGGCGGGTTGGTTGCGGCAAAGTGCGTGAGTTCGTCGATGAAGACGCGCTGGCGCATCGGCATGAAATCGCTTTCATGCCAGACGGCATAAAAGTCACGCTGATCGGTTTCCCATTCTGTCAAAAGGGGCGCAAGATTGCCCTTCTTTAAATGGCCGGCGATCATGCTGTTTGGGATCAGGCCAATGCCATGCCCGTTCACGATCATGCGGGTGGCAAGTTCCATTTCATCAACGCTGAAACGTCCGGAAACGCCAAAGGTTTCAACCGCACCGTTTTGAGGATGGCGAAAACGCCAGGTGGTAAGCGGTCGGGCAACGATCAGATCGTGATCGATCAGTTGATCGGGGGCCGTCGGTGCGGCCCTGCGCGCCAGATATGCCGGTGCGCAACACAGCACCAGCCAGGTGCCGGTCAGCCGTTTGACCATCAGGGATTTCTGGGTTTGCTTGCCGACCCGGATGGCGACATCAAATGGTGCCTCCTGCTGGTCAAGGGTTCTGTTCGATAGTGTGACATGCAAATCGATCCGGGGATACCGCGTCATGAAATCGGATAAAAACCGATCAAGCCATTGCACTGCCAGATTGACCGGCATGCCGACCCGCAGCAGACCGACGCACTGACTTTGGCGCTGATCGATTTCATGAAGCTGTGTGCTGAGCTCAAGCAACATCGGTTTGAGCCGATCATAATATTCGCGTCCTGCCTCGGTCAGGGCAAAGCCATTGCCGCCGCGTTGAAGCAGCTTGCATCCAAGGGCTGTTTCAAGTTTTTGCAAACGACGACTAATTGTCGCAACCGGCATTCGCAGGGCCGTTGATCCCCGGCGCAGACTGCCGGCCTCCACCAGCCGGGCAAAGATCGCCAGATCATCAAGGTGATGTGCGTGTTCCATTTATGAGAATTTGGCTTTCATAAATTTCGTCTATTCTCAAAAACAAGAATAAGCGATGTTTGCCGCCGATGACAGACCAAACATGAGGACACCAATGTTTCCCCCTCACATGCACCGCTTCGTCTTTGCCTTTTTTATGTCGCTCTGGCTTTGCTTTTTGATGACGGGCATCGTCACATTGCTCAATACCGGCATGGATGCAGACTATCCGCTACGATGGGCCAATGCTTTCATGGTTTCCTGGCCAATTGGCTATTCTCTGGTGGTACTCAGTGCCGGAAAAGTCGGCAAGATTACCGCACGCCTGGTGCGCCAGCCTGCCTGACGCAGATTAAATGCAAGCTGCTTTTAGTACCCCCAGCCGGTCGGCACCACAGGTGACTCGGCCGGTTTGCTGTCATGCTCAACGGTGGGCCGGTTCCTGGTGATGCAAGACACGGTTGGCGGCGCGCAGGACTGTTTTGCGGTCGTTTTCTTCCGGGATGTCACGTTCCGCGGCATTGGCGATCATGCGGGCGTGGGTGCGCAGCACTTCGCGTTGATGATCGGTCTCTGCCAGCCGCATCAGGCTTTCAAGGATTTCAGCCATCGGCAACAACACATCCGGCTTTGCCGTCGCAGACTGGCGGATCTGGTCATAGGCCGCCCCAAGCATGCCGCCAAAATCGGACATCATGGCATGCAGGCGAACTTGATCGTCATCATCGCGCCAGATGCCGACCGGATAGCGGAACTGCACGGCATGTGGAAGCGCGTCCCCCAGACGATAGATCGCGGCAATGGCCGTGAACGGGTCATTGATGCCCGGTGACAGGGCGCGCAGGGCGACTTCGACCAGTTGGCGCAGGGCAAATTCGACATCCAGCATGGCCGTGCGGTGCGATCCGATCATGATCGCCTCAAGAATATCAGCGTGGCATTGTTCGATATTGTCTTGTGCCTGTTTGGAGACGTAATCCTTCAAGGGGGTGATGCGTCCGACGATATCACCGATCAGCACGTGTTGGCCTGCACGGATCACAAGCGAGATACGCGTATCCGTCTGTTTGGCGATCTCACAGATTTTTTCATAATCCACGCCCTGCACATATCCCGAAGACGCGACGCAAATGGCCTGATCGCGGGGGATGTCCTGTGGGTCTGGCAGGGTTGTCTGGGCCTTTTCGGCGGCCTTGATCGGATCGGTCAAGGTATTGCTGGCTGACTGAATGGTTTCTTCAAGGTTTTTGCCAACACGCTGAATGACCTCGTCGGCAACGATCGACCGGCCAAGATGATGGACAAACAGGATCAGGACAAAAACGCTGATGACAAACAGCGCGATACCGACCGTCACAGCCAGATGCGGTACCGGTGCCGTTTCCGGTTTTTCGCCCATCAGCATCAGCGAGGTGATCAAAAACAGGATGCTGCCAACAAAGGTGCCCAGCGCGTTCTGGGTTTTGTTATCGCCCATGAAGTTGCGGATCATGCGCGGTCCAAGTGATCCGGCGGCAAGGGTGAGAACCACCATCGTGATCGACAGGGCAAAGGTCGTCAGGGTGACCAACGTGGCCAACAGGGTTTCAAGCAAGCCGCGCACCGCCTGGATTTCATCAAACCCGGGCAACAGGCTGGGGAACAGGTCGCGCAGGATATCCTGGGGGGCTGCCATAATGCCAACCGCAAAGGCCGCACCGCCCAGCGCAAAAAGCAAAGGCGATACCCACAGGCTATAGGTCAGAAATTCCCAGACGCGGATCAGGCGTTGAACCATGATGCAAAAACCCCTTTCGGGTCAAAGAGTGTCGCGTGACCCGGATCCGGGGAAAACGCATGGACATCATATGATTAAACGCCGATCAGTGCATGCAGTTCCCGCGGGATCTGTTTTGCCCTCGGCAAAGGGGATTTTAAAATGCGCAAGCGATGACGAACCGCGTGCAGAAAGGCAGGGCAAACGTCTCAGATATCGACTTGTTCTATGGCTGCTTTGCCGATCAGGGCCTCTGCCTCGGGCGTGCCCTTGCGCGCAGTGTCGGGCAGCTTTGCCAGTTGATCGGCGGCCGCCCGGATATCCTCAAGGTTATCGATCTCGTCACAGACTTCCATCACCCGGTTCCAGATCGCGTCATGATCCATCCCGCCCATAACGGTCAGGGCGATGGCGCGATTAAGCGTTGCCTGCGGATGGTTGGCATCCTGGGACAGGATTTGTTCAAACGCCTCAAAGGCTGCGATCAGATGGCCTTCACGCAGATTGATCACACCCAAATCGTTCGATGCAGCAAGCGAGGACGGATTGATCCGAAGCAGCTGTTCAACCGCACGCCGTTCGCCTTCAAAATCCTCGTTGGCGCGATGGCATGTGGCGATCAGACGGTGGATGTTCTCTGATCCGGGATTGTGATGGGCGGCGGTTTGCAGGGCAGAAAGGGCGGCGTCATAGCGTTCCAGCTCGATCAATGCCTGCCCGCGCAAGGTCAGCATTTCAGGATCAGTCGGTTTGGTGCGCAGCACGATATCAATATGGTTCAGTGTGCCACGTGCGTCACCGTTTTCAAGCAATGCGCGTGCAATGTGATGCAGGCAGTCTTCATGACCCCCATCAGATTGCAGCACCGTGCGATACTCACCGATTGCTTCGATGATCGAACCTTTTTCATGAAGTGCACGCGCCAGCCCGAAACGGGCATCCAGATTATCCATATCTTCGCCAAGTGCCTGGCGCAGCATGTTGATTGCAGCGTCATACTGTCGCTGCTTCAAGGCGGCAAGCCCCATATCAGAAAAGGACATTGCATTCATAGGAGGTCTCCCAATCCAATCGCAATCCGTTGACCGGATTGCTGAATTTATCGATTAACGATGGGATTATAATGCCCAAACCGATCATTACCAGCCCTATGTCATAACGAATTCATTACGCCAAACCTGTTGCCGTTGTGAGCGCCAAAAAACAAAGGCCCCGGAATGTGCCGGGGCCTTTGTGTGATCATGATATGCGTGGCTTAAAGCTTATGGATCATCTTGATTTCCATGAAGTCTTCAAGGCCAAACAACCCGCCTTCGCGGCCATTGCCCGATTGCTTGTAGCCGCCAAACGGACTGCCCGCCATTGGGGAGGAGCCATTGAGCAACACCATGCCAGCGCGCAGTTTGCGGGCAACGCGGTCGGCCTTTTGGGCATCCGGGGTCTGGACATAGGCGGCAAGGCCATAGGGCGTATCATTGGCGATCTCAATCGCCTCTTCTTCGGTGTCGAACGGGATCATCGAAACCACCGGGCCAAAGATTTCCTCGCGTGCGATGCGCATATTGTTGTTCACATCGGCAAAGATGGTCGGTTTGACGAAGTAGCCTTCATTGGTGTCGTCGGGCTTGCCCGCACCGCCAACAAGAAGGGTCGCACCTTCGTCAATGCCAGCCTGAATAAGGGTCTGAACCCGGTCAAACTGAATGTGGCTGACCAGCGGGCCGATATGGCTGCCTTCCTTGGTCGGATCGCCGACGGATGCCTGTTCGCCAACGCGTTTGGCAACCTTGACCGCGTCATCATAGATCGAGCGTTGCACCAGCATGCGGGTCGGCGCATCGCAGGTCTGGCCGGAGTTGTTGAAAACGGCATTCACACTCCAGGCGATGCGGTCTTCAATATCGACATCATCAAACACGATATTGGGCGATTTGCCGCCGAGCTCAAGCGTGACGCGTTTGATGTTTTCCGACGCATCCTTGGTGATCGCCTTGCCCGCACGGGTCGATCCGGTAAACGACATCATGGTGATGTCAGGATGACGTGACAGGGTCGCACCGGCGACCGGACCGGCCCCCTGAACCATGTTAAAGGCCCCGGCCGGGAAGCCCGCCTCATGGATCATTTCGGCATAAAGCATGGCATTAAGCGGCGTGAATTCGGATGGTTTCAACACACAGGTGCAGCCCGTGGCAAGGGCCGGGATGACCTTAAGCACGATCTGGTTGATCGGCCAGTTCCACGGGGTGATCAGGCCACAAACTCCGATCGGTTCACGCAACAAAAGCTCGCCATTATAAAGGATTTCCTCAGTCTTGAGCTTTTTAAGCGCAACAATGAAGTCTTCGAGATGTGCCGTGCCGGCTGCGGCCTGCTGTTCGTGTGACATGGTGGTCGGCGCGCCGAGTTCCATGGTGATGGTATCGGCGACTTCGTCATAGCGGCGCTTATAGATCGCAAGCAGGTTTTCAAGCCAGCCAAGGCGCTGTTCGAGCGTGGTCTGGCTGTAGCTTTCAAAGGCGCGCTTGGCCGCGGCGACGGCAAGGTCGACGTCTTCTTCGCTGGCCAAAGTGATTTGGGTGATGACTTCTTCGGTGGCCGGATTGATCACGTCCATCTTTTCCGAGGAAATCGGATCAACCCATTTGCCGTTGATGTAAAATTTGCCTGCGTTATCCATTGGAAGCCTTCCTGAGTTTCTCTGTGTTGGGCCAAGGCGTTAGCCCCGGCACGGGTGGCGCGGTTTCAGGTTCGTTCCCTCAGCCAGTTTTTTATGATTTCCCGGTGGCGTTCGGCCCCGTAACTGGCGAAATGCCCGCCATGCACGACCCGGACCGGCAAATCATAAAGCCGTTCCATCGATCGAACATAGTCAGCTGCATTTGCATGATAAGTGTCTTCGATCAAAGGTCCATCATAAACAATGTCGCCGGAAAACAGGATGCCGGTGGCCTTTTCCCAAAGGGCAATACCGCCCGGTGAATGGCCCGGTGTGTGGATGACCTCGAAATGGCGGTCGCCCAGGTCAATCACATCGCCGTCCTCGACAATCCGGGTCGCCGGTGCGGCCTTGACTGCATAGGTGGTCGAGGCATAGGGAAGCGGCGGCAGTTTTGTGAAAATCTCGTCGGTGACATAGGGATCAGCAAGTGTGTTCTTGCGCGTTGGCGCGGCCAGGAGATCGGCCTCACACCGATGGCACACACGGTTTTCAAATTCATGGTGGCAGCCGATATGGTCAAAATGGGTGTGGCTGGCAACCGCCTGAACGCTACGTTCGGTGACAAGCGGCACCCACCCGGTCAGCGATACAACGCCCATGCCACTATCGACCAGCATGTCGCCATCACGCCCACGCACATGCCAGATGTTGCAGCGGTAAAATTCCTCGATAAACGGCTCGCCGATATAGGTCACGTCATCGCCGACAGTTTTCAGGCTATACCAGTCTTCGGGTTTGGCGCGGTCGATCATCATAGGGCAGCACTTTCTGGTGTGGGGCGGGGCGGATGGCCATGCAGCACCACAACCGAGGTTGGATCAAGGGTCAGTTCAACCCATGCCCCCGGTTCGATGATGGCCGATTGTGGCATGTGGGCGGTGATCGTCATGTTGGGGTAATCAAGCGGGCTTAGATGGGCGCGATGATGGGTGCCAAAGAACGATCCGTCTTCGACCTTGGCCTTGCCCAGCGTGATGCGCGAGCCAGTCCCGGTGCTGGCACGGAAGTGTTCCGGGCGAATGGCAAGGGTGACCGATGCACCGGGGGTAAAGCCCCTGCATTCGAATTCAGGCAGTTCAACAGTACCAAGCGGTGTCTTGACGGAAATGGTGCTGTCGGTTGCGCTTTCAAATGTGCCGGGGATGAAATTGACTTCGCCCATGAAGCTTGCGGTGAAAATCGTCTTGGGCTGCATATAGATGTTTTCGGGGCTTCCGACATCTTCGATCCGGCCGGCATTCATCACCACGATCCGATCGGCAATCGCCATGGCCTCTTCCTGATCATGGGTGACGTGGACAAAGGTGGTGCCAACCCGTTTCTGGATAGCTTTAAGTTCGTCCTGCATCTGACGACGGAGTTTGAGGTCGAGCGCACCCAGCGGTTCATCAAGCAACAGCACATCGGGCTCAACCGCCAGTGCACGGGCAAGGGCAACGCGTTGACGCTGCCCACCTGAAAGTTCATGCGGTTTCTTGTTGGCCGATGTCTTAAGCCCGACCATATCAAGCAGTTCTTCGGCCTTGGCGTGGCGTTCGGATTTGCCGACCTTGCGCATTTTAAGGCCAAAGGCGACATTGTCGCGCAAGCTCATATGCGGGAACAGGGCGTAATCCTGAAACATCGTGGTGGTCGGGCGTTTGGCGGGCGCGACATCGCCCATATCCTTGCCATTGATTTCAATCGTGCCACTGGATGGCGACAGGAACCCGCCAAGAAGCGACAGCAAGGTGGTCTTGCCGCAGCCCGATGGGCCCAGCAGGACGATATATTCGCCCGCCGCGATTTCGAGGCTGATATCGTCAAGGGCGGTAAAGTCGCCAAAAATCTTGGTGGCGTTGCGAATGGAGACAGGGGCGGTCATTTCTTTGCCGTCCTTCTAAAGACAATCAATTCAAGAATAAGCAGCAGCGCAACCGATACCAGGAAGACAACACTCCCAACCGCGTTGGTTTTCGGGTTCAGGCCCGAACGCAACATGCTCCAGATTTCAACCGGCAGGGTGACGTCAAAGCGCGACAGCAAGAATGCGATGATGAATTCATCCCAGCTAAACGTTACCGACAGGAAAAAGGCCGCAAGGATCGATGGCATCAACATCGGGGCAGACACCTGCGTCATCACCTGCCATTCGGCGGCACCCAGATCGCGGGCGGCTCGTTCGATATTTTTCTGATGATTGCCCATGGAGGCATAAATAATCGCAAAGCACAGCGGCAGATTGATCACCACATGCCCGATCCCGACCGTCCAAAGCGACAGCGAAATACCAAGCCAGTTAAAGGTGGTCAGCAAGCCCAGCGCAATGATCAGGTAACTGACCGTCATTGGCGCAATCAAAAGGCCACGTTGCAAGCGCGATGCGGGTAGAACAAAGCGCGCCAGCCCATAGGCCGCACAGAAACCAAGCACACAGGCAACTGTGGCCGAGCCAAGGGCAACCATCAGCGAATTGCCAAGGGCCGACATCAGACGGCCGTCAGAAAATACCTCGCCATACCATTTAAGGGTCGCGCCATTAAAGGGTGGCACCGGCAGGCGACCATCCTGAAAGGAAAACAGCACAAGAACCGCCACGGGCAAAAAGATGAAGCCATAAAGTGCCGCCAGATAGGACCAGGACAGCAGTTTGGAAAAGCGTGAAGAGATCATTTTACGTTCTCTCCATCTTGAGCCAGCGCGCACAGGCAATATAGGCCATCGTTACCACCACCATCAGAATGATCGAAAGCGTGGCGGCCATCGGGAAATCTGCCCGTCGGCCGAGTTGGAGCATGATGACCTGGGGCAGGGCGAGCTCATTGTTGCCGCCCAGGATCTGTGGCGTGATGTAATCGCCAATACACAGCACAAAGGTCAGGAACGCACCGACCATAATGCCCGGCAATGTGAGCGGTAACACAACATGCCAGAACACCTGAAACCCGTTTGCACCAAGATCGGCGGCGGCGCGTCGATAGTTCGGCGGCATCTGCACCAGATTGGCATAGATCGTGAGCGTCAGCAGCATGACAAAGAAATGCACAAAGCCGATGACGGTGGCGGTTCGTGTGCTGGCCAGTTCGAGTGGTTCGGAAATCACACCCAGATAAACCAGAGTGTTATTGATCACGCCGTTTTGCGCCAGCACCAGAAGCCAGGAATAGGACCGCACCACATAGCTTGTCCAGAATGGCAGGATCGCCATGATCAGCGCCATGCGCTGCCATTTCTGGGGCACGCGTTCGGCAATGATCCAGGCCAGCGGATAGGCAAGGATCACGGAAATGATGGTGACCGTGAAGGTGATTTCAAGCGAGACAAAAAGACCTTTCAGCAAATGGGCCTTTTCAAAGAACTCGATGTAATTGTCGAAATTCCATGCCATGACGATTTCGCGCCCCTTGCGGGTCGCCAAGCTGATCGCGGCCATGACGATAAAGGGAATAACGAAAAACGCGACGGTCCACAGCAGGGCCGGGGTCACAAAGCCCCATGCGCGGCGATTTTCGCGTGTTTCAAGGCTGGCAGTGGCCATAACGGTATCCTTTTCGCAATCGGACCGGTGCTGGCGCTAATTGCTTGTAACGCGCTTGGGATGAGAGGCGCCGTTTGGCTGAGTTTAGCGTAACTTGGAACCGATGCCCCGCAAAAAGCAGGGCATCGGCCGGTGGCAGTTGGCAGTAGACAAGGGGTTGCTTACTGCTGAAGCATCTCGACCCAGGCATCCTGCATCTCGGCATCAAGATCGGCATCCGGGATCGGATAAAGCTGGGAGTTCTTGAGATACCCTTCCTGATCATCCCAGCGAAGGGCTGCTTTCTGGGCATCGGTCAGGTTATCACCCGCCTTGGCGTTGGCCGGCATCCCCCAATAACAAGACGAGGTCGCAAGGCGCGCCTGTCCTTCGGGGCTCATGATGTATTGAACGAATTTCAACGCTAGATCAGGCTTTTCAGAATCCTTCATCACCCCGATCGACTGCGCCCAACGCAGGCCGCCCTGTTTGGGGATGATCCAGTCAAGGTTGGGTTTGTCTTCGGAAAGCACGGCCGTGATCCATTCACCGCCACCGACAAGGATATCGACTTCACCGGTTGCAAGGGCGGTTTGCGAGGACACGACTTCGCCAACCTGCTTGGACACCTTTTTCATCGCAAACAGCTTTTCCTTGATCGCAGGCATGTCGTCCGCGCCAAGATCAGCCGTATCAATGCCAAGACCCAGCCCAACAAGGCCGATCACCGGCAGGTAGTAGTCATAAACAGCAATGCGTCCGGCATATTTGTCCGACCAGATCACCGACATGTCTTCCATGTCCTTGGGATCAACTTTGGTCTTGTCGAACGAAATGGTGTTGTAGCCAAACTTTTCGGTGACGGCATAGGTTTTGCCATCCACCACATTGTTGTCGGCCATCACGACTTCCGGGAAAATATCGGATGTCGGCAGGACGTCGGCCGGGATTTCGGCCAGAACATCCATTTCAACCGCGCGATGGACGTCAACGCCGTCAATCACAAACACATCCCAGTCGCCCGGACGGGATTGTTCAATGATCGAAAGCCCGGCACCGGTGCCTTCGTATTCCTTGAGGTTTACTTTGACGTCGTATTTTTCTTCGAACGGCGCGATCAGCGCCGGATCGGTATGGTCGCACCAGACCAAAGCATTCAATTCTTCGGTCGCGTACGCGCTTTGCGTCATGGCAACAGCGCCCAGAATAAAGGTCGCAGTGCTGCTCAGAAACTTATTGCGGGTCTTCCCCGTGGAAACGTGACGAAACATAGGCTCTCCCTGATTTCATATTTGAGGCCTCCCTTGAATTGGGTTGTTCGGTGCTCATTCCGGCGCCGTTGAAAAAATATTGAACGTGTTCATTTTTTGAGTCAATGTTAATTTTGAACCCGTTCAGTTTTTTCGGAGTGACGATGACAGGACTGCGCGCCCAAAAGAAAGCCGATAAAAACCGCCGTATTCTTGAGGCGGCAACAATCCTGTTTCGTGACGTTGGATATGACAGTGCGCGCATCGAAGACATTGCCGAAATGGCCGGTGTGTCCGTCGGCACGTTCTATAACTACTTCAAGAACAAGGGCGATATCCTGATGGCCACCGTCTCGATGGAGGTCGAGGAAGTGCTGGCCGCAGGGGACGCCATCATCGCGCGCAACCATGATGAAGTTGCCCGGGCCTTGTCGGAACTGATCGGGAAATATTACGACCACTCGCTGACATATCTCTCCAAGGAGATGTGGCGCATGGCGATGTCGCTGTCGATTGCGCAGCCAGAAACACCATTTTCAAAGCGCTATACCGCCCTTGATCACCGCCTGTCCAAACAGGTTTGCGATCTGATTCGGGCCCTTCAGCAACGTGGAATTGTCCGGCAAGAGGTCGATTGTGATGCCGTGGGCGAACTTGTCTTTAACAACGTCAATATGATGTTCATCGAGTTTGTGAAGGACGAGGACATGGATGTTGATGGCCTTAAGACCGAAGTGGCCCGGCAGAATGCCCCGTTGGCGCGGTTGATGTGTCTGACCGCAGACTAGTGCCCGTCGAGGAAGAGACTTTGGGGAACCGTGCGCGTCATCACAGACAACATGTTGATATCTCGATCATTATGTTAAAAGATTTCTGGCCGTCATCTGATCGGTCAGCAAAAACGTGCACCAATAATGAAACGAGCAGATCATGCAGGAGACCGGGCAAAACGCGGATGATGCGTTTGGCAGGCTTTCGGATGAGGGCCGTATTGGCGAGCTCAGGCTGGCGGATGGCGAGTTATTTGAAATTCCCGGGGTACAAGGGCGTGTTGAACGGCTTGATTTCGGGAATGGTATGCTTTTGCATCGTGCCGAACTAAGGGTGCGCGAAAATTCCCTGTTCGATGTTCGCAACTCATTGCCCCCCGGCTGGCTCGGCGGATCAGCCATTGTCATGGGCAATCTTGAAATCGAATGCCCTCTTGGCAAGCGCTATCAAATGACGCCCGATGTCGGTTTGATCAAGCGGATCGATCCGTTTGGCACCCGTTATTTCCTGCCCGAAGATCAACTGCTGCGTCATGTTGGTGTGGCCATTCCGCTCGAACCTTTTAAGCAGCGTTTTGGCGATGAGCTGCCCGAAAGTTTGGCGCCGTTTCTGTCCGACCGTCAGGATGTTGTGGATATACGCCCAATTGCGGTCAATAGCCGCATTCGCAGTATCGTCAGTGCCATGTTCTCAAGCCACGTCACCGGGCCTGGGCGGTTTTTAAAGCTTGATGGTTTGGCGAGCCTCTTTTTGGGCGAGGTCATTGACCTTCATGCGCATCAAGCGCAGGAAATCGGCGCCCCTTCGGGGCTGACAGAACTTGAAAAATCAATTGTCGGTAGCGTGATCGCGACGGTGTCCAAAGACCCGGGGGCGTCGATATCAATCGAACAGCTGGCCGCAGACAACCACATGACACCAAACCGACTGAACAGTCTGTTTCGTCAGGAAACTGGCAAAAGCTGTTCGGAGTTTATTCGCCATGAACGGATGAGACGTGCGCGCGACTTGCTGCGCCAGGGTGGCGTCAGCGTCAAGCAGGTCGCCGCAGCCGTTGGCTTTGCCCATGTCAGTAACTTTTCGCGGTCCTATCGCGACTGGTACGGCGAAACACCCGCGCAGGCTCTCAAGCGCAACTGCGCATAAGCTGCCCGGTGTTTATGCCCTTGCTCAATTGGCTTTGACGCCCTAGGTTAACGCAAACGTCAACTTGTGTTGCAGGGCAAAAAATGAAGTTTCAGGGTACGGAAAATTACGTCGCAACCGAAGACCTGATGGTGGCGGTGAATGCCGCAATCACGTTGCAACGACCGCTTCTGGTCAAGGGGGAGCCGGGCACCGGCAAGACCGTCCTGGCCGAAGAAATTGCCAAGTCGCTTGGCAAGAAACTGATCACCTGGTCGATCAAATCCACCACACGCGCCCAGCAGGGTCTTTACGAATATGATGCCGTATCGCGCCTGCGCGACAGTCAGTTGGGTGATGAGCGTGTCCATGACATCGGCAATTACATCGTCAAGGGCAAGCTGTGGGAGGCGTTTGAAGCCGACGATGAAGCACCGGTCCTTCTGATTGACGAGATCGACAAGGCCGATATCGAGTTCCCCAATGACCTGCTTCAGGAACTCGACCGGATGGAGTTCTTCGTTTACGAGACCCAGCAGATGGTCAAAGCCACCAAACGCCCGATTGTGATCATCACATCGAACAATGAAAAGGAACTGCCAGACGCGTTCCTGCGTCGTTGTTTCTTCCATTACATCCGCTTTCCGGATGCAGACACCATGGCGGAGATCATCGAGGTGCATTACCCCGGTATCCAGAAACGTCTGGTGTCGGAGGCATTAAACCTGTTTTACGACATGCGTGACGTGTCGGGCCTGAAGAAAAAGCCTTCAACCTCTGAACTTCTGGATTGGTTGAAGCTTTTGATGGCCGAAGACTTGCCGCCCGAGGCGCTTCGCGCCAAGGATGCCAAAACCGCCGTGCCCCCGATGCATGGGGCGCTTTTGAAAAACGAGCAGGACGTGCATCTGTTTGAGCGCCTGGCCTTCATGGCACGGCGCGAAGGGCGTTAATCCTGATGTTCACCGGCTTCTTCTATAAGCTGAAAGATGCGCGCGTTCCGGTCAGTTTGCGCGAATACCTGACATTGCTTGAGGCGGTGGAAAAGGGACTGGCGGGCTATTCGGTTGAGGATTTCTATTATCTGGCGCGGTCCGCGCTGGTGAAGGATGAACGCCATCTTGATAAGTTCGACCGAGTGTTTTCCGAGCATTTCAAAGGTGTGATTGACCTGACTGACGGCATGGACGAGGTCGAGAAGACTGAAATCCCCGAAGAGTGGCTGCGCAAGCTAGCCGAGAAATTCCTGACCGAGGAAGAAAAGGCCGAGATCGAAGCCCTTGGCGGCTGGGAAAAGCTGATGGAGACGCTTAAACAGCGTCTTGAAGAACAAAAGGGCCGCCATCAGGGCGGCAATAAATGGATCGGGACGGCCGGGACATCGCCGTTTGGCGCATATGGCTATAACCCCGAAGGGGTGCGGATCGGGCAGGATAAATCCCGTCATCGCCGGGCGGTCAAGGTTTGGGACAAGCGCGAATTCAAGAACCTTGATGACAGTGTCGAAATCGGTACGCGTAATATCAAGGTCGCCCTGCGACGTTTGCGCAAATGGGCGCGGACCGGGGCGGCGGATGAGCTTGATCTGCCGGGCACCATCACATCAACCGCACGCCAAGGCTGGCTTGATGTTCAGATGCGCCCGGAACGCCATAACGCGGTCAAGGTCTTGATGCTGTTTGATGTTGGCGGCTCAATGGATGATCACATCAAGGTCTGTGAAGAGCTGTTTTCGGCGGTCAAAACCGAATTCAAGCATCTTGAATACTATTACTTCCACAATTGCCCCTATGAAGGGCTTTGGAAAGATAATGCGCGGCGTTGGAACGAACAGGTTTCGACATGGGATGTGATCAATACCTATGGCGCGGATTACAAGCTGGTGATTGTCGGCGATGCGACCATGAGCCCCTATGAAATCACCTATCCCGGCGGGGCGGTGGAATACTGGAATGCCGAAGCAGGGGCAGTTTGGATGCAGCGTTTGCTCGATCATTTTGAACACGCCGCATGGATCAATCCGCAACCGGAAAACTGGTGGCGCCACCATCAATCGATCCAGATCATGCATAAATTGATGGAAGGCCGGATGTTTCCGCTGACCCTTGACGGGTTGGATCGCATGACCGGGGAACTTAACCGCTAGGCCCGCGTTCTTTCCTGTAACAGTTTGATGAAGATTGTACCCAAGACGCGGTGACGCGTTTCTGTGCTGCCAATCCGCGCCTATAGTCCTTTGCTTAAAAAGGACACTGGATAAGGATACCCGGGATGCTGTTACGCAAAATGATCAAGTCGACCTTGCTGGCGATTGGCGGACTTGCCGCCGTCTCGTTGATGCCTGTTACAGCTGCGGTCAATTCAGTACATGCGCAGGCACTTGATCAGGAAATGGTGGTGATTGCCCATCGTGGGGCGTCGGGCTATTTGCCCGAACATACCCTGCCGGCCAAGGCATTGGCCTATGGCATGGGGGCAGATTTCATTGAACAGGATGTTGTTCTGTCCAAGGACGGTGTTCCGGTCGTCCTGCACGATATCCACATTGATACCACCACCGACGTTGCGGAAAAATTCCCGGATCGCAAACGTGAAGACGGGCGGTACTACGCAATTGATTTCACCCTTGCCGAACTTAAGACACTTAATGTGACCGAAAGGTTTAAGGCCGATACCGGCAAACAGGTCTATGCGGATCGCTTTCCGGCTGAGTTTGCCATCTTCAATATCCCGACCCTTGAAGAAGAGATTAAACTGATCCACGGACTGAACCACTCCACCGGGCGCAATGTCGGCATCTATCCGGAAATCAAGGATCCGGCGTTTCATCGTGCGGAAGGGCAGGACATTGCCAAAACCGTGATCGCGGTGATGGAGAAGTGGGGGTATAATAACCCGGACTCAAATGCCTTTGTGCAGTGCTTTGACTGGTCTGAAACCAAGCGTATTCGTCAAGAGCTTAACTATCAGGGCAAGCTGGTGCAGCTTATCGGTGAAAACCGTTGGGGCGCGCCAGAGGGAACCGATTATGATTATCTGAAATCTGACGACGGCATCACCGACATGGCCAGTGTCGTTGATGGTATCGGGCCGTGGTTGCCGCAAGTTATTGAAGGTTTGAGCGAGAATGGCACGGCGATCATGACGCCAACCCTGATTGCCGCCCAGCGCGCGCAATTGAAGGTTCATCCCTATACCCTGCGGGCTGATCAGTTGCCGAAATGGGCGGGGGATATGCAGATCGCGCTTAAGGCCATTTTTGATGATGCCGGGATTGATGGCATCTTTACCGACTTCCCCGATCAGGTCGTGCAGTATCTGGCCCGGAATCCTGATGCTTAATCCAGACGCCTGACGGGGTCGCATCCGATGACGAACAGACTGTTTCCAAGCTGGCCGTTATCAGGGGTGCATTCTTAAGTCACTATGCAAGCCGACGAAATTCAACCAAGGAGGATGACGTGGCGAAAGTACTGGTACTTTATTATTCGATGTATGGTCATATCGAAACCATGGCCAATGCCGTTGCCGAAGGTGCACGCGGTGTTTCCGGGACGCATGTTGATGTCAAACGCGTGCCTGAAACCATGCCCGAAGATGTCGCCAAGGGCGCGGGTGCCAAGCTTGACCAGGCTGCCCCGGTTGCCGAGGTTTCCGATCTTCCGGAATATGACGCGATCATCTTTGGTGTGCCGACCCGCTTTGGCAACATGCCAGGCCAGATGCGCACCTTCCTTGACCAGACCGGTGGTCTTTGGGCCGAAGGCAAATTGATCGGCAAGGTTGGTTCTGTCTTCACCTCGACCGGCACCCAGCATGGTGGTCATGAAACCACCATCACCTCGACCCATACCACCTTGCTGCATCAGGGCATGGTGATTGTCGGTGTGCCTTATAGCTGTGCTGGCCTGACCAATATGGACGAAATCACCGGTGGTTCGCCTTATGGTGCCGGTACGCTTGCGGGTGCCGATGGTTCACGTACTCCCTCCCAGAACGAACTTGATATCGCCAAGTTCCAGGGCAAGCACGTGGCAGAACTTGCCGCCAAACTTGCAGGCTGATTTTCAAGTCGTCTGATCTGATCAAGGCAGTGCAGGGTTCCTGCGCTGCCTTTTTTTGTTGCGATTTGATAAACAATCAGGTGCCTGATTGGACCTTGTTTGGCGACAGTTTTGTGCGACCATGCGGGGTATGAAATGTTGTCTGGCAAGAATGCCGACAGGCAGAGGAGTTTTGAAATGTCTGAGTCTGTGAAAAACGCACGCGGTGTTGAACGTGTCTTGCGCGCGATGGATACATCCGATGGTGCGGGCGTATCGCTGCGACGGTCTATCGGGACGCCACAGCTTGATATGCTTGACCCGTTCCTGATGCTTGATTCACTTTCGACCGATAACCCGGACGAATATATCGCAGGCTTCCCGGAACATCCCCATCGCGGCTTTGAAACCGTGACCTATATGGTCGAAGGGGCGATGCGCCATCAGGACAGCATGGGCAATGAGGGCATTTTGCGTTCGGGCGGTGGACAGTGGATGACCGCCGGTAGCGGGATTGTGCATTCCGAAACGCCTGAACAGGAAAACGGTCTTTTGCAGGGCTTCCAGCTTTGGATCAATCTGCCGGCCAAGGACAAGATGATCGATCCGCGTTACCAGAATATGGAGCCTGATGAACTGCCGGAAATTTCCCCGGTGGATGGTGCACAGCTGCGCCTTCTGGCTGGTTCCATGCATGGCGCAACCGGCCCGATCAACGGCATTTCGACCGATCCGGTCTTTGTTGATGCGAAACTTGATGCCGGTACAGAAATCACCGTCCCGCTGCCCGAAGGGCACACCGCAGTGGTGTATGTCTTTATCGGCGATGCGGTTGTTGGCGGCAAAGATGTCCCGACCCATCATCTGGCGATCTTGAAAGACGGGGATGGTGTGACCCTTAAAGGCGGTGCCGAGGGTGGCCGGATGCTGGTAATTGCCGCACGTCCGATCCACGAACAGGTCGTGCGCTATGGCCCGTTTGTCATGAGCAGCAAACAGGAACTGATGCAGGCGTTTGACGATTACCAGCGTGGCAATTTTGTCCGCAAGGCGGCGTCCTGACGCCAGAGGCCTGATAAAATACGATCTGGACGATCTGGCAAAACGCCCTGAGCCAAATGAGTGGTCAGGGCGTTTTTCATTTCACTTCGTGATGGGTGCGCAGCGAATGAAACCTAATCCTTGGCGCGTTTAACGTCGGTACCTGAACTGTTATTCGTGATCCAGGGACGGCCATCTGACAACACATCGACCATGTTGGCAGTTACGTTGTTGACCTTGTCAAACGAACCGTTTGTCGCATTCCATTTTTTCAAAACGTACGCATTGTTTTCGTACAGGGTGATATAGACACTGCCATCCGTCCCGGCACCTATGTCTCCGACAGTTACACTTTGACCCAACGGGCGGTTTTCAAACCTTGTCCCGGTGTATTGCTGAACAATGTTATTGTTGTCCGCGATCCACAAATCACCTGCACGGCCAACAGCCACCTTGCGCACGTCGTCATTGCTGAATTTGGTAAAGGCGTTGGTTCCGGGTTTAAGGTGATAAAGCTTTTCGGTGATGACGACATAAACCGTGCCATCCGGACCAATCGATATATTTTCAATGCTGCCCGACGTCACCGAATAGGTTCGCTGGATCGTGCCTGTTGATGACAGCTTATAGATCGAGTTCGAACTGTTTCCGTTTGTCCAGATACTGCCATCAGTCGCGACATCAAACTTCTCGACATCCTGATTAAAGGACAGGGTGACTTGTTCGAGCTTCTTGGTCTTGGTGTTGAACTTCTGGAACTGGTTTGCTCCCTGATTTAAAGGCGTGCCATACAGGTAGAAACCATCATCTTGTCCGACGGCAATCTCGTCGATCGAATTGAGGTCCGCAGTGAATGTTTCAAAAGTTATGTTTTTTGAAAACGTAAACGCGCTTGGGGATGTAACATCCACAACAGCCGCGGTATCGCCACTGCCGGTGGTATCCCCGACGGTTGAGGCTGCAACAAGGCGATCATTCTGTTCGTCACGCTCAAAGAACTTTGATGCAAGTACAATAGTGTCAGTTGCAACAATCCAGGGAAAGCCATTGGGGCCGACCGCGACGCTTTCCGGGGTGTGGCCCGGTGTTTGAACGACTTCAAAGGTTTTGCCGTCCGCACCCAAACGCATCAGGAATTGATTGGTGGAAACGACATAAACGCTGCCATCCGGACCGATCGAGATGCTTTTGGCCTTTTGCGATAAAACCTCGCATGGTGATTTTTCGCATCGCTGGACAAGGTTGTCAGAACGAATTGTCCAGGGGGTTCCTTCCGGGTCGACGGCAACCAAGATGCCCTGACCGGGAATGCGATCAAACCGCGTCATGGCCTCATTAAGCTTGGATAGGCTTCCGCTGGCATCGGCAATGACAACCGATCCATCCCCGCCAATCGCAATGTCTGAACCGGTTGCACCCGGGATTTGCTTCCACAGTTTTCCGGTGTGACGGAATACCCGGCCCAAGGTGGAAATTCCCCACGGGTCGCCATTTGCGTCGACTGCCAAACGCACCAGTGTTCCCGGAAAATCTTCAAGCCGTTTGCGGCTGTTGGACCAGCGGAAAATACTTCCGGCCGCGTTCAAAGCAAACACACTGCCATCCCGGCCGATTGCCAAAGCCGTGGCGTTCTCGCGGGTGTTGATAAAGGTAATGTCCTCGGTCGTTGTTACCGTCGTCGGATCAAGACCGGGATCGTTCCCGGTTGACGGGGCCACGGTTCGACCGGTGCCTTGCGTACTTGCATCTGTACTTGGTGTAACAGGTGACGCGGAGGCGCCAGTTGCCACCGCGACTGGCGCCGTTGACGGTGCTGCTTGTGCTGCGGGTGGTGCAACAGCTGCTGCTGGTGGCAGGGGCGGGGCTGTAACATCCGGGGCAATTGCCGCGGGCGCACTATCAACAGGGGCGACGGCATCGGGCGCGCGAATTTCCGGTGCCCGGCCTTCTTCGGTTTTGATTTTTTCCGGTGCAACCAGCAATGTCGTTGCCATGATGACGCCACCGGCAACAACCGCCCACGGCCCACCATCGGGTGTGGCGGCGGTGGCTGTCGCACCACTGATACCGGCGACAATACGCCAACTGCGTTGTGTTTCATTCCAGGTTCTGATTTGACCTTCGGCATCGACAATTACAACCCTATCGTTACCGGCAATTGCAATGTCGAGGGCACGACCGGGCATGGTGGTCCAGGTCTTTCCATCATAGGACCGAATGCCGCCATCGCGCGCCACCGCCCATGGATTTCCCGTCCTGTCGAGTGCAATGCGATACGCACTGCCGTCGATCGGCCGCCATTCGCTGCGCAAGGGGTACCATTTTTTGATTTCGCCGCTGACTTTGGCAATAAAGACATTGCCCTGCGTATCGGCGGCGACATCGGCAACGTCGGTGTCCTTGTTTTCCCACCACAGCCCGTTATAGCGATAAACCACGCCGTCGGCGCTGATTGCCCAGGGGCGATTTCCCTCGGCTGCGGAAATGCGCACAAACTTGCCCGACATTTTGCGCCAACGCTGTTCTATCGCATCCCAGCGCCACGGCGTGCCATCCGGGGCAACGGCATAGGCCTGCCCGTCACTGTTGATCGAGATATCAACTGCCGTGCCGGGCAAACGGGTCCAGTTTGATGATGGGGCGCTGTCTTGCGCGTGTGCGCCGGTGATCGGGTAGACTGTGGTAAAGGCAACACAGTACAAAACCAGACAGAACCGCATGATGAGCGGTGTCATTGGACGACTTCGCATTGCAGTCTCCGAATACAAAAAGCTATAGACCA
Organism: Thalassospira indica; assembly: GCF_003403095.1. Lineage (NCBI taxonomy): Bacteria > Pseudomonadati > Pseudomonadota > Alphaproteobacteria > Rhodospirillales > Thalassospiraceae > Thalassospira > Thalassospira indica. The sequence continues at coordinate 3,633,960 of NZ_CP031555.1, read as the reverse complement.
AGCAACCGGTCACGCACCATCGCGATATGTTGCTGGCCATTTTCGTCGTTCTGCCAAGACTGAATTTTCACATCTCCATTCCTGAACTCTTCGAAGAATTCGCGTCCCTGAAGCTTTTCAATGACTTCGCTGAAGGTTGCGCGCGGCGTAAACCAGTCCTTGTGACGGTTTTCCAGACGTTCGATGTCCCGTTCAAGATCCGACATTTCTTCGATCATGACGTCACGGTCTTCCTGAGCCCGGCGGGCATAAAGCGGACGTCGCGGGGTCATCAGGATCAATACAGATCGTTCGAACTGGCGTTCAATGCGCTGTGAGAACAACAAATTGACAATCGGTATATCCATCAAGCCCGGTACGCCATCGGCTGATTTGGATGTTTCGCGTTCACTGAGGCCACCCAAAACAAGCGTCTCGCCAAACTTCATGGTGACGGTCGAATTGACATTGGTTTTGGTGGTATCGAGACGGAATTCAAACACAACCGAATTCGATGGGTCGGTCAGGAAGGTACGTTCTGCAACCACGTGCAAGCGGATCATGTCGTCTGGCAGTATTTCCGGCGTGACAGCCAGTTTGACACCAACCTCTTTTTGCACCGAAACACTGTCGCCATTGCCGCCGGAAACGGCAGCTGCCAAAATTTCAGTACCGGAAAAGAATTCCGACGTTTGCCCGGTCTGGGCCACCAAACTTGGTTTGGCCAGGACCTGATTGTCGGCATCGGCGGAGTTGGCAATATTGAGCGAGTACGTCACCGCAGGAATACTGATGGCCCGGGTGATTGTTTGCGTACTTTGTTCCAAGCCGGTATTCAGATAATCCTTGGTCCGTGTGGATTCATAGCCAAATCCGGACGTTCCGCTGAGCGGATCCCCAAACTGCAACTGCAACCCGTTCAACAGGTTGATGCCGCGCGAATTGCGGACATCTTCCTGTGTGCCGATCAGGACCACATCCACGACCACCATGCCGGTATCTGCAAAGCCCTGTTGTGCAGGGTTGGTCGCACCATATGGGTCCTGCTGCTGAGCGGCATAGGGATCCGGGGCTGTGCCGTAAGGATTGCTGGAACCGTAAGGATCAGGTGAACCGTATGGATTTGCCGAGCCATAAGGATCACTGCTGCCATAGGGATCATTTCCATATTGTGCCATCATGACCTTGGCGTCACTGTCATAAAACGACTGCCAGCCCTGAACACGGCGTTCGAGATATTCGATGTTTTCCGGCCCCAGAACTGCCTTGCGATAGGCTGCCAAAAATGCCGATGCGCCTGTGCGGTCATCCATTGCTGCCAAAGACAATGCCGCAGCTTTGAGCACTTCTGGCTGTTGTTTGGCCTCGGGTGCCACATCCATCAAACGTTTTAACGCGGCTTCCGCCGTTTGTGGATCGCGCGCGTAGTATGACGCCGAAGCCAGACTATACAGTACCGCCGGGTCATCACCGCGATGAAGGGCGACCGCGGCAAAATAGGCCTGCGCAAGGCCATAGCGCCGTTGGTCCATGTACAAAAGGCCCAACTGGTAACTGGCCGACAGGTTGCCCGGATCGAATTTAAGCGCCTGTTTGTAGCCTTGCTCTGCCAGATCAAACTTGCTGGCGTCGCCCTGCACCCCCATCAGGTGGTAGGTCAAGCCATTGAGAAACTGCAAATCCGGATTGGTAACGTCAAGCTTCAAGGCCAGATTGATCAAGCGGGATGCTTCATCCATTTCTTGGGCTTCGAGGGCCCGCGTGCTCTCTCGGACCAATTCTGAAACAGCATCCGCTTCGAGCCCGGAATTAACAACAAACTGATTGTCCGGCTTTGTCTGTGCGTTGTTTAAACCCACCGTCTGGCACCCGGCCAAAGTCACCAAGGCACAAACCGCAACCGTGCTGCGAAGAGACGTCATAAACAATCGCATCAAATACCTATTCCTGATGTTTCTTGTGCACGCTAGGTGCATAAATTCGGCGTGCGGGCGGGTTGGGGCCCCGATGAGCCCCAACCCGCGCCCCGCTACTGCATTTGATAGATTTTATTGTTTTTGGTCAGCCGCCATACCTGACCATCGCCAGCACCAATCGCACTAGAGTCCGGCTCGTCTACAATCGGATCCCAGTCTTGCTTGGCGGCATTAAACAGGTAGGTTTTGCCGTCCGTGCCAATGATCAACGCCGCACCCGGGATATCGACCGCGATATCAACAGCTGCGCCCGGAAGCTTTTGCCACTTCTTGTTGTTGTCATGGACAAAGATATCGCCATTTTTGTTTACGACCCACGGTCGGCCATTCTGATCAATGTCGATCCGTGTTGCCGTTCCCGGAAGTTTTTGCCAGCGGTTCCCATTCCGGACATGGATGGTGTTGTCAACGGCGGTAATCCACACCCCGTTGGCACTGGCGCCAATATCTTGTGCCGCCGGGCCGGGGATTTGCCGCCATTTTGATCCTGATTGGGCAAATATCAGGCCCGCGTCGTTGACGACCCATGCGTCTTTATCTGAAACAGCGACACGGATTGCCGCACCGGCCATTTTGGTCCATCTTTTTGCCGTCTTGGCGCGTTTAAATATTTCATACCCGCCGCCAACCTTGGTCAGGCCGATGACATAGGTGGTTCCGTCCGTACCGATCGCAACATCGGTGGCGTCTCCCGGGATCAAGTCCCATTTCGTTGCACGACCAGCAGCGCCGACTGTACTGGTCGATTCAATCTGGGTTAACGTGACGGTGTCATTTCTAGTGTTATTTTGACCGCCATCAATAGCAGTATCGATTTCAAAGTTGCCGACAACAACCTTGCCGTTTTCAAACGTCACGCCGCTTGATGCCTTATCAGACGGCATCAATTGCGCCCAGGTCCGTGTGTTTGGCTTGATGGGCTCCTGGGTCATCAGCGCCCAGTTGCCTGCGACTTCGTTTCGGCCATCATCCGTTTTGAGCAGACGTGCGAGATTGACCGGACGCTGTGCGACCGCGAGGGCGTCTTTGACGATTGCTTCTTGTTTGTTCTGCTCCAGCGCAATTTCGGTTGCGAAAGACGCAATGACAGAAGCGGCGGTCAAAACCACAAGTGGCGCGACTGCAGCGCCAGCGAACCCAGCGCTACTCACAACGACGCCTTGCGAAATCTCCTTGAAACGATAAGGCAGGATTTGCAGAGCAATTCGGGACGCAGCCTGGGCAAATGCTGGGGACACTGCCTCAGCTGTAACGCCGCCAAGATAGATCAAACTGATACCCGCAGCGGGTCCCAAGTGCATTAATTCCTTGGCTGCCAAGGTAGTATCTGGTGGTTTTACACCGGTATCATATGCCGAAGCCAAATTGGTTCCGCGCGATTTCCGCCAGGCCTCTCTGCCGCGCTGCCAGCTCTCCCAGACATTGCTCATCTCTGACGCCGTTAGCTTGCGGGAGTCTTGAACATAGGTTGCCAGATAGTTCACCATGTCTTGTTCGGGCTTGGTTTTGGCGCCGCGTTTGATGACGTCATACAGGTGATTGTAAACCGCACCTTTGAGCTCCAGTGAAGCTTCTGGCTCGTTTTTAATCTGTTTCCAAACACCGACCCGATACTCCTCGGCGTCGTTCTTGTTCATCTTGGAGTCTGTGATAAACTTTTCGATCGTGCCTTCGATTCGAATGCGTTCGGTGATGACTTGGGCGACAATTTCGTGCGCACCGGGCAAGCCAAACAGTCCGTTTGGCGTCCGTTTGGCCGACTCCCAACGCATATTTGTGTATTCGCAGGCTTTATTCGTTTTGACGCTGTGAACAGATCTTACAGACCCATCCGGGCATGACCAGCAAGTGCCGCCATCGACAAAGTCGAAATGTTCGCCAGCTTTACAGGTCAGCGCGGTTATTTTTTCTGCAGCCACCAGGCTTTCATTGCGGAAACAGGCATTGTGCGCGCTGACGGCGGCCGCCGTACGGCGATATCCGTCAGGGCAGGTATAACAACTGCCATTCAGATCCGGGAACGAACCTTCTGGGCAAACCCGATCAATGAATTCTGCCCGACGTGCTGTTTCAAAGATTTTGCCGCAAGCATCCCATTCATTCACGGCCGACAAGGTACGGTCAAATCCGGCCGGACATGACCAACACTCACCGCCATTGCGAAGATCTTTGAACGAGCCAGACGGGCAGGATTTGTGTGCGCCGACGCGGGTTGCGCGTTTATATTCTGCTGAAACCTGCTTTGAACATGCCTTTTGCGTGTCCACCGCAAAACCGGTTCGGTTGTAACCGCTTGGACATGAGAAACAGGACCAGGTGCCGATGTCGAAGAAGGATCCCCGTGGGCATTCTCCAACGGCCTTGCCAGTTTTGGGTGCAGATGTGAAGCCGCATGCACCCAATAGTTCATTTGTGCGCAAATCCATTGCACCACAAAGAGCGCGCCCTGTTCCTGTAAAGGCTGCTTGCGTCTGCTGCGCCTTTGCGTCCTGTGCGCTTGCCACGATACTGATGGCACCTACGATCAGGACGAGCAACGCCCGCCAGAGTATGTCGCCAGACTTAATACGGCTTCCCATCGATCTTTCCTCAACCAAACAACGCTTGTTATGTAAACTTTCCGCCCACCTGCCATTCAGCAGGCAGGTTCACTGCGCACATCCCACGAGGTGTGCCGCGTGGACTGCGTTGGGGATGAGAAGAAGTATAAAAATCGTAACCGCTTACCTACCTTGCAGCCGATCAATCAGCGACACACCAAGTCTCTTTGGAACAAGGCCAACGCTTTGATTGTCGTTGGGTGGACAGTCCTGACCGATTTCAGGACTGTCCTGTTATCAGAGTGTTCCCCCACTCTCCGTCATGTCTGAAATTTAATGCATGACGGCCCATTCCCCGCACGGAGAATTGAGCAGCGACGCCGATATGGAAACATGTAATTGGATGGTGTCGTACGTTTGCTGCGCTTACTGGATACTGAGGGCGCTTTTCGGATATCGGAGGTGAATTTTAGCCATGTTTGCGGATTGTCTCAGAAGGAAGTTCGCCGAATTCCCGATGATAATCCTGTGCAAATCGGCCCATATGGGTGAAGCCCCATTGCCTTGCGATTTCAGAGACGGTTTTCCCATAGGGTTCCGCCTTCAGAATGGCCCGGACGCGTTTCAAACGCACAACACGTAGATAAGCCATCGGCGTCATGCCAAAGGCATCCATGAAACCTTTTTGCAGCCCGCGATAGCCGCATCCGGCCGCAGCCGAAATGTCGGCAAGTCCCAGTTTCTTGTCGGCATGGGCGTGAATGTAATCACGTGCACGTTTAATGTAGTAGGGCACAACTTCGGTAACGGTGCGGCCATTCACAATGTCCTGATAACTGTTGGGCAACAGGCTCAGACATTGTGCGACCAGGATGTCTTTCATCTGGGTCGTGACGATCGGGTTATGCAATTCACGCAAAGGCCCGTCGAGCGCCTCGGCGACATAGTGGACTGTATTGCAGAAAACGTTCCAGCCCGGTGTGGTGGGATCAATCACAGGGTCGAACCGCAATCCATTTATTTCAACATCTTCGCCAACCACCGAACGGGTGTAGTTTTTGAGTTTGTCTTTCGATAAACGAAGGACAAAGGCGCTAAAGTTATCTTCTGTGGCGCTGACCGGTGCGGCCAAATCGCGCATGAACCCCGCATTTGGGAAGAATTCCAGTTCTTGCCCGCAATGCTGCGCTACACCCGCACCAGACGTGACAATATATAACAGCAGGCCATCATCATCCTCTTCGGAGGATTCGACGGTCAGTCTTGAATTTCCGAATGCGACATGCATCAGACTGATGTCATCACACTCCACGGCGGCGACGCGGGCGTTAAACTCTGCGTTGTGCCCTTTGACATCCAGATCGTGTCGTGATGCAAGGTTTTTGATCGACTCCCGGACCTCATCAAGGTCGCCCGAAGATAGTATCGTGTGATTTTGAAGATAGGTCATTGCCGTCCCCCGACGTGCATACCCGGAAAATTGTCCATCCGGCGGATCATGCAGCCCTATGGGCGTCTGTTTCCGGCAAATGAAGACAAACAGATGATACGCGCTCGTCGTGGGATAATCTATTGCTGATTGAGATATCTGGCGGGCAGTGGGTCCTGGTGATCGTTCGGGAAAAAAATCAGTAAGTAAAAAAAACTTCCCCGCCAAAATATGGGCGGGGGAATTCCGAGGTCGCGGTTTTGACTTTTATCCAGCCGACCGGTTCAGGTTATTGCGTGGCCAGATCCGGCACATCATCCTCAAGTACCCAGCCTTTATCCGTGCGACAGGCCGATTTGATTTGGCTGCTGGTACGGTTGCGTGCGGTGAGTTCCTGGCGATAGGTCCTGCACCAGACGCCTTTGTCCGTCTGAACGGTTTTGATCGGGGTCACCGCGATATCAAGCGCACCGATGGATGCTGTTTTCGCATCGCCGGAATTATTGGTTTCAAGCGATTGCTGAACAGTTTTTGCCAAAAGGTCTTGTGCGGATTTCGCAATTTTTGCCGGGGCAGGGCCATATGTCACAAGTTCTTCACTGTGGTCTTCGCCGGAATTCCATGCACGGTCACGTTTGACATAAAAGCCGATTTCCGGCGCGTACCACCATTTGGTTGTCTGCATCCACCACTGTTTGTAATAGCGTGAACACTCGATAACGTAGGTGTCAAACGTGCCTGCAGGCACCTCGACCGTTTCGGTTGCAGGGACCGTGCAGGTCAGCCATTGGTCATATTCGTTTACTTCATCGGTGACAGGATCCGTATTGGATGACCGGGTCGAAATACGAACGTGGTCGCCATATTCCAACGGCCAGATATCTTCCGAGCCAGCCTTGAACGTCGAAGAACCCGATCGTTTCTGATCTTCTTCATCGGTGTAGGACCAGTCAAGGATCGGGCCGGTGAAATCGCGGGTCATTTCGAAAAGATAGTCATCGCCACCATTCCAGACGATCCGATCTGCCTTGATATCGGCAACATAAATGGCGCGTCCGCCGTCATAGACAAAGGCATCGCCAATGTCGAATTCAGGCAGGGATGCGGGCGGAAGCGCCGGGCCGGTATTCTCCGTCTTTTCGGCATACTCGCCCAGACCGTCATTGAGACTGTTTAAAGAATCTTCGAAACTTTCAAGCGTTTGGCACGCTCCGAGCAATGAAAGGCTTAAAACGCAAGAAAGCGCCAAAAACGGGCGCTGGTAGTTCGGCAAATTCATTGTTCTGATCCTGCTTATTCATTTTGTCAGGTCGTTAACGTCCTGGTTCTTATCGCTTGGTTGTTGCGGTTGAAAAAACACCGACAGCGACGAGGAGCCCCTCATCGCTGTCGATTTACTCAAAGCTTTTGTTTGGGCAGTGTTTCATCAGAGCTGCCAAGGTCCGGCAGGTCGACGCCCGGGATCAGTCGGTAAACTGTTTCCCACTGGCCATCCTCTGTGCGGCAAGCCCGACCAAAGAACCCGTCCGGGCCACTTTCAAGACGGTCAGCCGGGAACGTGACATGATATTCCCGGCAGAAACGCGTCCCCTGACGGAAGGTTCTGAGCGGTTCAATCTTGATGGTGCCGCCACTGTTTTCGGCAAGCCCCAGCGAGACCTGGCGAATATCGCCGCTCAGCGTTTCTTCCAGCGTCATGCTGATTTGTTCATCAAGCAAAGGGTTGTTGACGGGCGAATAGGAAAACATTTGTGCATCGTTTGATGCCAGGGTGCCAACAGCCGCATCGCGGGCGGTTTCGTTAAACCAGTTGCCGCCAACAAACGCCAGCAGGACAGCAGCCGCAGCACCAATTCCAGTCCAGATCGGTGTATTGTTATTTGCAACGGTGCGCGGGCGTGCATCGACGTCGCTTTTGGTAACGAAGTGTTTTGTCGGTGTCTTTTTCTGATCAAGGATATCTTCGATGTCCTGAGACAGCTGAGGATAAACCCGATCGGCCAGAAGACGTTCAGACTGATTGCGCAATACAACCGATTGTCCCGCCATGATGTTGAACTGGCGGGTCATGGCCGGGCATTTGGCAATTCTGTCTTCCAGCTCGCGACATTCCGTCGGGGTCAGTTCGCCGTCAATATAGGCAGACAGCAAAACGTAGTCGCGATCTTCAAGTTGTTTGTTCATGACGAACCTCTGTAAATGCTGTCTTGGTCTCTTGTCTCGCCGTCATCATCATGCAGAGCAGCAAGTGTTCTTCTGGCTCTGGCGACGCGGCTCATGACCGTGCCATCAGGGATGCCCAAAATGTCGCCGGCTTCGCGATAGCTGTACCCTTCGATCAGGACCAGTGTCAGGGCGGCCCGCTGTTCCTCGGCAAGGGACGCAAGTGCTGCCTGCAAAAACATCCTGTCGGTGCCGCCGTGATTTATGCCCGGTACAGCACTGTCACGTGCATCTTCGAACGAAACCACATTTCCTTGGCGCTGATCGCGGCGTTTTTCGTCAATCCAGCTTGTCTGGATGATCCTATAAAGCCAGCTATCAAGCCGTGTGCCTTGCTCGAACTGTTCGATCCGTTCAACCGCCTTCGCATATGCTGTTTGCACCAGATCCTCTGCCGCGACAGCATCGCGCGTCAGCGATCGCGCAAAGCGCAATGCGCGCGGCAGAAGATCTGCAAGCTCTTGTCTTAAAGCAGTGTCCAAACCAGACGTCCCATTCATGATCGCAGGCGCAATTTTTCGGTCTTGTTGAACATATAACGATGGGGCCTTGGTGTTTCTTCCCTCGGCCGCGAAAAAAATATTGTGAAAAATAATTTCGACGGCCGGGAAGAAAATTCGAACTCCGTGCGTTGTCCTGTCAAATGAACGCGAAATTCACTGCTAAGGAAGTGGAGCTGACAATGTTGACCATTAAGAAGAAAAGTCTGCGCAGCAGGATTACGACAGCGGGCATTCTCGGGTTTGGCGCCTTTGCGTTGGTGGTAACACCCCTTTCGCTTGACCTTTCCCAGATTGACGTCGCAGGCAAAAGTGCCTTTGCGCAAGGTCAAGGTAATGGCGGCGGAAACGGCGGCGGTAATGGCAACGGCGGCGGCAACGGCGGCGGCAACGGCGGTGGTAACGGCGGTGGTAACGGCGGCGGCAACGGTGGTGGCAACGGTGGTGGCAATGGCGGCCCCGGTGGCGGTAACGGAAATGATGGCCCTGGCGGCGGTAACGGTGGCGGCAATGGCGGCGGAAATGGCCGCAGCGGCCCGGACGGCCCGGGGAACAGTGGTAATGCCGGTGGTAATGGCGGCGGCAAAGGTAATGGTGCCGAAGCACAAGGCAAAGGTGCAGCCGCGCGTTCCAACGCCAAGGGTCTGGGTATGCAGGCCGGGGGCGTTGGCCGTGGTGCATCCTCTGCAAGAGAAGGTGTAACTGGTGAAAAAGGCATGCCGCCGGGTATTGCAAATGCACCGGGGCTTGCTGGTGCTTTGCCGCCGGGGATCCAGCGGGTGTTTGGCGCGCCGACCGGTCCGGATGTCGAGCCGGATGTCGAACGCGACATCATTACCAAGGGCTGGAAAGAGCTGACCGGGCCTGGCGCAGGTGATGACAGTGATACGCCAGATGATGGCGAGCCGGATACCGGTGATACCGGCAGTGACACCGGGGATACGGGTGATACAGGCGACACAGGTGATACCGGAGACACCGGTGACACTGGTGACACTGGAGATACGGGCGACACCACGGGTGAAACAGGTGACGCCGGAGATACAGGTGACACGGGTGGTGACACCGGTGACGGAGCAGATAGCGGTGACACCGCCGATACTGGTGACACTGCTGCTTAAGACATCCCAGTTCAAAGCAGCTGATCCTGCTTTGACCGCCGCGGCCTGAGCCTGGGCCGTAGCAACTTGCAGCCCCGCCTGGCCCCCCGCCGGCGGGGTTCTTTTTGTCCGGAATTCAGTATTGATAAAAGATAACCCCTGCCGGTTTCCCGACAGGGGTTTTCTGATTGGCAAACTGCCGCTTGATCAGATCGATCAGGCCATTGCAGCTTTCAGACCTTCGTCCAGTTTGTCGAGGAACTGGTTGGTGGTCAGCCATTTCTGGTTCGGGCCGATCAGCAGTGCCAGATCCTTGGTCATGAAGCCGGCTTCGACAGTGTCGACGCAGACTTTCTCAAGGGTTTCAGCAAACTTGACGACTTCCGGGGTATCGTCGAATTCACCACGGTACTTAAGACCCTGGGACCAAGCAAAGATCGACGCAATCGGGTTGGTCGAGGTTTCTTTGCCCTGCTGGTGCTGACGATAGTGACGGGTCACGGTGCCGTGGGCTGCTTCTGCTTCGACGGTCTGCCCATCCGGGGTCATCAGAACAGAGGTCATCAGACCGAGCGAGCCAAAGCCCTGTGCAACGGTGTCGGACTGAACGTCGCCGTCATAGTTCTTACAAGCCCAAACGAAACCACCGTTCCATTTCATCGCGCATGCAACCATGTCATCGATCAGGCGGTGTTCGTAGGTGATGCCAGCAGCTTCGAACTTGTCTTTGAATTCTTCCTGGAAGACTTCTTCGAACAGGTCCTTGAAGCGGCCGTCATAGGCTTTCATGATGGTGTTCTTGGTCGACAGGTAAACCGGCCAACCGAGTGACAGACCATAGTTCATGCAAGCACGTGCGAAGCCCTTGATGGAATCATCAAGGTTGTACATCGACATCGCAACGCCCGAGGACGGGAAGTCGAAAACTTCGTGTTCGATGGGCTCACCGCCGTCTGCCGGCTGGAACTTGATGGTCAGTTTACCTGCGCCCGGAACTTTGAAGTCGGTCGCACGGTACTGGTCACCAAATGCGTGACGGCCGATAACGATCGGCTGGGTCCAACCCGGAACCAGACGCGGAACGTTCGAGCAGATGATCGGCTGACGGAAAACGGTACCGCCGATGATGTTACGGATGGTGCCGTTCGGCGACTTCCACATCTTTTTCAGATCGAATTCTTCAACGCGCTGCTCATCGGGGGTGATGGTTGCGCATTTGACACCAACGCGGTGTTCCTTGATGGCATTTGCTGCATCAATGGTGATCTGGTCGTCGGTCTCGTCACGTTTCTGAACCGAAAGATCGTAGTATTTCAGGTCAATGTCGAGATACGGCAGGATCAGTTTGTTTTTGATGAAGTCCCAGATGATCCGGGTCATCTCATCGCCGTCGAGCTCGACGACTGGATTCTTAACTTTAATCTTGCTCATAGAATACTCCCTTGCTGGCCGCGGCCGACATGCAGCGCGGCTGCCATTCAAGATGGTTAAATCTCTGTCTTCCGGCGCGCGAGGGAGCGCCCTGGCCGCGTCGGGAGCCCGCAACATACAGGAAGCCACCAGAAAATCAAAGAGGGCTGGAATACAACAATGTGATGAGGGCGGCAAAACCCGGAAATCCGGGCATTTCGATCAGGTGAATTGGCGATTTTTGTTGCCAAAAAGATCAATAATCCTGATCGTTTAGTCGAATTTGACGAGAAGTTCGAAAAAACTGTCTATCGGCCTCGCAGAGTTGATTTTTCTGATCCGGATCAATGACCGGTTGATCCGTTAGCCGATATTGTGACCGTATTGCCGGTGGATGGGGGAGACTCCGATTTCCGGGGCGCCATCAAAGGGGAACTGTCATGAACTTGGCAAGTGAAAACATCGTTGTCCTGATCATCTGCGTTGTCGGCTTTTGCCTGCTTGGTTTCGGCTTTACCAATCGTGATCGCAACTGGGGTGTTGCGATGATGTGGGTCGGCGTCCTGACAATGCTGGGACCGATTGCCTGGCGGCTGTTGACGCTGTTTTAGTTTGAATGTGATTCTAGTTCGACTAGGTTGCACGCAGGTAACCCTGTTGATGCCTTTGATCACCATCAATGAGGTCGTCTCTTGCATTTGATGTCGCGTTTTAGATGCGACCGGAATCAATTTGCCTTTTCACATAATGGGGACGATACTTTAGCTTGGTCTATTATTAAAAGTTAAAAGGTTTTCTTTGAGCTCGTTTTCCGATGGTTGATCTTTCCAACACTGATACTGTCAAGTTTGTTCACTCGCATGAGAGATTCTATTCAACTGCAGAGCACAGTCATGCAGACCATGCGATGATTCTGATACCCCGATCAGGTACGATGAAAGTAATTGACCAATTCTCGCAGCAGCATCGTTCACTGGAGCGCAGGTGCGCATATTACGTTGCGTCAGGGGTGCCTCATCAGACGAAAGCCATTCGCTCTGACCAGAAGCATTTCGCATTCTATTTGAATAAGGAATGGGAATTGTTTTTATCGGGCCACTTTGGCCTTGGGGCAGGGGCGGGTTTGATGTCTGGTATCTGGTCTTTGGGTCAGACAACTGTTGATCTTTTGCATGTTCTTGAGCGCGAAGACAATAACCTCTCTTCAAGCTTTTCTGGGCAGAGTAAGAGGGACTGGAAGACCAAGCTATCGGCGCTGATCGCAGAAGATTGCCTCAAAAATATCAAAACAAGTAAAGCCTGTTTTGTTCATCCGCAAGAAACGCATAGAGGGATTGTTGACCAGGCTATAGAGATACTTGTCTCTGACCTTGCTGACCCGCCTTCAATAGATACTCTTGCGGAGTTATGTGGTATTTCCCGTCGACATCTAGTCAGGGTTTTTCGTCAACAAACTGGCAAATCTATTCACGGGTTCTTGAAAGATCAAAGGTATCGCCATGCCTATGATCAGGTGATTAACACTCAGTGGTCCATGCAGCAAATTGCTTTGTCAGTTGGTGTTGAAAGCGCTGCTTCGTTTTCAACCGGTTTTCGAGAAAAGTTTGGCGTTTCCCCCTCCGCTCTACGAAAAAGAAACGCTTCGGCCTGTAACTGAAAGTTTTCTGGCTCTGACAACAAAGCAACGGATTTTGGTTTCGCTTATTGATTGACTTGGTATCAATCAGGGAGACCAAAATGAGAAGAATTAAACGTATTGTGTTTGCCGCTGCGGGCATTTTTTTGTTCGCAGAAGGTGCCGCGGCGGCAGAGAACATTGTTCTCGCCACGGCTTCAACCGGTGGCTCTTACTATCCGGTAGGCGTTGCCCTCTCAACGGCTGTTACTAACGACCTCGCGGAGTTCTACGACATTCGTATGTCGCCGATAACTTGGGGGGGCTCTGCAGAAAATGTTGACCTGATACGCTTGGGTGAAGCCCAGATGGCGATCATGATGGGTTTGTACGGCAGGGACGGATACACCGCATCAGGTACACGCGCAGGGCGTCCTGCGGTAACAAATCTGCGGTCAATTGCCGCTTTGTGGCAAAATGTCGAACAGTTCGTTGTGCGGAAAGATAAAATTAAATCTGGCACACTTGCAGATCTCGGTGATCTTGGCACTCAGTTCTCTATCGGACCGCGTAATTCTGGAACAGAAGGGACCTCTCGTTTGGTTCTTGGTGCTGTTGGCATTGAGCCGGAAAAAGCATTCTCAGTGACCAACATGAAATATGATGCGGCAGCAGAGGCGCTGCAAAACGGGCGAATTGACGGCATGAGTGCTTCTGCCGGTGTGCCAACCCCTTCTGTCGCGCAGGCCTTTGTTACTTCGGGCGACGAGATTGCTCTTCTAAATGTCAGCGATGAGCAGCTTGAGGCAATAAGCAAGGGCTCAGGCGGGCTCTTTACGCGCGCAGAAATCAAAGCAGGAACATACGAGAATCAGGGTGAGACGGTACAGACCATTCGCCAGCCAAACTTCCTTGCAGTATCTGCCGGTCTGTCTGAAGAAACTGTCTATCTGATTACCAAGGCAATGTTTGAAAATCTTCACAAACTTCAACAGGCCAATCAGGCGGCCCGCGCGATCAGTATGGATGACGCACTACAGGGTTTACCTGTCCCACTGCATCCTGGTGCCATTCGTTACTACAAAGATGTCGGGATAGATGTCCCCACCCATCTGCTGCCCTGATGTCTTGAGGCGGGAGACGTTGTTCTCCCGCCGCCTTCCTCTCTTACCTAAAACCTGGGAGCTCTCTCGTGCGGACAGTTCTGTTTTCCGCGCTCGCTTGGCGTGTGTTGGCCGCGATTGCGATTGCCTTGCATATCACATTTATCGTGTTCATTCCGATATCTGACACAATTCTGAATGCATGGCATCTTTCCTTTGTTCTGTGTCTTGGCTTTGGTGCCTTTAGCTTGCTGAAGGATGCTACCCTGTTAAAAAGACTTCGAGACACAGTTTTGGCACTTACAGGTCTCTGCGCCGGTGTCTATTTCATCTTGAACGAGGACCAGGTTTTTGAGCGCTTCGAGTTGACACTTATGGACCAATTGGTCGCATTTGGAGCGGTATTATTGGTCCTTGAACTGACCCGACGCGTGGTTGGGTGGGTGATACCGGCCATTGCTGTTTTCCTGATGGCTTACGTTATGTATCTGGGAAAATACGCTGATGGTGTGTTTTTCTTTGGAGGTATCAGCGAATATCGGATGGCCTATCGGCTATTTTGGCAAGATGGCGCTCTGTTAGGATCCACAACGACGATTTCAGCGACAATCATCTTCATGTTTGTTTTCATGAGCTGTCTGATGCGTGCGGCAGGTGCTACGCAGTTCATCATCAATGGCACTGCCAGTCTGTTGCGAAAAATTCCGGGTGGGTCAGCCCATGTCGCTGTGTTGTCCAGCGCCCTCATGGGGACCGTCAGTGGCAGTGCTGTGGCGAACGTTGCAGGTACGGGGGCGTTGACAATCCCGATGATGAAACGAGCAGGTTTGAAGCCTGAAATAGCGGGTGGCGTCGAAGCTGCGGCTTCGACCGGGTCTCAACTTGTGCCACCGATCATGGGCGCCGGAATCTTTATAATGTCGGACTGGGTTGGAGTTCCGTATACCGAACTCGTTCTGCTAGGGATCATCCCCGCCATTCTGTACTTTATGTCGATTTCCTTCACAGTTCATTTGCAACTGTTGAAATCAGGGAAGCTAAACATCTGTGAGGATGACGAGGTTCCTGAAGTAAGGCTTCGCGATGGTGTTGCTTTCATTGTTCCTATCGCTGTCCTGATTATCTTGCTCTCAATTGGATATTCACCTGTTTATTCAGCTGCGATTGCTGCTGCAGGTGTTGTGGTATGCAGCTTTCTTGGCCCGCAACCTCTGACGGTTTCAAAATGGATTCCGATAGTCGAAGACACGATGAAAACAGTGCTTCCAACAGCAATTGTTTTGATCTGTTCTGGTCTCATTGTCGTCTCCGTTGAAACATCTGGTCTAGTTGTAGCTCTTGCGCAATCTCTTGCTGCTTTCGGTAACGAGAACGCTTTGATCATTCTAGGGCTTATTGCACTGATCTCAATGTTTCTCGGAATGGGGCTGCCTGTTACGGCATCCTACATTGTCGTCGCTGCATTTGGGGCGCAAGCACTAGTGTCGCTGGGTGTTGAGCCGGTTGCTGCTCACATGGCCATTTTCTGGCTAAGCCAGGACTCTCTTTTAACACCACCCGTTTGTCTCGCAGCTTTTGCTGCAGCTGGTATCGCGGGAGGAAATCCGGTTAAAACAGGAGTTAATGCGATGATGTTAGGCAAAGGGCTTTACATCATGCCGGTCCTGTTTGTGTTTCACGGGTTACTTTTTACAAACAATGTTTCCGATGTTGTACATGCAACTGGAACAGGTGTTTTTGCGCTTGCTCTTCTTGCTGTTGCGTCAACTGGACAGGCGTTTGCTAAGTTGAACGCGTATGAACGCCTCATAACTGCTTCCGCTTCAATCCTTATTCTTTTCCCTAGTTGGTCTCTGCAAGTCGCCGGAGCTGCTATTGGTGGGGCTATCTTGTTGTATTCATTTGTAAAAAGAAACGAGAAGTGCAGTGAAGATGCGATGAGTGTTGCTGGAGATAAAAAATGACAGACATAAAAATCATTCGCGTTTTCCCTGCTACCGAATACGGGGGAAATCCCGCGCCGATTGTTATCGCTGCTGATGAACTTGATAATGAGCAGATGCGCAAGATTGCCGAAGTTACCGGTCATGAAAGCGGTTTTGTTCAGAAGCCAAGCGAAGTTTCACCTGCAGATTGGCAAATGCGGTACTTCGTCCCAAATCATGAAATGGAAATGTGTGGCCATGCAACCATCGGAGCGCTCTGGGCTTTGCGTGATGCAGGTTTGATTGCTGGCGAAAATCAGCTGATCGAAACAAAAAGTGGTCTGGTGCGAGCAATTGTCCCAAAAAGTGGAGCTATTGCAATTTCTCAGCCCCTTGGGGTTGTTAGAAAGCTATCTCGCAAAGCTGGGGAGGATATTGCATCCGTCTTAAACCTGCCCCACGACTACTTTCACAACGCTGTATGCATGAATGCGAAAACAAGTAGGACCAAGACGCTGATCCCGATTAAATCGGTTGAAGAACTCCATCAATTGAAACCAAACTTCGAGCATATTCGGTCAGTTTGTAACCAAATGGAGAGTACCGGACTATATCCGTTCGCTGTGGGCAAGGAGCGTGGTCATTTTCATGCGCGCCAGTTCCCGTCGAATTCCGGCTATCCGGAAGATGCGGCTACAGGAATTGCAGCGTCGGCACTTGCGTTCGGTCTGCTGGACTTGAACTACGTTGAAGATACTGAAGGTGTCGTAATCCATCAGGGCGAGGCAATGAACTTTCCTTCGCGTATCGACATTAGCTTTGAGCAACAAGATGGCAAGGTGGTGTCATGTTGGTTGAAAGGTGAATGTATTGTCGAGCGCAGTATGTCGAGGGTGGCTGGTCATGTATGATGTTGAAGAGAGGTTGAACCTGTCAGGTTATCATTTGCCAGAACTGCCCAAAGCCAATGGAGACTATGTAACCGCAATAGTTGTCAATGAGTTGCTTCATACGTCAGGCCAGCTATCGCGATCAAAAAATGGAGTTCTATACGGACCAATTGATGATGGAGAGAACATCAGTCAGGCCGTTAAAGCGGCAGAGGTCTGTGCGTTAAGATGCTTGGCAGTGGCTAAAGGGCATCTGGGAGCTTTAAACCGGATTAGTCAAGTTGTGTCAGTGCGAGGATTTGTCGCTGCAACAAGGGACTTCAAAGACCATTCTAAGGTCCTTGACGGTGCTTCAAGCGTTTTCCGAACAGTGTGGCCAGGGTCCGCTGGACAACATATCCGGACTGCGGTTGGTGTTAGTAGTTTGCCTTCTGGTGGGTTAGTCGAAATTGAAGCGGTATTTCAAATTATTGCTTAGTGCAAGGTCTTGATTAGAGTTCAGTAAAACTCTTTGCTTCAGTGAGGTTTCGAGATGGTCTTAAGGAATTTTTCCGATATCAGAAGCACCACCTTGCAGGGTGATAAATTTCGAAAGTCTATGCGAACACCTTCGACCACAGGCATGAGGGTTGTTCGTCGTATGGTTTACGTCATTTTTTCCGGATCTAGCCCGTGGCCACGCAGAAACATATCAACCGCCGCAATCACATGGCTACGCAGATCTTTTTCCTGCGGCTCCCAATCGATATAGGACATTTGCCGGATATCGTAATCCGCCTTGATCAGGCTGGAAAAGAACACCGCAGCTTGCCAGGGATTGCCCTTGGGGAAGTTGCCCTCTGCCATCTGGCGTTCGAAATAAGACGCAATGTATCGACGCCCCGTCATCAGTCCGCTTTCATAAAAGACCTTGCCCAGTTTCGGGAAGCGGGGCACCTCGGCCAGAAACAGGCGCATATAACGGATGGTGTCGGGCATGGTCAGAAGCGTCATCAGCGTTTCGCCGTAATGGATTAGGGCCGCGCGGAGCGGCAAGTCCGACATTTCGAGGTCGCTCATGACCGATGTGATTCGCCCGGTGCAATCGCGAATGACGGCTTCGAATACACCGTCCTTATTCCCAAACAGCTCATAGATCGTTCGGCGTGATCCCCCGGCCTCGGCCGTGATCATTTCGAGCGTCGTACCGGCAAGCCCATGTTCGCAAAACAATTCCCGCGCCGTTGCGATGATGGCTTCGCGGCGTTTTACGGTTCTGGGATCAATCTTCTTGGTGTCTTGCACAGGGGATTCCGATTCCGGACTTGACGTTTGGTACTGAGTAGTACCATAAATAGACAAATGGTACTGATCAATACCAAAAGGAAAAATCAGGCAATGAGTGTGAAAAAGATCATTCTGCCCCTGATCGCAGCGGCGATTATCGGTGGCGGTGGATATTACGGGTTCTATTGGATGACCGAAGGTCAGTACCATGAAAGTACCGACAATGCGTATCTTCAGGCCGATGAGGTCGCGGTGTCGCCGAAGGTGTCAGGCTATGTCGGGGATTTGCGGGTGGCCGAAAACCAGCCGGTGCGCAAGGGCGACTTGCTTCTGACCATCAAGGATGAAGATTTCCGCCTTGAACTGGCCAAGGCCGAAGCGGCTCTTGAGGCACGCCGGTCAGCCGTCGGCACCATGGAACAACAGATTACCCTTCAGGAAGCCGCAATCAATCAGGCCGCGGCCAGTGTTGATATCGCGCGGGTCGAACTGGAACGCACCAGCGATGATTTCAAGCGTTATGACGATCTAGTCAAAAAGGGTGCGGCCAGCCGCCAGAAATTCGATTACGCCAAGGCCGATCGCCAAACCGCGCAGGCGGAGGTGGCGGCGGCCAACGCAACATTGGCGGTGGAAAAAGGCCGTCTTGGTGTTTTGCGCGCCCAGAAGATCGAGACGGAGCGGGCTGTGAAACAGGCCGAAGCCGCACGTGATCTGGCGCAACAGGCACTTGATGATACCAGGATTTTTGCGCCGTTTGATGGCGTGGTTGGCAATCGGTCGGTTCAGACTGGCGCATTGGTCCAGCCGGGTGAACAGCTTCTGGTGCTGGTGCCTTTGCCCGGCACCTATATCGTGGCTAATTTCAAGGAAACCCAGATCAGCCACATGGCGCCGGGGCAGAAAGTCGCGGTCGAGGTGGATGCCTTCCCGGATGCCGAGATTGTTGGCCATATTGCAAGTTTTGCCCCGGCAACCGGTGCGCAATTCAGTCTGCTGCCGCCGGAAAATGCCACCGGAAACTTCACCAAAATCACCCAGCGCGTCCCGGTTCGTATCGAACTGGATGACAGCAAATGGGCCAAGGCATTGCGACCGGGGCTTTCGGTGGTTGTCAATGTGGATACCCGCAATGCCAGTGGCGAAGAAGAAATCGCCGGTGTTGGTCTTGCGCAAGGGATCGTCCCGACGGCGGAACTTTCGGAGCTTAACTGATGGCAACCGCCAGCCCGACAACAGCGCCGCAATCCGAAACGCGCCCGATGGAAACCGCCCAGTTTGTCGGCTGGGTGGCGATGGTTGTCGGCATGTTTCTGGCGATCCTTGATATTCAGATTGTTGCGAGTTCGCTTGAAAACATTCAGGCGGGATTGTCGGCAAGCCCCGATGAGATCGGCTGGGTTCAGACCAGTTACCTGATTGCCGAAGTGGTGATGATCCCGCTGTCGGGTTTCCTGTCGCGCCTGATGTCAACGCGCTGGCTGTTCGTGATTTCTGCAATTGGCTTTACGGTGATGTCGGTGGCATCGGCCTTTGCCTGGTCGATTGAAAGCATGATCTGGTTTCGCGCCATGCAGGGGTTTTTGGGCGGGGCGATGATCCCGACCGTGTTTGCCACGACCTATATCATTTTCCCGCCTGATAAACGCAACGCCGCCTCGGTGATGACCGGGTTGATTGCGACCATGGCGCCAACCATCGGCCCGACCCTTGGAGGGTTTTTGACGCAGTCGCTGTCCTGGCACTGGCTGTTTTTGATCAACGTTATTCCCGGACTGATGATTGCCGCCGTTGTCGCCATGACGCTGCGTGTTGATCGCGGGGATATCGGACTGCTCAAGGGATTTGATCTGCGCGGGCTTTTGTCGATGGCGGTGTTTTTGGGCAGCCTTGAATATGTCCTTGATGAAGGGCCCAAGGATGACTGGTTTGATGAAACTGCGATCATCTATGGCACCATCACATGCGCCGTTGCCGGTATCTATTTCTTTTGGCGTATGTTTACATATGACAAGCCGATTGTGGATCTGAAATCCTTTGCTGATCGCAACTTCACCATGGGCTGCGTGTTTAGCTTTACGCTGGGTGTCGGGCTTTATGGCAGTGTTTATCTGATGCCGTTAATGCTGGGGCGGGTGCGCGGTTATGACAGTCTTGAAATCGGGATTGTTATGGCGGTGACCGGTATTACCCAGTTCCTGTCCGCCCCGATTGCCGGGAAGATGACAGCGAAATATCCACCGCGCGTAGTGCTGGGCATCGGGCTTGCGTTGTTTGCCACCGGTCTTGCCATGCATGGCTTTAACACCAGCGAGGTTTCGTTTAACGAGCTGATCTGGCCGCAGGTTGTGCGTGGTGCAGCACTGATGTTTTGCATGTTGCCGGTGACCAATCTGGCGCTGGGCACCTTGCCACCTGAAAAGATCAAAAATGCCAGCGGGCTTTATAATCTGATGCGTAATCTGGGCGGGGCGATTGGCATGGCGGCGATCAATACGCTGCTTGATAAGCGGATCGATTATCATTTCTCGATCCTGTCAGATCACATCAACCCGGCCAGTACGGCGTTCAAGGATTATCTTGCCACACTTACCGCACGGTTTGGCGAGATGGGCCTTGCCGATCCGCATGCCGCAGCAATGAAATTCATCGTCAATATCGTCAACCGGGAAGCCTCAATCATATCGTTCAACGATGTCTATCTGGCGATGGCGGCTGCCTTCCTGATTGCCTTCCTGTTACTACCACTTGCCAAGCCGCCGCGTGCTGAGCCAGGCGTGGATGCCGCGCATTAAAGGTTATTGAACAGGCGCGCCAAGGATAAAAGAACAAGGTCGCACACAGTTCCCCCGACCCCGGCAAGCATATGCTTGCGTGCGACCTTACCGGCCCCTGCATCGCAGGGGCCGGATTTTGTATGGCAAAACTGATGAATTTTCGAGGCGAGAAAATAGAACGATTATAATGTAGTTCTATTTTTTGCGGATTTGACGTAAGCTTTTCTAATCGTATGAAAGTACAAGCACACTCATACAACGCAAACAGCAACGAAGTCTGACAAAACAAAGACTTCGACAATAAAAGGGCGCAAAACGCATTAATCGCGCGCTCAAAATGATGCTGTTGCACGGAAGTGGGACGATGTCTGGCTCGACTCATTGGATCGGGATATCCCGTTGATCCTGGATTGAGGTGGTTTGGCATGCCCGCGCTTCCACGAGGTTCCAGCAAAGTGCCATTGCAATTATTCGTGCCTCTTGTGCCGACGGATTCCACCCGATTTGTATTTGCATATTCCCTCAACGCTGAAATCCTTGTTTTCAAAATAAATTCTGCCTTTGCCGTGCCGACCCTGATTGCCAGCATGAAACATGGCCGGGATCGCCCGTATGATGTGGTTGATCTGCAATCGGGATGAATGAATTGGTGAATATTTTTGTTCCCATACCAGCTTCGCCAACTGGCGGAGGAACTCAAAAAGCGAACGGAGGTTGGAACGATGCAGGGCAACACTTTCAGAGCAACGACGGGTGTTCTGACGAGCCTATTGATTTCATGTGCGATGGGAGGGGCCGCTTTTGCTGCAGACCCCAAACCCGCGACCGAAACCACCAGAAAAGCCAATGCCGCTGTGCTTGAAAACCTGCCATTTGATGATGTGCAGGACTTCGAAGATGTGGCGCGCGGCTTTATTGCGCCGCTTCCCAATGACGGCGTGATCAATAACACGGGCGGCGATACAGTTTGGGAGCTGTCGCAATATCAGTTTGCCGAAGGCATGGGGGCCTCCGATACCGTCAACCCAAGCCTGTGGCGGCAGTTGCAGCTTTTGGCAAAGGGGGGCTTGTTTGAGGTCACACCGCGCATTTATCAGGTGCGGGGTGCGGACCTTTCGAACATCACCTTTATCGAAGGTGATACTGGCGTCATCGTCATGGATCCGTGCATTTCTGTCGCGACCGCTAAGGCCGGGCTGGAACTTTACCGCGCCCATCGGGGTGACAAACCGGTTCTTGGCGTTATTCACACGCACAGTCATATCGACCATTTCGGTGGTGTGCGTAGCGTTGTTGACGAAGACGCACTTGCCGCAGGCAATGTAAAAATCGTGGCACCTGAGGGCTTCGTTGAGGAGGCTGTCAGCGAGAATGTCTTTGCGGGAAACCATATGGGACGCCGGGCCAGTTATATGTATGGCAACCTGCTGCCCAAGGGACCTAAAGGCGGGCTTGGTACCGGTTTGGGGCTTGGCACATCAACAGGTCTCGCCACCCTGATTGAGCCGACCGACGTGATTACAGAAGACGGCCAGATCGTTGAAATTGATGGTCTGACCTTTGAATTTGTTTTGGCTCCGGGCAGCGAGGCCCCGGCCGAGATGCATTATTACACCCCCGAACTCAAGGCGATGTCGCTGGCGGAAAATGCCAACCATACGCTGCACAACCTTTATACCCTGCGTGGGGCAAAGGTCCGCAATGCGCGCGCCTGGTCATCCTATCTGCATCAGGCGATTGAACGGTGGGGCGATGAGGCCGAAGTTCTTTACGGGCCACATCACTGGCCGACCTGGGGCAATCAGAAGATTGTCGATCACGTCAAGAAGCAGCGTGATGTTTACAAGTACCTGAACGACCAGACCCTGCGCCTGGCAAATATGGGCTATAACATGCTTGAAGCTTCCGAGATGATGAAGCTTCCGGATGAGCTTGCCAAATACTGGCCGAACCGTGGCTATTACGGCAGCTATAACCACAATGTCAAAGCGGTCTGGAACTTCTATCTTGGCTGGTTTGACGGCAATCCATCGCGCCTGAACCCGTTGCCGCCGGTCGAGGCCGGCAAGAAGTTCGTTGAATATATGGGCGGGGCAGATGCCGTTGTTGCCAAGGCCAAGGCGGATTTTGATGCTGGCGAGTATCGGTGGGTCGCGCAGGTTCTCGATAACGTCGTTATGGCAGACCCGAACAATGTTGTCGCCAAAACGATCCTTGCCGATGCGCTTGAACAATTGGGGTATCAGGCCGAAAGCGGGCCGTGGCGTAACTTCTATCTGTCCGGTGCGACCGAACTCCGGAATGGCATCAAGGAACTGCCGGTACCCAAAACGGATTCACCCGATATCGTGCGTTCCATGCCGATGGAAATGTTCTTTGATTATCTTGCGGTGCGTCTAAATGGTGAACGGGCAGCGGGCAAGAAAATCATGATGAACTTTACCCTCACCGATCTTGATAAGGCCTACGGTGTTGCGGTCGAAAACGGTGTTTTGAACTACTACCAAGACCCGTTTGAGGATGCCGACGTCTCGATTGATGTTAGTCGTCAGGAATTCAATGACGTGATTCTCGGCGAGGCGACGCTTCAGGAAAAAATCGATGGCAATCAAGCGACGCTAAGCGGTGACCCGGTGGCATTCACTGAATTCACAGGGCTGCTCGACAGCTTTGAATTCTGGTGGCCGATCGTGACACCGAAAGAGGCGATGTAGGCGACACATTAACAGGGCGGAGAGCGTTGTTAGCATCGCTTTCCGCCTGTCATATTTTGGTCTGTGGGCGCAAGAAAATGATAAACAGCATACGGGGTATCGCATGGGGTGGTCTGGTCGGGGGCAAAGAGCGGCGTTCGTTGTAGGAATTTTGTTGACGACAAGTGCATTGTCTGATGCGCGTGCTGCCAAATGTTCTGCCGATGGTGGTCTGCTTTTCGTTGGAAAGACCGCAGATAGCGCACGTTCCGTTTGGCTGTCAGGGACCAGCGCGGGAGCGTTTCGCCTTGATGCGCAAGGTGCGACCAAGGATACTTGGACAGAATCCCGCCGTGGATTGCATTTAACCCTTTCTGATGTTGTTTCGACCGGTAATGGTGGCACACACCATTTATATGACAATAGTGGCGGCGGCTGTCTGCTTGACAGTCAGAACCAGAAAGGTGGCGTCAACCTGCCCCCGATTGGTGATCTTTTTCCTGATTTCGTAATGCCGGAATTGCCCGGGCAAGTGACGCCGCCTATCGCGACCCTGCCGCCGACCGGTATCATGCCATCCCTCCCCCCTGGGGTTGCGCCGCCGGTTGCAATTCTACCACCAGACCTTCCGGGCGGTGGCACGGGCATTACCCCACCCATCGGAACACTGCCGCCAGAAGGCGTGATGCCAACAGTGCCGGGTGCTGTGACGCCACCGATTGGCGTGCTGCCACCCGATGGCGGCACCGGGATTACCCCACCCATTGGAACATTGCCGCCAGAAGGCGTGATGCCAACGGTACCAGGTGGGGTGACACCACCGATTGGCACCCTTCCGCCGGAAGGCGTTACACCCACAGTGCCAGGAGCTGTAACACCGCCAATTGGTACCCTGCCGCCAGAGGGTGTTATGCCAACCTTACCTGGCGGGGTAACGCCCCCAATCGGTGTACTTCCACCCGATGGTGGAACAGGCATAACTCCACCGATTGGCGTGCTGCCACCAGGAGGTGGTGGAACGGATGTTACACCTGTGACGCCAACGGCGCCTGGTGGCGTCTCTGAAACCGTTGCCAACGCGCAGCTTCGCAAAGGCGGAGCAGAATTCCTGCCAGAGGATACGTGTGCTGTTTTGGACAGAGACGGACAGTTTTACCGCACAGACCAAGGGCTGGTCTTTACGGCACCGTGTGCATTGGTGCGTCAGGGCGGATATACCGGGGTGACTGTTGCTTCGATCACAGGGCAATCCGATGTGCCGCTTACACCCGGACGCGAGTTTTTTGAAGAGCCGTTATGGAACTTTTGGTCGGAAGCCCGGGGCATTTATGCCAACGACCGCCGTCATAGTCTTGATACGACGGCGTTTAGTGGCTCTTTCCTTTT
This sequence comes from Thalassospira indica, assembly GCF_003403095.1. Taxonomy (NCBI): domain Bacteria; kingdom Pseudomonadati; phylum Pseudomonadota; class Alphaproteobacteria; order Rhodospirillales; family Thalassospiraceae; genus Thalassospira; species Thalassospira indica. The sequence goes on along the minus strand of NZ_CP031555.1, from coordinate 3,609,148 downwards.
TGGTGTGGACCGCGAAATTGCCGAAGACACGGTTGCAGGTGTTTCGGCATCCTTTGAAAGCAGTTCGTCAGAAGGCTTTAACAACAATCTTGAAACCAGTGCCTATGGCATGTCGGTCGGACCCTATATCGCCCATCGTCTGTCCCCGGAATGGGCGATCGAAGGATCGCTTGGCTATATGGCTTTGCATAACAATCTGGATGTTCTTGTTCTGGAAGGGGAATATTTCTCCCACCAGCTGTCCGGTGCAGCCGCGCTGAATGGGCAATATCGCTATGATAATTGGACGTTCCGGCCGCGCTTTGGCATTTCGTATGCTGAAACCTTTGTTGAGGATTATGATCTGAGCGGGGCAATTGCCGGGAATCCCGTGACCGTCAATGTCGGATCGGATCATTTTGGCTATGGCGAAGCGGAAATTTCGGGCGAGGCCAGCAAACTGTTATTCCTGTCCGAAGACCTGATCGGCATGCCTTATGGCGAGCTTGGCATGCAATATGGTTTTGTGCGTCCGAATGATGGTGAAATCCTGTCGGGCAATTTGACCTATCAGGATACATCCCCAATCACAGGCACTCTTCGGGCCGGGATGCGGTTTGTTTATGACGACAGTATCTTTTTCGATGTTGGGGCAGGCTATCTGAGTATCGGGCAGAACGGACTTGATATCTGGGAGGCAAAGGCACGGGTATCCTTTGCCTTTTGACGGTGTAAAAAAATGCCCGCCACCCAGGATAGGGTGACGGGCACCGGATCAACTTGATATTGCGCGCGGATGCAATATCAGTTGGCAATCATCGCGGCCGGTTTCGGCGTGTCCGTGCTGCTGACCGGAAGGATCGGGTAGGTGACCTGCGGTTCCTGACCTGTCAGGGTCTGAAGGAAGGCGGTGATTGCCTTGACTTCATTCTTAGACAGCTCGGCACCCAGTTGTGAACTGCTCATGATCGCAACCGCCTGTTCCAGATCCCAGACCTTGCCGGAATGGAAATATGGCGCGGTCAGCGCGATGTTACGCAGAGGACCGGCGCGGAACACATAGTCGTCACTTGCTGTCTGGGTGACGGCAAAGCGGCCCTTGTCATCAGGTGGCAGGACTTCTGAGCCCGGCTTTTCAACAACACCGAACGGATAATAACCCGTACCGCCGACATTCACCCCGTTGTGGCAAGATGCACAGCCGGTATCGATGAACAGTTCAAGACCGGTCATCTCGGTTTCGGTCATGATGGTGTCATTGCCTTCAAGGAACTGGTCAAACCGGGAGGCCGGGGTGATCAGGGTTGCCTCGAATGCCTCGATAGCCTTTGCCATATTATCAAAGGTTACCGGATCATCTTCGCCGGGGAATGCCGTTTTGAAATGGTCGACATATTCCGGGATGGATTTCAGCACGGTGACAACACGTTCTGGCGTGCTGGCCATTTCAACACCGGCCTGAACCGGGCCTTTGGCCTGTGCCTTAAGGTCCTCGGCGCGGCCATCCCAGAACTGGGCTTCGTTGAAGACGGCGTTCAGAACGGTTGGCGCGTTACGCGGGCCTTTCTGCCAGCCATGTCCGATGGAGGTTTCCAGATTGTCATCCCCACCCATGCCAAGGTTGTGGCAGGTATTGCACGAAATGATCGCACTGGCTGACAGGCGCGGTTCAAAGAACAGCATCTTGCCCAGTTCGACCTTTTCACGGGTGACGGCATTGCCTTCGATGGCGGGAACCATCGACGGAATGACTTCAAAATAGTCCAGCGCGCTCTCACGAAGTTCGGCCGGTTCTGCCGCGATTGCCGCACCGCCAAGGGCACATGTCGCAACAGTGGACAGAAGGGCTTTGGAAAACAGGCGTCGGGATGTCATTTCTCTCTCCCATTTTTGGTGGTTCGGGTACTAGAGCAAAAATGGGGTTGTGAAACCGTGATATACATCAACCTATTAATTAAATAGTGTTTTATTTTAATGGTTTAAATTTAATTTCAATAATGAGAATTCGCAAATGTGCCTTGGCAATCCGTGCAGGACAAAGAAAACGCCCGGGTGGGAGGCCCGGGCGTTTCAGCCTTTCGGGGGGACACCGAAAGGCGCAAGATGCCGGGGGACATAGCGACCGGGGAAGGTCATATGTTCTCTCCGATGGAGGGGAGAGATGCATCCTGCAGGGAGATCGTGGTCTTGTCTTCTTTGCTCAGGTCGTGCTTTGGGTTGCAGGCGTATTTGCCGTCGCAGCAATCCGTTTGGTCTTTGCGGCGTGGCGGTGTTTTGACGCTGTTATCTGGATAATCCCGATCATCACCAAAAGGGAAGAGATCCAGAACACACTGTCATGGGTTGGCGTCGGTGTGAGGTCGAATTTGGCGGCCAGCATCTCAAGACCCAAAAGGACAAAGGGCAGGATGCTTGTCGACAGGATGTATTTCTCAACCCCGGCAATCTTAATGGATCGAAGGGTTAAGACCATCGCAGGCCCGCGGAACAGAATCCCGATCAAAAGTCCGGCAATCAGGGTTTCGGTGCCAAACAGTCCATCGGTCGAGATATAGGGGATCGCAACCGGACTTATGAATTCGACCACCGGCGGGGCAATCAAAAAGACCGAGGCCGTAATCAACAACAACACCCCGGTAAAACGCAGATGCGCCCAGGTGTCCTTGACCTGATTATCGGGATGAAGTTCCGCCAGAACCGAGGAAGAAATTGCTGTGACTTCGGACGCCAGCATCAAAAGCACGGCCGGGTTGGCAAAACCACCGGGCAAATGCCAGGCTAGCCACAAGGCACCGGATATCAGGATCGCGTGGCCAAGCCATTCCGAACGCCCCGGTGCGCGCCCAAGGATAAAGGTCGCGGCAAGGGCCGCCATCGGCATCCCGGTTTGCGATAGAATGCCGCTTTCAGGTGCACTGATATATAAAAGGGATGCCGTCCAACTTACCCCGGTCAGCACACGCAGGAACCCATAGGCCCAGTTGATGGGCAAGGCGAATTGCCGCCACGGAATGCGGCGCCCCGGTGCTATCAGGACAAGTGCCATCCCGCCAAAGACAAGCTGCCAGCAGGTCATGGCATAGGCATCAACCGCAAAGCTGGTCAGCGCAATGCGGTTGCTGACCAACATCAGGGCCCAGACGAGTGTGGTGCTAAAAAGCAGGAGCAATACGGGCATATGAAGAATTTCTGAAAGTTATGATCTTCGGCCATGTTGCCCCAAATGCGAAAAATGCGCGACAGGAATTTCGGTATCAATATCTGAAATTAATTCATGCAAACAAAAGTCTGGTTTTCAGTTGTTTGGAAAGGCCGCGCGCAGATCGCACTTATTGGTCAGACAGGATCCATCCAGCGGCCTTTTCAGCAATCATCAGGGTCGGCGAATTGGTGTTGCCGCTGGTGATTTCGGGCATCACGGACGCATCGACAACGCGAAGGCCCGCAACACCCTTAAGGCGAAGATGCGGGTCAAGCACGGCTGATGTGTCATCCTTGCGGCCCATCTTGACGGTGCCGACCGGGTGGAAAATGGTCGTGGCGATATCACCGGCCAGCTTGGCGAGCTCTTCATCGCTTTGATATTGAACGCCCGGTTTGAATTCGTCGGGCTGGTATTTTGCCATGGCCGGTTTTGACATGATGTCACGGACCTGTCGCAGGCTGTCGGCGGCGACTTTGCGGTCTTCGTCGGTATCAAGGTAATTGGGCGCAATTTGCGGCGCGTCGCGGAAGTCGCCGGACTTGATGTTAATCGTGCCGCGGCTGGTCGGGTTCAGGTTGCAGACCGATACTGTAATCGCGGGGAAATCATGAAGATCACCGCCAAAGGCCTCAAGACTGAGCGGCTGGACGTGATATTCAAGATTTGAATATTGCCGCGATGGATCTGACCGTGTGAAGGCACCCAATTGGCTGGGGGCCATGCTCATCGGGCCGGAACGGCTGAGTAAATATTGCAGGCCGATTTGCGCCTTGCCGATCAGGCTGTTGGCAAGGGTGTTGAGCGTGCGCGCCCCATGCACCTTATAGATCGCCCGAATTTGCAAATGATCTTGCAGGTTCTGTCCGACGCCGGGCGCATCAAGCACGACGTCAATGCCATGCTGCTTAAGGAGTGCTGCCGGACCAATGCCAGACAGTTGCAGGATTTGCGGCGTGTTCACAGCCCCGGCAGACAGGATGACTTCCTTGTTGGCGGTAACGCCAAGTGACGTTCCCGCCTTGTTGACGATCGCCCCGGTGCATACCGTTTGGCCGTCGGCATTGGTCGCAAAGGTCAGTTTTTCCACCTGTGCCTCGGTCCAGACTGTCAGGTTCTGGCGCGATTTGATTGGGCGGATAAAGGCCTTTGACGTGTTCCAGCGCCAGCCGGACCGTTGGTTGACTTCAAAATAGCCAATGCCGGTATTGTCGCCGTCGTTGAAATCATCGGTTGGCTCGATCTCGGTTTGGCCTGCAGCCTCGACAAAGCTGTCAAGAATGTCCCAGCGAAGCCGTTGTTTTTCAATGCGCCATTCACCGCCATGACCATGCATCTCGGAAAACGGTTTGCCGCTTTGTGTGTCGGGGGTGTTGCCGTTATCAAGCTTGTAGTGATCTTCATGGCGCTTGAAATCGGCCAGGGAATGCTGCCAATCCCAGGCTTCTTCGCCGGTGATCTTGGCCCAGTTATCATAGTCACGGGCCTGACCGCGCATATAGATCATGCCGTTGATCGACGAACATCCACCCAGCGCCTTGCCACGCGGATAGCGCAAGACACGGCCGTTCAGGCCCTTGTCCGGCTCGGTCTGATACATCCAGTCGGTGCGCGGATTGCCAATGCAATAAAGATAACCAACCGGAATGTGGATCCATGCATAGTTATCTGCCTTGCCGGCCTCAAGCAGCAGTACCTTGTTCTTGGGATCAGCACTCAGCCGATTGGCAAGCAGACTGCCGGCAGAACCGGCTCCGATGATCACATAGTCGAAGTTTTCTGTGGTTGTCATCGTTGTGACGCGCCTTCCCTGTTGGTTTCTATCGGTTTGGCTCTCGGCCCAAAGGGCCGCGCAACCAAAGGCCTGCAAAGGCAATTCCGATGGCCGCTTGTTCTTTTGATCTGCAAGCGGTCTTCATTTGGTGTTCGCACCGAATGTGTATTTAGCGGGCAAGCGTCGAATAAATCTAATGACAAAATCCGAATAGCAATATTAGTGTTATTTATATGACTCGTTTTTCGAACATCAACATGTTGCTGGCCTTTGTCACCGTCGCACGCGAAGGAAGCGTTTCGCGTGCCGCATCTGTGCTGAACCTGACGCAACCGGCGATCAGTCACCAGATCAAGCGTCTTGGTGAGGAAACCGGCATTTCGCTTTTCAAGCGGACATCAACCGGCCTGCAAATCACCCCGGACGGGCAGGCGATGCTCAAGAAGGCCGAGCTTGTCCTGGATGCGATGGACGAGTTTCGCCGTAGTGCGCGCAAACGTGCCGGGCGTGTCGGTGGGAAGCTTCGGATCGGAACCATCGTTGATCCGGAATTTATCCGTCTTGGCCGGATGCTAAGCCAGATGCGCATTGATTACCCCGATATCGAAACGGAACTGGTGCATGGCGTTAGTGGGGAGATGCTGACACGCGTCTGCCGCAATCAGATCGATGCCGGGTTTTATCTGAGCGGGCCGGATGTCGATGGTGATATTGCCGCCATCTCGTCCGAAGAAATCCACGCGATCAAGCTTGCCGATTTTAATTATCGGGTGATTGCCCCGGTCGGTTGGGAAAACGCGGTCGCGAAAGCCGACTGGACGACACTGGCGAAACTTCCATGGATCGGTACGACGGACGCATCGGTGCATTCCCGGTTGCTTAAGCGGATTTTCGATCAGTATGACTGCACGCAAAATTGCGTTGCCCGTGTTGATCAGGAAGCCTCGATGCTGGAAATGGTCCGGTCCGGCGTGGGGTTAAGCTTGTGTCGTGATTCCATCGCGTTGCATGAAAAGCAGACCTTTGGCCTTGCCGTGTGCAACACCGTTTCCATTCCGGCCTGCCTGAGCCTGATCACAACCGAACGGCGCAAGGAATTACCGATGATATCGGCGCTGTTTGAAGTGCTCGAAGCGACCTGGTGAAAACCGGGTTGCCGGTTTCTATCGGATGCCTGCGCGCAGAAACGCCTGAATGAATTGGCGCTGGAAGATCAGAAACGCCATCAGAAGCGGCGCAATCGTCATGATGGTTGCCGCACTGATCACCGAAATATCCACCCCGGTTTCTGGTGCGCCAAACAGCGACAAGCCCACCGTCAGCGGCCGTGTTTCTGGCGAGTTGGTGACAATCAACGGCCAAAGGAAGTTGTTCCAGTGGGTCGCAATCGACACCAGCGCATAGGCCAGATAGACGGGCTTGGCCGCCGGCACATAGACCTTCCACAGAACACCCATCCAACTGCATCCTTCGATCCGCGCGGCTTCTTCAAGCTCGATCGGTACGGATTTAAACGCTTGCCGCAGCAGGAAAATGCCAAACGCACTGGCCATATAAGGCAGACCGATGCCAAGTGCTGTATCAAACAGGCCAAGCTTGGACACGATGGCGTAGTTTTCGACAATCAGCACCTCGGGCAGAATGAAAAGCTGCAACAGGACCAGGATAAAGACCGTATCGCGCCCCTTGAATTCAAACCGGGCAAAGGCAAAGCCGGCAAGGGTACAAAGCACCAACTGGCCCGCAAGGATCAGGGTCACAAGCACCACGGTATTGGTAAAATACCCACCCCAAGGCACAGCACCCCAGACATAGACAAAGTTTTCAAAGGTCAGCGGGTTGGAGAAATCCAGACCAAGGGCGGTGCCGGATGGTTGCAATGCCGCCCAGGCGGCAAACAGCAGCGGTGAAATCCAGACAATCGCCAGAACCCATGCGCCAAGCGCATCCAGTACCTTGTCGAGATCAGGTAGTTTGAGTGTGGTGTTGGCGGTAATGGTATCTGTTTTCATCGGTAGTGGGTCCGTTTTTCAACCAGTCGGAACTGCGCGACGGCAACAAGGCCAAGGGCCAGCAAGACAAGAATGGTCATGGCGGCCGCATGCGGGCTGTCGAAATAGGCAAATGCCATTTCCCAGATCCAGTACAGGATCAGTTTGGACGCATTGTTGGGCCCGCCCTTGGTCAGGATGAACAGATGGTCGATCAGCTTGACCGAATTGATCATCGCATTGACAAAGACAAAGATCGTCGTTGGCATTAAAAGCGGCAACAAGACGCGGCGTGTATAGGTCCAGCGACCAGCCCCCTCGATCCGGGCGGCTTCGCGCAGATCCGGCGGGATGGTCTGAAGGGCTGCCAGATAAAAGATCATGAAGAACCCGGCTTCTTTCCAGATCGTCACGATGATCACGGATGCCAGCGCGGTTTCCGGCTGACCCAGCCAGTTGGTCGGCGATGCGCCAAAGAGCCCGGTAATCTGGTCAATCACGCCAAGGTCGGGCGTATAGAAAAACAGCCACAAATTGGCCGCGGCAATCATCGGCAAAATGGTCGGCGTGAAATAGGCACTGCGCACAAAGGATCGCGCCGGGATATGGGCATTGGCCAAAAGCGCCATGACAAGGGCAAATATGATCGAAACCGGGATGGTCACCCCAGCGTAGATCAGGTTGTTGGTTGCCACGGTCCAAAAGGTCGGATCGGCAAACAGATCGCCATAATTTTCAAACCCAGCAAAGACAGACGGGCGGCGCGATGTGCCGCGGGTAAACAGGCTGTGCCAGAAGGTCGCAATGGCCGGATAAAAGGCAAACAGGCTCATCAGGGCCAATGCCGGTGCGGCCAGCATCCAGCCATAAAGCGCAAGCCTGCGTTTTTGAAGTCGGGCCATTTCGTTCATGGTCGGCACGTCCTGCGAAGAAATCAATTAATCATAATCATCAAACAAAGGTGCCGAAGCGGGAAACTCCCGCTTCGGCGTGCAGATCGGGCAATCTCAGTGGAAGGCCCGCAGAAGACGTTCTGCTTCGGACTGTGCATCGCCAAGGGCTTCTTCCGGGGTTTTCTCACCTATCAGGGCCGCCTGAATGGCGTTGTTCAGACCTTCGCGGACACGCGCGGTGTCATAGGTGGAAAACTCGGCAACCGAAACTTCGAGCTGATCACGTGCGACCAGTGCCGGCGGGAAGTCCGCGACGTAGGCCTTAAGCGCGTCGGTTTCGTAGGCATCCGGGGTGACACCAACATAACCGGTGGCAATCGACCATTCTGCCGCACGTTCCGGTGCGGTCATGTATTTGATCAGCGCCAGCGATGCTTCTTTCTGCTCATCGGTTGAGTCCTTGAACAGATAGAAGTTGCCACCACCCGTGGGCGAGCCCGGCTGTTTGTGTTTCGGCAGCATGGCAACGCCGAAATCAAACTGTGCTTCGCGTTTGACAGCCGAAAGGTTGCCGGTCGAATGCCACATCATGGCCGTCTGGCCCTGAACGAAGGCCTGACGCAGGGTTCCCCATTCAATGGTGCCTTCGGGCATGATTTTTTCTTCGGTCGCAAGGCCGCGCCAGAATTCAAGCGCCTCGACAACAGCCGGATCGTTGAAATAGGTCTCGGTGCCGTCAGCACTCATCAGTTCCTTGCCATTCTGGATGGCAAAGCACTGGAACATCCAGTACGGATAACCGGTCGAGGGCACCATCAGGCCCCATTTGCCGTCTTTCGAAAGCGCCTTGCCAGTCGTTACCAGTTCTTCCCAGGTTTGCGGCGGCATTTCCGGATCAAGACCGGCTTCGCGGAACATGTCCTTGTTGTAGTACATGACAATGGTTGAACGCTGGAACGGGATGCCCCAGGTTTTGCCATCTACTTCGCCATTGGCCATCAGTGCCGGGTAGAATGACTTCAGCCATTCCTTGTCTTCGGCGGTTTTGACAACATCATCAAACGGAACAATCAGGTCCTGTTCGATCAGGTCATAGACGTCGATTGAAAACATCACGGAAAGCTGTGCCGGATCGCCGCTTTTGATCGCCGAAACAGCGCGCAGACGGGTGTCATCATAGTTGCCAGCATAGATGGCATTGACTTTGACATCCGGGTTTTCGGCTTCAAACCCTTCGATCATGCCGTCAATGACCTCGGTCAGCGGGCCGCCAACAGCGACGGGATAATACATGGTCAGTTCGGTCGCAGCAAAGGCAGGGGTGGCTGCCGTTGCCATCAGTCCGGCTGCAAGCGCAGCACTGGTTACGATGTTACGCATGAACAAAAGTTCCCTGTTAAAGTGTCGAAGTTGCAGTGTCAGGTTGAGAGGTGATCTTGATATCTTGCGCTGATGTGGATGGCCTCGTCGGTGTCAGACGATGACCGTGTTCGCCGTCAAACCAGTGGGCCGCAGCGCCAGCCCAACTGAGCGAGACTTCTGTCCCGGGCGAAATTTTAACGCGACCGGGCAGTCGGGCGGTGGCCCCCTTGGTGCCCGGGATCGCAACAAAAACAAATGTCTCCGAACCAAGGAATTCACTGCCCGTCACGGTGGCAGGAATGCCCCACGGTGCGTTTGCAAGATCGGTGGTCAGGGTCAGGTCCTCGGGCCGTATGCCAAAGGTGACGGTGCTGGCATCAAAGCCATCCGGAATGACCGAAGCCGGAAGGGCGCTTGCCGGTAAAAGCGTCATCGGTGGGCTTCCGACAAACCCGGCGGCAAAGGCAGTGGCGGGTTTGAGGTAAAGGTCGGCCGGATCACCGACCTGCTCAATCCGGCCATCGTTCATCAGAATGACAATGTCGGCCATGCTCATGGCTTCGGTCTGATCATGGGTGACATAAACAACTGTGATGCCAAGCCGCTGTTGCAGGTCGCGGATATCCTTGCGCACCGCATGGCGCAGCTTGGCATCAAGATTTGAAAGCGGCTCATCCATAAGGCACAGCGGATGGCCGGCAACAATTGCACGCGCCAGTGCCACACGTTGACGTTGCCCGCCGGAAAGCTGTGCGGGTTTGCGGTCTTCAAACCCCTCAAGGCCGGTCACCCGCAGGGCATCGGCCAAGCGGGTCTTGATTTCGTCCTTTTTGGTTTTGCGGACCTTCAGGCCAAAGATGATGTTTTCGGCGACACTCAGATGCGGGAACAGGGCATAGGATTGAAACACCATCGACAGACCGCGCTTGGATGGCGGGGTGTTTGTGACATCCTTGCCATCAATCGCAATCGATCCCTGATCGGCAGTTTCAAGACCGGCAATCAGACGCAGGGTCGTTGATTTGCCGCAGCCCGATGGCCCCAGCAGAACCACGAAGCTTCCGCGCGGAATATCAAGTGACAGGTCATGCACGCCATTGCCGCCGTTAAATACGCGCGACACGGAATTGATGCGAATAAAGGGAGGCTGGCTAGTCATTCGTAACTTTCGCTTTTGGCAATTTGCAGACGCGCGCGAACGTCGTGACGGTCAAATAACGGATCGAAAACGCCATCGGGGACACCATCGACCACGATCAGATCCGGGTCGGTGATGTGGCCGCCCTTGGCAGGCGCCGGACGGCCGAATTTCGATTGATCGGCAACAAGGATGGAGTTGCGGCAATTGGCGGCAATCGCCTGACGCAGAGAGACTTCGCGATGGTCAAAATCGGTGAGCGTCCCATCGGGCTCGATGCCGCCAACACCAAACAGGCCGTAATCGACCTTGTATTTGTTAAACATCATTTCGGCTTCGGGGCTGATGACGTCGCGATCAGGCAGGCGCAGCGTGCCGCCGGGGATGACAATCCTGTTGCTGGTATTGTTGCCCAGCGCCATGGCGGCATTCATGTTGTTGGTAATCACCGTCAGATGGCGATGATCTACCAGATTAAGCGCAACCAGTTCAAGCGTGCTGCCAATCCCGATCAGGATCGATGCCCCGTCAGGGATCAGGCTTGCGACATGCAGCGATATGGCATGCTTGGCGGCGATATTGGTGACCTGCCGACTATCATAGGACAGGTTCATGCCGGGTTCGCCGGCATATTCCACCCCGCCATGGCGACGGCGCACCAGATTGGCGTCGCTGAGCATATTGACGTCGCGGCGCACGGTTTGCGGAGTGACATCAAAATGTTCGGCCAGCGTATCAATCGAGACAAAGCTGTCACGGCGCAGGATATCGATGATGTCGCGCTGTCGCGTAGAAATATTCATTTGATCGTTCAATTTGTTGTTTTGAACATTGAAGCGATCATACGCGGCTTCGTTGTCACTAAGATTTCAGAAGCATGACATTCATATGAATATTCAGACGGTTGCGAACCGCGCGGAAATTATGGGGTTTTAGGGCGATGATCAAATGAACACCGTTCCCGGATCATCCATTTTGCACGGGCGTGTAACAAAAGCACCGCCGCGCGGTATGCGTGGCGGTGCCTGTTCGGATATGATTGAAGTTTGTCCCTAGTTTACGATCTTATCGAAATACTAGCGATTGGTGCGCGCCAAACCCGGCCATGACACCGGCGGCCGATGCCAACGTTGCATTGTGACGTGCTGTTGCGGCATCACCGGCGGCAAATACCCCCGGCACACTGGTTTCCTGACTGGGATCAACAGCAATGAACGGACCCTGCGGTCCTTCATCAAATCGGCACCCCAGCATCTCGGCAACCGGGTTTGGCATGGAAACGGTTGGACCGGCGAAAATGGTTTGAATATGCAAAGTGCGCCCGTCCGCCAACCGAACACCATCAATGACCGGTGCTTTGCCCAGAATTTCGACAATTGGCGAATGTTCGATTGTGATGCCACGATCACGCATGGCCAGTACCATGTCGTCATCGGGCATATGTTCAGACTGGCTGAAATAGGTGGTCGGTCCCCAGTCAGGCAGCATCATTGCCTGATGGCTTGATGCTGGCATGGTCGCGATGACACCGATCTGGCTATCGCGCACTTCATAGCCATGGCAATATGGGCAATGCAAAACCGTTTTGCCCCAGCGTTCGGCAAGGCCGGGAATATCGGGCAGGCTATCGCGTACGCCGGTGGCCAGAATGATACGCCGGGCTTCAAGGATCCCACCATCTGCAAGTTTCAGTCCAAACAGCGGATCGGATGCATCGCGAAGCGTGCAGGCCATGGCGTCGGTGACCAGCCCGCGACGAAAATCAACAGTTTCATAGCGACAAAGCTGATCAATGGCGGTAGTGCGAATTTCGGCCGGGGTTTTGCCGTCATGACCCAGAACTCCGTGGGCGGTGGTCGCAAAACGGTTACGGGGCTCTCCGGCATCAATCACACATATATCGCACCGGGCGCGCGCAAGCTGCATCGCTGCCGAAAGCCCGGCGAACCCGGCCCCGATAACGGCGACGTCATATTGTTTCTTGCCTGCCGTGGTTGATTGGGCAGCAGGAGGGACATTGGGTGACATTGCATTTCCTCGTCAAACATATGGATGTGTTTCATGTAACTTTATAAGTATCGTGATATGAGCGAGTCAAAGGAATTCGAAACTTTTGTTGTTGCGAGATGTGCCAAGTGCTACGAATTGCTGGAAATCAAACCCGCATCAGGAGTTCGCAATGCGCCGTGACAGCCGACTTTCGCGCATGCTGCATGTTCTTATTCATATGGACCGGATAGACGGTGCTGCGACGTCTGATCAAATCGCGCAGATGCTTGGGACAAATCCGGTGGTGGTGCGACGAACCATGGCGGGGCTTCGCGATGATGGGTATGTGCATTCGGAAAAAGGTCACGGTGGTGGCTGGGTTTTGACCAGGCCCTTATCGGAAATTACAATGCTCGATATACATCGCGCCATTGGCAATCCCGCTTTCTTTGCCGTTGGAGTTGCCGTCGATCATCCGGAATGCCTTGTTGAGCAGGCGGTTAATTCGGCACTTGGCAGTGCGTTCGAGGCTGCTGAAAAACTGCTGATCGAAAAATTTGCCTCTGTCACATTGGCCGATCTGGCCGATGAATTTGATCAGCGCATGGCAAAGATTGCCGATAAACCAACCTGCGAGCTTTCCCGTTGATCTTCATTCGAACTGAAGTATCGGTTCTTCCAGTGGCGTGGTTATCACAAAAAAAAAAGCCCGGTCAGGTGAGGCTGGCCGGGCTTTGGTCAGGCTATTTTGCCGAGATCAGAAAAGCTTTTCGCGCGGGTCAAAGCGCGGGGCCGGTTCGGCGGCAAGCTGTTCAAAGATTTCATCGAGTGTGTTGGCCACGGTATAGAGGTTCTTGTGGCTGGGGCGGGCAAAGCCTTCGTCGATGATGGCGTCAATCATGTCAAAGCACTTGTCCCAGTAACCAAGCGCATTGAGGAACACCATCGGCTTGTCATGAATGCCAAGCTGGCGAAGCGTCATGGCTTCGAACGCCTCATCGAGGCTGCCAAGCCCACCCGCAAGGGTAACAAACGCGTCCGAGCGACGGAACATCTCGACCTTGCGTTCATGCATGGATTTGCAAACGATCAGTTCGGAAAGACCGGTATGGCCAACTTCGATATCGTCAAGATGGGCCGGGATGATGCCCACGACGGAACCGCCATTTTGCATAACGCCATCTGCCACGGCCCCCATCAGGCCGATCCGGCCGCCGCCATAAATCAGCGTGATGCCGCGTTCGGCCATCATTTTGCCAAAGGCGATGGCATTTTCCATGTGTTGCGGATTCTTGCCATCCGAAGCACCGCAAAAGACACAGATTGATTTTACTTTTGTCATGGCGACCTGCCTTGTGTTTCTTGTTTCGCAGGTAGCGGGGCCACGCATTTCTGAACGAAACCCCGTACGGAAGGGGACCTTAACCGATCCGATCGCATCTGTGGCAGTAATTTCCGCATAGCAGCATCTGAATTTTATCGATCGTGCCCTGATTTGTTCGCCTTTGGTCGTAATCTTGCCAATTGGCTATGGCATTGACGGTCAGGCTCTGGAAGGCCGCAAATTGCGCGCTTTTTGTCGCAGGGTTAACAAGTTCTGAACCTGATTGTGGGATGGGTAATTCTCACAGCAGGAAACTGCGTTAAGCATATTCATAAGAAGAAGGCAGGACCGCCCAACGTGTTTGTCGATAGTCCATTCATTCTCGCCATTGTGATATCGGGCATTATCGCCGCCGTTCTGATGCTGGCCTTGTGGCTGGGGTTGGAACGTTCCATCGCGCGTCGCCTTGTTCTGGGCGCGATCATTCCGGCGGTTGCCGTGGCCGTGCCAGCGGCCATCGGACTGCCTGAAACCGCACGCGGTGGCGTGGGCGCAGCGCTTTTGATGTTGGTGCTTGGCGGTGTCTGTGGCGCGATCATGGATATTTCGCGACTGTCGGAACGCATATCGCTGGGCGTTGCCGGGTTGACCCTGCTTTTGGGCGGCTGGTTGGTGTTGGCGGCACCAATTCGAGGGCTTTCATACCATCCCGGCGCGATCCAGATTGTCGCATGGCTGGCGTTTCTGATTGTCGGCGGGTGTTTCCTATGGGTGACGCGCCCGGATTTCACCGAGGATGACGATGACGGGGCAAAACCCGCCAAAGGCAGGAAAGCCAAAAGTACCAAATCAAAATCCGGCAAGTCGACGACGGATGCCAAAAGCGACGTGGAAACAATCGCGAAACCCGGACCGATTGCGGTTTTAATGACCCTGGCTCTGGGGCAGGGGATCATCGTTCATCTGTTTGGCCTTGCCGATCATGTTGTGTTTCAGGCGGCCTTGACGGTGGCACTGTTTGTCGCGCTGATTTCTGAAAAGGCGGCCCCGCAATACCGGGTGGCGGTGTGGCTTGGCGTTGTTGGTGCGCTGATGTCAGGTGCGGCAAGTGCGATGATCATGGTGCCGGCATCCTGCCTTGCCTTTGCGGTGTTGCTTCTGGTGGTCTCCGCACGTCAGGCCTCAGCCAGGCTGGCGGCGCATCTGCCCACCGATAACCCGGCACAGGCCGCACTTTTGGGTATGATGATCCGGGTGGGTGTTTTGGCCTTGCCGTTGATCATGGCCGCCCTTGTGGCCTATGTCGGCGCCGAGATGGCGGCCAGAAGCCTTTGACCTCAAGGGTGTTTGCTGCGCGCGGTCTTGCTCTCTTCATCTTTGCCTAACGGTTGCGATGTATCGTTTGTAGGTTACGTTATGGAAACTGCACGTACAAAGTAGTACAAGTTTCTAATTAACGTGCTCGCACGGGTTGTTTGAGGGGAATATGGCAAGCAATTTCAGTGTCTTGAGCATAAGAGTTATAAACATAAACATCGTTCAAGGATATTTCCGGTGAAGCGACCCTATATCCTCGTCATTGTCGGCGTTGTACTGATCATTGCAGCGATTGCGCTGAATTACATGCTGACCAAGAGTGCGGATGAAGAAACCGCACCGGCAGTAACACAGGCGCCTGCGGTTACCACCGAGACGACGCCAAACGAACCGGCGTCTGAACCGGCCACTGACGCACCTGCGATCACCAATCCAAGCTTTGATGTCGTGCGCATCGGCCCGGACGGAAATGCCGTCATCGCCGGTCGCGCCGAACCCAACAGCACGGTTCGCATCCGCGAGGGTGAAGAAGTGATTGGCGAAGCCACGGCCGACGAACGCGGAGAATGGGTCGTTCTGCCAAACAAACCGTTGGCCAGTGGCGATCGGGAATTGTCGCTTGAAGCCGAAGACGCCACCGGGAATGTTTCCAAGGCAGATGACAAGGTTGTTGTCCTGATCCCAGAGGAAAAGGCACCGGCAGCCACCAGTGAACAAAGCGGTGAAACCGGCGAGACCACAGGAACCACCGAGGCCACCGACAGCGAACCGGCAAGCGAAAAGCAGCCTGTGATCGCGCTTAAGGTGCCATCTGATGGTGACGGTGCCGTTACCGTAATGCAGGGACCGGCACCTGAGGCCGCAGCGGCACAGGAAGAAGGTTCTGATACGCAAGATGCGACGCTTCCGCGTCTGTCAATTGATGTTGTCGACTACGATACCGAGGGCCGCGTTGCAATGTCGGGCAAGGCCGACATTAATCACACAGTTCGGGTTTACCTTGATAACAACCATGTTGGCACCGCGCCGGCCGATGAAAACGGCAACTGGGCACTGACCATCGGACAGCCGATCGAACCGGGTAATTACACGCTGCGTGCTGATCAGCTTGACAGTTCTGGCAAGGTGACCGCACGCGTTGAAATTCCGTTCGAACGTGCACGGCCAGACCAAATTCTTGAGCCGGGTTCACGTTATGTCGTTCAGCCGGGCAACAGCCTGTGGCGGATTGCGCGCAGTACTTATGGCGAAGGCCTGAAATACTGGGTGATCTATCATCAGAACCGCAACCAGATCCGCGATCCTGATCTGATTTATCCGGGGCAGATTTTCGCACTGCCGAACGAAGAAAATCAGCAATAAGCATCACTTTTCTTTGCGAGGGGCAAAGCACATGGTAAGTGTGTTTTGCCCCTTTTAAGTTTGGGGCCAAACAGTTGAACGCGGGTTGCGTTGCCCTTTGTCATCACTAGATGGTAGGAAAGCGCCCGCACGGTACCAAGCGTACCAAATTGATACGCCCAACCATGGCAACCAGGGAATAAAGACTTTGAAATCCGTTCTTGTGCCGATCAATCCCGAAGGCTGGAAATTCGTTGCGATCTTTGCGGCCATCACTGTGGGCTTGTTCCTGATTGCGGAACCGCTGGGCTGGATCGGGGTGATCCTGACACTTTGGTGCGCGTACTTCTTCCGCGACCCGGATCGCATTACCCCGACCGATGAAAATCTGGTGATTTCCCCGGCAGATGGCCGTGTTTGCATGATTTCGCAGGCGCCGCTGCCCAAGGAACTTGAGCTTGACGACAAAACCCCGCGCACGCGTGTTTCGATCTTCATGAATGTGTTCAACGTTCATGTGAACCGCTGCCCGATCAATGGCGAGATCGTTGGCGAGGCCTATGTGCCCGGCAAGTTCGTCAATGCCGAACTCGACAAGGCATCGGAAAACAACGAACGCCAGATCCTGCTTGTCCGTGACAAGGAAGGCCGCGAGTTTGGTGTTGTCCAGATTGCCGGTCTGGTTGCACGTCGCATCCTGTGTGATGTCGGCACCGGTTCGCAGCTTAAGGCGGGTGAACGGTTCGGTCTGATCCGCTTTGGCTCGCGCGTGGATGTTTACCTGCCCGAAGGCGTGTCACCCAACGTGATTGTCGGTCAAACCACGATTGCCGGTGAAACTGTTCTTGCCGATGTTTCGGCCAAGGGCAAGGAAGCCGCGGTCGGGGAGATCCGCTAATGGCAGGCGGCATCGATCCCATTCGTCGTCCCCGTCGCTTCAAGGCGCTGTCGCTGACACGGCTGGTGCCCAATGTGGCAACGATAATGGGCATGTGTGCCGGTCTGACTTCGATCCGCTTTGCGATGCAGGATCGCTGGGAGGCCGCCGTTGCCGCCATTCTGATTGCCGGGATCATTGACGGTCTTGATGGCCGTCTGGCCCGCATGCTGAACGCGTCCAGCCGCTTTGGCGGTGAACTCGATAGCCTGTCGGACTTTGTCTGCTTTGGCGTCGCACCGGCGATGATGCTGTATTTCTGGTCGCTGCATGAATTTGGCGGCATTGGTTGGGCGTTGTCGCTGCTGTTTGCCGTTTGCATGATGCTGCGTCTGGCGCGCTTTAACACCCAGATGCTTGGTGAGCCGGAATTGCCGACATGGGCCTATCGGTTCTTTACCGGGGTTCCGGCCCCGGCCGCCGCCGCCCTTGCGATGTGGCCGATTGTCCTGACCTTCCAGTTTGGCGAAGGCATCTTTGACAGCCCGTATATCGTCGCACCCTATGGCGTGATCATTGCCGGTCTGATGGTGTCGCGTTTGCCGACCTTCAGCTTCAAGAAGGTCAAGGTGCCGCGCGCTTGGGTACTGCCATTGATGTTGGCATTCGGGGCGTCGGTGGCGTTTCTGGTGTCCTCGCCGTGGCTGACACTTTCGGTGATTGCCGGGATCTATTTCATTACCTTCCCGCTGTCCTATCGTTCCTATCGCCGTATGGGCGTCGAGAACCAGCAAGAACAGGATAAAGCGGATGAGGAAGATGATGATGGTGAACCCGATGATGATCCTGATGAGGGATTGAACCGCGTCCACCAGAACTGATTAAAAGATCAAAACAAAAGCCGGCATCTTTGCCGGCTTTTTTGTTATTGCGCCGATGACGGGCGGTACTCCAGACGGGTTTCGAAATGCTCTGCATGGATATATTGATCGCGCGCGGCATAGAACCATTCCCGGTCACTCGCACCAAGCCAGTCGGCATAATAGTCGGTCCAGGGCATGGTTGGATGTGCATCGACAATGGCATTGATGGCTTCAATGGCCTTTTTGCCCGCCGGTGTTTTTGCACAGCCAATGGTGGCCTCAAGCAAGGTGGTGTTTCCGGCAATCGGCAGGGCCTTTATCAAAAGGTCGGGCGTCTGGGACCGACGGTAAAATTCCGCCTCTGACGGGAAATAGAGTGTCCAGTCAATCCGTTTGAGATCAAGCATCCGAACGAACTTGGTGTCTTCGGCGACCTCCATGATGCGGTCTGTATTGCGATACCGGTTCAACTGCCCGTCAACCAGCGTCCCGTAAGCGCGCCCAATTCGAACCGCGGTTGCAAGTTCCTCGTCTTTAAGAAGGTCCTCGATCTTGATGTGGCCTTTGTCGTTCAGGTAGGGCGCAAAGCGGGCCTCATCCACGGCGCGGATAACGATCGAGATCGGCAAATGCAGCAGAATGGTTTTGGCAAACGTAATATAGGTGCGCCGTTCCGGCGTCGGGATCAGTGTGGTTGAGCAGCGCAATTCCCCGTCGCCACTTTTCATTTCCGCCAGAAGCCGGGCCAGGGGCACATGCATAATGCGGTGGTGATACTGTGAAAGCCTTGCTGCGAACCAGTTCTGGGTATCGGCGGCATAGCCGCTGAGTTCGCCGTAATCTTTGATGAATGCCGGCGCAAAGGACGGGACCGCCCAGATCAGGGATTGGTCGGACACGGCATTTTCAGCCGTCGCCCCATGGGGGGCAAACGCGCCTAGCGCGCAGACAAGTCCAAATACCTGTGATCGCGCTTTATGCCAAACAGCCCATACCATACAGATCCTTTGTTTCCGCCGGAAAACAGTTCTCGATAACCATTCTAAAAATACGCCCGGAAACATTAGGAAAGTGTGTATTCCGGCCTTCTCAGACGTAGAAGGGGTCAAAAAATTAAATGATTAAGATGTTTGAATGCAAAAGGTTACACCGCAATTAAACCACACGGTTTTGATTACCCCGATTGAAGAAAAAGTAACCGGCCCCCGGGGAGGGGGCCGGTATAACCGCACGGCGGGGTCGGGGGAAAAGTCGCGCGGCTATTGGGTTAAAGGGATCGATTATGCAGTCGGGCCTGATGGTTTTGTCCTGTTGCGTCCGAACCGCGAGGAGACAAGCGATTTCAGTCGATTGCCAACTGATGTCTTGCGAAGACGGTTGGCAATCTTATGGCGCATCATCAACGCACAAGGCGTAAAGATCAGGGTCAAGGCCGTTGCAAAGGCCAAACCAAACGCGATCGAGGTTGAAAGCTGCACCCACCACTGGGTGGATGGTGCCCCGACCGTAACTTCACGAGACGTGAAGTCGATATTGATCTGCATGACCATCGGTACCAGACCAAGAATGGTCGTCACCGTGGTCAGCATCACCGGACGCAGACGCTGCGCACCGGTTTGCAGGATGGCGGCCTCGATGCTGCTGGCGGTGTGTTTGAGCCGGTCAAAGGTATCGATCAGCACGATGTTGTTGTTCACAACGATCCCGGCCAGTGCGACAACACCGATGCCGTTCATGACGATCGAGAAAGCCTGCCCGGTGAGCATAAGACCAAGGAACACACCTGCCGTCGACATGATGATGGCGATCATGATCAGAAGCGAGCTCGAGATGCTGTTGAACTGGGTGACCAGAATGATGAACATGATGAAAAGGGCCACCGTAAAGGCGTTCATCAGGAAGTCTGCCGATTTCTGCTGTTCTTCATCCTGCCCCTTGAATTCGACCGATATACGTGGATCGATATCAAGGGTCTGCATCCATGCCTTGACCTCGCCAAGCTTGGTATCGACCAGAACACCTTCCTGCACGTCGGCCTTGACGGTCAGGGCGCGGCGGCTGTCAACACGGGTCAGCGTGCCGGTTTTGGGTTTGGGGGTGCGCGTGATGAAGTTCGACATCGGCACCAGACCCTTGTCGGTCACGATCTGAAGGTTTTCGAGCTCGTCGAGGGAACGATATTTGGCCGGGTAACGCCCGACAATATCGATTTCCTCGGTTGAGTCATCGGGACGATAGGTCGTGAAATTGATGCCGTTGGTCACCAGTTTGACAACATTGCCGATCTGGTTGATATCAGCACCGAATTTCAAAGCCTGCGCACGGTCGACTGTGTATTCCCAGTCAATGCCCGGGGGCGACTTGCCGTCTTCGAAATTGTACATGCCGCCCATTTCCTGAAGACCGTTGACCAGAATGGTCGCCGTTTCATCAAGAAGTTCAGGATAGTATGAGCGAAGCTGGATCTGGATATCCTTACCTTGCGGCGGACCGGCTTCTTCGGCGCGGACTTCGACATGAATACCGGCAAGGTCGGCCGTATCGGCAAGGATACGTTTTTCAATCTCGCTTGCGGGCGGACGCATTTGCCAATCAGCATATTCAAGCTGAACCGTGCCGATTACGTCCTCGGATGCCTCGTTGCCACCGGCACCATCGCCGGAACGGGCATATACGGTATCAAACCAGTGTTCGCCTTCGTGACGGGCATCAAGGGCCAGAATGCGGTCCTCGACCTCTTTAAGCCGGGCATCCTGTTCGTAATAGGACAGGTTGCCGCGTGCGCGGACCTGAACCACGGCGACTTCGGGTTCGACCGCCGGGAAGAATTCAACACCCTTGCCAAGTTTGCCAAACGCCACCCAGACCGAAATCAGGATGATAAACGCCGCCGGGATCACCAGCCAATAGAAGCGAAGCGATCCGCTGAGGATACGGACATACAGCCCGGTGCCGCCTTTGACCTTGTGGATGTCGTCACCATGATCGGCTGCGATGGCCTCAAGGCTTTCGTTGCTTTCACTGCCCGGTTTGCCAAACCACGCGCCCACGGTCGGCACAAAGATCAGTGCCATGGCAAGCGATGCGGTCAGCGTGAACAGAACCGTAATCGGCAGGAATTTCATGAACTCGCCGACGATATCAGGCCAGAAGGCCAGCGGCAGGAAGGCTGCAAGCGTGGTTGCGGTTGACGCAATAATCGGAAGCGCCATGCGTTTTGCCGCCAGCGGATAGGCCTTGCTGCGATGCAGGCCATCGATCATTTTGCGGTCGGCATATTCAGTCACAACAATCGCACCATCGACCAGCATCCCGACGGCAAGGATCAGACTGAACAGAACAACGATATTGACCGTCATGCCCAGCGCCCAAAGGATCAGGATCGCCGTCAGGAACGAGCCCGGAATGGCAAGCCCGACCAGAAGACCCGACCGCCAGCCCAGCGCCCAGATGACAACCACCATCACCAGCAGGATCGCAAGGATCACACTGTTTTGAAGGTCGGTCAGCATGGTGCGGATGTCAGATGACTTGTCCTGTGAATAGCTGATGGTCAGGTTCGGCGGAAATGCTTCCTGTGCCTCGGCGGTGACCGCCTTGATCGCATCAATGACTTCGATGATGTTTTCGCCAACACGTTTGGACACCTCGATCGCGATGGCCGGTTCGCCGTTTAGACGCGCAAAGCTTTTGGCATCCTTGAATGTCCGGCGCACGTCGCCGATGTCGCGGAACCGAATGACGGAATCGCCATCAACGATCAGCGGCATATCAAGAATGTCATTTATGCTTTCAAACAGGCCGGGCACCTTGATGTTAAAGCGCCCCGTACCGGTATCGATCGCACCGGCCGCCACCAGCGCATTGGAATTGCGCACAAGACTGACGATGTCGATGCCATTCAGGCGATAGGCCTCGATCTTCATCGGGTCGATGATGAATTCGACCAGTTCTTCGCGATCGCCGGCAAGCTTGGCTTCAAGCACCGCAGGCAGGCCTTCAATGGCGTCTTTCAGATCACGTGCCATGCGCAGAAGCGCACGTTCGGGCACGTCACCCGAAAGGGTTACCACCAGAACCGGGAACAGCGACAGGTTAACCTCGTGGACTTCGGGGTCGTCGGTGTCTTCGGGTAATTCGGATTTGGCAATGTCAACCCGTTCGCGCACATCGGCAAGGGCTTCGTCGATATCGACGTCGGAGTAAAATTCAAGCGTCGCCGATGCCCCGTCCTGATAGGACTGGGAGCTCATTTCCTTGACACCTTCGATGGATCGCAATTCCTGCTCCATCGGGCGCAAAAGGAGGCGTTCGGCATCTTCCGGTGATACGCCGTCATGATGCATTGTGACATAAAGAACCGGGATTTGAACATCCGGGTCGGCTTCCTTGGGAATGGCGTTATAGCCAACCGAGCCCGCCAGAAGCAGTAGGATCAAAACCAGAATGACGGTGCGCGAACGATTGAGCGCGTGATCAATCAGGGACATTTTTCATCTCCTCATGATACGCGCTATTGCGCGGAGTTTTCCGAAAGGGTCGGGCCGGTATCGTCAGACGCCGTCGAAGGTGCTTCGTCATCCTGCATTATCGGAAGACCATCCTTGTCGGTTTCAAGGTGGACAACTTCAACCGTTGCACCCTCCTTGACCCAGTCATGGCCGACAACGATCAGTTCAAACGTGTCGGGCAGACCACCGATCCAGATCCGGTCACGATTGCCGCCTTGCAATTCGACAGGCAGGAAATCGACCTTGTTGTCACTGACAATGGCGCGTACGCCAAGTACACCCTCGTCATTGAGCGTCAGGACCGACGGCCTTACCTGATGGGCACGCTTGATGCCGACCGGAATTTCGAGTTCGGCGGTCATGCCATCAGGAATGCGCAGATCAGGATTATCAATTTCAACCTCGACCCGGAAGGTGCGGGTGTCATTGTCAGATGCCCGGGCAGTGTAACGGACGATGCCATCATGGATGCTGCCGTCAAACAGGGTAACGCTTGCCAGTTGGCCAAGGTCAATCGCGCTGATCGAATGTTCGGGAACATGGGCAACGACCAGCATCGGATCACCCTGGATCAGGGTTGCGACCCGATCCCCAATCGACAAAAGGTCACCGACCTCGGCCGGGCGTTCTTCGACAATGCCGTCAAACGGGGCGCGGATTTCGGTATTGCCGAGCTCGGTGCGCGCAATCATCAGATCAGCGCGCGCTTCTTCAAGCAGGGCAAGTGTTTGTGCCACACCGGTTTTGGAGCGATAGTTCTTTTGAGCCAGACTTTCGGCGGCGGAATGTTCAAGTTCACGCTGGGCGACCAGCGCGCGCGCCTTGGCAACACGGGCCTGACGATCGCCGGTATCAAGGCGTACAATCAGATCGCCTTTCTGAACGGCCTGGCCCTTGATCGCGCCAACTTCAATCACGCGTGCTTCGGTCTCGGCACTGATTTCAACAGAAATGACTGCTTCGGTGCGGCCCGTGATGCGCAAATGATCGACGTGATCCACAGCGTGGCTGGTGATGGTACGAACACTTGCCGTTGTTTTGGCGGCCTTGTTTTCAGAGGTCGCATCTGAGACGCTGGTCTGTTCCGTCGTCTCATCACCACCCGTCAAATAGGCGCTGCCGATCCATATAACGGTCCCAACGACCAAAAGAATGGCGATCAGGCGTGAAGCATTCATTGTTCTGTTCCCTCAAATATTCCGCTATTGGAATGCGTCAGTGGCTCTGTTGGGCACGTCTTGCGCACAGCGTTCGGTTGCGTCCTAGGACTTGTTGGCCTTGCGCGTCTTCAACTCGTCAAGCAGGCCCTGCTTGTTTTCGCGAATAAACTTCAGGGTCGCATTGCACATGGCCTGTCCCAGACCGGCAACAAAACAGCATCCTGGTCTGAGTTCGCCGTTTTCATCGCGGGCATTTGATTTTTGATGGGCCGGTTTGTCGGTGTTTTCCGGATCAATCTGATGGCTCATCAATTCATGACGGGCAGCAAATTCATCAATCAGCGCCTCGGTCAGTTCAATCGGCATTTCCTCGGCAAAGGTCAGCATGAACAAGATATCGGAACGATAACGATCCTCGGCCGGTCTGGTCTGCAACAACGTGCGCAGAAATGTGCGACGTCCTTCAGATGTCAGCTGATAGATTTTCTTGTCCGGTCGGTTTTCCTGTTCATGTTCAACAAATGTCACCAGACCGTCCTGAGTCAGTTTGGTCAGGGCCGGATAGATCGAACCAAGGGACGCGATTTGAAAATGGCTGAACGTGCCATCTTCAAACATCTTGCGGATTTCATATCCTGTTGCCTCGCCACCCATCAGGGCACCCAGACATAAAGTACGTACGTCCATCTTGTATTCTGTATCCTTGTTTACGCATCCGGGACTGAGTATGCCGCGGCGGGGGAAAGTGCCAAAGCGACTATATCAGTCCGATATATATCGAACTATCATATATCAATTCGATATAGTCAATTAAATATGATGGAACCTTTTGTGACAGCCCTTCAATCTGGACGAAGCATGTTTGGTTCGTGTTACAACATGATTGTTGTGATGATCGGCCCCAGGGTCGGAGTATCGGGGACCATCGGGTGATCACTTTCGCAAAGTCGATCCCGGGCGGCGTCCGCCTGTGCATAATCGGACGCCGATAGTGTCCGGCTGTGTATATTGAAACGATATAGTTGATCGGGTCGAACATTGTTCGTCGTCTGAAGATCCATCTGAAAAATCAGGAGCATGCCGGAATGACCGGTTGGACGTATTATGTAAGCGCTGTGGTCGCAGCCGTCGGCGTCGTGCAGGCGGTGTTTCTGTGTCTTATTCTGCGGTCCGAAGGTTCGCGTGCCTTTGGGGCCAACAGATGGATGATGCTGTTTATTGCTGCTGTTGCGCTCAATCTGATCGAGGATGTTGCTGAACCTTTGGTCTCGGCCGATATGGGCGGGTTGCTTGATCTGTTCTTTAGTCCGATCAATTTTGCAATTGCGCCTGCGGTCTACCTTTATTTCCTGGAAATTTCGGGCAACCCGTCGCGCCGCCCGTGGGGGCATTTCATCTTGCTATTTGTGGTGTTTAACCTGACGGCGTGGGTTGTCACCCATAATGGTGGGGGGACCGTTTGGGGGGGCAATATACGATCGCGGAATTTGTTGATGCCTTTTGCTGGGGTACGATCTTTATCCAGATAACGATATATATTGTTCTGTTGTGGCAGGTGGCGTGTCGCTATTTGCGCAAGACCGAAGAACAGCTTGGTGCGGATCGCAAGGCGATGCAACGCTGGATCGGCGTGGTTCTGGGTGGCCTGACCTTCGTGTTTGTTACGGTCGCGGTAAGCAAGATTGCTGAGCTGTACTTGCCCGACAATGCCGAAATGTTTGGCACCGAGATCGCCTTTGCGCTGGTGCTGTTTGCCATGAGCTATGAAATCGCCACGCAGCCGGCCTTGTTTGTCATGGCTGATTGGCCATCCGATGATACCCTGGATGAGGCCGAGGAAGCTGGTGATGTGCAAAGCCAGACGGTCATGTCACCGGACGAAAATGCGCCCGTGCAAACAGCTCGGACGGATCATCGTGCGCCTGACGATACAATCCCGCGTCCGTTGCTTGATCCCGACGGTGTGGAACGGGCGTTGGCGCGCCTTGAAGACATTCAGGCGCGGGGGGATATTCTTCTGGACCCGCTGGTGTCCTTGCCGAAACTGGCGCGTACGGTTGGCATAACCCCCAATCAGCTGTCCTATGTGCTCAATCATCATGTCGGCAAAAGCTTTTTTGACTTCGTCAATGCCGCGCGTATCCGCGAAGCCCGGTCCGTTCTGGTGCTTGAGCCTGATCGTACCATTCTTGATATCGCGCTAAGTGTCGGGTTCAATTCGAAATCGACCTTTAATCTGGCCTTCAAGAAAATCACTGGTGAGACACCCAGTGCGGTGCGTGAAGCGGCAAGGCGGGAATTGTTGTCCGCGTCGGTGACGTCCGAACCGCCAATTTCAGGATCGGATCAACAGCATTGGACGCCAAAGGTTGGGTGATCACGGATGCTGTAGCCTCTTTTTTCAAGGGGGCATACATGCAGCAACCGCTTTTTTCGATTCAACCCAATTTCAATTCTGCAACAGACGCGCACGCGGCGAAAGATTTACAGCGCATTCAGCGCTACCGAAAATGGACGCTTCGCCTTGGTGTTGTGCTGCTTTTGGCATTGGTTTGTTTTACCCGTGCAGGATTTGATCGCAACAGTGTATGGCACCACACTATCCAGGTTATCGGGATGATGGCGATCATGGTCTGCATTGTGGGGCGGGGCTGGTGTTCGCTGTATATTGGCGGGCGCAAAAAAACCGAACTGGTGACGTCGGGCCCTTACTCGATGTGTCGAAACCCGCTTTATGTTTTCAGCTTCATCGGTGCATTTGGCGCTGGTGCCCAAACCGGCAGTATTACCATCGGGCTGGTGTCGGCTGTTTTGTGCTGGACGGTGTTCCGGCATGTGGTGCTGCGGGAGGAAGCCATGCTGGCGGAACGGTTTGGCCGGCTCTTCAAACGCTATGTGAATACGGTTCCGCGTTTTCGCCCGACATGGTTCCGCTGGCGAGACGAGAAGGAGATTTTGTGCCGACCGGCCCTGTTTTTGGCCACCACCCGCGATGCGATGTGGTTCTGGATTGCCATTCCCGTGTTGGAAGGTGTCAAACTTTTGCAAGATCACGGGTGGCTGACACCGGTATTCTGGCTGCCATAAATCCATGATCATTTGCAGGGCAGAGATGTTGGGACGCGATCGGTTGATAAGGTTCTCTGACCGGATTGCTTTATGGTGTTACATCTTGGTTAGGTATGCTGTCAGGCAGCGTTATCCGTTGGCCTGCCGCCAAAGGATTTGATCATTTGATTGCGTTCATCTTCACGCAACGGATCGGAATCAAGGGCTAGGGCGGCGTCAAGTGTCTGCGGTTCGACCATCAGGACGTCAATGCCGTCCTTTATGTCCTCCTTCGCCCAGAGATGGACATGACATTCCAGCTTGATATAGCTGCGCATTGCAGCATCAGGATCAAGCTTTTCAAGGGTGTCGACTTCATACTCTCCAGGTGAAAGCAACCCGGGATGACCGGGCAAGTGGAACGGATGAAAGAACGTCACCGAACGATGGGTTGTGCGGGTTATGCTCATAACATGGCTCCTTCGAGCATCCGGAAGATGACCTTGAAGCTGCGGATCTGATTTTGTTTTGAGTGTTCACCCCTTTGGGGCGGCTTAAGATCCGCAATCCCCGATCTCTTCGGGTCATTCGGTAAGGCGCCGATACCTGTGTCATATGCTCGGGACGCACAGGCATCATTGGTCAGGCGCCAAGTGTGTAACCCTGCCTGCGAACAGGCACGGTGTATACATTATATATGGGGTTTCGGCCAAAACACAACGTTCAGCACAAATATGCGCGCGATCCAGGTTTGAAAAGCGCGGGATAAAATGCGCCGGATTTCAAAGGATGATTGGCTCAACGATGTGCAGGGCGGTCCGGATCTGCATCGCATGTCAGGGCAATATCGAGATCAACCGGTTTGATGGTAAGAATACGATCTACCATCATGCCGTTATGCTTGTATTTCAGATGCAAATCGGTCGACACCCTGCGATAGGCCGTAATCGAGACACCTTCGATCAGTTCTTCGGTGGTGTCGACGACATAGCTTCCCGGCGGAAACAGATCGCTATGTCCGCGCAAGTGAAACGGATGAGCAAAGGTCACGGTTTTGTGCGTCATCCTGCTGTGCTGCATGGCACCAGCCCTTTATGAAGCGGGAAACGAATGTTTCCTGCATGTTCATGATTTTCGGAAAGTTCGATCAGAAAAGGCGATGGCGGAGGATAACCTCCGCCAGCACGGTATCAGTCATTCGCGCCTTGATGCGCGGTCGGTTTGGTTTCGGCAGGGGAATTTTCGGACTTTGGCTTTGCGGCAGGTGCCGATGCGCTATCTGACGATTTTGCATCCGGCTTCGTGCCCGCTTTTCCCTGGCTTGTCGAAAAACTGCGAAATGACATGATGTGATCTTTCTATTTGCCGGCGCAAAGCGCGCCCGCTAATGGGGAAGTGGTGCGCGTGCGGGCAAATAGCAAACATGCCAAACGGTCTGTAACGGGTCATCTGGCACAATCGTGCGGGAAAGGCTCGCTTATTTCGGATAAAATATATTTTGTCATCACTGGCAAATTGCGGGGCGGGGTTCAAACCCCGCGCAGATTGCCCCAGACATGGACGTGCCATTGCGGCAGAACGCGGACATCAAACCATTTGCGCTTTGCGACTTCATCGACCAGCCAGCGATAGCGTTCCGTCAGGCCAGCGATATCAACCCCGTCTGCGCCATCCGGGTGGGGCTCAGCAGGGGTTGTATTGACCGGCTGCAAACAGACTGGAATGCCAAAGTGAAGGTTCGTCACATAATCGGCAAACAGCAGGTCTGCTTCGTCACGGACCGGGAATTTCAGGGTGATCGCCGGGCCATTGAGCATGCCATTGGCTTGGGCGGCATCCAGGCAAGCCTGTAATGCAT
The DNA here is from genome assembly GCF_003403095.1 of Thalassospira indica. Lineage (NCBI taxonomy): Bacteria > Pseudomonadati > Pseudomonadota > Alphaproteobacteria > Rhodospirillales > Thalassospiraceae > Thalassospira > Thalassospira indica. Next base: position 3,580,521 of record NZ_CP031555.1, on the reverse strand, counting down.
CCTTATCAAAATTGGTTGAGGCGCTTGGCGGTTTGGGGCTGATTGTCAGGAAATTGAGATCGGCAAACCAGTCCTTGGCGATGCTGCCCTGGGTTTCAATCGCGAATGTGAACCCTTCTGCCTTGCCCAGGGTGATCAGCTCGCCCAGTGGCTGGATTGCCGGGTTGCCGCCCGAAAGTGTGATCAGGATCGGTTTGCCGCCAGACAGCTTTTTGACTTCATCCAAGACCGCAGCGGCAGACATCGGTTTCCAGTCGGCGCGAAAAGCCGGATCAACGGCATAAAGCGTATCGCACCACGAACAGCGGAAATCGCAGCCGCCCGTGCGGACAAACACGGTCGGCATGCCGATAAGCGTGCCTTCGCCCTGAACGGTCGGACCAAAGATTTCCGATATACGGATTTTACCGCGCGCATCGGGAAGGTCGGCAAAGTTGGGATCGTGCACCGTCATGGACGATATTCCGCCCAGGTTTTCGGTGTTTCGGAAACCCGTACCGCCGAAACTTCCGGCCAGCGATCATGCGCCCAGTCATAGAAAAACAGCGCAAGTCTTTCAGCGGTCGGGTGATCGTGACCAAGAACCTCATTGAGGTGACGGTGATCAAACTCGTCATCGATCAGACGTTTGAGCGGGCCAAGTTCGCGATAATCACGCACGAAACCACGTTCATCAAGGGCAGCACCTTTAAGCTCCACCTCGACGATATAGTTATGGCCATGCAGGCGCGCGCACGGGTGATCTTCTTCAAGGCCGCTGAGTTGGTGGCTTGCGGAAAAGGCGAATTGTTTGGTGATGGTGAACATCGGTTTTCTTTCGGTGTCGTCTTGTCTTGCTGAAGGGTGCGCTTGGCCCGGGGTTCCCGCCTTCGCGGGAATGACGGTACGCGTTTGGCAACACAACAGCCAAACTTCATGCCCGCGCAGGTGGGCATCCATACAGCAAGGTAGTTATAAGGAGTTACTCGGCGTCGTCGTTTTCGCCTTTGGCAAACTTGCGCGCCATATGGTCGGCACGGGCCTGTTTCCAGTAATCGCGATCGACATAAACGGTCGGATCCTTGACGCGTGCCAGTTCAAGCGCCTCGCGCCGCTCGACACAGGTGCCGCACCGCCCACAATGGGTTTCCCCGCCCTTGTAACATGACCATGTCAGATCGACCGGCACACCAAGACGCCCTGCCTCAAGCGCGATATCGGCCTTCGAGACATTGACAAACGGCGTATACAGCTTGACGTCCTTGACACCTTCAAGGGCGTGGTCCTGCATGGTCTGGAACGATTTGATGAAATCGGGACGGCAATCGGGATAGATGAAATGATCCCCGCCATGCACAGCCGCGGCAACTGCATCGGCGCCGGCACTGGCCGCCGCACCAAAGGCCACAGCGAGCATGATCGCATTGCGGTTCGGCACCACAGTAATGCGCATGGTTTCTTCGGCGTAATGGCCATCGGGCACATCGATATCATCACTGGTCAGCGACGATCCGGGTAAAAAGGGCACCGACCGGGGTCAGATCAACGATGTGATGTTTGACGCCAAGATTACGCGCCGCACGGGCGGCGAAATCGAGTTCCTTTTTATGGCGCTGGCCATAATCAAACGAAATCAGGGAATGGAGCTTGTGCTCAACCGCGACCTTATAGGCCAGCGTGACGGAATCCAGCCCGCCAGAGCAGACGACAATCGTCTTCATAATGATCAGTCTTTCGTGTTTTTAACCTGGTGCTACGACAGGGGAAGGATCATCCTTCCAAGGGGGCGGGGTTTGCCATGCCGGTTGCCAAAACGCAAGCACAAATCCACGCATGTGGTCATGCGTGAGGCGCAGGATTGCTTGGGTTTTACACGAAATCAGCGATCAGACGGGGTGGCCGGATCAGGCGCGCTTTGCGCTAAGTACATGAAAACAAATCGGGACCTGAAAATGGCCGTCTTCGATATAAGGGGCCAATGTTTCAAACATCGCGGCATTGATAGCGCCGACTTCCATGTCCGATGATTTGCGCAAGACATTGCCAAACAGCATGTCCATTTGCGGTTTCCAGAACGGGGCGTTTTCGGGAATACGGCCAGCCGGGCTGTGGGTTGTTGCTTCAATCCCGGTAAAGCCTGCTTTTTCAAAGCGCATCATCGATTGATCGGCATCGCCAAAGCAGAACGGGTCCAGCCCGGCGGCATCAAAGCCGATGCCAAGGATGTTGCCAAGAACCGCGTCCATGGCGGCAAACAACGGATTATCCACGAGCGGCGCCCAGACCATAAATACCGCCTTGCCACCGGGGCGCAGAACGCGGAATGCCTCGCGAAGCGCCTTGTCCGGATCCTCGCAAAACATCACACCAAAGCGGCACGACACCACGTCAAAGCTTTGATCCTCGAACGGCAGTTTTTCCATATTGGCCGGAACGGCCTTGATGTTGGAAATTTCTTCTTCGGCGGCGCGTTCCATCAGCGCATCGCACATATCCGAAACGATATCGGATGCAGTTACATGCCCTGCAATTCCGGGGATGTTAGCGCTATCATCCGTGCCGCCGCCCAAGGCGCGGGCAAAGGAAAAGGCCGGCTCACCCACCCCGGATGCCAGATCAAGCACCTCAAGCGGTGCGCCATCGCGCAAAGCTGCAAGCCCCGGAAGGTCAGCGGCCTCGATCATGTGGCGGTTGATCTTTTCGGCCGCCGGTGCCAGGCGTTCGGCCCAGGTGATCCAGTCGGTCGAAAGGTTTTGCCAGGTTCGGGATGATTTGTCGGCGGCGGTGTCGGATGTGTTGTCGGATGTCGGGGTGGTCATGGTCGATATGTTTCCCTTTGCGTTCCGCAAAGACCATAGACTTAAACCCCATGCCGTTTAAAGGATGTTTTGCAGCGCAATGAGGGTCAGAAGCCCCGCGCGGGGGCGCGGGGCTTCCTACACTCGCTGAGAGGTGGCTCTTCAACCTGCCAGCAAGCGTATCAGGTTCTGGCGCATTTCACTGACGCGGGCCAACATCGCGACACTTGATTTGATCAGGATTTGTTTTGATGCGTAGTTGGTCAATTCCATCGCAACGTCGAGATCAAGCAGGCTTGAGCGCGCCTCTTTGACGTTTTCCAGCGTCGAGGCAAGGCTTTCGCTGGCAACATCCAGACGGTTCTGGTTGGTGCCGATATTTGCCCGTGCGCGTTGCAGATCATCAATCGCGCGCGTCACGGCCTCGATCGCACTTTGGGCCTTGGCGGATGTGGCAATCGCATTGCTGCCCAGCTCATCAAGGCTTGTCTCGGTGCCGGTTTTGCCCGTGCCAAGGGCGGCACCATCAACCGCGGTCGTCGGGATCGAAAGCTGCGCACCGCTGGTATTACCGCCGCCAAGCTGGAAATAGATCTTGTCAGGCAGTTTGTTGCCCTGATCCTCAAGAACCGAGAAGACCGAGCTGGCCCCAAAAATCTGTGCCGTGGTCGATCCATCGGCACCGGCACCATCGGACCCTTGGGCCAGGGCGTTGGTGATGGTGGTCGCGATATTGAAGTTCAGGTTCACTTTCACACCGACATCCCCGAAATCGAGTGTCTGTGTTTGACCGGCATTAAGCGCCTTGCTGCCGCCGGACGCATAATCGGTGACATCGATGCTTTGGGGCCGGTGCGGGCTGGTGCCATCGATTTCGGATATGGCACTCAGCAGAACGCGATCCCCGGACTTGAGCACATCAAAGCGGAGCTGATTATCCGCCGATCCGTTATCGTTGGCATCCCGCGCCCAGTAATTGTCATCGGTGATGGTGAAATTTGAAAAGCCATTGGCAACCGAAAGAACCTCGGCCGAGCCACCAGCCTGCAAATCCGAATAATCAAGGGACACATCACTACCATCGCCGAGCAACTGGATGCCGTTGAAATTGGTTGCGGCCGCAATGCGATTGATCTCGGTACGCAGTGCGACGAATTCGTCATTGAGAAACCCGCGTTCCGTGTCCGACAGGTTTTCCGATGCGGCCTGAACGGCCAGTGTGTTCATGCGCACCAGCACATCGTCGATGGTGGCCATGGCCCCGTCGGCAATCTGCAGCATGGAATTGCCCTGACCGATATTGACAATCCCCGATGTCAAAGCAGAGGCCGTCGAGTTCAGCCGCGACCCGATAGCCATTGATGCGGCATCATCGCGGGCAGAGACCACACGTTTCCCCGATGACAGCTTGGCAAGCGATCTGTTCGCAGCCTCCTCGGCGCGCGCCAGATTGCGGTGCGCCAGATTGGCCGCGTGGTCGGATATGATATTTAACGCCATAACGCAGTTCCTACCTGAACAAGCAAAGATAAAAGGTGGCGGCGTGGACGACCTCCTCCTGAGATCGGCTGAGGGCAATGTTAATTAGATAAAACTTAAATGGCAATATCTAATATTAGAATCTTCTTAATGGTAACTATCTGAAAAATATAAGAAATATGCCATCCTACGCGAAAGAGGGGGTGACTCATACGGATGGAAATCAGCTGTTCTGCGGCTGTGAACTCAAACCCGCGATATCGCGCGCCCTCACAGGCATTTTCGCTCCACGTCGACAGGGGACGTAACGCGTGAGGGTGCCCGATGGAGCAAGAAAGACAAGAAGGCCTGAACATCTGGCGGTTGGCGGGATCATCCATCTTGGCGGCTTTGACCGCAGTGCTTTATTTCGGGTTTGTGATTACACTTTTTGCCGGATTTACTGCCGATATTCAGCGGGACTCCCTTGTGCGGGAACTGGGTGTCTCTACGCCGGGAATGCTGGAACGATTGGTGCTGCAAGCCTTTCACGAGGCCGCATTGCGCGAAGACGCGGACACGCTTCGTGACGAGATTCGTGCCCTTGATACCAGATCCCTTGAAGAGACCCGGAATGGCTTGGCCTTGCGCAAGGATGCGATTGCCGCATGGTGGGAGACGTTTGAGCAGTTTTCACAACTTGGTGCGACAGTTGCCAAAAACAGGCCGACAATTGATGCCGAATTCGCCGATGCCTTCCTGCAGGTTTTGAATGCAGCGCATCAGTTTGTTGCAAGCCAGGATACTGAAACGCCAATAAACAGGCCGCTTGCGCCGTCACCCGATGCTGCGGGTGCGGGGCGCACAATATCTGATCGCCCCGGCCCCGTGATGCTTGATGTGCCGTTTGGCGAAAACGATGTGGACCAGAAACGTCGGGCAGATGGCATTGAAATCATGGCGAAGCTCAATGCGCTGCTGGATAACCCGAAGTTCGCCGCAGCAGCATCAGAAACGCTCAAGGATCAGGTCGGACAGAAAGTCGAGGCCATCCGCAGTGCCATGATGCGTTTCGAGGAGAAAAATGTGCGTGCCCAGATCGAGTGGGCCAATATCCGGGCGCAAGGCCTGCACACCGAAAAAGTGCGCAGTGATTTGCAAAATGAACTGGACGCGGTCCAGGCAGAGATCACCCGTCAGGATGATCCAATGGGACAGGAGTTGCTTTCACTGGTTGCGCTATTCCAACATCCGGTCGGCCATGTGCTGTCCTATTTGATCCAGTTGCCCACCATCATGCTGACCTTGCTGGTCACGGTCGCGGCAGGCGGACTTGGCTCTGTGGTGGCCTTTACCAGACAGAATTTCGGCCAGCCGCCCACCCCCAAAATCCCGCCCAAAACACTGCCCGATGAAAATGCCACGGAACACAACGCCGCAGATCACAATGCCATGGATCAAACCGCGACGGATGCAGTGCCAGCGCCGCAGGCGGAAACGATGCTGCGGCTTCAGGGATGGGCGCAGCTTGGCAAAAGCCTGAAACCCGCTGCAAGGCTGCTCGTCATGACGGGGGAGGGGATCGCTGCCGCCATGGCCATCTTCCTGTGTACAGAGGCAGGGGTGCTGATGGTCAGCCAGGGCGGGCCCGACGGATCAGGGCAAATCGATATCAGCCCGTTTCTTGTCACCTTCATGGCCTTCGTCTCGGGCTTCATGGCCGAAGACGCCTTTGCCCGCATTCAAGCGGCCGGGCAAAAGCTGTTTCGGGTTACGGATGATCACGAAACAGGTGGGGGAAATGGACGATTATAGTCTGTGTTGGGGTGATAGCGAGTGTGCTTATCCGAGCTGTTCTTACATCGATTGAGTGAAGTAATTCTGTGCCAATTCAGCAATTTCTGAGATTTTGGAAGTCGATAAAACTGTCATTGGGACGTTGAAGTGCGTTGCGATCATCGCGCAATTAATCAGCGCTAGGTTTTGGTACTCTGTGATCTGCTCGGTCGAGCGTTCCGGACGCTCTCGTGTGTGATCTCTTTCCCTTCGCTGTTGAATTATGACAGGGGGCTCAAACAAAAAAATAAAGTGCTTTGGGGTTGCGGGTTCAAAGATCGTAGGTTCAACGGCCACTAACCCGTCAGGGGTGTCGATTACAGTATGAGAATCAAAGATATAGTTTTTGTTTGAGGGTAAAGCCTTTAATGCCTCGGATAGGGCGATTTGATTTTCTTCAATGTTTCCAGTTCGTAGTTGCTCTGAAGTGTAGTTCTGTTCTTGTTTTGATTGAAAAAATTTTTGTATTAGCGCGCTTGCTTGCAAATGCTCGAACACCAGAGTTCGATTGAGCTCTGAGATGATAGTGGATTTTCCTATTCCGGATATACCACTCAACACAATTGTTCTCTTAGACTTCAAAACCAAGATCCCTCTCCTTCAGTAATGATAGCGATGCATCTCTAGGTATTTTGCATATCGATTGGGGAGGGTGTTGCTTAAATATCTCTGACTTTATCAAATCAAATAATCGAATTGCTGGATCAGGATAGCCAACAAGCAAGAAATTGATAACTTTGACCGGGCTACTTTCACTTGCTTTCATTTGTTCGAACTGTTTGGCTGTGTAGACTGATCGACCGCCAGCCAATTGCAATAGTTCATTATATGAATATGCAAGGGATAAATCCTCAAAAACTCCAATTGCAGTTATCATCTGGGATGGTTCGTGCTCAGATTTACCTTTGTAAAAAAGCAATATAGACCCCTTTTTGATGGAGTTTATCTTAGCTCGGCAAATATATACTTTTCTAATGGTATTGCCGGGGCGTTTAGGTCCATCAGATATGCCTGAGTGGCTAAATAGGTCGGCCCGCATGAGTTCTGGAAACAAAATATCATGAAAACTTTCGCGGATAGGTACGCAATAAATGTCGACTGTGTCGTCAGCGCAAAATCGAGGATAATTCTTTCTCGAAAGGTCGAAATTTGTTGCTTCTGGGGAAGAAATTAACTTCTGGCGCGAAATTATTTTTTCGTAGGTTCTCTCATTTGATTCCGATGTGGCGGTATGTTCGAAACCGTAATATTCAATAAGATCAATTAAGGTTTCCTGTTCTGGAAATGTAGTAAGGTAAACTAGGTCGTAATGATTTTTTTGTGCAAACCACAATGACTGCTTTAGCAATAACTCACCTAGCTTGACGCCGCGTTTTTCAGGACGAACCTTAAAGGTGCATATTTTAAGAATTTTCTCCTTTTTGTTAACAGCATCAGTATCGGCAGATGTTTCATCCTTTCGGACTATTATACCCGCGATGCAATCATCAGTTATTGTCCAGCATTTGCGATGGGCTTTGACACATTTCTCTGTCCACCAGTCGTCAAATCCCGGATAGCCTTCGCGAAGGCTATCAAAAATCTTGTCGGTTAACGGGATTTGATATGCTTCAACCTCTTCGACGCAGTTAACAGGTACTGCTACAGGCTCATAGGTTGATTGCAATAACAGTACTGCATCGGCAATAAGCAGTACTCGACGTACTAAATTTGGGGAGTATTTCCTTGCCCGTTCATGTAGTCCGCGGTCCTCTGTGACCAAGAAATCAGCAGCAGAAATACTTAGTGCGTGCAATAGTGTCGCGTCTACCAAATCATTGTGACGCTTAATCGGGCCAAATGATTTTTCCAATTCGGCTTTAGATAAGCCGCGTACTTTGCTGAGCGTTTGAAACTTGGCGATTTTGGATAAAGATATAGCTCTACGCTTTAAGTCTTTATCTTGTTCAATGTCATCACGAGCAGCCTCGTGGATATAGACGTCAATCTTGTGTTTGCTAGCCAAGTTGATGAGTGAAGAGTAGTTCTGCGGAGTAGCTTTAGAGTCTTCAAGACCAATAAATACGTTCGTATCAATTAGGTACTTTGACGTACTCATACTTTAGAGCCTCACGAAGCATTGGCCTTGCATACAAGAATGACTGTGGAGGCTCAAAGTCGAAGCGCTCACGTAATTCTTCTAGGCCAATTGGGCGGTGCAATGGCCTAGGGTTTTTCAACCGTAGCACAAATCCGTACTCCAACCCACTAAAGTAATTGTCAAAATCGTCTTTTCTTATGCACGCTACGGACGAGTAATCATCCCAAATGTCTTGGACTGGTGTCTTCAACACATCGGAAATTTCAGCTGAACCCACCAATGCCCGTTCCGGGCTGGTCGAATAAATATACATCACCGTTCCACTCGGGACACTTGTTGGGAACCTGCGGCGAAGTTCTACGCGCTTGGTGCCCAGAAGTATTTCCTGAGAGTATTTAGGCTTAATGCTAAGGATTATATCTCTTTGTGGATGATAGGCTGCATCGTCAATCAGAGGTAGTACAAGTTGATCTTCTTGGCCCCAACCTTCTTCAAAGGCACCTGTTAACTTCAAGCCTAACGCAGACTGGCTTCCAAAAGTTGCATCAATACGTAGCTTGGCGCCTAAAGCCTCGATATAGGATTTCAACGTTGAGACATGTATATCGTCCCGGCCCTCCAATTTTGAGAGGGCGGTTTGGCCAATGCGAAGCTTTTTCGCCAACTCCTTTTGGGTAAGGCCCGAGATTTTACGCAAATCTTTCAGTCGCTGCCCAATGGCAATTTTCGCGTCATCGGCTGTTTCAGGCGTCGCTTTTATTACCTTGCCGGAGAGCTGGCCCATGGGTCACCATTCGATAAGTTGTCAACAATGTCTTTGTATCATGGGGAAAATATGACGTTCAAGTCATATGCTATCTCGTGTCATATTCTATCATGGATTGTATGGTGGCATATCGATATGTCTAAAAAATTAAGTAACTGATTGATTTGTGCAGAGCGTAAATTAGGGGGAGCGTCAGCGAAGAAAAACCGGCCCCAAGGGAGCCGGTTTTAATCTGTGCGAACGAGATGTTTGGGGCGTTAGCCGTTGGTGCCGTAGCGCGGAGCGTTGCGCTGGGCATTGCTGCCTGCTTCGGCGTAGGCTTGGCTGGCCTGTGCGGTCTGGGTGACCTGCGATTGCAGGACCTGCTCATCGCGTTCCGGCGTTGCGGCCTCGGCGGCTTCTTCTGACGCGCTGCTGTTAAACAGCTCGGTCAGGCGCTGCTCGATGCTTTGCAGGCCTTCATTAAGGCGTTCTTCGGTCTCGTTGATATTGCCGTTGATTTCGTCATTCAGCGCGCCCAATCCATCAAGGATGGCACGCGCATCTTCAAGACCGGCCTGAATGCCTTCGCTTGCCTGATCAAAGATCTCGCGGGCTTCGGCCTCGGAACTTGCGTTCGATGCAATCAGGTCGCCGACACGGGCAAGAATGCGGTCTGCAACCGCCTCTGGCGTATAATCGTCGGGGTTAACCCCCTGGATCGACAGGCCGGTCGATTGCAGGCTTTCATTGATCGCGGCAACGATATTGTCGGCCGACAGGCGCACTGCGGATTCAGAAGACAGCGAAACAGACGTCGCAGCTGCAAAGGCAGATGCGCCATTGTTTCCGGTTTTTTCAGAATCGCTTTGGCCCGGCAAATAGGATTGTGCCGAGCGTGATGATGCCCCGGATTGTTGGGATGACAGACCACCAATGGTGATATCCATAAACGTCCTCCCTGGACGGACTGCGTTAAGCGCGGTGCTGACAATCAGCACGTTTCCAAGCATTTCGGCGCGGCAATTTTGCGCGCAACCAACAGCTTAGTTAAATTCATCAGTTAATATGGCATGAAAATCGGTAAAAATCCAGTGGTGTTGTGAAATTCGGGGTTGATGTCTTTTGCGACGGGTGCCGTGATTGCCTTGGCCGTGGGCATGGCCGGTGTTTGGTAAAATCGTCGGGTTTTCGCCGGAAATCTCGTTATCTGATGTTGCACAGCGATCAAAGCGCGCTTATGAACACTGCTTAAGAGTATTTTGAACCCAATTTGGTCGGATGGGCGCGGCTTTGCGCCAGCGCCCCGATCCAATAGGCAGGAGTTGATTGAGCGTGGCGAACTATCAGGAAAGTGCGCAGGAATTTGAAAAGCGCTGGCAGGCATATTGGCGGGAAAACGATACCTATCGCACGCCAAATCCCGGCGATGCCGATTTCGACGCAAGCAAAAAGAAAAGCGTCATCCTGGACATGTTCCCATACCCAAGCGGGGTTGGCCTGCATATCGGGCATCCGCTGGGCTATATCGCGACCGATGTAAAGGCCCGGTTCGAGCGCATGCGTGGCAAGAACGTTCTGCATTCCATGGGCTTTGATGCCTTTGGCCTGCCGGCAGAACAGTTCGCCATTCAGACCGGTCAGCATCCGCGCATCACGACCGAAGCCAATATTGAAAACATGCTGCGTCAGCTTCAGGTCATCGGCCTTGGCCATGATCCGCATCGTCGTTTCGCCACGACCGATATCGACTATTATAAATGGACGCAGTGGATCTTCCTGCAGCTGTTTAACAGCTTCTATGATCCGACCGTGGAATGGAAAGGCCCGCAGGGGCAGATGATCAGTGGTCGTGCGCGCCCGATTGCCGAGCTGCGCCCGTTGCTTGAATCCGGTGAATGGTTGCTTGACGAAGATGGCGTGCCGCAGCCGAAATCGGTCATTGGCGAAGGCACCAAAGCCGAAGGCAAAGAGATTGATCGCGCGATTGATCGCGGGCGTTTGGCCTATGTCGATGAAGTGCCGGTCAACTGGTGCCCGATGCTGGGCACGGTTCTGTCGAACGAGGAAGTCACCAACGAAGGCAAGTCCGAACGTGGGGATTATCCGGTTTATAAACGTCCGCTGAAACAGTGGATGTTGCGCATTACCGATTATGCCGACCGTTTGGTGGCCGATCTTGAAGGGCTGGACTGGCCAAACGGCGTGGTCGAGATGCAGAAGGGCTGGATCGGGCGTTCTGTCGGTGCGCGGGTGAATTTCCCGGTCACGCTTTCAAACGGTGCGGATGACAAAATCGCGGTCTATACCACCCGCCCGGATACCATCTTTGGCGCGACCTATATGGTTCTGGCGCCGGAGCACCCGCTGGTTGATAAGCTGGTTGCCGAAGACAAGAAGGCCGACGTTGCCGCTTATCGCGCGCAGGCGTCCGAGCTTAAGGCCGTGTCGGCCAAGGATGATGCCGAACGTGAAAAAACCGGCGTATTCATTGGCGCGCATGCGACCAACCCGGTGACCGACGAAGAAATCCCGGTCTGGATTGCTGATTATGTCCTGATGGGCTATGGCACCGGCGCGATCATGGCCGTTCCGGCCGGTGATCAGCGCGACTTTGAGTTTGCCCATAAATTTGATCTGCCGATCAAGGCGACCACCAAGCCGACGGATAGCTGGCTTAAGGACAACGCCCCGGCAGATGCCGGGGATGCTGATATCGCGACCCTTCTTGCGCGCTATGAGGCAGAACCGGGCGCCTTCAAGCTGGCCCAGGTTGAGGTTGGTGAGACAATCAATTCCGCCAATGACGAGGTATCGCTGAACGGTCTTTCGACCCCGGATGCCAAGGCCAAGATCATCGATTGGCTGGAAGCCAAGGGGATTGGCCGTGGGCGCGTGCAGTACAAACTGCGCGACTGGCTGTTCTCGCGTCAGCGTTATTGGGGGGAGCCGTTCCCGGTTCTATTCGACGTCGAGACCGATCAGGTCCATGGCATTGCCGAGGCCGCCCTTCCGGTCGTTTTGCCGGAAATGACCGATTTCAAACCAAAATCCAACGAAGACCCGAATTCCGAGCCGGAACCACCGCTTGCACGTGCCAAGGACTGGATGGAAGTCACAGGTATCGTCCTTTCCGATGGTTCGGTCCTGCCGGTTGAGGCCGAAGTCGGTTCAAAATACGCCCATGACGGGGCGGAATATGAGGTGCGCGCGTTCAAGCGTGATGCCAACTCCATGCCGAACTGGGCCGGGTCATGCTGGTATTATCTGCGCTATTTCGATGCCAAGAATGATGCCAAGTTTGCGTCTGATGATGCGGCGGCCTATTGGGCGAGTAGCACGGATGCGAATGGCGATGCGCTTCCGGGTGCGGTTGACCTTTATGTTGGTGGCGCGGAGCACGCGGTGCTGCATCTGCTCTATTCGCGTTTCTGGCACAAGGTTCTGTTTGATCTTGGCTATGTCGCAACGCCGGAACCGTTCCAGAAGCTGTTTAACCAGGGCATGATTACGGCTGATGCCTACACCGATGCGCGTGGTGTGTATGTCGACATCCATGATGTTGAAATGCGTGATGTCGATGGCAAGAAGGTTCCGTTTAATGCCAAGACCGATGAACAGCTGATCACTGTGCCGGGCAAGATGGGCAAGCGCTACAAAAACGGTATCCCGCCCGAGGAAATCTGCGACCAGTACACCATCGATACGTTCAGAACGTACGAGATGTATATGGGGCCGCTTGATAGCTCCAAACCTTGGCAGTCAGATGCGATTGTCGGCATGATGCGCTTCCTGTCCAACGTCTGGAAAGTCACGACCCAGATGGAACGCACCGATAACGTTGATGGCAAGATAGAAACGCTTCTGCATAAAACCATTGCCAAGGTGACCAAGGACGTGGCCGATCTTCGCCATAACACCGCGATTGCCGCACTCATTGAGCTGACCAATGCGCTGACCAAGCAGAATGCCGTACATGATGATCATGCCAAGGCCTTGGCATTGATGGTAGCCCCGTTTGCCCCGCATCTGGGTGAAGAGCTGATGAGCCGGATGGCAGCCGATGAATTCGGTGCCAGGAAATCAGTGATCAAGTTTGATTGGCCGGAGTTTGATGCCGAAAAGGCCAAGGATGACGAGTTCGAAGTGCCGGTTCAGGTCAATGGCAAGAAGCGTGGTTCAGTGATGGTGGCGGCAGACGCGGATCAGGCAACGGTCGAAGCACTTGCCAAGGCCGATGAAAACGTTGCCCGCCATCTTGAGGGCAAGGACATCGTCAAGGTGATTTATGTCGCCAAGCCGACCCCGAAACTGGTCAATATCGTGGTGAAGGGCTAAACCTTTAAAGCCAGAGCGAATATTTGAGAAGGGCATGTTGCTTTGGCAGCGTGCCCTTTTCTATTGGTGCGGGTTAGCGGTCTGCAAAGATGGCCTTGGGGTCGCAATCGCTGATGATTGCGGAGGCCGGCAATTCGCGTTCAATGATCTCTTGATCTGGCAGCAGGCTTGCGCGGCCAAACAGTTTTGCCAGGCTCCCGTCGCACAGCATTTCGTAGATCGCCTTGTTAAAGGCCCTGCGGTTCTCAATCCCGGCAAGGTCGGCCTTGAACAGGATCAGGACATTTTCGCTGGTGACGGGATCGTCGGTAACAGAGATCATGTCTTCAAGACCAAGCAGCTTTCGGACATGGTTGCCCGAAAAACGTTCGATGATGGCGGCATCCAGGCGATTACTGGCAATCATGCGCAACAAAAACGCATCGTCGGGCACGCGTTCAAGGTTGAGTTCCTGGCGATCGAGAATGTAGTCAGGGTAATGATAGGCGGCCAGCCCAACGCGCGTGCCATCAAGGTCTTCGAGCTTGGTGACATTGCCATGACCAAATTGATCAGTGCTGTAAAAAATCAGATTTTCGCGGCGATAAAACGGGACAGAGGCCAGCGAGACCGGAATTTCAGAAAGTGACGGATAAGCCCCCAATGCATCATATTTTCCGCTTATGAAGTCCTGCACCGCACGCCGTACCGGCAGAATGTCAATGACGACGTCTGTGTCCGACCGCCTTGCTATTTCCGCATACATATCAATGAAAACACCGTGATCCTTGCTTTCCGCCATCAAAGGAATATAGGGAAAAGCTACCCGGATCGGTGACGTTGAGGGCGCGGCCAATACGTGTCCGGTAAACATTAGAAGGCAGCCGAGGGCGGCGGAAAGAAGACGCATATAATAAGGTACATGTGTTGTGAGGCATTCATGGAAACTAGACCACGTTCCGGGAGGCGGCACAAGGGCGCTCTCTATTGCCGCAAAGCGCTTAGCAATTGACGGGGCATGGTCGGCTGGCTACAAATCGGCGACCAGATTATTTGCAAGGTTTTACCAATGAGCTACGGGCGCAAGATTTCAGTTATCGGTTTGGGCTATGTCGGATTGCCGGTGGCGGTTGCATTTGGCACATCGTGTGGCCGCACCGTCGCCTTTGATATCAATCAGGCGCGGATTGCCCAGCTTAAAGCGGGTCATGACGCGACCGGCGAAGTCGATGACCATGAACTTGCCGCAGCTGATCTTTTGTTGACGGCGGACGCCGAGGATCTTGCCGAGGCCGATTTCCATATCGTAACCGTGCCGACACCGATCGACAGTTCCAACCGTCCGGACCTGTCGCCGCTGCGCTCTGCTTCGAAAACCGTTGGCGCCATCCTTAAAAAGGGCGACATTGTTGTTTACGAAAGCACGGTCTATCCGGGGGCGACCGAAGAGGAATGTGTGCCGATCCTCGAAGAACTTTCGGGCCTGAAATCGGGCAGTGATTTTACGGTCGGCTATTCTCCGGAACGTATTAACCCGGGTGATCGCGAACATCGCTTTACGACCATTACCAAGGTTGTTTCGGGTCAGGACCAGGCAACGCTTGATATCGTGGCGGATGTTTATGGCAGTGTGGTGACCGCTGGTATTCACAAGGCCCCGACCATCAAGGCGGCCGAGGCGGCGAAAGTTATTGAAAACACCCAGCGTGATTTGAACATCGCACTGATGAACGAGCTTTCACTGATCTTTGACCGCGCAGGCATTGATACCCGTGACGTGCTCGAAGCAGCAGGAACCAAATGGAACTTCCTGAAATTCACTCCGGGGCTTGTCGGTGGTCATTGCATCGGTGTGGATCCCTATTACCTGACCCATAAATCCGAAGAGCTTGGCTATTACCCGCAGGTGGTTCTGGCCGGTCGCCGGGTGAATGACGGCATGGGCGATGTGGTGGCCAACAAGGTCATCCGGGCATTGCTGCGAGAAGGGGCAACCAAGAACCCGACTGTCACGGTACTTGGTCTGACCTTTAAGGAAGACGTTCCTGATATTCGTAATACGCGTGTGATTGATATCGTTCGGTCGCTCGAAGAGGCCGGTGTCACTGTGCAGGTCCATGACGTGCATGCGGATGCGGACGAAGTGGCACACGAATTTGATGGTTTGAAGCTTTGCTCGGACAGTTGCCTGCAACCTGCAGATGCCGTTGTTCTGGCCGTGTCGCACAAGGAATACGTTGCCAAGGGCTGGCCGCTCGTCAGCAGCTTGCTTAAAGATGGCAAGGGCTTTGTCGCCGATGTGCGTGCGGTTCTGCCGCGTGATGCGGTGCCGACCGGCATCGACCTTTGGCGTCTATAAGTCCGCAAAACTATTCGTCCTGATAAAGATCAAGCTCGCGCTGCAGCTTTTTCGTCAAACCCTTGGCGACAATGCGGTGCGAGCTTTTTAAATGATCCTTCAGGTCATTATCGCTTAAGCCCGGCGCATCGTAGTGCTGGATCCATTTCATGCCACGCGATGCCAGGTAGGGGGCAGGGCGCAGGCCGGGCATATCTTTCAAGACCTCATAGCCGATTTCGGATGTCTTGAATGTGACACCCAATGTCTCTTTTGTGGCCCAGCCGCCAATGGCGAACACCTTGCCGCCGACCTTCCAGACATCCGCGCCACCCCACTGAACAACGTGGGTTGTCTGTGGCAGGGATTTGCAAAAGGCGTTGAATTCGTCCCGATCCATTCTAGCCATCCTGTTCATGCGTTTGCCATCAGTGTTGATGGTACGCAATCATCCACCGAACGTCAGTGATTTTCGATAATGCTGTGAACCAGTTGGCGCAGTTTTTCGGCAAACCCGTCTTGGCGAAAGTTCTGTCGGCACATCTGATAGGCAGCATCGCGGATTGCGGTTGTTTTCTCCGGCGCATTGATTGCTGCGATAATCGCATTTGCCAATTGTTCCGGGTTTTGGGGCGGGCACAGTCGCCCGGTTTCGCCGTCCCGGACAAACTCGGGCACGGTTGCGATGTCGCTGGTGATCACCGGGACATTGGCGGCCATGGCTTCGAGCACGACAAGCGGTTGGGCTTCGTTGGGGTAGTGGCTGGGAAAGATGAAGAGATCAGATTTTTCAAAGGCAGCCTGCCGTTCAGGATCGGAAACTGGTCCCCAATATGTCGCTGCCGCATGCATCTGATATTTTTCAAGTAATGTGGCGAGCTCGGCTTTGCTGATGTCGCCTTCAGCCCCGGCAATCGTCAAATCGCAAGCGATACCTTGCGCGCGCAGGATTGCACAGGCAGCAAGCAGGGTTTCGATGCCTTTGGCCTGAAACAGGTTGGACAGCCATAAAAGCCGGATCGGATCATGGGGCACCCATTGTTTGGTGGCTGGGCCCACGAAAGCACTATCATCGATGCAGTTGGTGATGATGGCAGACTTGCAATCAAGGTCTTGGATTTCGGCGCGCAAGCTCTCGCCGAGCAGGATGACGGTTTGCCCTTTGAAAACTGTTTTCTGAAGCAGTTCCGACCACTTGGATCTTCGCATTTCGGGAAGACCGCGACCATGCAGGTGCAGGATTGCAGGGACGCACAGGAGCTTGGCCAACAAGACATAGAGGCAATCGCGGTAATAGGCAAAACCACTCGGCGCAAAGCAGATATAAAGCGCCTTGGCGCGCGGCAATGCCCGGATCAGACGCAGCAACAAGCAAACCGCCAACCCGATCTTGCGCAGCGAAAATCGATTTACCTCGGACAATGTCCGGGCAAAGCGCATTTCAATGACATGCAAAACGAAGTCTTTCGCCAAGGCCGTAATGGCGAACTGGTTCATTTGGGCCGCCCCGTGCATGGGCGGTGGCAACTGAACCATGGCGATGATTTTTGGGCGGTTGGTCATCGAACGTCCCTTGCAGAAAACAATTGCAACTCGCGGAGTTTGGCAGCCGCCAGCCAAATCGACCAAGGCAGGTCAGGTCGATAACGCGCAAGAACGGAAGCACGCGTTTTCTGATAGAGCGCGTTTGGTATCCTTGCGAAATGGCGGTTGCCCGGATCAAGGGTACGTTCGATCAGGGGCATGCTTAGCCGACTGATGCGGGCCTTGGCAACGCAGCAGGCGCGCAGATAGAAATCCAGATCAATGCAGCAGGGCAAATCCGTGGCATAGCCACCCGCGCTGGCCCAGACAGAGCGATGCATGGCAAGTGACGAATGATGCAGTGGGTTGCTAAAATAAAGCCGTGCGGGTGAAAAATGCTGTAATGCCGCCAAAGTCGGTCGCCACGGATCGGACACTGCGCGCGCGAAGACAAGTTGATTGTGGTTATTGCAAAGCACGTCAACTTGCCGATCCAGCCGATCAGGCAGGGAAAGATCATCAATATCCTGAATCGCAATCAGATCGGTCGGGCTGTTTTCAATCGCGAGGTTAAGCGATGCCCCCCGTCCAATTTTGCCGGGATGAATGATTTTCAGACGTGGGTCGTTGAGCCGGTCTGATGGTGTTGTAAGGGGTGTGGTTGAACCATCATCGACAATGACCGCATGATCACCGGGCCCCACGAGTATCTGGCGCAGATTGCTGAAATAGCGATCCCGATAGGCGTCGCCATCGCGCACGGTCGTGATGATGGTGATTGGATCACGCATCAGAATCTCCCCATGAGATGGTCAGAGTGGCGCAATTTCCTTGCCCTGTCTTCGCACTGATCCTTGTTGCCGGACCAGCAGCGCTGAATGTTGCTTGTGGGATCATGTGTAGCGGGGCATTTGCCGTCAGCTTTATTCCGAGTTCGCGACAGATGATGGTGTCTTCCGCGATCTGAGTCAGGCCGATGTTGCCATCAATCAGAATTCGGAAGAGTTCGAGTTCGTTAGCTGAGTAGTCGGGAGTCTGATCAGAGATAATAACACGCGCGTTTTGAAACTCGATTGTTCGATGACCAACAATACCGGCAAGCTCGAAGCTTATATCAAGCTTGTTGTCAGATATCTGCCGCGCACCAAGAAAACGGGCAAATTCGGTCTCGCCAACCGCGGGAAGCGGCTGTGAGGCTTGGTCATAAAGGCTGGGTGCATCCTGTTCGCCGCCGGTTGGTGGCAGGAGGATGTGGGTAGATTTTCCTTGGCCCGAAACAATGACGGGGGCGCCGGAGACATCAAAAATCTGTCGGCCAAATAGCGTCATTTGCGCGTGATAGTACGAGGATGAAAACTGCGAGACTATGTTTTTCGCGGTAGTTTCCGGTGCGGGTGAACGGATGTGTTTTGGTGCTGGCAGTTGCGAGGCCTTCAGAAGGCAATAGCCTGCAAAGGCGAGGTAATCATCGTGGCGGTTATAGCTATACCACCCGGGTGTTTGTGGATTTTCGGGGCCGGGATTTTTCGGCAAGGGGGCAGGTGACAGAAGATTGAGCGGGAGTTTTCCGGCCTTAACAAGAGCGTCTTCCAACCGATGAAGGATGGCTTCTGCTTCGTTGTGGTAACCGCATTTTAACAACACATAAAGCCCGCAGGCCGCGCCAAAACTCTGCCCCGCACCACGTCCAAGCAGATTGACAAAGCCATGCGAGCCGACAAGTTGTGCCAAGATTTCTGTTGCCCGGTTGGCAATCCGTTGATGGCGTTTATTGGGACTGTCAGACAGAAGTGCTGTGCAAAAGGCGTGGTATTGTGCGGAGAAGCAGTCTGGTCGATCGATGAAAACTGGTGCGCGCCAATAGCGAAACAAGATGAAGGTGAAATGGACGAGGTCGAGGAGCTTTGTCGTAAGCCCTGCGTTTCGTTTCTGCCGATTGATCAGGCCAAGCATCTGCCAGTTGGCGACATCGGGACATAGCGGTTTTGTTCCCCGAAGGATGTCGGTGGTGGTATCCGATGACAGGCCCGGCGTATCCAGCAACGCATATTCGATGAATTCGCGGTGCCAAGTTTTATCGCGCGGCTCTGATCGGAGAGCATCAAGGGCGCGGTCGATATGTGAGCCAAATCGGACAGGATCAATCCGCGTCCAGAGATTGACGGCAAAGGCCTTGGCGTAAAAGTCCGGCTGTTCAAAATGCCCAGTCTTCAGTTGACGTGTTGCGAGATCGTCTGCAATCCGCTTGGCCAGGTTTTGGCAGCGTAGGCGAAGCGTGTCCTGGCCTAATGAAAGTGACATGTCACCTCCATCGACAAGGACTGGCCTGCTTTGAGGCGATTAAGCGGCACAGCCTGAATTTCCGGCCAGTGACGGCCCATGCGTTCGCGCAAGCGCCAGAGCGGCTTTTTGAAAGCTGGCATGCGCCAGAGCAAAGCTGAAAACCAATCCGGTGCCCATAGCGTGAAAAATCGGTTTGCCCAGCGCAGCCAGACCTGATCAACCGGATCACTTGGCAGCAGGCGTGCATGAATGATCCAGTAATCATCGCGATCCCGGAGATACAAGTATGGATCAAACCGGCCCGCCCCATCCGCATGATCCAATGTCACGGATACGGTTGCGCCATCCTGCCCGATCAGTTCGGCCTTATTGGTCGGATAAAGACGGTACTTGTCGCTGTTGGTGTGGTGAACTGTTTTGTCTGCGATGCGCCCGTGTTTGATGGCGGTTTTGTCAAAAACCAGCCGGATGACGGCATCTTGCAGCAGGATGTCGTCCAGTGCCTGAATGCGTAGCTTAAGCCCGACTGTGTTTGAGGTGGGCTTACGGGTTTCGTACGCGATACGTATTCGCCCCCCAGAAAGGTGCCAGGTGTCGCCGACCTGTTTGGCGTTTCGCGGTTGGTCGGTGAGTGTCACGAAGGAATGCTGGTCCGAACATTCCAGCCCCCACGGGCCAAAGGTGATGTCACCGTATTGGCCCTTGATCAGCTTATTATTTGTGATGGTGACGGTCGGTTTCATCATGCCACGACCTGCCGTCTTGTTGCAACTTTCTGGCAGGCCAGCAGGATCAGAACCAGACAGGCCAGGCGGAATTCAATCAGTTTCATGATGTCGGGTGCGAGTTCGCTGGTCGGCATGACGAATGCCGTGATGATCATCAGTGCAAGGCATCCCCAACCCAGCCATTTTGCCGCTGATATTTCCTGCAAGATCAGGATTTGTCGGGCGATGAACGCCATCAATACTGGCCAGGCTGCACCGATTTGAAGGATCGTGAACAGATCATCTGACGGGCTGGCATAAAATAGATTGGCCAAGTTGCCTGGCAGGAACAACAGCAGGCCCGAGATCAGAGCCATCGGTGCCAAAAGCCAGATGTCACGTATTTGGCCCACCTCGTTTTTGGCAAACAGGGTTGAGGCAATGGCTGCAATCAGGCCGGCGCAAAACAGGAAAACGCGCTGCGCCAGAAACAGTGGATCGTTGTCTGTGCCCAACAGGACAAAGTCGAGATTTGGCACGAACCCGGCGAGCAGGGTGAAGCCGACAAGGCCGAATACGCTGCCCTTAGGTGCCATTGGGGCTTTTGTGGAGGATTGTTCAAATGCAAACGCTGTTGCGAGGGCAAGGTTGGCCAGAGAAACCGCAGGTGCGATGAGATAAAGCGCCAAATCTGAATGGCTGAGCGATGCCCAAACCGCCACCACTATCCCGCATGCCTGACCAATAACCGCAATCATGCCAAGCCGTGAGAAGCGGGTTTTGGCCGCAATCATCCAGTCGGGGGAAAGGGCCGCGGCAAACGGTATCAGGATTAGTGGCCAATATTTCGCAAGCGGAACGCTGGTTGTCGTGACAATCAGGATCGAGGCGAAACCTGCAATCAGGAACCTTGTGGTGACAACATGCATGGCCTGTCCGAAGGCCGCATTTTGTGCCATTCGTACCAGAAGCGGACCACTGCCAGCCTGCGTCGCGGTAACCGCAAGACCGACCATGGCGAGCAATTGGAAATAGGTTCCGAGATCGGCCTCTGAATAGGCATGACCAATCAGAACAAGGGTTGCCATACCGCCCAGCCGCGCGATCATATTGGCGCCGATCATCCACAATGGATATAGGCGAGTACCCGCTGATTTTAGGAGGGTGGACCATCTAACCATGGCGCGACAGGATGGTTTCATATGCATGATCAACCCGCGTGCCATAGGTGTCGCGAAGGTCGCGGGCGATTTGATCACGCGCCTTTTGGGCGATGGTTCGGCGCATCTCGGCCAGGGTGATCAGTGCCGACGCTGCCGTTACAAGCGCATCCTGATCCCTTGGCGGGATGATCAGGCCGCTTTGATGATTGATGACCGGACTTCCGGCATCGAACGTGGTGATGACGGCACAACCAGCTGCCATCGCTTCCATGGTGGCAAGGCTGCTGCCCTCTGTCAGACTGGGAAAGACGAAAATGTCGGAAGACAACATATGATCAGCAACCTGATCGTGCGGCAGGGGGCCAAACCACTTCACCCCGTCGGGCAGATTTGAAAGCAGGCCCCTGGCACAGGGCTGCGCCGTCCCGATCAGGGTGAGCTCGACCCTTAAGCGGAATTGCCGGCGGATGGTTTTCCAAGCCGCCAGAAGATGGGCTGTGCCCTTGGCAAGCGACAGATTGCCAACATAAAGAAGCCTAATGACCGTATCGTCACGCGCGAAACGTTCCCGATCCAACAACGCCCGACAATGGGGTGATGTGAAGGGGACCAGATATATCTTGTCTGGCGCGATGCCAGTTCTTTGCAGACCGTCCGCGACCGTATCCGAGGGCGCAAATACCGCATCGGCAAATCGGGCTTCTGCCGTGCGCCGAGCGGCAAGGAAGGTCGATATTTCGCGGTGGGCGCGGCCGTGGGATGCATATTCGTCGACAAGCTGAACATGGCGGGTTTCAGCCAGTTGGCCGGTGACATCGGAGATCGTGATCATATTGCTTGCCTTTGCGCGACGCATCGCAGGCAGGCTGTAATTGCCCTGCCCATGCAGGATATCGGCGTTTGGCATTCGAAAGGCGGCCAGCAGCGAAAGCGGAATGTCAGAGTAAAGATTGCGTGCCGGTAACCGAAGCTTTTGGGCCGTTTTTCCTAGTAGATCAGGCAGAAGGTGGCGGCCGGGGATGTTGCAAAGTGCAGTGCCGACATGGCGTGATGGCGGGCGAATAAGACCCGTACCGTCATGGCGCCAAAAACTGTCCCAACGTACCAGCCGATCCTGCTCGGCGAGGTGCTTGGCCAGAATCCTGGCCTGATCGACACGGCTGATGATCCAGACGGATGGCTCGGATTTCAAGCTGAGATTGTGATTTGGCGTGATCATTCCCACCGTCGCATGTGCGGGTTTTGATTAACCGCCTGATGAACTGCCTGCCACATGATGTCGCTGTGATGGGCTGGTGTGTTATTGGCAATTGCCCTTGCTTGATGCAAACGCGTGTCCTCGAGAAGCTGCGGCGCATCAAGAAGGCGTTTGCAGGTCGCGATCCAACCTTGCGGATTATCGATCGGCAGGATTTCGGGACCGCGCAAAATATCCGGTGCGCAACCGGTGAATGGACTTGCGAGTGCAACCGCGCCACAGGCAATCGCATCAATTACACCAACGCCATAGGCATCATTTCGGCTTGGGAAAAGGGCGATCTTGCTGTTGGTCAGAATGGGCGGCAGTTGATCGGGGGACAGTTGTCCGAATACATCCACCGGGTCACCAAGGCCGGATGATTTCGCAAGCCTGTTGGTTCTTTTGATGTCGGTACTGCCAACGATGGCGATGCGTTTTGCAATGCCTGCTTGTGAAAGTCCTGCCGCAATCCGCATGAAGACGTCAAAGCCCTTTGAAGCCGTCGTGCGACCAAGCCAGGCGATGTCGTATTGTCGTTCCGCCAAGTTTTGGTTGGCGGAGATATCGGGCAAGGGAAATGACGCAGGGATGGGCGCGATCCAAATACGATCTGGCGATACGCCATGGCTTTCAAACCAACTCGCCCCGCGCGAACTGGCGGCGACGAAGCCATCGGCACGGGCAATCATGACCCGGCGTAATCTGCGCCGAAGCGGATTGTCATAGGTGGCATCGGAGCCTGCCCAGCCATCGAATTGCAGCACGGTCGGAATGTGGTGTTTCAGCGCCCAGTTTTGCGCCTGCCATTGCGCGATGCCAAAACCATTTATGATCAACGCATCACTTGGTTCACGGCAAACAGCCCGGGTGACGCCAAACGGAAGTGATAGGGTTCGGTTTTCACCAAGGGGAATTTGAACGCCCGGCAAGGTGATATGGTCAAATGCGGGTGTTGTGATTGACCAGTTGCGTTGTGGTTCGCGATGTTGGGTACATAGGACACGCAAACATCCGCCTGCGGCCATCGCGCGATGATGAAGCGCGTTATAGGCGTCAGATCGGTAGGGTGGCACAAGGTTGGTCAGCAAAGTCACCCTCACCGCGGTGATCACCTTGAGATGCTAATATTGCCTGCAACTCAATCATAAGTTACCATTCAATTCAACCAATTAGCCGTGACTTAGATCGTTGACGGCGGCGAAAGACGGACGCCAATAGCAGGAACTTTGTGTTTCTGCCGTTTTTTAAGTGTCCGGCCGGGGTGACAGGGGTGGCACATGCGTGACGAACTCAAAGGGCACAAAGCTGTCTTCTTCGGGTTGCCGCTGGATACAAGACGACGCCGTCTCGTCTGTGCTGATATCGCCTCGAGGCTTCGCAAAGGTACGGCGAGTGCCAGCCAAGCCTGTTTTCATCACCATTGCCTGAATGCGAGCAAACTGACCGCAGTCATGCGCGATGATCGTTTGCTTGCGGCACTTTCGCGCGCAGATTGCCTGTCGGCTGATGGCATGGGGATTGTGTGGGCAGCCCGCCTGTTGGGGATCAGGGTTGCCGAGCGGGTGACTGGAATTGATCTGATGACCGATCTTCTGGCGCAGTTCGCACAGGATGGCACGCGGGTCTTTCTGTTGGGGGCACGTCAGGGTGTTTTGGATCAGTTGCAGGTGATATTGCCTGCACGTTTCCCCGGTTTGATCATCGCGGGTACCCATCACGGTTATGAGCCCGATGATGAAAAGCTGGCCGATTGTGTTGCACAGACCAAACCAGACGCCCTTTTTGTCGCCTTGCCATCCCCGCGCAAGGAGCTGTTCGTTGATCAGTAAGCGCCCAAGACCGGATGCGGTTTTGCCATGGGTGTTGGCGGGGCGTTTGATGTTCTGGCCGGGAATGTCCGACGCGCCCCGGCTATCTTGCAGCGGTGCGGGCTGGAGTTCATTTGGCGCATCTTCTGTCAGCCACGCTACATGATCCCGCGCTATGGGCGCGGGCTTTGGGCATTTGCCTGCCTTGTTGTGCCAAGGATTCTGCGTTTTCAACTCCGGCGCCTTTGGCGTGTCTTGCGGAAAACAGCAACCATTTCGGTCATCTTTATGATGCTGACAACAGTTGTCGAAGTTCGGGCGCAGCCGACAACCACAGCAATATTTGATCTGGAAAACCGGCAGGCGGCGATCAGCTGGATTGAAACCGAAATCGCAAAGGTAGAAGCCACCGAAGACGTCGCCCAACTGATTGATGCACTTGTCGGAGCTGTGCTGTCAGAGGATGCCGCCAACCAACAATCTGACATCGATTGGCAGGAGGCAGAGGACAGTCTTAAACTCCTGCTTGGTCTGTTTGATGTGGTTCTGGGCGGTGGCAGTAGCCGTTTTTTGCTGGAGACCGTGCTGGGTGGGGTGGTCTTGCGTCTGCTTGATCTTCATCCCGACCCCGGGCGCCTGTCGGAAATCGTCCGGCGTAATTCTGCGGATTTGGCAGAGCGCCTGTTTGAACGCAATGCCAATCAAGCAACGATATTCGCGGGCGAACAGCGATCATTTGCTGCAAGCATCGAGACTGATGCATCACCGCGTGTTATTGGTTTGGGGCGGCCACCTGAAATCGAACGGGCGCGGCGTTATTCGCTTCTTTTTGCTGGCGGCCAGCGAAACCCCACCACTGACAGCTATTGGCGTGTTGAGGATTATCAGGAATCTGTAAGAATTCCAGAGCTTGAGGATGCAAGCCCGAGATGACAGAGCATCCCAACCATCCCGTCGCGATTACCAGCTCCGCGCAAGAACGGTTTGATCCGTCCTTGCGCGATTTGCTGAGCATTCTTTGGCAACGGCGCGGGGTTGTGGCACTGACCTTTGTTGTGGTTCTGATCGCGCTTCTGAGCGGCATCGCCAATTGGCAGGGGGATTATCGGTCCGTCACCGAAATCGGGCTTTCTTCAAATGTGGAAATCGCGGAACGCCAGATGCCAGCGGCATTCAACACTGACCGTCGCATTGTAACCGCCCAGGAAATCGAAACGGCAATTGCCGAAATCAAAGGGCAGGAAACACTTTCCACCGCACTTTCGGTTTTGCGCGGAGAGGGTGTCTCGCTGACGGATACGCCGATATCCAGTGATCTCGAAACAGACGGGATCTCTCATCTTCGCAATGCTTTGGAAATCGCCCGGGTTGGCAATGCGGCGGTCATTGAAGTGTCGTTCACCGCGAGCCATCCGAAAACAGCGCAAGAGGCGTTGATGGCCGTTGTTGAAAGCTATCTGTGGCAGCGTGAAGACCGGCAAAAAGCCGCCATTCGAAGGCAACTTGCCGAGGCGGAAGCGCAATTTCAATCTGCGCAAACTGACTTGGATGGTCTGGAAGGGGATCTGGCCAGCTTGCAAAACAGCGCCGGTATTCTGGACCCGGATGAGAATGCGCGGATGCTTGATCGCATCTATGCACTCGATGAGCAGGCTGAAAAACTGGGGCAAGAGGTTGTCAGCCTCAGGCTTGCGCGCCAAAGCCGCAATGAGGCGGCAAACCTTGATGAACTGCTGGCGATTGACGGTGTGGCAAGCCATCCGATGGTACGCCAAATCTCGGCACAATTCGAGACGACGAAACAGGAATTCGTCAGGCTTGATCAGCGTTACGGCCCCAAGCATCCAACCATGCAGGGCAAGCAGCAAGAACTGGATGATCTGCATAAACAACTGAGCGCTGTCGCCAGCAATATCGCCGGTCAAATGGATATCACCCTTGCCGGGGCGGAAGAAAAGCTGCGTCTGATCACGGCCCAACGGGATCGTTGGCAGGAACGTATGGCGCTGCGTAATACAAGCGTTCAGGGGCAGGCTGCCCTGGTGCGGTCTGTCGCCATGGCGCGCGCCAATGTTCAGGAGCTGGGCCAGCAGGTGCAAGCCTTGCGCCGTGAAATGGCAGCATTTCAGGGGGATGCCGCGATCCTGCGTGCGCCAACTTTGCCAGCGGCATCCGAATTTCCGGCCAAGCGCGATCTTGCCATCTTGGCGATCATGATGGCGCTGTTTGCTGCTGTGATTGCCGCATTGCTGCGTCACTATTTCGATCAGAGCATTGATGACGACTTTGATCCTCAGGCGGCGTTGTGCATCCCGTTATTTGCCCGTATCCCGGAACAGTCGAGGGCGGACAAGACCACCAGCGTTGCTGCCCATGACGAAGCCGCAGGCCATCTGGCAGTTTTGATGCGGATCATGGTGCAGGGCGGAGATGCAACAAGCAAATCCGATAAGGACGGGCAGGTGATTGCGGTTGGCTCAGCACTCTCGGGCGATGGCAAAAGTCACATCGTTCATGCGCTGGCCAAAAAGCTGACTGGACTAGGAGCATCGGTGATTGTCCTTGATGCGGATTTGCATGACCCGGCGCCGCCAAACCGGGCGCGGCATGACGGTGACATGACTGCTGATCTGACTGATGTGATGTCAGGGATTGTGGATCTGGATGCCGCCCTCGCCGGCGCAGAAAACGGCGAGGGGTATCGATATCTTGGTGCGCGTATGCCAGTACCTGGGAATATCGCGACGGGCATGATTGACGGGCAATTACCTGATTTGATCAAGCGCCTGCGCACCCGGTTTGATCATGTGATTATCGATACGCCGCCGATCCTGTCGGTTGCCGATGGTGTGATTGCGCTGGGACTGGCCGATGTCAGGCTGTTTGCCCTGCGCTGCGGCCACAGCAAGCGCCGCGATATCACCCAGGCCCTGTCGCAATTGCGCGCGGCCAATATAGTGCCGGAGGGCATTGTTTTGAACGGTGCCAAGCCGCGTGCCGCCTATGGCAAGCCACAGACGGCCATGGCAACCGAGGGGGCGACGTCATGAAGGCTGCCCTGATTGTGATTGCCCTGCTGTTGATTGGCTCTGGCGGCGTGGTCCTGGTTTCGGAAGGCAGGGCGCTATCGCAGCTTGAAAACAAACGCGCAGCCTTTGCCAACGGAGGCGGCTTTGGTGCAGAGCGTGATGCGATGGTGGTCGATGGCACGGAACTTGACGCACTGCTCAAACAGCGGCTGGTCGAACGGCCGTTTGATCCGGTCTCGCTGGCGCTGAAGGCGGGAATAGTGGCCGAGGATGATTTGGTGCTTAGCGCAAAGCTTCAGGATCAGGCACAGGCGATTGCCCCGCGTGATCCAAGGGTGCAGGCATTGCGCGAAGGGCTGCAAGTGCGGCTTCAAAGCTTGCCATCCCCTGCATCACCACCGGCAGAATAAGGGCGGGCATGACCATGACCCAATCACCCATGCTGCAAAGCATTGCCATCGCCAAAAGGGCGATCAAAAGCGCACGCGTGTCGGGTTGCTGGCACGTTGTAAGAACCGTTTTGATCGCGAGTGTAAGTGCTGTTGCGAGGATCAGCATGACCGGAACCCCAAACATGATTGCGCCATCAAGCCAGAGGTTATGGCTGCTAAACCAGTGGGCATCGGCGTTCAGGTCCGGGGTGGCGAAATGAGCAATGACCAGTCCAATGCTGTCCGTGCCCCATCCGGTCAATGGTCTTTCTGCAATCGCCTGCAGGGCGGTGATCCACAAATCATCGCGCTGTATCAGATCACTGCGGGCAAGGTCGGTGAAGCGGTCGAAAAGTTCCGGGGATGCCATGATTGCGATGGTGATGGTCGCAATGATGCCAAGCGCGATTACAATCAGCCGCTTAGTGCTTTGCACGTTTTCGCGCGGGGTCAAGATGATGAAAATCACACTGCCAACCAGCGCCATGACAAAGACCAACCGCGAATGGCTTTGGACGAGGGCCGCTGCAAAAAGCACAGCAATCGCCAGCCAGCCACCCGCCTGGTCAAGGCGCTTGGCCGAGATCAAGGCCCGGCTTTGATCATACAAAAACAGACAGGCCAGAATACCGAACGCCATCAGAATTCCGAACGCTGTGCGATTGGCGAAGCTGCCGGTCCAGTCGTGAAGATGGGCCTGTTTGGCAAACCAGAATGTCGTCTGCCATCCCATCACATCGGCACCTGCTGCAAGCGCCACTTGAACGGCGCAGGTGATGACAATTGTGCGAGCGATGGTGATGTTCAGATGGGTGTTGAGGCGTCCCACCAGCGCAGTCAGGCTCGCAACACCGCCCAGCCAGATCAGATAGGTCGCCATATTCAGCCAACCATGCGGGGCGAGTGCAACGTGCGGCGCATTGAACGGATAAGCTTGAACTGGCCAGATCGGCAGGCTTTGCAGGATCGCCCAACCAATCAGTGCAGCGATCCCGATCCAAAGAAAAAGCAAGTGCTTGCCGATTTGTGCGGGACCGGGGCGCAGGCAAATCGCAAGCACGCCGATACCGGTCAGGATCGCCAGAATGGCAAGCGCCCATGTCCGCAGCCCGCCCAGCAAAAGCGGGGCAAGAATGATCTGCGCCATCAGACAAGTTTGCGAAAGCCTGAGCATCAAGGTCAGCCAATCTGCGTTGCAATCCAAACCGTTAGCCTAGCCGAATTTTCGCATCCTGTCGCGCCGCTTGCGAGAGGCAACCGGCCATGAAGGGAACCGTTTCTTTGGCGACGATTGCCGACCGGCAAAATCGCGATCTGCGCGATAACCCAGCAACTTTGCCTTTATGGCTTGTGCTACTGGGTAATTTGCTGATGGGGGTGTCGCTCTGGCTGATAGGTGCTGGTGGAATGGCTGCAAAGCTTATTCTGCTTGGTTTCTGGATTGCGTTGCTGTGTCGGTTCGTGCGCCAAATCCGGGTTGGGGGCGGTTTGCTGACTGGGGGGCTCATCCTTGCGGCGTTAACGGGCCTGATCGCGACGGGGAATGGTGCGAGTTTGGAAAAGCTGCGTCTGATCGGCAACCTGTTGATGCTGCCGGTCGGGCTTCTGGTCGGGCGTATGGTTGGTCGCGACAGCCTTAGGCTTATGATCCCGGTTCTTGTGCTTTACCTGCTGCTTTCAAGTTCCTTTCAGATGACGCATGAGGGATTGCGTCTTAATCAGCCGTTCTTGTTTTTGGGCTTGTTTGCCTTGTGCTCGGTTGCCCGGTGGCGGGGGCACCAGTTGCTTTCAGCAGGGGCTAGCGTGGCGGTTTTGCTGAGCCAGACCCGGATTGCGGTGTTGGCGATGTTGGTCAATCTGATCGGGATGATCCGGTTCTCGCGCGCGATGACATGGCTCGTCGGTGTCATCGTGCTTGCGGGTGTTGGCTGGATCGCCGTGTCTCATTTACCGCGCCTGTTTCTTACCCATGGCAGTGGCCGCCTGGCGTTCTGGCAGGATTTCTGGGGGCTGTGGCAAGGCGGCTCCGTCGGGCAAAGATGGTTGGGTTTCGGAGCCGGGGCGGTCGAGGAGACCCTGTCAGGTTATCAATCCTTTGCATCGTTTGGGGCCCTTCATAACGATCATTTCCGCATGCTGTTTGAAACCGGCATTCTGGGTGCGGGGCTTTGGCTTTTCGGATGGGGTGTGATGCTGTGGTCGGTGCGCCATGCGCGCCTTGCGGTTTGTATTTTGTTTTCGGCAATGCTGACGATGGTGACGGACAATACGTTGAATTACGGGCATTATCTGATCTGTTGCGGAATTGCTGCCGGGATTGCCGCCCGTGCGGGGTGTGACCATGGATAGGGATCGTCTGATTTATATCTGTGATCGGGTCCTTGCCCGTATGGTCGCTGATGGCTTTGCCGGGGCTGACCCCTTTGACGGGCTTGAAAGTGCTGTGTTTCGGGCAAGTGGACTTGGGCGGTTTCGCTTGGCGCGGTTGACGTGGCTACAGGCAATCAAGCGTGGCCCGGAAGGTTTGCGCAAGGTTGTTCACATTCCCAAGATGGTCAATCCGAAGACGCTGGCCTTGCTGGGTGGGGCCGCGCAGGGCGTGGTGCTTTGTGACGTTCGCGGTCGCCTGTTGGAACTGCAAAATCCGGATGGCGGATGGGGATATCCATTTGAATGGCAGGCGCGGGCGTTTTACGCCACGCGCCATCAAAGCAATGCCATCGTAACCAGCTTTGTCGTTGATGCGTTACTTCAAAGTGGGATGCAAAAGGATCACCCGGCGTTGGTTCATGCGACAGGATTTGTTGAAGGCAAGCTCTGGCGGGAAGGTTATTTCGCCTATTTCGATCACAGTAACGTTGAAATACATAATGCTAGTCTGTGGGCCGCCTTCGTGCTGTATCGGATGGTCGGACTGAATGACAAAACCACACAGGCGGTGGAGCGCATTATCGCCGCACAAAAGGCCGATGGCAGCTGGGCCTATGGCACGCGGTCCCATCACCGGTTCGTCGACGGATTTCACACGGGTTATGTTCTTGATCTTCTCGACCGATTGCGGGCGTCAGGGATGGACGGGTTGAACAATGCCATTGCATGTGGCTGGCAATTCTATCGCGCGGCGTGCTTCGATAAGAATGACCTGCCACGAAGCGACGCCGGGCGGGATGGCTACCTTGATGCCCATGCAGTTGCACAGGCGATGGCAAGTCTTTGCCGGTTCGGGGACCGTGGCGGAGCGATCCGGGTGGCAGAATGGGCCGCAGAAAATCTTTTTTATCCAAGCCGCGATCTGTTCTTTGCCGGGATCAAGAAAGACGGCAGGCCGGATCGGCGCAACTACGTGCGCTGGACGCAGGCATGGATGGTCTGGGCGCTATCAATCGTGATAGAAAACACGGGCCCGAACCTGTCGAACCTGCAAGATCAAACCATGTCGAATTTTGACCCGACCGCGCCCATCAATTTTGCCCATCCCGACCCTGATCGGGCGGAGAAGGAGGCGGCCTTGCGCACCCTGCCTGAACCGGCATTTCGCGCGCTATACGATATCACGCGTGCGGCGGCATCGCGGGCCAAGGCTGAAGGCGCGATGGAAGCGCTCTATGGCCTGACACGCGGGATGAAGACCCTGCAGCGCATCGGGGCGGAGCAGGGCATCATCCTTGGTATCAGGCGCGGTGACTGAGCTCGGCGGTTAGCGTTGGCGCAGCTCGTCGACGGTCAGTTGGCCATCGCCGTTCTCGTCAAGATAGTTGAACATCCGGTTATGGACGGCCTGGAACTCTTCAAGTTGCAGTTGGCCATCGCCGTTGGTGTCCATCATGACGATCATCATTTCCGGGCCATGCATTTTGCCCATCATGCCACCCATCATCATGCCACCGTTCATCATCCCGGGGCCCATGGTACCGTTGCGGAGGCCCATCATGTTGCCAGCGCCATATCCCATGCCCATACCCTGGCCTTGACCTTGACCCATCATCATGCCGGAACCTTGCATCGTACCTTGGCCTTGCATCATTCCCTGGCCGGTCTGGTTCATCATTTGCGTGCCTTGCTGCGCTTGGGCGACGCCAAGAGCACCAGCAAGCATCAGGCCGATTGCGGTGATTGCGAGAAATCTTTTCATGGTTAGTCTCCTACTCCTGAGGGGTGAGAACATTGTGCGCAGATCGTCCTTCATGTGTTATCAAGCCGAAGGCGGGAAACTGCCCGAATTAACAAGGCCACTGTATCATGATCGGGGTGGCGCGCATTGAGCCGCATCAATCCGATACTGGTTTCCCGACAAGATCCGGCGCAATTTTCATTGCCCCGGACAAGCGCACAGGGATATTGCTAGGCAATGCCCGCAAACAGGTATCTGCCGAGCCAAGCTGAGTATTGAAAACATATGAGTTCCCGATTTCCCGCCCTGCCAATTGATGCCGTCCTGCCAGAGCTTATCTCTGCGCTTGATGGAGGCACCAATGCCGTTTTGCAGGCGCCACCGGGTGCTGGCAAGACGACCAAGGTGCCGCTGGCGTTGCTTGATTGTGCGTGGCGCGGGGATCAGAAGATCATCATGCTCGAACCCCGTCGTCTGGCCGCGCGTGCCAGTGCGCGGCGCATGGCGCAGTTACTCGGCGAGGCGGTTGGCGCGCGTGTGGGGTATCGCGTCCGGTTTGACAGCAAGATTTCCAAGGACACTAGGATCGAGGTCGTGACCGAGGGCATTCTGGTTCGCATGATTCAGGATGACCCCGAACTTTCCGGTGTTGCCGCCGTCCTGTTTGATGAATTTCACGAACGATCATTGGATGCCGATCTTGGCCTGGCCCTTGCCCTTGAAACGCAGGGGGCACTGCGTGATGACCTGCGCCTTGTGGTCATGTCGGCGACCCTTGATGGCGATCCGATTGCGCGACTGATGGGCGATTGCCCGGTGATCACATCCGAAGGCCGCGCCTATCCGGTTGAAACGAAATATTTGGCCCCCAAGCCCGATAAATGGGGCAATACCCGCATCGATGCGGAAATGACATCCGCGATCAAAACGGCGCTTCGCGAGGAAAGCGGATCGCTCCTGGCCTTCCTGCCGGGGCAGGGCGAAATCACCCGGGTTGAAAGTGCGCTTAAGGATGCGGTGGGAAGTGATGTCATCATCGCCCCGCTGTATGGCGCGATGGATGCCAAGGCACAGGACATCGCGATCCAACCCGCCCCGGATGACAAGCGCAAGGTGGTGCTGGCCACCGCCATTGCCGAAACGTCGCTTACCATTGATGGCATTCGGGTGGTGGTCGATAGCGGCCTGCAACGCTTGCCGCGTTTTGATCCGGCATCGGGCATGACCCGATTGGTGACGGTGAAATCATCGCAAGCCAGTGCCGAACAACGCCGTGGCCGTGCCGGGCGACTGGAACCGGGGGTGTGTTATCGACTTTGGCCGGAAAATGAACATCGTGCGCGGGCACCCTTTACCGCGCCCGAAATTGCCGAGGCTGATCTGGTGCCGCTGACCCTTGAACTCGCGCGCTGGGGCGTTTCGGATCCAACAACCTTGCCGTGGCTGGATGTGCCGGACGCGGCCAAGATCAGTCAGGCGCGTGATTTCTTGCGCGGGCTGGAGGCCTTGAATGGCGAGAGCCGCATTACCCCGATGGGCACGGCCATGGCCGGATTGCCGGTCCATCCGCGCTTGGCGCATATGATGTTGCGCGGTGCGCAGCTTGGTCTTGATGATGTCGCCTGTGCGCTGGCGGCGTTGTTGTCTGATCGTGATTTCATGCGCGGGCGCGGGGCGGATTTGCGCATCCGGGTGGAGGCGATCATCAAGGGCCGGGCGCCCAAAATGATATCGGAGGCCGCCAAACAACTTGCCCGCCGTTTGCGCGATGCTGTCAAGCAGGGCGGGTTGGCAAAACCCGATACCGCGCGCGTGGATCGGGCCGATGAGGTTGGCTTGTTGCTCGCCTTTGCCTATCCCGACCGGATCGGGGAGCGGCGCAAGGGGGCGGACGCGCGTTATCGCCTGTCGGGCGGGCGCGGCGGTGTTTTACCCAATGAAGATAGCTTGGCGTCGGAGCCCTATATCGCGGTGGCCGAACTGGACGGGCAGGCGCGCGAGGCGAGGATTTGCCTTGCAGCACCTGTGGCGCGTGCCACCCTTGAAACCCATTTTGCCGATCAGATTTCCGAGGGCACGGAAGTCTTCTGGGACGCGCAAAGCGATGCGGTTGCCGCCCGCTGGCAACGCCGGATTGGCGCACTGGTGTTGGATGAAAAAGCCACCCATGACGAAGCCGATCCCGATGCGATTACATCGGCCATGATCGAGGGCATCCGCAAGCTCGGCCTGCATTGCCTGCCATGGGACAAGGCCGCGAACGGTCTGCGTGAACGCTTGGCATTCTTGCATCGGGTGGATGGTGATCATTGGCCCGATATGTCTGATGACGGCCTGCTGGGGTCGCTTGAAGACTGGGTGGCGCCGTATCTGAGCGGGATCACCAAACGCAGCCAGCTTAAGCAGATCAACCTGTCTGAGGCGTTACTCGCCGGGATCGACTGGAACCAGCGACAGGAAATGGATCGCCTGGCCCCCACCCATTGGCAAGTGCCCACCGGGTCAAACATCCGCATTGATTATAGTGGTGAAACACCCGCTTTGCCGGTGCGTATGCAGGAAATGTTTGGCGCGACCGAAACGCCAAAGATTGCGGGCGGCAAGGTGGCGGTGACCTTGCATCTGCTTAGCCCGGCGCAACGGCCGATACAGGTGACAAGTGATCTGATCGGGTTCTGGAACGGGTCCTATGCGCAGGTAAAGGCCGAGATGAAGGGCCGCTATCCCAAGCATTACTGGCCCGATGACCCGCAGGTCGCCGAACCGACGCGCAGGGTTAAAAACCGGATGTAGGCTGGGTCAGATCACGGGTTGCATCCGGTCCTGAAAGGCCTTTTGCAAAAACGGAATAAAGGCCCGCAAGGCGGGGTTGGCGCGCCGGCTTTCGGGCCAAAGGGCCGTGATCTTGTGGCGTTCGACCGCGAAATCCGACAGAACCGGGACCAGTTCACCGCGTTCGACATATGGGGCGGCGATAAAGGTTGCGCTAATCCCGATACCGCCATCTGCGGCAAGCGCCGCGACGAGTGCGTCACTTGCATCCACGACAAGTCCTGCATCCGGGATAACTTCAATGATTTTCCCGCCAATCCGGAACGGCCAATTGAACATCCGCCCGGTGCTTTGATAACGCAGGCTGACGGTATCGTGCTGCTTTAAGTCATCGGGATGGCGCGGCGTGCCATGTTGCGCCAGATAGGCAGGCGAGGCAAAGGCACAAAGCTTGTGAGGTGCCAACTGGCGTGAAATCAGGCGTGAATCTTCGAGTTCGCCAATGCGAACAGCAATATCAATGCCCTGTTCGATGATGTCGACGATCTGATCGCTCATGCGAAGGTCGATCCGGACATTGGGATATTGACTGCGGAATGCCGGTAACGCAGGGGCGATGACATGCAACCCGATCGTCAGGGGGGCGGAAATGCGCAATGTTCCGGATGGTTCGGAGCGTGCCTTCATCGCGGCCTGTTCGATATCTTCCATCTCGCGCAGCAGCCTGATCGCACGTTCATGAAGATCCTGACCTTCGGGTGTCAGTTTCAGCGACCGTGTGGTCCGGGTGAAAAGCGAAACCCCCAGATGATTCTCAAGGCGTTGCACACTTTTGCTGACAGCAGATGGTGAAATTGAAAGTGATCTGGCCGCAGCGGTATAGCTGCCCAGCGCACCGGCCCGGGCAAATGCAATCAAACCTGTCAGACGTTCCAGTCCAATTTGTTCCATCATGGCATTACTAAAGCGACATCAGGTCTGATTGTCAACTTGGAGCTGGGTAAATATATCGCCTGTCATCATGTCATGTCACAGGAGAACTATGATGACCGAGACGATGAAGGCAATCAGACTGCACAAGCCCGGTGGTCCGGAAGTGCTTGTTTATGAAGATGTAGAAATTCCCGAATTGAAAGATGGCGACGTACTGGTTCGGGTGTATGCAGTGGGGGTTAACCCGCCGGACTGGTATCTGCGCGAAGGGTATAAAATGTTACCCCCGGAATGGCAGCCGCCAATTGCCTACCCGGTCATTCCCGGAACCGATGTTTCCGGGGTTGTCGTGGCCGTTGCGAATGAGGATTGCGGATTTGCCGTCGGCGACGAAGTCTATGCCATGGTCCGCTTCCCGGAAGGTCTTGCCGGTGAAAGTTGCGGGTATGCCGAATATGTCAGTGTTCCTGCAGGCCATATTGCCCGCAAACCTGGCAATATCGACCATCTGCATGCGGCTGCTGCCCCGATGTCATTGCTGACAGCGTGGCAATTCATGATATCGCCCGATCATAGTGCGCCCAACCCGTTGCAGCCCAATCAACACCATCCGGTGGCGCTGGAGGGCAAAACCGTTTTGATCAATGGTGCGGCTGGCGGAGTGGGTCATTTCGCCTTGCAGCTTGCCAAACTTCCGGGGGCAAAGGTGATTGCAGTGGCGTCGGCCCGCCACGAAGATCTTTTGCGTGAACTGGGTGCAGATCAGTTTATTGATTACACCAAAACACGGGCCGAGGACGCGGTTTCGGACATTGATCTTGTGATTGATACCGTTGGCGGTCCGCAAACAGGCCGGTTTCTGAAGGTCTTGAAACGTGGTGGTGCGCTTTTCCCGATCTATCCACTTGGCTTTACCGATGCGGGCGAGGCTGAAAAGCTGGGGGTCAGTGTCTCAACAACGCAGGTGCGTTCAAACGGCAAGCAACTTGGCGAACTGGCTGAGCTGCTTGAAAATGGAAGCATTCGCGTTGTGCTTGATAGCACATACGATCTGGCTGATGCCCGGGCGGCGCATGAACGCGCGGCCAAAGGGCATATTCAGGGCAAGATTTCCTTGCAAGTGATCTGAAACTGAAGCCTGCGTTGGCGAGGATCAAAATGCTTGATGGGAGCGTTGCTTCGGGTTTTTACGATGAGCCCGGATAACTGATTTCAAGCACTTCAAGCTCATCCTCGCCCGCAGGTGTTCGGACGGTGACGACATCGCCGACACCCGATTTCATCAGGGCGCGCGCGACGGGGGAAATCCAGCTGATCTTGCCATTGAGGCTGTCGGCCTCGTCCTCGCCAACGATGCGGATGGTTCTTTCCTCATCGCGTGCGTTGACGTAGGTGACCGTGGCACCGAAAAAGATGTGGCTGTGATCAGGTTGTTCTTCCGTGCGGACAACAACGGCATCCTCGATCCGCTTGCGCAGGTATCTGACGCGTCGGTCGATTTCGCGCAGGCGCTTTTTGCCATAGATGTAATCCCCGTTTTCCGAACGGTCGCCATTGCCCGCTGCCCAATGGACAACGGCGACGACTTCGGGCCGTTCCTTTTTCCAAAGGTGGTCGAGTTCGGATTTAAGGGCGTCTAACCCTTCAGGGGTGATGTAAATCGGTCTGTCCATGACCGGGTTGTAACCCAACTTGGTCAGAGCGAAAAGGCCAATAAAAAAGCAGCGCCGGGTTGGTGCCAGGCGCTGCTTTATGATGGTGAGGCAGGTGTGTGCTATGCCTTGGCCGTGGCGCGCAGTTCCCTGTCATCAATCGGCATATGCACGAGTGCGGCAAAGACGCCAAGCGCAACCGATGCCCACCAGACGGCATCGAAATTACCGGTCAGGTCATAGACAATCCCGCCCATCCAGGCGCCGAAGAACGCACCGATTTGATGGCTGAGCATCACGATACCAAACAGGGTCGCCATATAGCGCGGGCCAAAGACCTGTGCGATCAGGCCGCTGGTCAGCGGCACGGTCGACAGCCAAAGTGCGCCCATCGATGCCGAAAACAGCAAGATGGTTTCAGACGTTTTGGGCGAGAAGATAAAGATCACAATCACCACCGCACGCATGCCGTAAATAAACGACAGGCCGTATTTCTTGCGCCATCTGCCGCCCGCCCAACCGGCGGTGAGTGTTCCGATAATATTGAACAGACCGATCAAGGCCAGACCTTCGGCGGCAACCGAACGGGGCAAACCGCAGAGTTCGGTAAAGGTCGGAAGGTGGGTTGCGATGACGGCAATATGAAAGCCGCAGACAAAGAAACCGGCATTAAGCAATGCGAAGCCGCGATGTTTTCGGGCCTCGTGAAATGCGGCGGCCAAGCCCTGCGGCCCCAGATCAGGGGTGGCGGTCGGGCTGTTGCCTTCGGCCTTGCCGGTCATGGCAAAGGCCGCCGGGATGATCAGCATCGAAATGCCCGCCAGAATAACAAGGGCTGCGACATAACCAAGAGAGCTGTTAAGCGCTTGGGTGGTAGGTGCCATCACCAACTGACCAATTGACCCGCCTGCGGAGGCCAGACCCAGTGCGAAGCTTCGCTTTTCATTGCTGAAAACACGGCTGATGGCGGCAAGCACCACCGGAAAACTCGTGATGCCAACACCGGTGCCGATCAGGAAACCTGCAGTGAGATAGAGCTCGCCGGGGGAGGCGGACGTGCCCATCAGATAAAGCCCAAGCGCATAAACGATACCACCGCCAATCAGGGTCCGGGTTGTGCCAAACCGATCCGCAATGGCACCGGCGATCGGGGCGGATATGCCCCACATCAGGTTTTGAATCGCAAAGGCCAGACCAAAGGTGGCCGCGTTCCAGCCCGTGTCATTGAGCATATCGGGGATAAACAGGCCAAGTGACTGACGCACACCAAGGTTCAGTGACAAAACAAGGCAGCCTGAAAGCAAAACCAGCCACGGGAACCATTTTTTCGCCCGCATGATGGTCATGCGTGTGGGGCTTTGCGGCGGACTTTGGGGCGAGCTTTGAGTGGGGCTCATAGGCGTTCCTCCGAGAGGGATTATTGTTTGGTGGCGATATTGAACGCGGTGGCGCTATGCGTCCAATTCATTCGGATTATGATGCTGATAACATTTTTGCATGGGGGTTATCGGATGCTTTGCCAGCATTAATCACCAGTTCGCCAACCTTGTCGATAATATCGTCAAGATCAGAGCTTGATGCACGACGGATCAGGGTGATTGCCATGCCCCAGTTCATGCCGGGGATATCCAGGATCTTGATCCGGTTTGCAGCCGGGCTGTGCTGACAAAATCGCCGTGCCATGATCCCGTAACCGGCCCCGGCGGCGACCATTTCGATCTGCAATTCAAGGGCGGAGACTTCAAGCACGGAGGTGAATTCGACCCCGTTTTTATGCGCCCATGCATTGCCAAGAGCGCGGAAGGTGCAGCCTTCGGGCATCAGGATCATCGGGTTTTTGGCAAGTTCTGTGATGGTGGTCGGATGGGGACGGGATGATTTCGGGCCAATGGCAACGATTTCGTCATCCAGTAGGGTCTGGGGCGACAGGCTTGCAGGCAGATCGCGGTTTTGTACCCCGCCAACAATACCGTTTGGGCCATCAAGCGACAGCATTGCATCAATTTCGCCCCGCCGCAGAAGGGGAAGAAGTTCCGCTGACCAGCCGCTTTTGATCGAAAGCGACATATCCGGGAAGGTCTGATGCAGTGAACGGAGTTCTTGGGCAGCCAAAAGCGGGGCGGCCCCGTGGCTTACGCCGAGCCGGAACGGGCCGTGGCGTTTGGTGTTGCCGAGAACCGAGTCACTGAAACCTTCAAGACGGCGCAATAAATCGCGTGCCTCGGTAAGCGCCCGGTGCCCGGCGATGGTCGGTTGCAGGGGTTTGGTTGCGCGGTCAAACAGGCTTTTGCCAATGCGTTCTTCGAGGCGCTGAATGCGGCGGGTGACGGCAGGCTGGGTCAGGCCAAGGCGATCTGCCGCACCGTGAAAGGATTGCGCGTCTGCAACGGCGATAAGGGTTTCAAGCTCGCGGGTGTCCATGGTGCTGTCCTGATCCGTCCGGGATCAGGGAAGTGTCCGGGATAATCCAGGGTCATGCAAGAAATCTATTGTATCGTCACAATCGATGCGTTTCATGCATTGGCGGGGGATGTGTCAATGGCCTGATCGCGTTTTCTTTTTGCCTTGAACGCCCTGGCCGCCGCGGTATATCCGCCTTCGCCGCCATCAAGAAAATGGAAATGCGCATCGCTTGTGATGGAGGGCACGATGCAGGTCATGATCGCACTGCGTTGGCGATGGGTGCCAAAATGAATATCGCCTTGCAGTTCTGCCGCATGCAAAAGGGCCTCGACTTCCTCGGCACGGGTCAAACTGCAATTCACCGTCATCCACAGGCCATCGCCGAACTTGCGAAAATCGGTGTTATAGCCGGTGTAATCGCGATAGCGTCTTGGATCAAAGGCGCCCAGTTTCCAGCCGGTTTTCATCAGGATGGCCGCGATCAGCGCGATGTAAAGCGCCTTGAGCCAGGCCTTGATATAACCGCCTTCCTTGTGTTTGGTGGCCTCTGCCTCAAGATGCATTCCGGGCGGCGGGAAGGCGACACCTGGCCCGTTTTCGGGGATCGGGCTGCTTTTGCGCGGGCTGTCATCAAGAATGGCAAACAGGGTACGCACCGTTTCATCAAACCGGGTGCGGTCGTCGCGCCCTGCAACAATGATCGACAGAATAACGTCTGAACCCTCCGCCCGGATCGGGGACCAGCGGCATGAAAGCCCGGTCAGATCGGGTCGACTGCCGGGTGGAGCCGCCGGGATCATGTTGTTGCCCTGTTTCATCTGATCTTCGGCCCATTGCATGCCGCCACCGGCAAACATGGCATAGGACACCGGATTGGAAACGGCGTAGCGCGCAATGCGGACATCGTGGCCAGCAGCCCGGATATCGCCGATCCGCACAAGACCGACACGCAATTCAAGCTCCAGGGTTTCAGCCGCCCAGGTGGCCGTCGATGCCATGGCATCGCGCACCGCGTCAATCTGGTCCGGGGGGCAGGCAAAACTTGCGCCGTCGCCGCCAAACAGGAACGGATAATCTGAATGGCCAAGCACATTGCTGACCGCGCAGATCACCGACGCACCGACCATGTTGACGTCCTTGTATCGGCCGGCTTCGACCGCCTTGGTCGACCCAATGACATCGGATGTGCCCACCCACCAGTCATCTGGCAGGGCATGATACACCGTGCCATCAAGAACCTTTCCGAAGTCGTCAAAGGTCGGTATGTCGAGATAAAGGTTGGTCAAATCGGTCTTTCATTGGCAGGCGTGATCGCCAGAAACCAGCAAACCCTGCGTGCCATCAATAATGCGGCGGTGGTGCGTCGTCTTCGGGTGCTGTACGCAGGAAATCGATCATGCGTTTAATATCAGAC
Source organism: Thalassospira indica (assembly GCF_003403095.1). Taxonomy (NCBI): domain Bacteria; kingdom Pseudomonadati; phylum Pseudomonadota; class Alphaproteobacteria; order Rhodospirillales; family Thalassospiraceae; genus Thalassospira; species Thalassospira indica. The sequence goes on along the minus strand of NZ_CP031555.1, from coordinate 3,539,500 downwards.
GACATTAATTTGTTCTGACGTTCCAGCAGATCAATCCGATCCCACTGCTTTTTGATCATGTCGGACAGGTCGGTGACGACGGTTTCCATGTGGGCAAGCTGTATTTCAAGCTCGGTTATGCGGGTGTCGGTTTCTTCGTGGCTCATTCCGGTATCTTCTGCAAATGTGTTCAGTTGGCTGTGTATGCCGTGACTTGCGATACGCGCATGCCTGTGGCACCACTGCGCGGCACGGACCCTAACATATCTGGATGGTTGATGACTGATTTATCCGTACTGGCCCTTGTCGGAATTATTTTGGCGCTGATTGCGGGGTATGCAATCCGGCTAAAGGCCGTTCCGATGCCGACATCGGCCAAGGCAGCCGACGAAATCATCGCCTATATCCCGGGTGATACCAAGGCCGTGACGGATTTTGGATCTGGCTGGGGGGATCTGGCACTGGCGATTGCGCGTGCGAGGCCCGATGTCACAGTCACCGGCATTGAACTTTCACCGATCCCCTATGCCATAAGTCGGGTGCGCGCCATATTGGCGGCGAAGCCCAACCTTGACTTCATCCGGGCGGATTTTCGAACCCGTGATCGGGATCCCGGGGATGTGGTGGTGTGTTTTCTTGATCCGCGGGTGATGACGGATGTCGGTGATGTGCTTGATCAACGGATGGCAAGTGGTGGCATCGTGATATTGCGTGCCTTTGCCATTCCGGGCTGGCAGGCGTTTGGAGAAGTGCCAATGAAAACCGGATCGGACCACCTTTATCTGTATCGGATCGGCAGTCACAAGTCGGGCATTGTTGCCTGATCTGTGTTGCCTAATCTGTGTTGTCTGATCAATTGGACGGCTTAGTTGCCATGCCCGCAACATCCACCGTTTTCCCCGCGCCCATGTAACTGGATCGGCGGGCAGGGGACGGTGCCGTACGAACAGAAAACGCAGCAATCGCCGGCCTTGGGACGCAGAATTGCACCGCATCCCTTGCAGTCATAAAAATACTGGCAGGCATCGGTCGGCATGGTTTCGGTTTCGACATGCCCGCATTCGGGGCAGGTCAGAACCGAGACCAGTTCGACGTTATTGGCGTCAGTCTTCTTCATAGACTTTGATCAATGCTGAATGATCAAGATCGCCATGACCCATGTCGATCAATTCGTCATAAAGTTCCATGGCAAGACGGGTGATGGGCAGTTCGACCCCCAGTTCGCCTTCGGAAAATTCAAGCGCCTGGAACAGGTCCTTGCGCTGGGTGACGACCTTGCCGCCCGGCTCGAAGTTGCGTTCGATCATGCGTTCGCCGTGCTTTTGCAAGATCGCAGAATCGGCAAAGCCACCGGTCAGTGCAGATCGCAGTTTATCAAGATCGACACCGGCTTCATCGGCCATGGAAAAGGCTTCGGCAACGGCACCAATGGTGATGCCGACAATCATCTGATTGGCCGCCTTGGCAATCTGGCCGGAACTGACATCGCCGACATGGGTGACGCGCGACCCAAGGACGTCAAACACCCGATGGGCGCGTTCGAAATCTTCGGGCGATGCACCGACCATGATGGAAAGGGTGCCGTTCTCAGCCCCGTGGGTGCCACCGGAAACCGGGGCATCAATCCATGTGCCGCCGGCTTCTTCGACCACATCGGCAAAGCGCCGTGTGGCTTCGACCGAGGTTGTGCCCATGTCGATGACAATAGTGCCTTCTTCGAGGCCATCAATAATGCCTTCTTCGCCCAGAAGCACATTTTCAAGTGCGGGCGTGTTGGCAACACAGATGATGACGATGTCGGCCTCGGCCGCGGCATCGGCCGGGGTGCCGGCCGTTGCAATGCCAAGGTCTTCGAAGGCATTGAGTGTTTCGGGATTACGTGTATTGACGGTCAGGACTGCACCGGCCTTTTCAAGATTGAGCGCCATCGGACGCCCCATCAATCCAAGTCCGATAAAGGCGATGTTTTCCCCGGAAAGAGCGGTCATGACGGCGATCCCTTTGTGTGACGGTAGCTATATCTGAATTGGCGACGCAAAAACGGTCCGCGCCCATTGGCCCGAAACCGGAAAGTTTTGTTGGCTGGGTCCTGTCCCATTGTGGATGACCAAGAGCAGCAATTTCAGGGCGTAACGCCCAAAATGCGCTTTGGGTTCCACAAATTCGATCAGACAGGCCCAACACAAAGTTGGAATGCTGAATTAACCGTTTTTCATTCAACGAGGCCGTACTGGCAAGGTGCCGCGGCCGTCGTTGGAAACATCAAAAATCACCGGGCCGGACATAGCGCGCTGCCATGGCGCGTTCGATGGCCGATCCGACCAACCGGTCAATATCAAGCCGGTGGCGAAGCAATTCAAGAATGCGGAGTTCTTCCTGGCTGATTTCGCTGTCGGACAGGACGATTTCACAGGCGAAGACATACGCTGTTTCGCGCAGTTTGCGCGGCAGGGCATCGCGGATCATATCCAGCGTGCGGTCCATACCGTCTTCTTCGCCCAGCAGTTTGGCACAATCGCGCGCAACACTGGTGACGCCATCATTGTCAAATCCGGCAAAAATCGGAAGATAACGGACCCGGCGGCCCATCGCGGAAAGTTCGGCGTCGGTGATATCGTTATCGGCGGCCGATACCATAACCATTGTGTAGATCAAGGCGTCCTGATGCGAAATCACGTTGGTTACTCCTTATCGAGGATGGTTCCCTGAAACGCTTTTATCCGGACTTTGACGTTGAGATCCGGACAGTGTGAAAACCACCGAGCCGAGCGATGGTATGCCGATAAACTTCCACGGGCAACAGTTAACCGATGAATTTTCAAGGATTTTAAGGATTACGTAGTGAAATCACGTTCATTCTGTCGGCACCGGTTGCGCGGGCGTTGAAAGCCGTGAAAAAGGCGGCATGCGCGACCAAAAGAACAAAAAATGAAGCCGCTACAAAAATACAAGCAAAATGATTGGGGTTGGTGGCTCTCGTCGGGGAAAATTTGGCTTTGCACGGCATGGGGTAGCAGTTATGGTCGCGCAGCGACAACAAACATGACGAATAAAGCCGCTATGGGAGACATCAACGCAATCGATTCCGTCGGTACGATGACGGCGTTGATCAGCCATCTGTGTTTGCCGTCTGGAGCATATGATCCAGACGAAGGACAACTACTCGTAAATTCAGCATGGCGCGAAGCGTATGACGCGAGTGTCCAGGTCGGTGAATGGGTTTCTCCGGACGCAGTTGAAGGTCTGTCGAAACCGCTTGCCGAACTTTCCGGACGGCTTCTTGATATTGGCGGCTACCATTATATCGAATGCGGGTTCCGGGACTCTGCATGTGTGTTGTTCGGCTGGAAGCTGAGCATCGGTCGGCGCACCTATATCCGCTTTACAACCATTGAAGCCACCGTTTCATCGGGCATCGGATCGCTGATTTCACCGCAACCGGTTTTGCTGGTGGAAACCAACGGTCGCCTGCGCAGCACCAATTGCGCGGCAGAGCAGCTTGCCCTTGAAATGGGCATGGCATCTCCGCTTGATCTGATGCATCCAAGCGACCAGCGCCCGCTGGTCAGTGACGAAGGTCCGCAATTTGACACCGACAGCCCGCGCACCGTCCATTACGGGCAGCGGTTCTTCCAGTGGCAATATATCACGCTGGAAAATTCGGGTTGTCTGGTGCTGTTTGGTCAGGAACGCACGCGCGAGGAAAGCTATCGCCGAGCCCTTGAACATGCGGTGCACGGTATTATCGAGCTGAATGCCGAAGGCACGATTACCAATGTGAACGAAGAAACCGCGTCACTGTTCAATTATGATTCCGTGCGCGAAGTGACCCAGGCCTATTTTCGCCATCCCGAAACCTTTTATGCCAGTGACAGCGACCGCATTCAGCTGCGTCGCGATCTTGCATCCGGCAAGGGTGTTCAGGCCCGCGATATTGAAATGCGCCGGGCCGATGGTAGCCAGATCTGGGTGCGGGTCAATGCCACCGAAATTCGTGGCGAAGGCGGAATGCTGCTGGGCTATAGCGTTACCATCACCGACATCACCAAGAACCGGCAGGCGGAATATGATCTGCGTCGGCGTCAGGAACGTTATCGCGCGCTGGTGCAAACCGCGGGCAGCGTGATCCTGTTCCTTGATGCCGAGGGGCGTATTCTTGAATATAACCGCGAATGTGAATGGACGTTCGGGTATTCCTGGATGGAGGCCGCAGGTCAGAACTTCTTTGACTTTTTGCTGGTTGAAGACGACCGCGTGCGGGTCCGCACCGCGGTGCGCCGGTTGCTGTCGGGCGAAATCATCAAGGATGAAGTGCTGTCATTCAAACGCCGGGATGGGGAAACCCGCCTGTTGCAGTGGAATGCCCGTGCGCATTTCGGCGAAGATGGCGATGTTGCCGGTGTGATCTGTATCGGTCAGGACGTGACCGAAAAACTGTCGGTCGAACGGGCACTCCGCCATGCCGAGGAAAAATTCCGCGGCATTTTCGAAAACTCGGCAGAAGGACTGTTTCAAAGTATTCCACTTGGCCCGATCCTGTCGGCCAACCCGGCCTTTGCATCCATTCTGGGCTATGACGCGGTCGAAAGCCTGATAGCCAAGGAGCATGACTGGGCGTTTCATTATCTGAACCCGGTCAATCGGTTGCGGTTTATCGGCCGGCTGCTGCGCGACGGGATTGTACAGGGATTTGAAACCGAGATGCGCCGTGAAGACGGCAAAATCATCTGGGTTGAGGAAAATGCCCGTCTTGTCCGCGATGAGAAGGGCCGTCCGACCCTGATTGACGGATCGATCACTGATATTACCGATCGCAAACGCAGCGAAGCCCGCATTCAGTTCCTTGCTCATCACGACGGGTTGACCGGGCTTCCGAACCGGACCCTGTTCCAGGAACGCCTGGCAGCCGCAGTTGCGCGCAGCAAACGCGAACGCTGCCACTTTGTCCTGATGATGTTTGATCTTGATAACTTCAAGGACATTAACGACACGCTTGGCCATCCGATTGGCGATCTTCTTTTGCAGGGGGTTGGCGAACGCATGCGGGTTTGCCTGCGCAACGAGGATGTGGTCGCGCGTCTTGGCGGTGATGAATTCGCAGTTCTGATCCACGAGCCCGGCTCGGTCGAGGAAGTGACCTTTGTCGCCCAGCGGCTGATCGAACGCATTTCCGAACGTTTCATGCTTGATGGCAATGAAGTGCAGGCATCGACCTCGGTCGGGATCTGCATGTATCCGCAGGATGGTCGCGACGAAAAGGACCTGCTGCGCAATGCCGATCTGGCGCTTTATTGTTCCAAGGCCGAGGGGCGCAATCGCTATCACTTCTTTGAACCGAAACTTCAGGTCGAGGTTCAGGAACGCAAGGCGATGGAACGCGATCTGAGCCACGCGATTGAAAATGACGAGCTGGAGCTGTTCTATCAGCCGATCATTGATATCGTCGGACATCGCATCATCGGCATGGAAGCACTGGTCCGCTGGTTTAGCCCGTCACGTGGGCAGGTCAGCCCGGTTGATTTTATCCCGGTGGCTGAACGCATGGGCATCATTGCCGATATTGGCAAATGGGTACTGAACCGGGCCTGCCATCAGACCAAGGCATGGCGCGATGCGGGTTATGGCCAATTGACAATATCGGTCAATCTTTCGCCGCTTGAACTGGCCCGCCACGAAGACCTGATTGAAAGTGTCGGCGAAGTGCTTTCGCGCACTGAACTTGATCCCCATCAGTTGCAGTTCGAGGTGACCGAAGGGGCGGTGATGGACAATCCGCGCGAAGCCGCCATCACGCTCGGTATCCTGCGAAATCAGGGCATTCGTATTGCGATTGATGATTTCGGGACGGGGTATTCGTCACTGGCCTATCTCAAACGCTTCCCGGTGGACAAGATCAAGATCGACCGGTCCTTCATCATTGATATCGACAGTTCCGATGGCAATGCTGCGATTGTGCGTGCGGTCGTATTCCTGGCGCGATCCTTTGGTATGGCAGTCAATGTCGAAGGCATTGAAACCGAAACCCAGCTTGAACATATCGCGTCCGAAGGTGTCGATGAAGTTCAGGGCTTCTATTTCAGCAAGCCGATCAGTGCCAGCGATATGGAAAGTCTGCTTAAGGCCAACCTGACCTCGCCGGCCCGTTTCCCGGTTGCCCAGCCTGGTTCATAACCAGCATTAGTGTTGGTCCAAAAGAAAACGCACCGGAACGGTAGCCCGGTGCGTTTGTTGTTTGATGTTCGTGACGGCCAGTTATGCCGCTGATTGTTGTTGCGGGTCGCCTGCAACCTTGCACAGCTTGTCGCGATCAATCCGCATGGTTGATGGCATGCGCGGGTTTCGGATGATTGCACCCTCACGCCTCAGATTGGCGATCATGCGACTGGCCGTTTCGGTCGTGGTCGCAACGATATTGCCGAGCTTCTCACGGTTGGGCAGCGATACCAGATCATTGTGGGCAGACCACAACAGGAACCGGCAAATCCGGCGCATGGCCGATCCGGTGCCAAAACTGATCTTAAGCTGCTGACCATCCATGACCTCGCTTGCCAGAAGCGATGTCACGGCTGATTGCGTGCGGGCGTCATTTTGCTGGGCAAGACGGATCCGCTGGATCGGGATGCGTTTGATCACCGACGGTGCGATGGTTTCAATCACCAGCGACGGGTCGGTCACGGCCAGCATTTCAAGGCCGATCGGATCGCCGGGGCGATAAACCCGGCAGACCTGTCTTTCCCCCTGTTCGGTGTATTTGCAGCGGAGCGCCAGCCCGGACTGCACAATGTAAACATAAGTGTGGTCCTGGCTGTGATGTCCGATGCTGGCATCGGATGGCAAAGTTAGAACGGCGGGTTCGGCAAGTTTTTCCAATACAAGCAAGGCGTCGTCTTTGTTCATGGGGATCTCCCATTGGCAAACTTACTGATACGCGGCAATGCCGTCGCGTATCGACACCAGTCTGTGAACCGGGATGTCCCCGGAAGTTGCCGGTTTTACCGGCTGGCATGGGATGATGATCGGATAGAACCACGTCCGTCAGAAACAGTTGTGGCGTAAAACAGCCAACAAGGACCTGAAAGACAGTGCTTGGAAATCCGGTCAGATGGCGACCGGCGGCGCGCGCGGAGATGCGGCAATCGGGCAGAAATCGTGCAGACGTGCCGTAATGTGAAGGGCAGTGACCTGATTAGACAGCCGGATCCGATGGATCAGCGGTAATTCAGGTTCAACCGGCATGCCGACCACATGGTTGCCAAGGCCGCAGCTTGCGCACTGGAAGCCATCAAAGGCGTCGGAACTGTGCGGATTGGCAGTGCGATCTGCGGCAAGGTCGGCCGGGACCGAAATGGTTTTTATGCCATTTGCGGTACAGATAATCAGCGGGACATAGGTCTGGGAAACTTCCGTGTTCGACGTCGGCACGGTTTCAAGGGCGACAGGCGCGTGCATGAACCCGAAAAACAGCGCGTTGACCAGCAACAGCCACGCCACACAAAGTGACAGGGTGCGTCGTGCAACCAAGCTGTTGAGCGGTGTGAAATACACGGGTTTCCATCCAGATTGGATAAGGTCTGGAATTTGATAGACCCTTGAAACCCCCATGTCAAAGCATCGAATTGTGAACCAGTTATCAGTTTTTCTTTATAATCGTTCTGATATGCCGGGTCAGGCCCGGCACACCCTTGATTAGACGGTTGCCTTACGCGCCAATCTTGCCATGGAAATGCGCAACATAACCACGCCGGTTATCGCCACCATGCCACCAATCAGGGTCAGGATATCAGGCGCAATCCCGCTTAGAGTCCATGCAAGCGCCACCGCAATGGGCGGCACCAGATATAAAAAGTTTGCCGCCGATGCCGGGCCGAAATGGCCGATTGCAATGCTCCAGGTGGCATAGCCAAGCGATGCGGAAACAAGTCCAAGGAACAACACCGCCGAAATCACCGAAACCGAAGCCACACTGATTTGCGCCATCCCGTCGGGCAACCACGGGGTTAGCCACAGCGCACCGGTAATAAGCGTCCAGCAGGTGCAGGTGGCCGGGCCGTAGCGCGCAATGACGCCACGCACCAGAACGAAATAGGTTGCTGACAGCATGGATGCCAGCAAGATCAAAGAGCTGCCATTGCCAAAACGCATCGGGCCCGGTTGACCAACAGCGATCAGGACCACGCCGGAAAAACTCAGTGCAGTGGCAATCCAGGCACCAATCCCGAACCGGTCGCGCAAAAACACTGTCGCGAGCATTGCCGTCCAGATCGGAAGCGTATTGATGATAAAGCTTGCCGCCCCCGGTGATACCGTCTGCTGCCCGGTATTGAGCAACCAGTTATAGATGCTGATGCCAAGTGCGCTGCCCAATCCAAGCCTTGCAAGATCAACCAGCTTGGGCATTTCCGGGCGTTTGATCGCCAGCCAGATCACAGCCGGGCAGGCCGCCAGTGCAAAGCGCACCGCGGCAAGGGGCAGGGGATCAAGCCCAGAAAGCGCAACCCCGATCAGCGGAAAGGCGGCCGCCCAGGACAGAACCGTAATCAGGGCGCAGGTAAGGCCCAAAGTGGCTTGTGAGAACATCAGCATTCCCCTCGTTCTATGCGAATGAATTTGTCTTCTGTCTTGCTGATAGCGCGATCATGAATGTTGACATAGAACATAGCTTGGGGATCAGATGTGCATATGGTGCACAGCAATGACCTTTCTCTTCCACCTCTTGCGCTGTTGCCCGCGGTGATGGCCGCGGCGCGCAACGGGTCCTTTTCGGCCGCCGCCAGTGAAATGGGTGTGACGCATAGCGTGATCAGCCGCCATGTTGCGCAGGTCGAACAATGGCTTGGCTATGACTTGTTTGAACGCTATGGGCGCGGGGTGCGTCCGACCCCGGATGGGCAACGGTTTTTGCGCGAAACCCAGGCGGCGATTGATCTTTTATCGCAAGGCGCGCAGCCCTGGCGGCAACGCCGTGGACCGGATGTCATCAAAATAAGTTTGCTGCCATCCTATGCCCGGATTTGGTTTCTTAAGCTTGTGCCCGAGATCGAGCTTGATCTGAATGTGCGGCTTGAACTTGAAATTACCGAACGGCTGGCCGATTTCGATGGCGGGCAGACCGACATCGCCATTCGCTGTGGCAAGGGACAATGGCCGGGCACCAAATCAAGCTTGTTGTTTGCCGACGATCTGGTGCCGCTGATTTTGCCCAAGCTTTTGGATGGGCGCGATCCGCACAGCCTTGATGCAAATGCAATTGCCAACCTTCCGCTTTTAAATGACAGCGACGCGACCGGGTGGCGGCATTGGTTGGCCGAACATGGGGTCAAGTATCGGCCCAAGCCATCTGATCGCCGGTTCGAGGATTACAGTGTCGGGCTGTCTGCGGCGGATGCCGGGCTTGGTGTGATTTTGGCCCGCCTGCCGTTTGCACGCACGGCAATTGGAAATCACGACCTGATCATGCTGCCTTTCGCACCGGTTCGAAGCCCGCTTGCGACGTTTTTGGTGCAGCCGGCCTATGACCAGCGCCCGGCTGTGCGTGCGGTGGCAGAACGCCTGATCACGGCGGCGAAGGCCTGCGGCTAAGATCAGCCCCTTGGGAACTTGTCCTATTCGACAGGCGTTAGATGGGCTATAATTTGCAGCAATTTCAGGTTGATATTGCCGCGATCCACAGCAGTCAGGAGCACCCTACCATGACCTTGATCGTTAATGACGGAACGCCGGAAATGCGTGGCCTTTTGGAAAAGGGGCGCAAACGGCTGCGCAACGTCGGCGTGGTGATGCTGATCCTGGGCGTGCTGGCGGTGGCCTTTCCCTTTGTCACGACAATTGCCTTTAAAACCGTGATTGGCTGGCTGTTTTTGTTTGGGGCGCTTGGTCATTTTTACGGGGCCTGGAATGCCGATACCCCGACACGGCGCAGCCTTGATGTTGTGCAGGGGATTGTCTTTGCCCTGATTGGTGGCTGGCTCGCCTTCATGCCAGAGGGCGGCATCGTGACACTGACCGTGTTGCTGGCGATTGCCTTTTTGCTGCACGGAATTTTTGAAACCCTGATGGCGTTGTGGCTCAAACAGTTTCCCGGTTGGAAATGGATGCTGGTTTCTGGCGGGATTTCGGTTCTGGCTGGTGTCCTGATCTTTGCCGAACTGCCAAGCTCTGCCACGTGGGCGATTGGTTTGTTGATTGGCATCAATCTGTTGTCGTCGGGTTTCAGCTATCTGATGGTATCGGTGGCGATGGGCAAGGTTTCGCAGGCCTGAAAACCACAAACACATAAGGGGTAAGGCATGGCAAACACGGCACCAGTTGGTGTTCTTGAACGGTGTGATGATGCCTTATCCGCCCCGGTCCTCAACCGCGCTATTCTGATCATTACCCTGCTTGCGATGGCGGGGCATTTTATCCTGATGTTTCCCGAGGCTGTTGGTCTACCCGACATGATGCTGGGCCAACGCACCGCAGACCTGCCGCTTTTGGTTTTGTTCGTGATCGGTGGCATCCCCATTTTGGCGCAGCTTGTAATCAAGCTTTTGCGGCGGGAAATGGGGGCTGATTTTCTGGCCGCCATTGCCTTTGTCACCGGTGTGGTGCTGGCGGAATATCTTGCCGTCAGCCTGATCATTTTGATGCTGACCGGCGGGCAGGTTCTTGAAGGCTTTGCCATGCGCAAGGCGTCCTCGGCCCTGAATGCCCTGGCCAAGCGCATGCCAAGTGTCGCGCATCGCAAATCCCCCGATGGCGAGATTACGGATATCGCGATTGACGAGATCGACATTGGCGATTTGATCGCGGTCTTTCCGCATGAAACCGCGCCTGCCGATGGCATTGTGGTTGATGGCCATGGCAGCATGGATGAAAGCTATCTGACCGGGGAGCCCTATGTTGTCGGCAAGGCACCGGGCACCAATGTGCTGTCGGGCGCGATCAATGGCGAGGCGGTCCTGATCATTCGGGCGGAAAGGCGCGCGCGGGATTCCCGTTACGCCCAGATCATGGATGTCATGGCCGAGGCCGAACAGAAACGCCCGCGCATTCGCCGTCTTGGTGATCAGATCGGCGCGTGGTTTGCCCCGGCAGCGCTTTTGTTTGCGATCTTGGTCGGGTATCTGAGTGACGATTCATCGCGCTTTCTGGCGGTGCTGGTGGTGGCGACACCCTGTCCGCTTCTGATCGCCATTCCGATCACGGTGATGAGTGCGATTTCAATCGCCGCCCGACGCGGCATCGTCATCCGCGACCCCACGGTGCTGGAACGCTTGCCAACCTGCCAAACGGCGATCTTCGATAAGACCGGCACGCTGACTTATGGCCGACCGGAACTGGTGGAGGTTGTGGCCGGGCCAGACATGGACGATGATCTTGTTTTGCGGTTGGCCGCCAGCCTTGAACGTTATTCCAAGCATCCGCTGGCCTCGGCGGTTTTGAATGCTGCGCGGGATCGCAAACTGCCGCTTGATGAAGTCAATCATGCCTCGGAAAAACCGGGGCAGGGGCTCAGCGGGCAGGTCGATGGCCATGAAGTTGCCGTGACCCACCGCAACAAGCTGATGAAATCCGACCCCGAGATCGCAGCCCTTCTGCCCGATACCGCCGCCGGACTTGAATGCGTGGTGCTGGTCGATGGCAAATATGGCGCGACGTTCCGCTTCCACGATACCCCGCGCGCAGAGGGCGAAAGCTTCGTCGGTCATCTTGGCGACATCCATCATTTCAAAAAGGTGATGCTGCTGTCGGGCGACCGCGAAAGCGAGGTCAGCTATCTTTCCGAATTGCTCGGTATTTCCGAAAGCCTGGCATCGCAAAGCCCGGAACAGAAAGTCGCGATCGTCCGCGAAGAAACAGCCAAGGCCCCAACCCTGTTCATGGGCGATGGCATCAACGATGCGCCGGCACTGGCTGTTGCCACCGTGGGCATCGCCTTTGGCAAGGAAAGTGCGGTTACGGCGGATGCCGCCGGTGCGGTGATCCCCGAAGCATCCCTTGTCACTGTTGACGAGCTGCTTCACATCAGCATGGCCATGCGCCGCATCCTTTTGCAAAGCGTGATTGGCGGCATGGTGCTTTCCATCGTCGCCATGGGCTTTGCCGCGGCAGGCTATATCTCCCCGGTCGCGGGTGCACTATTGCAGGAAGGCATTGATATCATCGCCATCCTCAATGCGCTTCGACTGGCGATCGCGCATGATATTGATGCGGATATCGTCGAGGACTAGAACGTTGGAAAGTCGCGGCCCGAACGTAATCCGGACCACGACGAGATAGCAGGGGTTACGCCGTGCGCAATTTGCGTTGCGGGCGGGCGACCAGCAAATAATCCAGAAGCCAGATCACGATCATCGATGCACCAACGGTCGGATAGATGATGCCGCCAATGGCAAGGATGGCGGTGACCATTTTAAGTTTGCTTGTGTCACGCGGCATCGGCGGGACACCAAGTGAGCCGGCTGGGCGGCGTTTCCACCACATTACGCCAGCCGAGACCGACATGAAAATGATCAGGGCACAGATCACCAGCAGGATGATCTGATTGGCGATGCCAAATTCCTGGCCCATGTGAACGTTGATGCCAAATTCCATGATTTTGCCAAACGGCCCGTAATCGGCAACGCCCATATCGATCAGGGGCCTTCCGGAATATTGATCAAGGTGGATGACCCGTTGCAGCGACAGGTCATCGGGATAGATCGACGCCGAATAAACCCCGGTCTCGGTGAGCGGAAGAGATACGGCGTATCCCGGTGTCAGCCCCATATCGTTAAAGGTTGCGACGGCCTGATCAATACCGATGGGGTTCGGCGTTGTCACCGGATCACTGCCACCATCAACCGATTGCGGCAGCGGAATGTTTTCGTTCGTCCAACTTACGTCGCCAAAGGCATCGATCATCGGAATGGTCGAAAGCGGCACGTCGACCCGAACGCCGGACGGATAACCGTTGGGCGTGCCGTTGGCAAACTGGTTGGCATATTTGCCCCAGAACACCGACCAGAACATGCCGGTTCCGGCCATGAAGATAATGAAAACACCAATGAAGATGCCGGTGACGGCATGGGCATCACGCCACCAGATGCGGCGTTTGGGTGTTTCACGCAGGCTGACAACACCGCCTTTTTGATTGCCGCGTGGCCACCACAAATACATCCCGGTCAAAACCAGCAGGATCGCCCACCCGGACGCGATTTCAATGATGTAATTCGGGATGGTGCCAAATTCCGCAAGGCTGTGAATGCGCCGGACCACCCACATGATGGTAGTTCGATCTGGCATATGGCCCAGAACGTCACCGTTATAAGGATCAACGTAAACCGCCTCGCGCCCGCCGGCCTCAGTGGCAATAACGATTTCACTGCTGCGATCCGGGTTTGCCGGGGGCATCACCTTGGCGGCACTGCCCGGAACAGCAATAAGGGCCGCGTCAATCTGTTGGCTTATCGGCAGGGGCGTTTTGGATGATGCCTCAACAAATTTAAGGTCGGCGTGATACCAGTCATCGATTTCATCGCGATAGATGTAAGTCGCCCCTGTGATCGCCATCAGGATCATGAAGGGCAGGATCAGAAGACCGGCATAAAAATGCCAGCGCCAGACAGCGCGATACAGGCTTGTATTCCCCTGTGATGCCGGGGATTTGGAAGTTTCAGTCATGTTTCTTGTCCATGCATGTGCGCAAGGCGTGCGACGATCTGTCGACACGACAAGGGCACAGGTAATTTTGGGAAAAGGCAGACCTGAACGCGCAATTATCCTGTCATGGAACTTGCGGGTTCTCAGGCGTGCTAAGGCAAATGGTCAAGAAACAGCAGGCGGGGCGCGGGGCGATGGCGCAAGCGCGCAAAAGACATGCTTGCGCGCGGTAATGTGAAGGGCAGCAACTGCGTTGCTAAGTTCGATTGCTTGGGGTTCGGGAAGCTCCGGCGTGACCGGCATGCCAAAGGCATAATTACCCAAACCGCACAGCGCACATTCAAAGCCATCTGGCATGTCTGCATTCTGGCCCGGTTCATCGGGCAGGCCATCGGCCCGCACCAGAACGGTTTTGAAGGTGGATCCGGTGCAAATGACAATCGGAATGCGCACCACCCCATCCATCACCGAGGCCAGCGATGCCCCGTTGGCCTTTGCCATGGGAATATGCATGAAGCCAAACATGATGGTATTGGCAAGGAACACCACAGCCACCAGTGCCGAAAGGCCCTGTCTGAACATCAGACTGATCTGGTGTTTGCGTTGCACGTGTCGCGTTCCAATACGGTTTGTCTGAATGCTGTTTATGGCGTTTTGACATATGTGTCAAAGGCTTCCAGTGGGGGGAGGGTTATGTGCCTCCACCGCGGCGGCAATTTCGGCAATTGCCGTGTTGATGCCGTCTTCACCGGCGATTTGATGTGAAATGCGTTCGGCAGTGGTGCGATACGCGGGTGTTTTAAGAACGGTCTGGATCTGCTCGGCCAAAAGCGTTGCATCAAGTTTCGCTGGTTTTATCGGCCTTGGCGAAACGCCAAGCTTGTGCAGGCGTTTCGCCCAGAAAGGCTGATCGCCAAAAAACGGAATGATAATGGACGGGCGCCCGGCGCGAAGGGCCGCTGCACAGGTGCCAGCACCGACATGATGGATGACGATATCGACCTTGGGGAAAAGCCAGTCATGGGGAACTTCGTTAACCGCAAAGACATTGTCGGGCCAGTCAATGTCGCGCATGCCACCCCAGCCAGTTGCAACAATGGCCGCGACATCTGATCCGCCCGACAATGACACCGCCTTTGCAATCATCTCGGCCATGGCGCCCGGATCATTTCCATGCATGGATCCGAACCCGATATAGATCAGGTTTTGATGGCTTTCGACGAATTGTTGTAAGGCCGGATCAGGCGGGTTTATTTGGGGACTGTCATCCAGAAACCAGTATCCGGTGACGGTTGCGTTCTTCGGCCAGTCTTTGGGTCGATTGATCACGGCGTTGCTAAAGGCATGAATGATCGGAAGCGCGCCGGACCGGCAGGACTTCACAATGTCCAGATCCTTGGCATTGATGCCATTCTGGCGTCGTGCGGCCCAGCGGCAAACTTGCCGACGCAGTGTTGCGTTTAAAAGTCTGCAGATCAGCTTGCTGGTCAGAAGGTTATAGCAGCGACCCAGAGCCCCCATACCCCCAAGATCAGGGATACCCATATGCGGATAATCCCCGGTCGGGATAAAGGACGGGATCAGTTGCGCCATCACAGTCGGAATGCCGAAATGACGGCCAATCGCAAACGCGCCAAAGGTCTTGGGGTGAAAAACAATGACGTCCGGTTTGTCTTGGCTGATGGTTTTGAAGATATCGTCAAGCAGCACGTCCTGAAGGCCGCGTGCCTTTTTGCCCAGTGCGATCAGGGATGTGATCTTGTGAAACCGGGATGCCTTCGGGTCGGCCGAACTGGCAAAAAGCCGATCATCCATAAGCGCAATCAGCGCATCGGTCAGGGGGGCGAATTCAAGGTCATTTTCCGCGACAAACCCGGCAAAGCGTTCGGGGGCGGCCAGCGTTATCCGGTGCCCCTGCTGGATTAATCCACGACCAAGCGCGACAAAGGGCTGCACGTCACCGCGCGTCCCATAGGTCATCAGCATGACATGCATGGTGCGTCCTTTCCGCCGTCAGAATTGAGGCCAAAGAAACCGATTAACCTTCTTCGCGATCCCGGTCATTGCCAAGGAAGCTTCGCGTTTGTTCAATCGCCTCGCGCAGGCCAACCCGCTGTACCTCGACATCTTCGGGGAAGGCACCCAGGAGCCGCGATGGCATGCGGTTATCCAGCAGTACAAATACCCCGCGATCTTCCGCGCGCCGGACAAGGCGACCAAAGGCCTGCTTCATGCGCAAACGGGTCAGCATGTCGTCATAGCGGGCACCATGGAATGCCGACTTGCGCGCACGGTGCAGGATGTCGGGGCGGGGCCAGGGAACGCGATCAAACACAATCAGGCGCAAGGAATCACCGGGCACATCCACCCCGTCGCGCACCGCATCAGTACCAAGCAAACAGGCGTCGCGTTCCACCCGGAAAATGTCGATGAGCGTTGAGACATCCATGCCGTCAATATGCTGGGCCAGAAGCTGCAAACCCGCCTCATCCATCGGCCCGGTCAGGCGCTCATACACCGCCCGCAACCGGTTGATCGCGGTAAACAGGCCAAGCGCGCCACCACCGGATGCCAGAAATAGTTCGCGATAGGCCGCGGCAACATGGTCCGGGTTGTCCCGGCCAAGGTCATTGACGATAAAGACGCGGGTTTGTTCGCGGTAGTTATACGGGCTTTTCATCGCCGCCCGGATGGCAGGCAGCGGCATGTGCGCGGCTCCTGTGCGATCCTCGGCCACGGCCCAGTCGAATTCTTCGTCGCCCGTGCCATCACGAAGGGTCGCGGATGTCACCACCATACCATGCGCGGTCGGGGCAAGCGACGTGGTCAGGGGGATGGTCGGATCAAGGTAATGGCGATGCATGCCAACATCAAAATCGCGGCCAAACTGGCGTTCAATGGCAAACCAGTCGACAAAGGTTTTTGGTGTTTCCTCAACCAGTGACGCCAGCATTTCACGCCATGCGCCAACCTGCATGATGGCACGGCGCTCAAGGGATCGGATGGCGGCATCAAGGCGCTGGCGTTCGGCGCTATCAAGCTCGTCGGCCTTTTCATCAAGCATATGGGCGATGATCTTGATCAGCGATTTGGCCGGCTTTTCCATGGCCTCCAGCGCGCGATCGAGATCCGCCGCACTGGCAAGAACTTCATTGAGTGCCGGTTTGCAATCGGTTTCGATTGAATAGCCCCGATCCCCCTCGGCGGAGCGTGCCATGACCTGTGCCCGGACATGGGCAAGGAAGACCTCCGCCGGGCCCTTGGCATGTTGTGATCCGTCATGAATGCGCGACAGCCAACCCTGTTCGGGCAGGCATTGGGCCGCGACAATCACCGCATTAACCGCATCGCGCAACTCATCGCGATCAAGGATCAGGGTTTCAAGCCGTTGCTTGAGACCACGCGCCCGCGATGATCCCTTTTGCTCTGCCCCCAGAAGCCAGCGCCGAAGTTCCTGCCCCTCCATCCCGGTCAGGTGCGACGAAAAGGCCTTGTCGGCGGCATCAAAAAGATGATGACCCTCGTCAAAGACATAACGCGTCGGCATGGATGCATCATCAAGTCCACCCAAGGCCGCCTGCACCATGACAAGCGCATGGTTGGCGACCACAATCTCGGCCGACCGGGCGCGACGTACCGTCTTTTCGACAAAGCATTTCGAATAATGCGGGCAGGCGGCATAGATGCATTCGCCGCGCTGATCGGCCAGCGCGCCGGTAAAGCGATTGCCAAGCAATTCGGTCAGCCAGGCCGGGAAATCACCGCCGACCATATCGCCATCACGGGTGTGCGATGCCCACCGCGCAATCAGGCCAAGCGGGGTGGCTTGATGTGGTTGTTGGGCAAGCGGTCTTTGCGCTTCTTCGAAGTTCAGAAGGCAGAAATAGTTTTCCCGTCCCTTGCGCACCACGGCCTTAAGGCGTTTGTCCTTGGGATCATCATACAGTCGATCAAGTTCCTGATCGATCTGGCGTTGCAGGTTGCGGGTATAGGTCGAAATCCACACCGCACCGTCATTCTTCTGGGCCCAAAGCGACGCCGGGGCGACATAACCCAATGTTTTGCCTGTGCCCGTTCCGGCCTCGGCCAAGACAATATTGGGCGCACCATCATGCAGGCGCGGGCCAAAGGCGGAGCAGACAGACGACGCATAATCGGCCTGTTGCGGGCGTTCCTCGGCGCCTTCGCCGAGAAGCTCCTTCAGGCGCTTGCGCGCATCCTTGGGATCAACCGGGTAATTGGCAGGCGGCGGTGGCGGGGCATGTTCGGCCCACTCGCCAAGTTTCTTCCAGACTTTAAGCCCTTCATAGACCGCATAGCGGTGCGGGCCATCGCCATCAGCCCCAAGGGCGGCCAGAACCGACACACCCCACGGCCAATGTCCGCGCGCCATCGGCCATGCAACCGAAAGTGCTGGCCCACGTTTGTTGCGATGAAGGGTGGCAAGTTCCTGCAAAAGCCGTTTCATGGCTTCTGCCAGTGCCTCTGCCTGACCGATCAGGTCATCGGCGGGTTTTTGCCCGGTCGCCAGCGCTATGCCGCGTGGGGTCGGCACGCAAAACTGTGCCGGGCGGACAAAGGCAAAAAGCTCCAGAAGGTCATGGGCCGGAAACGGATCGGATTTCAGCCGCCTTGCGCAGGCCGGTGTATGGACCAGAATGGGGCGTGATGACCGGGCGCGCTTGGCGGCGGCCCCGTGCGGCAGTTCCTCGATCTCGCCATCGGGCGAGAGAAACACAGCATGACGCAATCCAACGACCATGACAGGTGCGTTGGGCGGCATGAAACGCGGCTGGGACTCTTCGGAACGATCATCGAACATTTGGGGCACTATAAGCAGACAGCGACAGTGGCGCCACCGGGGAAATTGACCTATCTTGGAATTTATAGAGCAATCACCCAAACACAAGAAGACGGACCACAATGGCAGCCCCCGATACCCGCAATCAGCATTTCTGGCGCGATGACGCCATGCCGTTTGTCGAATTGCGACGTGTGGCGGACGGGCATGCTGTTTGTTATGAGCGCCACAGCCACGATACCTTTTCGATTGGTACGGTGAAGGGTGGTTACAGCACCTATTGGAACCGGGGCAAAACCCATGAAACGCAGGCAGGCTCAGTGGTGATCCTGAACCCCGAAGACGTGCATGGCTGCAACCCGGTCAAGGGGGCGGATTGGGTTTATGACATGTTGTTTGTTGATCCGGACTGGCTTCTGGATTTGCAGATTGAACTGGATGCCGATGCGGCCGGTAAGTTTGCGATGTTTTCCGATACGCTTAGCCACGATCCGCATCTTTATGATGGCTTGATCGATCTTGCCGATATGCTGGCCAATCCGGATGTCAATATTCTTGGCAAGGAAACCGCCCTTGTGTCGTTCTTTGGCGATCTGCATGTGCAGCTGGATCGGCGCGGTGTGCTGGGGGGCTGCGAATTGCAGGCCGCCGGTGCGGTCCATGATCGCAAGATGGCCCGGGTGGGCGAGTATATCCGGGCCCATTATGCCGAAAATATCAGTCTGGATGATCTGGCGGCACTGGTTGGCTATTCCCGGTCCTATCTGGTGCGGGCGTTTAAAAGGAGTTTTGGCATGACGCCTTATGCCTATCTGATCAATTGCCGGGTGCAGCGCGCACGCCATGCGCTTAGGCGCGGGGAGAAAATCGTTGATGTCGCACTTGAAACCGGCTTTGCCGATCAGGCGCATTTCCAGCGCATTTTCAAGCGTCTGATGGCGGCAACGCCACGGCAATATGCCCGGGCCCAGGTGGCGTGATTTGGGGCTATGGATGCACGTCGTCGCGGGCATGACGAGGAAGGCTTAGCTATGTCGTCATTCCCGCGCAGGCGGGAATCCCTCGCCGCAAGTTAGGCAGCCGCATTCATCCGAAAACAAGATAAGCGGCACTGGCGATCAGCAACACCGCTATCGCCCGGTTGAACGCGCGGATGCGCGATGGTTCACCCAGAAAGCGCGACAGGAACGCGCCCGCATAGGCCCAGCACGCGACCGAGGCAAAGCAGATGACAAAGTAGATGGCGGTGAATTCCCAGATCAGGGTTGGCGCGCCGGAGGCGGCATAGGCGCCCATCCCGGCGATGGATGCGAGCCAGGCCTTGGGATTGAGCCATTGCATGACAGCCCCGGTGATGGCCTTTGGCCCGGTTTGGGCATCGCCTTTGCCAAGCTCACCATTCGACTTTGCCAGTTTCCAGGCCATGAACAGCAAGAACGCCACCCCGGCCCACTGAATGACAGTGGTCAGTTGCGGGAAGGCTTCCAGCATTTCATGCAGACCAAGCCCGATCAAAAGCAACATCAGGCAAAAACCGGCCGTTGCGCCAAAGACAAGGCGAAGGGATGGGCGAAAGCCATATTGCACGCCCGAACTCAGCACCAGAATATTGACCGGTCCCGGCGTGATCGAGGCCGCAAGCGCAAAGGCGGCCATGGAAAGATAGAGGCTGATTGTGGCGGTGAAGCCGGACATCTTGGTGTTCCTCGCAGGGTAGTGTTTTTTGTTGTTGATCAACATGCGCTGTCTCGCGGCACGTTTATTGAACAAAATTGACCTGCGCGAAGGTGATTGCGGCTTTGGGCATAAAAAACGCAACCGGATGTGGAGCCGGTTGCGTTGCGTGCTGTCGATATCCGTGTTCCGGTTGCTGCGCCGGAACCGGTTTCAGATCAGTTTGTCGTCAGATCCATCAGAAGCGATGCACAGCGCTGAGCGATCTCGTTGTTGGGTTCGTCACTGCCCGGCATGGTTGCCCAGCCTTTTGCAATCACGAAATCGTCGCGCTTGTAAGAGCTTTCAGCCTTGAGGGCCGTAAGTTCCGCCGTCTGATTGTTGGGCGAAAGCATTTTGAACTGGGCGACACATACCGGTGCCATTGCCGAGATCGTTGCTTCCTTGCCACTTGCATCGGCCATTTCCTGCGCAGTGCCACCAGATACCACCGAGCCTGTGCTAAAACCGACAATGGTGATCAGTGCGGCGCCGATAATGCCGCCCCAAATTCCGGGCTTTGTCCATGCAGGGATTTCGATAGCCATAAATAAAATTCCTTTTAATCAGGCCGTGAAAAGTATTTTTCGCGGCTCTGTTAGATCAAAGGAAAACATTGATGATGTAATATTACAATTGATTTATTTTTAAATATTTAAATCAAAGGTGAATTTTCTGAAGGGGAGCGGTTTTATTTTTCGATATTTTGAAGAATTATTTCGTGCTTCAACCGGAAAACATGTTCGATAAACCAGTTGCCCCACCGGCAATCATGGCATAGCGCGCCGCCTTGCCAATGGTCACCAGAATGATGAAGGGCAGAAGGCGCACCCGCATGACCCCGGCAAACAGCGTGAGCGGATCACCAATAATCGGAAGCCATGAAAGCAGTAATGACCACAGCCCGTATTTGCTAAACCAGCGCGATGCACGATCCAGTGCCTCGGCGGAGACGGGGAACCAGCGCTTGTGCTTCAAATGCTCGGCATAAAGGCCAAGCCACCAGTTGATGAGCGATCCAAAAACATTGCCCACAGTGGCGACCAGCACCAACAACCATATGGCATGATCGCCAGACGCAATGAGCGCGGCCAACGCCGCCTCGGACGTGCCGGGCAGGATGGTTGCGGATGTCAGGGCCGATAAGAACAGGCCTGCGAGCAGGGTGGATGTTGTGATCATGCGGTTTCGATAGACCGGAATGAGCGGGCCGTCCAGCATGTTTCAATCACAAACCGCGTCCCCCGCCGTCAGAAAAGGGCAGGCTCACAACGGATGCTTCATCATGGCAGATAGCACAAAAATCAAAAGTTCGATTGAGACCGTGGGAAAACTGATCAAGACAGTAATTGCCGACCTTCAGGCGCATCCTGATTACTCCGGATCGAGCCAGTTAAAGGCAATGGCCAGTCAGTTACGCACATTTTCCCAGCACGTCTTGAACAATGAGACCAACGGGACAGCGCAAACCTATCAGGAATTGCGGGCCGAAGCATCGCAGCGGATTGTTCCTGAAGTTCATAAACTGATGGATGCCAATATTGAGATGGCAGGCCTTGGACAGCTCAATACTGCCAGAAAAGTTCAGCCATCCGTCCTGCAATCACAGAACAAGACGCTGCAAACTTTACTCAATGCTCTTGAAATGATGATTGCCCTGATTGGTGTGCCGCCATCTGCCTCTCAATCCACTGGCACTGGTGCCCAGCCGTCTGGCACAGAGGCAGCGGGGAAACCCGAACCAGCAATTCCTTCTATGGATGTTATGGCGCCAGCGCCTCCTGATCAGAGATTTACGGGCACAGTGTCTTTCGATGGTGTCAAGCCGTTCAAGGAAATCGAACAAAGTGTTTCCTCATCGCTCATGAGTCATCAGTAAGGGCAATCGGAAGGGGTAGAAAATGTGGAATATAGATCTGACGAACTTGCTGACTGCGACGATTACCAATGTGAATCGCGCCAACGTCATCAAATTCAACAACAGCTGGGTCCATGCAGGAACCAACAATAATGTACATGACTTTGTGATGGTCTATCGCGCCATGGTGTATCATCCATTTGCCAATCCAGCACCAGTATTGCCCGGGCAAGCTGGAACGCCGTGGGCCGCCGGATGGCGGGGGGCAACAGGAAACGCCACAGTCGAAGCAACCGTACCGAACGTTCGTACCAATCGATACTTCGACGGTGTTGGTGTGGCGCATATTCAAATTGATACCACTCAAAACGTCCCGCAAAACGCAATCGCTGTGGTTAATGATACCATTCTTGAAGATACTGACGGGTTTGAAGATCCTCGTATTTTCAGTGCTTATGGGCAGTATTACCTGCATTCGCATCGCTATCAGCCCGACCCCACACGCGCAGCGCCAGCACCGGCAGATCCGGTTTATGATGATCAAGGAAACGTTGTTCAGGCTGTGGCAGGTAACACGTTATGTGTAAAGGTGAACGAGTTAACCATTGATTTGGTCAATCATCAGCATGCTCTGGGTCCTGGGCGTTTTTATGGTTTGAATGTTTCGACCCAGATGGAGAAAAATTATGGCTTCTTCGAAAAGAATAACTATCTGTGTGCGGTTTATGGATTGACCCAGCGAGGAAATCCACTGACCGTTTTTCAAACACAACAAAATGGAAATAGCGGAAACGCGTTGTTTGCGACAGCCGTCAACGGAGATCTACGCTGCAACAGTACGCAGCCAAATTCGGGTGGCATGGTTTTGGATGTCGAAAATTACATAAATGATATGCACCCGGGTGCAATGCCCCTTGTGATGTTTTCCAGCAGCGGACCCTTGATTCCCAATCCGGCAAACAACAACACAAGGATCGGGGTCGGGCATGTCAAGATTCTTCATCCGATTTTGTATAAGTACGCCTCTTTCCTGGCGGATCTGATCTTGCATATTGCAAGCCCTGGGCAAGCAAATATTCCCAATCCACCCGCGAACCGTTCCGCTGCAATTACCGCCTATAGAAATAACAATGGATTTGCTGATTCGGTGGATCAGTATTTCGCCGCCCATCTTGGATGTGGTGATAATTTGTTTGCGCAAAGTTACAACAATCCTGCGACGCAAGCGGATCGCACGGCAGTACTAAATGCTCTGCAGCGGCGGTTGCTGCGAAGCTCGCTTGCTGATGTGGTGCTTACAGCTTGGAACGACGCGAATGGCATTGTAATGCCGTGGGGGAATAACCGTTTTGCCTGGGCAACTGGTATTTTGGCCAATCCTGCTGGAAATGCTCTCATTCTCCATCCGATGGCTTTCTATTTCAGCTTCTTTTACGAACTGGATATGAATAACGATAGCTTGGTTCGGCTTTCGAATGCTTGGCTGGTTCATGATCAGGCAAATCCTGCATATTTGCAATTTGCTGAAAATGTTGCTCCACTTGGAGGTGACCTGATTATGGGGTTTGGTGAAAATGACAACCGGGTAAAGTTTTGGCGGTTGTCCGGGAATGAGTATAATCAAAAGATGATTCATGTGCCCCAGAACTTTAATCGTGCTGACTTCCAGTTTCTCCGTCAAGGTATTCAACAGACTGTTTTATAAAAAACAGCCCAGTTTGGCCGTTGGCGAATGGAAACGAAAAAGGCCCGGTGCGGGGGACACCGGGCCTGGAATTGCTGGTCAGCAGTTTGGGGGGAGCTGACCAGCAGGGGGGAGACGAAAATTAGGCGATGGTCGTGGTCACATCGACATTGCCGCGAATTGCGTTGGAATAGGGGCAAATGGTGTGCGCTGTTTCGACAAGCTTCTCTGCATCGGCCTTGTCGAGACCCGGCAGCGATACGGTGAGTTCGACGGCGATACCAAAGCCGCCTGCTTCCCGCGGACCGATACCGACTTCAGCCGAAACCCCGACGGCATTTGGCACCTTGATCTTGGTCTGGCCGCTGGCAGCCTTCATGGCGCCGATAAAGCAGGCCGAGTAGCCCATGGCAAAAAGCTGTTCCGGGTTATGACCGTCACCGCCAGCACCGCCGAGTTCCTTTGGCGTGGACAGCTTGACATCAAGCGATCCATCGTCAGTCGAGGCGCGGCCATCGCGGCCACCGGTTGCAGAAGCGAGTGCGGTGTATTTGACATCAACAGACATGGTTTTCATCCTTTGTTTGAACATTGGTTCGGTTGGTGATTACCCGGCTGTTAGGTTCATATGTCGCCGGGGGCGGGCAGGTGCAACCGCACCTACCCGAAAGAGTGTTAAAGTTTGGGGACAATTCCCTTGTATTCGTCGTGTTATTCGCCGTGCAGGGCGGTGCGGAGATACTGACCGGCCTGGGCAATTGCGCCTTTGGCAGCCGGGGTATCGGCAAGGGCATTGAGCATGACAAAGTCATGGATCGTGCCGTTGTAACGCGTGACGGTGACATCAACGCCAGCCTGGCTCAGTTTGCGGGCATATGCTTCGCCTTCATCCCGCAGCACGTCGTTTTCCGCAGTAATCACAAGTGCCGGGGCCTGACCGGCAAGCTGATCGGCACTTGCATGGATAGGTGTGATTTTCGGGTCAGTACGATCAACGCCTTCGGGCAGGTACTGGTTCCAGAACCATTCCATCGCAGGCTCGGTCAACCACGGACCATTCGCAAATTCGGTATAGGATCCGTTGTCAAAATCAGCATCCGTCACCGGATAGAACAGAACCTGTGCGGTGATTTCCGGGCCACCGCGTTCCTGCGCCAGAAGCGAAACCACAGCGGTCATGTTGCCTCCGACACTGTCGCCGGCAATCGCCAGACGGGTCGGATCGATATTGAGCTGTTCACCATGTTCAGCAACATATTTGGTAACAGCGTAATCCTGCTCAATCGCGATCGGATAGCGCGCCTCGGGGGAGCGTTCGTAATCCACAAACACCAGGGCGGCATTGGCACGAGCGGCGAGTTCACGGACCAGGCGATCATGGGTGCCGGTATCGCCCATCACCCAGCCTGCGCCATGGAAATAAACGATCACAGGAAGGCGATCAGTATTGCCCGCCGGGCGGATGATGCGGACCTTGGTGGCACCCGTCGGGCCAACACCAAACACCGTGTCGGTGATATCAACGGCCGGTTTGGCAACATCACCGGACTGCGCACCCGCCAGAACGTTACGGGCCTCAGCCGGGGTCAGGGTGTAGATCGCCGGGCCGCCGGACGCAGAAAGGACATCAATGAATTCCTGGGTAGTGTTTTCAAGAACCGGCTCTGCGAAGGACGCGGTGCTGGTCAGAGAGGTCGACAGTGCCAGTGCGCCAGAGAAGACAGCAGCAACAACTTTTGAATTGAATGGGCTCATGGGTCTGATCCTTTAACTGGGCCGTCCGAGATTTTTGATGGGCGGCGGTGTGTTTCGATGAATTATGTATCGCACACAATTAAATCGCGTGCGATATAAAAATAAGAAACCCAGCCATGCAATAAAATCGCTTGTTATTTAATCGTGTGCGATTTAATTTACTTGGCTTTGAAAATTTCAGGCCCAGGATTTTTTGAGAAGACGGACGTCGCCGGTGGGTATGCAAATCGCAGAATTCTGCGCAATACGATGCCTTGGTGCCCCACAATAAAGGACCAGACCAATGGACAACTCATCCAAAGATGATTTGCTTCAGCTCGAGAAGTTTCTGTGCTTTTCGATCTATTCAGCCGGTCATGCCTTTAACCGGGTCTATAAGCCGCTGCTGGATAATCTGGGGCTGACCTATCCGCAATATCTGGTGATGGTGACCCTGTGGCAGGAAGATAACCAGTCCGTGCGGAGCATTGGCTCAAAGCTCTATCTGGAATCAAGTACGCTAACACCGTTGCTCAAACGCCTTGAAGCCAACGGACTGGTTAGCCGCAAGCGCGATCCGGAGGACGAGCGATCCGTGCGCGTCAGCCTGACGGACGCCGGTAAGGACCTGCGGAACAAGGCAGAAGAAGTTCCGCCCTGCATTCTTGAGGCCACAGGACTTGATATCGAGACCGCCAAACGCCTGAATCGCGATTTGCGGACCATGCGCGATCAGATGGAGGCTGGCGGTCAGAAGGTTTGATCGCGGTTAGTTCGCCTGCTGTTTCCGATCCCGGTGATAGGTCAGGGCCCAGCCAAGGGCGGTCTTGATCGCCGGTTCAGGCAGGGGGCGATCCAGCGGCAGGATAATCGCGCGACTGCCCTCGGTCGTCAGATCAGCCGAAAGCAGGCTGCGCGTCCGATCAATCAGGTCGGTCTTGCAATCAAAATAGATCATGACCTGATCAGGTGTTTTGGCTTTCCAGTCGGCACGAATGGTGATGCCCGATCCGGATTTGGGCCGCCATGCCGGTTCGCCCCACTTCAGGCTTTCGGTGATCGGGCCAACGCCGTCAATTTCGCCCGCAAGTTCAAAGACCCAGCCCCGGATCGACATCAATGCCCGCCGGGCTGCTGCCGGGCAGGCATTGAATTTTGCCGCAACATCCGGGCTTGCGAAATCGCCAGACCCCATCACATGCCCGCAGCGCTTAGATTGCCAAGGGATTGGATCAGCAACCATAAACCACAAATAACAAGTGTTGCATGCTGCATCACCATAGCCGGTACGATGAACCGTGTGGACTGGCCAAGGGTGCCAATCGCATGCAAAAGACGGCTTGCGATCAAAATGGCGGCCACAATCCAGATAATACCGGACGTTGCAAGGATCGCCTCGATGGCAAGAACCAGCAGAATGCACAGCGGGGCATTTTCAACAAAATTGCCATGTGCGCGAATGCGCCGGCGCAAGGTGGTGTCATCGCCATCGCCGATCAGTACTTTGAGTTTTGCGCGCCTCAGAGAGACATTCAAGCTCAGCACAGTCAGCATGAGGACGAATATAGCAGTCATGAAGATGGTTACAGGCAAGGGCAACATCGCAATATTCCCGGCTTGTGAAGGGGATAGTGAAAGTGTTTTCGAATTCAATCACTGAACGCAGTTTGGATCAAACAAAAGGACGACACCAATCATGGTGCCGTCCGATTTGTCATGTGCCGAAAGGTAAGATTACGCCCTAGATATTACGCAGTCGATCAAGGAAGTTTTTGACCTGTGCGTCAAGATTGCGGGCTTCTTCGGCCAGTTGGGTCGCCCCGGCTTGCACGTTCGAGGCCGCTTCGCCGGTTTCCCGGGATGTGTTGCGCACAATCCCGATAGAAGATGACACCTCGTTGGTGCCGGCCGCCGCCTGTTGAACGTTACTTGAAATTTCGGCGGTGGCAGCCCCTTGTTCCTCGACCGCAGATGCGATGGCGGTGGCGATTTCATTGATGTTGGCAATGGTTTCGGTCACTCGTCCAATCGCCCCGACCGTATTTTGCGTCTCGGACTGGATGGAGCCAATCTGTTGGGCAATGTCTTCGGTCGCCTTGGCGGTCTGGTTGGCCAGGTTTTTGACTTCCTGTGCCACAACGGCAAAGCCTTTGCCTGCCTCTCCCGCACGGGCCGCCTCGATGGTGGCATTGAGGGCCAGAAGGTTGGTCTGGGCGGCAATGTCATTGATCAGGTTAACCACTTCGCCGATGCGATCGGCCGCTTCGGCCAGGCCGGTGACCATGGCGTTGGCACGTGAAGCTTCTTCGACAGCGGTGTTGGAGATGTCAGATGACTTCGCCACCTGGGAGCTGATTTCCTGAATGGAGGCAGACAGTTCCTCGGTCGCAGACGCCACAGTCTGGACGTTGGCACTTGCCTCGTCCGCGGCGGCGGCAACAACAACGGCCTGTTCGGAACTTTCATCAGCAGCACGCCGCATTTGCCGGGACACTTGTTCCATGTTTCCGGCCTTGTCAGACACATTGACAACGATCGAGCCGACCGATTTTTCGAATTCGTCTGCCATCTGCAAGCGCGTGCGATTGCGTTCATCGCTGGCACGCTGTTCGGCTTGAAGCTTTTCACGTTCGGCCATCTGCATGCGTGCGGAGGCCTCCTTGAAGGCTTCGAGGGCCTTGGCGATTGCGCCGATTTCGTCATCACGTTTGAGATAGGGCACCGTAATGTCAAACTCACCCTTCTGAAGGTGATCAATCACACTGGTCACCCGCGTCATCGGTCGCGCGACCAGGGTTCTGGTCGACAAAAGAACCACGGCAATGACGACCAAAAGCAGGATGACGCCCCCAATCAGGGTGATATTGCGCAGATTGTCTGCCGGGGCATAGACTGTTGCCAGCGGCACATTGACCACAACACCCCACTTGTTGGGGTATCCGGCAATCTCGACCGGGACAATCATGTGCATGGTCGTGTCATCATCAACCCGCGCCGGTTCGCCCGATTGCATGGTTTCGAGGATGGCTGCCTGGATCGGGTTGTTGTTATCAAGTGTGGTGCCGCGAATGTCCGGGTCTTCATGGGCAACCCAGGTGCCTTGGGCGGAGACGAGATTAACCGTGCCGGTCCCAAACGGTGTCAGTTCGGCAAAGCGTTCTGACAGGGCATTGAGTTCAAGATCAACGCCCAGCACACCCAGGAATTCGCCGTTCGGGTTCTGCACCGGATAGACAAAGGAGGTCAGAACAACATCACGGCCCTGAATGTCATAGGTGATCGCATCCGTGACATAGGGTTGGTTGGTGTCACGCGGGGCGGTGTAATATTCATTGATCTCCGGATTATCGAGGCCGGTCAGGTGATAGGGCGTAATGCCGTCGCCAAAATTATAATAATATGTGACGTATTTGCCGCTGCCATCGCCGAATGGCTCGCCCTCGTTTACGTAATCGGCATCCTTGCCATCAAGGGCATCGGGCTCGAACCCGGACCAGGCACCGGCAAGTGTCGGATTGTCGATCAGGGTACGACTGAGAATTTCGTTATATGCCGCGCGATCAACACCGCCTTTTTCGCGGATCGCCCGAAAGGCCCCGGCCAGGTTTTTGGCAACCAGCATCCCGCCATTCAGAA
The DNA here is from genome assembly GCF_003403095.1 of Thalassospira indica. Taxonomy (NCBI): domain Bacteria; kingdom Pseudomonadati; phylum Pseudomonadota; class Alphaproteobacteria; order Rhodospirillales; family Thalassospiraceae; genus Thalassospira; species Thalassospira indica. The sequence goes on along the minus strand of NZ_CP031555.1, from coordinate 3,510,472 downwards.
CGCTACCAGCCTGCTCTGCGTGATGGTTTGCAACGCCACGTGCCTCGCCGACGGTCAGTTCTTCGGTGGTTTGGCTTGTTTGAACGGTTTGAAGAGATATGCCTGCAATCAGGCAGAGCGCAATGGTTGCTGCACTGACAAGGGTCAGCTTCGCGCCAAGGGACAGGGACGAAAACTTCATACAATCATCCTTCCGACCTATTCTTTCGTTTGAAAGATCGCAATTGAATAATACGACAGCCAAGTCAATGGCTTGCGCATGTATAAAGGCACGAAATGTCTGTCGCTTATTCTAAGGTATAATGTGCGAAAAGGGAAGATGTCTGGGTATGTAACTTTTGTTATTAAATTTGTTTGGTTTTTCCAATGGTTGCCGTAAAAACGTCTTCGGCAGGGACAGGTTTGCCAAGCAGGAAGCCCTGAAGTTTGATGCCCGGTACGTCGCGCAGGAAGTCATACTGCGCCCTGGTTTCAACGCCTTCTGCCGTGACTGACAGACCAAGGGCCTCTGCCATTGCCAGAATGGCATTGATCAGGGCAACATCATTGCTGTTGCCCGGCAGTCCGTTGACGAAAGCACGGTCGATCTTGATGCGGCTGATCGGCAGGCTTTTGATCGATCGCAGGCATGAATAGCCGGTGCCAAAATCGTCAATCGCCAGCGAAATCCCGACAGCGCGCAAATCATGCAGGGTCTGGATCATGCTGATTTCGTCCTGGATCATGCTTTCGGTGACTTCGATTTCAAGATCCTCGGCCGGGAGGCCGGAAATCGCCAGTTGATCGGCAATGCTGTCAGCAAAACCGGGCTGTTGCATCTGGCGGACCGATACATTGACGGCCATGCGGAGTTTCTGGCCATATTGATCTTGCCAGCGGCGGGCCTGAGTGCAGGCTTCGCGAATCACCCAACTGCCAATTTCAAGAATGAGGCCGCTTTTCTCGGCCGTCGGGATGATTTCATGGGGGCCAACAAGCCCGTGGGTCGGATGATTCCAGCGCAGCAACGCCTCGACACCAGCCATTTCGCCGGTTTTGCCATCAAACTGCGGCTGGTAGTACAGAACCAGTTCCCCGTTCTCAAGCCCACGGCGCAATTCAAGTGAGCGGGTCATATAATGCGCGGCATTGGCCGTCATTTCCGCTTCATAAAGCGCAAAGGTCCTGCGCCCGCGATCCTTGGCGGCATACATTGCTGTATCGGCAAGGCGGATCAGATCGTGAGACGAATGGCCATGCACCGGATAGAGCGAAATGCCCACACTCGCACCGATATTCATTTCATGACCGCGAATATAAAACGGGCGTTGCAGTTCCTGAATGATCTTTTGCGCCAGATTGGTTGCCGCGGTTTCATTGGGGATGTTTTCCCGAATGATCAGGAATTCGTCGCCGCCCAGTCGGGATATGGTGTCAGTGCGCTCGGTAATACCCTTGATCCGGGTTGCGGCAATCAGAATGACCTGATCGCCGGCGGCATGGCCAAGTGTATCGTTGATCGTCTTGAAATCATCAATATCAAGAAACATGCAGGCGACCATCATGCCGCTGGGTTCGCAACGTTCGATCGCGCGATTCAGGCGGTCTGTCGCAAGAAGCCGGTTGGGCAGGCTGGTCAATCCGTCATATTGGGCAAGGTAATGCAATTCCTGTTCGGCCTGCCGGATTGCAGTCCGGTCAGAGACAATCATCACATAGTGGGTCAGTTCGTGCTCTTCGTTTTCGACGGCAATGTTCTGTAGGGACAGCGATATCGGGCCACGATTGGCGTTGTGGGTGTCAAGGTCGCGATGCCATTGGCGGCGGGCACCCAGCCCGGAAAACAATTCCTGAAAGAATTCGGCGGGATGTTCATTGGCAGAAAGGAAATAGGGCGGCTTTTGCAGCGTGTTTTCCTCGGTCTCGCCCGTGATCCGGTAATAGGCGTTGTTGGCATTGGTAACATTGAGGTCTGGGTCAAGAATAAGAATGCCATCCTGGGTGGTTTCAAACACCGTCATGGCTTCGCGGAGCTTGTCCTGCGTCAGACGTTGATCGGTGACGTCCTGCATCATGCCGATGATGCGTTGTGACCCTTTGCGGTCATCGCCAAAGGATTTGCCGCGCGCGCGCAGCCAGCGATAGTTCTGATCCTTGTCCAGGCTTCGGAAAACAACGTCATAGAACTCGCCGTGGGAAACCGCATAGGCAAATGCCTTGCGCACCATATCGCGATCTTCTGATGCAACCCGTTCAAGAAAGGCATCCCAGCTTTCAGTGACGGTTTCTACGTTCTGATCAAGGTCGGGATTGCCAAGCCCGGTACAGTGCATCTGCCGGGTCAGGACATCAATTTCCCAACAGCTCATCTGCGCTGCGTTCATCGCAAGCGACAACCGGTGCTGACTTTCCGACAGGGCAAGTTCGGCTGCGCGGCGTTCTAGTGCCATCTGGATCGTTGCGTGCAATTCGCGGTCGGAAAACGGTTTGATCAGATAGCCGTAGGGACGGGTAATCTTTGCGCGTGCCAAGGTCGCATCTTCGGAGTGGGCCGAAAGATAGATGACCGGGATCATCAGGTGGGAGGGAATGCCGGCCGCTGTTTCAATGCCATCAATGTCGCCTTCGATACGAATATCCATCAGGATGATGTCAGGCGGATCGTCATGGATGGCGGCAAGTGCATCGCTGCCGCGCGTATGCGCGCTGGTGCGTTCATAGCCAAGCTTTTCAAGCTGCTTGCGCAAATGAAGGGCGATAACACGTTCGTCCTCGACAATCATGATATGGACCGAATGGGGCATCCCGATCACGTTCCTATTCTGAATGTGATGATGAAGGTTGTTTCACCAGCCGTAACAACTTCAAGCGTTCCACCAATCTGATCGGTCAGCAATTCAATCAGTTGCAAGCCAAGACCTTCGCTTTTGCCCGGGGTAAAGCCATCAGGCATGCCGCATCCGTTATCGGAGACGCGCAGGGTCACGACACCCTCATCATTCTTTTGGGTCGATACCCTGATCTGGCCTTGTGCGCGGTCGGGGAAGCCGTGTTTAAGCGCATTGGTGATCAGCTCGTTGGCAATCAGTCCGCATGGAACTGCCTGATCAATGGCCAACTCGACATGGGCCAGATCGCTTTTGACCTGTACCCGACTGATATCGACATTGAATGTCGCCAGAAGCGACGAAATCAGGCTTTCGCAGAAATCGGCGAAATTAACCTTGGCGATGTCTTCGCTTTGATACAGTGACTGGTGAATTTGCGCCATGGACCGGACGCGATTGCAGCTGTCAATCAGGGCTTCGCGCGCCTGTATGTCGATGACCGAGGATGTCTGCATATCGAGCAGGCTGTGAATGATCTGCAGATTGTTTTTCACCCGGTGATGGACTTCGGAAAGCAGCGTTTCCTTCTCACGCAGGGATCGTGCGATCTGTTCTTCGCGATGTTTGCGTTCGGAAATGTCGGAAATGGCCGCAAGAATTTGATGCTTTTCGCCATCAGAGATCGGGTTCAGGCCAATTTCAACGGGGAACTCGCTGCCATCCTTGCGCAAGGCATAAAGATCGCGGCCAGCCCCCATCGGGCGGGGATTGGGCTGCTCCGAATAGGAGCGCCGCAAACGCGGGTGTCCGGTACGGAAACGTTCGGGGACCAGCATTTCAATCGGCTGGCCCAGCAATTCGTCGCGCGCATAGCCGAAAATGATTTCGGTCTGGGCGTTCACCATTTCCATCGTGCCATCCGCACTGATGAGGATCATGGCATTTGGCGCGTATTCAACAACGCGTTCAAATCTTTGATCCGGGCTTTTCGCCGGAAAGGCGTTCTCGGTGGTATGTCCACCGGTTTCTCCAAACGACATCAACACACTCCGGGTTTCGTGCCTGTTTCGTCGATCAGGTTTGCCTTCGCTTGTGAGTGATCAATCGTATTGAATTCAACTAATAATATATCGCATCGCAAATAGCTGGATTTGCGATAAAAGATGATCAAAGTTTAAGCGCGCGTCCCCATATTCGGATATCTGCACGGGATTGGCTAAATTCAACTACACTTAGGGGTAGCCATTGAGGGATAGCCATATCGAGGGCGACTGAAACAGCCACCTGTTGCTACATATGGGAAATCCCGCGCTTGAATTCCGCGATTATTTGGCAGCCATGCGCAACAGGTGCTTGATCTTGGCCCGAAGTGGGGTATAGCTTCGCGCAAACATGCGATCAGCGTGATACGGATATTCCCCGAGAATTCAACGATCCAACTGACAAACAAGGTTTCAAAAATGACAGCCGATCTTCGAGATGCCGCACTTAACAGCAACGTCTGGGCCTTTCAGGAAGCCAGCAAGCTGGTCAAGCGGTATAAACAGAAGGCGCCTGAAAAGGGGTATGTCCTTTTTGAAACCGGTTATGGTCCGTCGGGGCTGCCGCATATCGGCACTTTTGGCGAAGTCGCGCGTACGACCTATGTCCGTCGCGCCTTTGAAACCATGTGCGATATCCCGACCAAACTTTTCTGCTTTTCAGATGACATGGATGGGCTTCGCAAGGTGCCAGACAACATCCCGAACAAGGATATGGTTGCCCAGCATCTTGGCAAGGCACTGACCAGCGTTCCCGATCCGTTTGGCACGCATGAAAGCTTTGCCCATCACAACAATGCCAAGCTGCGTGAATTCCTTGACGGGTTCGGGTTCGAGTATGAATTCAAATCTTCGACCGAATGTTACCGCTCTGGCATGTTTGACGCAGCACTGCTGCGTTTGCTGGAGCGTTATGACGCGATCCAGAAAATCATGCTGCCGACCCTTGGTGAAGAACGCCGTGCGACTTACAGTCCGTTCATGCCGGTTGAGCCGGGCACCAACAAGGTGCTGATGGCGAAAGTCACCGAGCTTAAGCCTGAGAGCGGCAGCATCGTTTACGAACATCCGGAAACCGGCGATCTGGTCGAAACGCTGGTCACCGGCGGCAATTGCAAACTGCAATGGAAGCCCGATTGGGCGATGCGCTGGTATGCGCTGGGCGTTGATTATGAAATGGCCGGTAAAGACCTTATTCCGTCGGTCGAGCTTGGCAACAAGATCGTCAAGGCGCTTGGTGGCACCCCGCCGGAAGGCTTTAACTACGAGCTGTTCCTGGATGAGAACGCCCAGAAGATTTCCAAATCCAAGGGCAATGGTCTTTCGATGGAAGACTGGCTGAAATATGCACCGGAAGACAGCCTGTCGCTGTTCATGTTCCAGAAGCCGAAAACCGCAAAGCGTCTGTATTTTGATGTCATCCCGAAAACCGTGGATGAATATCTGACCTTTGCCGAAAAGCTTAAAACCGAAACCGATCCGGAAAAGATCCTGCAGAACCCGGCCTGGCACATTCATGCCGGAACCGCACCGGATCGCGACATTCCGTTGTCGTTCGGCATTCTTCTGAACCTTGTTTCGGTCTGCAATACCGATGATCGCGACCTGTTGTGGAAGTTCATTTCGCGTTACGCCACCGGGGCAACCCCGGAAACTTCGCCGTATCTTGATAAGCTGGTCGGTTATGCGATCAACTATTACAACGACTTCGTCAAACCGACGAAATCATACCGCGCCCCGACCGAGGCAGAGCAGGCAGCGCTTAGAGACCTGCGCGACGCTTTGTCAAAAATTGCACCGGGCACCGACGCGTCTGACATCCAGACCGAAGTTTTCACCGTGGGCAAAAACCACAATTACGAAAACCTGCGCGATTGGTTCAAGGCACTTTATGAAGTGCTGCTGGGGCAGGAACAGGGCCCGCGCATGGGCTCTTTCATCGCCCTTTACGGCCTTGATGAAAGCGTTGCCCTGATCGACCGTGCGCTGGCCGGTGAAGATCTGTCTGCCTAAGACGGCGCGATCAGATACATGTAAAAACGGCTCGCCTTTGGCGGGCCGTTTTGCTTTTTGGGTCATATCATTCAATAATTTGCCGATCAGACCGGTTATGGCGGTGCTTTGCGTCACCAGCAAGGAATTGAATGATATGGGATTTTGGCAAAAATCAATGATCGCGGTTGCATGCTCCAAACCGCTTCGCACCCTTGGCGAGGCGATTGGACGCAAGACCGGACTGGCCGCGCAGTTTGTCAGTGCGAACGACGGCACTGGCCATGTTTCGCGGGCAAATGCGCTGGCGGCACAAGGTATCCGGATTTCAAGCTTTTATCTTGGTGAATATGTCGAAGATATCACCCAGGTCCGTGAAACGGTCGATCAGCTTGGCTTTGTGATGCCAAGCCTCGATATGTCTGGACTGGATGTGCATGTGTCGATTGATCCGTCGCAGCTGGGCTATATGCAGGGCGAGGCGGTCCTGACCAAACATGTCGACGAGATCGCAAACAAGATCCGCGATATTGCAGCACAGGCAAACTCATCCCAAACCATCCGGCTTATGATCGATATGGAAGATTTCGACATGATTGATGACACGCTGGCGCTGCACCATCGGTTGGCGACGGCTGGTGTGCCGGTTGCCCAAACCCTTCAGGCCCGTTTGCATCGGACGGAATCTGATCTGAACGACATGATTGCACGCGGGGCGATGGTGCGTCTGGTCAAGGGGGCAATGGCCCCACCGGCAAGCGTATCGTTTACCGAGCGTGACCAGATTGATGCCAATTATCTGAAACTGGCCGGGCTGATGTTGTCAGATGCCGCCAAGCAAAGCGGGTTTTTCCCGGTCTTTGGCAGTCACCATCGCGAATTGGTGCTCAAGATCGCGACGCTTGCTGATGACAATGGCTGGGCGCGCGATCAGTTCGAGTTTGAGATGCTTTATGGCGTTAATCAGCCGTTGCAACGTGAACTGGTTGCGGCGGGGTATCGCCTGCGGCTGTATGCGCCGTTTGGCAAGGACTGGTGGGCCTATGCCTGGCGCCGGGTGGGGGAAAACCCGCGCAACCTGTCGCTTTTGATGAAGTCGGGACTTCATCGATAACAAAAACGAATGAGGCCAGCATGAATGTGCTGGCCTCAAAGTTTTAAATCAGCTTGGCGGCAGGTAACGCCGCAGCGGATGATCTTCAAACGGCGCCAGAAGCACATGGCGCGCACGTTGCCAACCCACCCCGAATGCCATCACCAGCCCGCCAACAATGAAGCAGACCAGAACAATGGTCATGGACGGATCAATTGCCGCGCCCTCGAACCCGGATTGCAACAGATAACCGACATAGATCAGGCCACTGATGATCGGCGACCGACGATCCAGGATCAGCGACAGCACCATGGCAATGATAATTACCGGGATCATCGCAAGGGCGGCGGCCTCGAACGTTGCGGCAATCGAATGGATGGTCAGCGGTGCGCCAAACACATAAAGCCAGAACGCACATTCCGCCCAACCATTGATCCGCTTGGGATCGCGGCTGTCGATAAAGATCGCAAGGGCCAGCAACAAGATGCCCGTGGCCGTGATCAGATAGGGGATATAAGGTTCTGCCGCCGGGCCGAAGGTCGCCATCAAGGCAGACCAGAAAACGCCAACGAGGCCAGCAGCAATCAGCGCAAACGATACCGGCAGGCGATAACGCAGGAAGAAGCCCAGCTGGAAGGCAAAGCCGATGATGGCGACAAACACCAGCACATTCATCGACCGCTGCCCGAAATCAATCACCGTATCAAGATCGGACAACTGCCCGGCAGGCCCGGCAAGCGACATGTAAATCGCCACTGCATAGATCATCAGCGTTGCGCCAAGGGCGGCCATAATCGCGATCGAGGGCAGGGACGCCTTGAGCTTGCCTGCGATATATTCCGCCAGCGCGACATAGGCGATCATGGCAAGCGGTGGCGCGATCCAGAATGCCGGGCCATTGGCAAGCAGGCCCCACAGAACGAACCAGCCGATGGTCAGTGCGCATATGCCAAGCGCGATGAAGATGTCATTCATGCCGCGAAACAGCGTGAATTTTTCTGTTTCAGGCGACTCTTGTGCTTGTTCGGAAAGGTAGCCTTCGAGCCTTGCAAAGGCCTCTTCGCTGAGCACGCCGGCCGATACCGCATTTCGGATATCGGCAAGGGTGAATTGATTATTTTTCACTGTGGCTCCGGAGTGTGTTGTTGCTCTTGTGCGGTTTTGGCGTGTGTCCGATGGATCAGTGATACACGCGATGTGCGATGCTTTCAAATTTCTCGGTATGCCTAAAGGCGGACTAAGGCATCGAAAGGGCACCTAAACTGCGCAGTTAACAGGAACATAATATTTGACAGATAAGTTAGTGAACTGACTTATCTGTTGAGGTATCCATGGCCACCAAGCTGAGTTCCGAGCAAAAGCGACAAAAGCTTGCCCGTGCGGCGATGAATGTGATCTGGCGCGATGGCTATCACGCCGCCACCATTCAGGCAGTTGCGACCGAGGCCGGATTACCTGCAGGTGGTGTGTTTTACCGCTTTCCCAAGAAACATGATCTCGCCCTGGCGGCACTGGAAACCATGGAAGGGGAGTTTGTCCCGCTTCTGGAAAGTATCTCGACGTCGCGTTCGGTCGCGGATCGGTTGGCGAAGTTCTTTGATTATCTTGATGCCATGACCCCGCGCCGGGTCAGTCATGGCTGCCCGTTGGCAAGACTGATGCTTGATATGCCCAATGATGCGGACTTTGCCTCGTCGCGCAGAACCGGCCAGGCGGTGTTTGAGGCCCTGATCAACTGGGTTGCCGATCAGCTTGAAGAAGGCGGGGTAGATCACAGAACGGCCACAAGGACCGGGCGTCAGATCATCCTGCGCTGGCAAGGTGCGATTATTCTGGCCCATAGCATGGGAGATCGGGCCATTCTTGATGATGAGATCAATGAACTGCGCGCACTGGCCAAAGATCTGCTTGGCTAAACCCCGGTTGTTTTTCCCCTAAAAGTTGATTGCCATTATTTACGCATTTTCTGATGATGCATTAGGGGTTTGGCGCATTCACCCGATGCGTGTCGCAGTTGGTCCGGCAAACATTTCAAACTAAAGGACACGGGCAATGACGAAGATGAAACTTGTGCTGGTGGCAATGATGGCAACGGTCCTGACGGCCTGTGCCACAGGTCCGCGCATCTATACCGATGCTGATCCGGCGGCCGATTTTGGACAGTATCAGACATTCGCCTTTGTCGAAGGGGCCGGCAAGAATGCCGAGGCGCAATATCAGACCCTGTCGGGCCAGCGGATAGAGGATGCGATCAACACCGCTATGGTGTCGCGCGGCTATCAGCTTGATATCCATAACCCTGACCTTTTGATCAATTTCCATCTCAAGACCGAGGAAAAGACACGCTCCTCACCGCCGGTCTATATGGGCGGCTATTATGGCTATCGCAGTGGCATGTATGTTGGTTGGCCGGGCTATGTCGAACCGGGCTATGTCGATAGCTACACCGAAGGCACGCTGAGCATTGATCTGGTTGACCGCCAGACCCGTCAGATGGTCTGGGAAGGCACAGCTGTTTCGCGGGTGACCAGTTCGCTTCGCGAAGCCCCGAATGAAACGGTGCGGGCTGCGGTGGCGTCGATCTTTGCGCAATATCCGTATGTGGCGGGCAATAGTGCGCCCCGAGCCCTGACGCAGTAAGAAGGCGTTCTGACGGAACAAAAAACGGCCCGGATATCCGGGCCGTTTGTCTGTCGATCATGTGCACAGTGCAAAGTGAAGTGTAAAGTGCGATCAGTCTTCGCTGGCGGCGACAAAGGCCGTGTAAAGGTCCTGCGCACGCCGCGTGATCGGGCCGGGCTGCAGATTGCGGTCATCCAGTTTGACGCACGGGGCGACCTTGTAATAGTTGCCGGTGCCAAAGATCTCGTCAGCGGTTTCGAGTTCTTCGTATTTGCAGGTCTTCTCCACCACATCAACGCCGTCCTCACGCAGAAGCTTGATCACGCGCTGACGGGTCAGGCCATTGAGGAACGTGCCATTGATCGCCGGGGTAAAGACCGTGCCGTCCTTGGCAAAGAACAGGTTGGCATAGGAAAACTCGGCAACATTGCCGATCGGATCAAGCATCACGCCGGTGTCAAAGCCCGAACTGGTGGCCTCGGTCACCGCGCGGCCGACATTGGGATACAGGCAGGATGCCTTGGCCTCGGTCGGCGCGCTTTCCGGAGACGGGCGGCGGAAGCTTGATTTGCGGGCACTAAAGCCGGTCTGAATGGCTTCTGGCATTTCACTGATCGAAATGCACAGCACAAACTGCGCGCTTTCCGGCGTGGGCGCGATGAAGCCTTCGCCGCCAAACACCAGCGGTTTGATGTAAAGCGCCAGTTTGGGATCGAACTTTTGAACGCCTTCCTTGACCAGTGCGACGATTTCCTCGGTGGTGATCGTCGGTTTCAGGCCCATCAGCTCGGCCGAGCGGATCACACGCGCACAATGCGGATAAAGGTCCGGCATTTTGCCATTCATGCGGCGTGCACCATCAAACACGGTCGAGGCCATCCAGAAACCATGGGTTTGCGGCCCCATGATGTTGGGGTTCCCTTCGTGCCATTGGCCCTGATACCAGGTCCAGTTTGTAACGGTGCTATCGGTGGCGGCGTGACCCATTTTTGTACTCCTGTGGGGCGGTTCATTAGCGCTGCCTAGCATAGGATTTTTGCAATCAAATGGTCAAAGAAAACATCACCGAATTAGTGCCTTTGAAATGTCATGAAACCTTGCAAGCAGTTATGGGATAGGTTTTTCTATAGATAGGTGATTTTGAGACGCTTTCCGCTTTGAAAGGAAAAGAAGATGGGTGATGACGTCAAACTTGATCTCGACGCGCGGTTCGAACATGCCCGTGACGTCATCCGCTCTGCCGGAAAGCGGGCGATGGAATATTTCGACGGCAGTGCTGGCGATCTTGAGGTCGAGGCCAAGGAAAACCCGCTCGATATGGTCAGTATTGCCGACAAGAATGTCGAGGCGATCATTCGTGATCAGATCGCCGACACCTTTCCCGAGGACGGCTTCCTTGGCGAGGAAATGGGCATCGAGAAGGGCGACAATGATTGCCTGTGGGTGATTGACCCGATTGATGGCACGGCGTGCTTTGTCAATCAGATGCCAAGCTGGTGCATTTCCATCGCCCTTGTCGTCAAGGGAAAGATCGAGATCGCCCTGATCTATCAGCCGTGTGGCAAGGAGTTGTTCAGTGCCCGTCGCGGTCAAGGTGCGCTTGCCAATGGCGAGCCGATCAAGGCCAGTGAGGCCAAAACCGTCGGTGACGGCGTGATGGGGCTTGGCATGTCCCATCGCACGACAGGTGACGCGATCATGCCCTTTATCAAGGATTTGTTGGATCGCAAGGGCATCTTTATGCGGAACGGATCGGGCGCACTTTCGATGGCCTATGCCGCAGCCGGGCGGATGATCGGCTATTACGAACCGCATATCAATCCGTGGGATTGTCTGGCCGGGATCCTTCTGATGCAGGAAGCCGGCGGTTGGGCCAATGATTATCTGGGCGCCCCCGATGCGCTTGAAAAAGGCGCGCCGATCCTGACAGCGGGCCCCAATGTCGCCGAAGAACTTAAATCCATGACCGGTATCAGCCGTTAGGCTGGCTGCGCATCAGGTTGCGGGCGTGTCGTTTCGCGCCAGGCGGGCGTCAAATTTGCGGTGAATGAGGCGGGCCAGTTCAGCGTCAATCATCGCGATATCAAGCGGCTTGGTGCAATAGGCATCAAAGCCGGTCTCGTGAAAGTTTTCGAGATTGTCGTTTGATATGTCCGCGGTCAGGGCAAGCACCGGAATGGTCGCCTTGACCGGATCGTCAAAGGCGCGGATACGCCGGGTGGCCTCGATGCCATCAAGAACCGGCATGTGAAGATCCATCAGAACCGCATCGAAATCGGCACCGGCAAGAATATCAAGCGCAATCTGCCCGTCAGCAGCCGTGCTAATCGTATGCCCCTGTGCTTCCAGCAGTTTCTGGGCAAGGATGCGGTTGATTTCGATGTCCTCAATCAAAAGCAGGTTCCATGTGCCCGGATCGGCCGCCTCGGCCTTTTCAGACCGGGCGTCGTCCGTGTTTGCGGTTTGTCCTTCCTGCTGGGCAACGTCGGTTTTGCTGCTGCGTGGCAGGGTCAGGTCAAACCAGAAATGACTGCCTTTGCCTTCCTGGCTTTCGACTTGCACCCGGCCGCCCATCGCCTGAACCATGCGCTGACAAATTGTCAGGCCAAGTCCCGTGCCACCGTAACGGCGGGTCGTGGTGGTATCGGCCTGTGTGAAGGCATCAAAGATGGCTTCGAGCTTGTTTTGTGCAATGCCGATCCCTTCATCGCGCACCGAAATGCGGAAGGAAACAGCATCTTCGGTGATATCGCGTGCCTGCACCAGAACAAGAACCTTGCCGCGTTTGGTAAACTTGATGGCATTGGAAACAAGGTTGGTCAGCACCTGTTTGAGCCGCACCGGATCGCCAATGACATGGCGCGGCAGTTCCGGATCAATATCAAGTTGAAGCGTGCTTTCCTGCGCGCGTGCCGGGACCAGCATCATCGAAACAACTTCTTCGCAGATGTGATGAAGGTCAAACGGGTTTTCTTCCAGCACAAGCTTGCCGGCCTCGATCTTGGAGATATCAAGAATGTCCCCAATCAGCGACAGGACATGGCGACCGGCCCCGCGAATGGTCGACAGGTAGCTGCGCAGCGTTTCGGTATTGGCATCTTTGTCCAGACTGTCACTGGCAAGCTGGGCATAGCCCAAAATGGATGTCATCGGGGAGCGGAATTCGTGGCTCATATGGGCGATGAATTCCGATTTGGCCCGATCAGCCTGCTGGGCCCGGTTCATGGCGTTTTCGGCAGATGCGCGGGCATCTTCAAGTTCGCGGGTTCGGGTTTTGACCAGATTGACGATGTGTTTTTCGGTGCGGTTCAGCGACCGCAGATAGATCAAAAGCAGAATGCTGACCGTGCTGCCAAACACAAAGATCGCCCATGGCTGCCAATAAAGCAGCGTGCCAAAGCCGCGTTCCGAGGGATGCAGCACAATCGTCCAGTCGCGATAGCCAAACGTGAAATTCGAAACATTCGGGTTGAACGGTTTTTCAAATTCCTCTCGAATGTGCTCGATCGCATAGTTGTCTAACCGATTGGAATAGATAAGTTTTCTGTCCGACTTCGATTTCAGGTCCGCAAGATGGATTTCAAAATCCAGCGGAATGCGTGCTATCCGTGCCGCCCGGCTGATCATGTCGGTCAGGCGCAACACCCCGATGGCGACACCAAGTGGTGGTCCGGTGCGGTCCCGACGGTTTTCAACCGCCAGAAACGCAAGCGAGGTCACGACCGCCGAATTCGCCTGAACAAGTTCGAGCGGCTCGGTCAGGGTGACATTGCCGGTCTGAAGGGCGGTTTCAAGCGCACGTCGGCGCGAAGGTTCGCTCATCATGTCAAAGCCGATGACTTTTTCATTCCCTGACCGCGGGAAGACAAAGAAGACCGGATAATAGGTGTCCTGTTCGCTTGACGTTTGCAGTTCGCCATCGACAAGGGCGCGGATGGCGAAATTGGTCACCCCGCGCAGCTCGGCGTTTTCTTCAATCAGGCCGCGCGCCCGGCGTTCAACATGCGGTGCCCATTCAAGGGCGGCAACACCGGGCCGACGGTTGACCCATGGGGCAATCATCGCATCAAAGGTATTGGCCGAAACGCTGCCATGCACATCAAAAAGGGTCCGGACCGCAACCAGCGCATCGGTGGCCCCGCCAAGTTCTTCGCGAAGGGATGCTTCAAACGCCAGGCGATACTGGTCGGTCGATGATCGGTCGGCGGCAACAAGCTGGGTATAGGTGTACCAGGATGCCAGCCCCGAGACACCAAACCCGATCACGCCAATGATGATCGACAGCGTCCGGCGCAACCGATGGACATCTTCGGATTGCCGCCCGTCAAGGGTTCGCGTCGTGATCGCGGCAATCCGTTCCATGCCCGCAGCCAGAAACAGGGTGCCGACCGAAATGGCAATGACATAGCCATAAAGGTTGCGAAGGCCTGTATTCAGTCCGACGCCGACAAAGGTTTTATTGCCAAGGGCGGCAAAGACGATGATGTCGGCAACGATGACAGCATTGATCAGAACCGCGCCCAGCAGCCCATAGCGCACCGCCCCCCAGATCACCAGCGGTACGGAGACAAAGATAAACAGATATTCGGGCTTTGAGATCAGCGGCGTTGTCTGAACGGCCGACGCCAGAACGATGGCCGCGATGACGATGAAGGCAAGCTCGCCATAGTGTTGAAGTGATCGGGATACCGGCTGCCGGTTCATCAGGCGCAAGGTCAGTGGTCCGACCACAATCGCACCGACCAGATCGCCCAGGAACCAGCCCTGCCAGATTTTGCCGAACTGATCAAAGTTGCCAATAACAATCATGCTGAGTGTGGTGCTGCCCAAAAGGGCTGCGATGGCAGGGCCACATACCGCGCCCAGCGCAAGGAAAACCAGCATGCTGCGGAATTGCGCCAGCGGATAATTCCCGGCAAGGCGCGTGATCAAAAGGGCGGGCAACACGGCGGCAAGCGTATTGCCCGCCGCAATCATCAGGGCCGCTGGCACCGACGGCGACGTCGCCAGATTAACCAAAAGGGCACCGATGAATACTGCCGGGAAATACCGCCAGCCCCAAAACACCATTGCGGCAATTGCGATGCCAGATGGCGGCCAGACAAGGGTAACACTTGTGCCAAAGAACGGAAGTTGCAGTCCGGCATAGCCCGTTGCGAAATAGGCAAGGATAACCACCAGAGAACGCACAATGTGATGGCGTTGCAGCGTCAAACGATTGTTCCCCTTCCCCTCTGGCATCAGCTCGTTCTTGTGCTAAGACCAAATGTAATGTGTCGCAGGGCGGATTTGAATAGATCAATCATCGAATGTGCGCGAAAGGCCAAAGGCTTATTCGAATGCTTATTGGCTGCACCAAAGAATACGGGCGACCCAGTCGATTTCCTCTGCCGGAATAAAACGGTCTTCGAAATCGGGATTAAGGGATTTCAACTCCACACCAAGCGCGCCGCGCCGGACCAGTTCCTTGGCCATGACTTCGCCCTCATGGGTTTTGACAACCACGCGGTCTTTGGGGCGGATGTTTGACGCCGGGCTTACGATGATCAGATCGCCATCGCGAAATACCGGCGCCATGGAAACGCCTGATATCCGCAACCCATAAGCGGTTGGGTCGTGCAGGGCGGGAAAGGTGATGTCTTCCCAAGATCCACCAACAGGATATCCGGCATCATCAAAAAAACCACGATTTCCGGCTTGCGCAAAGCCAATCACCGGAATGCGCCCGGCGCCGTTGCCATCCACCAGTTCGGAAAATTCCCGGAAACTGACATCGGTGACGGAAAGCACCTTGGAAATGCTCTCGGTCGACGGCCAGCGCGCCTTGCCCTGCGCGGTCGTGCGTTTGGACCGGTTGAATGTGGTCGGGTCAAGTTGTGCCAGACGCGCCAGTCCCGATGGCGTCAAGCCATGGTCCTCGGCGATCTGGTCAAGGGCGGCCCAAATCTGCTGATGTCTGATCATGGCGCATCCTAGCAGCAGGGATGTCCATTGCGAAAGAAGGAATTAATTCCTGAATTCTACAGGCATCAGTGTCCCAGTAACCGGTTACACGCCGTTTCCTGTCGAAAAGCATCGGTAAACGCACCACGGAAGTCGTGATGTGGAAAGTTAGCCGTAACTCACTAATCGCAAAAAACACTAGTCTGACGATGCTCTTCGACAATGTAATCCGTGCCAACTTTTCTTGCGGTCAATGTGTGAATGCAGGAATCGGCGTAGGGAACGTAGGTCGTAGTATTGGGGCCCGATATCGGTATTATGCCGCTTTCGACGATGTTCCACTGATAGGCTCTGCGGCCATCGTCAAGATCGATGATGTTTATTGGCGGGCCATAATCCAATATCGGTTCGGTAATTGATTGGCCAATATAGCCTTTCATGATTTGTCCTGTGCAACTCACAACGAACAAAACCGCGAGTAAGGCGAAATATCTCATGAATCCCCCAAAACCGTGCTTTTCAGAGCGAGTCCAGCAGTAAAAGTGTCTCACAATACCTGCTCTAAATCGAGCTTTGGTTGTGTAAGATGCTGCAAATGCATCAAAAATAAATATAGGAAATTAATCCTTTACAATGAGAACAAAAAAGGGATTATAGCTTGCATATCAACACCGGAATTGCATCTGGAAATAAGTCGGGCCTTTCGGGGACCGACTGAAAAGACGGCGAGAACCGTCGATATGCGCGGGCGGAACACCGCCCTTGGGGACATCACAAACCATTCATCGCACCGGCGTGCATCACAAATGCGCGGGCGGGAGAACTGTATCCTTTTCAAGGGTTTGGCGCGGTAAATGGCGGTTTGCAGGTCCGGTGGGGTGAACAGGCATTATCCAGCAGGAGGGCGACGTGACCGAACAAAGACTTTTTCCCAAACCACTCTCTGCGCGCGACATCACACCCTTTTCCAGTGCCCGGCAGGCATGGTTCTGGTTCGTGCGCTGCCAAACCGCCCGGATCGAAGGTGCGCGTGTGGTCGCTGATGCGGGCGAGGTCGTCCGCCCGTGTGATCCCGACGATGTCTATAACGCGGTGATGCGCCTTAAAAAGGGTGGTGTTCTGAATGACCGGCATTTGCAGGTTCTGGAATATTTTGGCCTCGTCGAACGCGAACCCGATCCGCGTGATCCGCGTGAAAAGGGCAAGGGCGATTTGTGGCAACAGGCCCTTGAGGCGCTTGAAAACGTGTTGGTCACACGCGGCATCGTCAAACGCGGCCGTGATGAAAGCTTTCACCATGAAGACGGCGTTGTTGAACTGGGTGGGGATTTGTCGCCATGCGGGATGTAACCAACGTGCTCAAACAATCCAAAGCCGCTGAAACAGCAGAGGACTCCGCCGGTCCATGGATGGATCACTGGGCCGATCAATCTGCTTCGGGGCGCGAGGTTTCGGTGCTGGTGGTCTTTGCCGATGCACCGGAAAAACGGTTGCTGCGTATTCTGAAACCGGGCTTTCGCCATTGTTTCGTGCTGGTATCTGGGGTGCGGGCCGGGGAATGGATTTGCCTTGATCCGCAAAGCCATCGGGTGCGGTGTGAAAGCTGGTGCTACTCACCGATCTTTGATCCGGCGGCCTATTATCGTGGCCTTGGCTATCACTGTATCTGGGCGTCTTATCCGGCCGCCATCACCCGTAAGGTACGGTTTGGCCCGATGAGCTGTGTCGAACTGGTCAAAAGGTTGCTGGGCATTTCAAGCCTTTGGGTCATCACCCCTTGGCAGCTTTATCGCCATCTGCAAAACGGGATGGAAACGAGTCAAATCGAGGATGTGTTTTTTTCTGAAAAATGTTCTTGATTTGTTCTTTTTAATGTGACATAAGAGACAAATCAACGCCACAGATGCGCCCGCAGGGTTCCGACCCTTGCGGGCGTTTTCGCGTTTGGGGGATCGGGAGGAAAAGCGATGGGCAGTTTGTTTTCAACACCGAAACCGGTGCGTGTTGCGCCATCGGTTGCACCACAAAGTGTAACGCAAACAGACGACGACACCAGCGCCGAAGACGCCGGACGTGCAGCCCGGACAGAGGCATTGGAACGCCGTCGTTATGGTCGTGCCAGCCTGATCGGAACAAGTTATCGCGGGCTTTTAAGTGACCGCATCGCCAAGGCCGGTGGTGGCAAAAACCTGTTGGGGGAATAGGCATGGCGAAATCGCAAAAGCATCGGCAGCAGCCCGAGCTTGAAGACAAGGCGCACGCCGAGGCCAGTGTCAGGGCCAATGTCGGGGCCAATGTCGCACAGGTGCGCGCCCGCTTTCAAAAGGCGATGGAACGTAGGCGCAATTGGCTGACCCATTGGCAGGATTGTTATGAATTTGCCCTGCCACAGCGCAATGCCGCCGCCAGTAATCAGACAAGTGGGGGCAAACGCCTTGATCGGGTGTTTGACGCCACGGCATCGGATGCGGTCGAACAGCTTGCCGCCAGCCTGATGGCCGAAATCACCCCGCCCGGTGGCGGTTGGTTTGAGCTGGAACCGGGCGGCAATGTTGCCAATGCAGATCGGCAGGCCCTGACAGAGCAGCTTGGTCGGGCTGTCAGGATTTTGCAGGGACATTTTGATCGTTCCAACTTTGCAGTGGAAATGCATCAGGCGTTTCTGGATTTGGTCACGGCTGGAACCGCGTGTTTGCGGTTGGAAAAGGCGGATTTGCAAAGCCCGTCTGCCTTGCGTTTTACCGCGGTACCCTTGCGCGATCTGGCATTCGAAGAACGATCTGATGGCAAGATGGATGCGGTGTTTCGCAAGCTGGCGCTGACCCGAGATGAAATCACCGCGACCTGGCCCGGTGCCAAGACGATGGCAGACGATGATCCGGGTGAAAAGAACGCGCCGAAACGCATCAGTGTGATTGAGGCCGTCTTGCCCGCAACCGATCGCAAAACCGGCTATGAGCTTTGCGTTTTCCGCGAAGAGGGTGATGGCCATTCAGGCGATCTGATTTATCGCGACCGGTTTGATGTGTCGCCCTATATCGCCTTTCGCTGGATGAAGGCGCCGGGCGAGATTTATGGCCGGTCGCCGGTGATGAAGGCTCTGCCCGATATCAAAACCGCCAACAAGGTGGTGGAACTGGTGCTTAAAAACGCCTCCATCGCGGTGACGGGGATTTGGCAGGCCGATGATGATGGCGTTTTGAACCCGGCCACCATCCGGCTGGTGCCGGGCAGCATCATCCCCAAGGCGGTCGGATCGTCGGGGCTTACACCGCTTGACGCGCCCGGCCGGTTTGATGTGTCGGATCTTGTGCTGTCTGATTTACGTGATCGTATCCGGCGCTGCCTTTTGGCCGACCGACTGGGGCAAACCGATCAACCTGGCATGACCGCGACCGAGGTGCTGGAACGCGCGTCCGAAAACGCCCGGCTTCTGGGCGCAACCTATGGCCGGTTGCAGGCGGAATTGCTCTATCCGCTGATCCGGCGTGCGCTTTATATCCTGACCCAAACCGGGGAGCTTCCCGATATCCCGCTGGATGGCGATGTTGTCGTGCTGCGTCACGCCGCCCCCTTGGCGCAATTGCCCAAACGGGTGCAGGCGGGACAGGCGCTGGATTGGCTGTCGCGGATTGCGGGTCTTGGGCCGGAAGCCTTGGCGGAGGTCGATCTACCGGTCATGGTCCGCTGGCTTGCCGATCAGTTTGGTGTGCCTGACCATCTGCTACGCCCCAGCCTGCCGCCCGAAATTGCGGAGGTTGTTTGATGACCGGGAATGGATGGGACTGGTTTGAGGCGGAAAACGAAAGCCTTTCAGAAAGCGGCTCTGATCACTGGCAGACCTGTTTTGCCCGTGACGCCGGGGCAAAGGTTCTGGCCGATCTCGAACGTCATTTCCTGCATACCGCGCTTGGCCCGGATGCAAGTGACAAGGCGATCTGGATGCGAGAAGGAAAACGCGCGTTGGTGTTACAGATCAGGCGACTGGCGGATTGTTCCGCTGGGGATCACGAGCACCACGCGCCAAACGCTATTTGAACCCAATTTACGGAGTTTCGCATGACAACCGAACCCGACCTTCTCGCGCCGGAAGCCGAGATTCCTGAAGTCCCGGAAGCAGCAGAAACACCCGAACTACCCGATATCGAAAGCGAAGTTCCAGAAACGGAACTTGATCCCGCAGATGTCGCCGATCTGGTGCCCGAAACACCGGATGCCTACGCTATCTCGCTTGCCGATGGTATCGGCGAGATTGATGCGGATCTGAACCAGCGCCTGCATGCGGCAGGGTTCAGCAATGCCCAGGCACAGTTGGTCTATGATCTGGCGGGCGAGGTGCTTTCACCCCTTCTGGGCGATCTTGATCAGGCGGCACAACGCGCGACCGACCGTGCGGCTCTGGTGGCCGAGTTTGGCGGCACGGAAAGCTGGAAGAAACTGGCACCGAAAATCGAAAGCTGGGGCAAGGCCAATCTGCCAGAGACCGCCTTTGAAACCTTGTGTCAAACGGCGGATGGCGTGCGTGCCATGCACCGGATGATGGCGCAAAATAACGAGGCAGCGCTGGGCAAAGTCGAGGGCGGGGGTGGGGCTGAGAACCTTCGATCTGACATCCGGCGCAAGATGAATGATCCGCGTTATTGGCGGGATCGTGAGCCAACACTTGTGGCCGAGGTACAGGCGGATTTCGCCCGACTTTCCAGTGGGTAGTCCGGCCTAGAACAGCTTGTCGGCACGGTCGATGACCGCGTTGACATAGTCCGGGATCGGGGTCAGCGGCAAAAGGAAATAGCCCGCAACCCCCAGCCCGATCAGGCTGAACACAAGCAAAACCGACTTCTTCACGGCAGATACTCTTTTTCTTTGTTTTCTTGTTTGTCTTGGACTGGACCGCGCAGAAAAGCCCGTCGGGTGCAACAGGTCGGGGCAAATCAAGCGCGTGTCCTACGGAACCTCGATGGATGAGGTTCCCTGTAACAGCGCTCTTAAAACACCAAACCTTGGCCGGAAAATGACCGGTTTTGGGGCAATTGTGGCACAGGCCCTTTTTGGCAGCGCAATTGAACTCCGGCGGCTGCCTGCAATCACGACAAAATCATATCTGAAACAAGGGGATAAAAGGCGATGACAACCACGATTGATCAAAGCTTCATCGACCATTTTCAGGCCGATGTGCATCAGGCCTATCAACGCATGGGATCAAAACTGCGCAATACGGTGCGGGTGAAAAACGCGATCAAGGGCGCGACGACGGTTTTCCAGAAAGTCGGCAAGGGCACGGCGACCACCAAGGCGCGGCACGGCAAGGTGCCGGTGATGAATGTCGATCACGAGGCGGTCCGTTGTGACCTGCGTGATTACTATGCCGGGGATTGGGTCGATGCGCTTGATGAGCTTAAAATCAACCATGACGAAAAGATGGTTCTGGCCAATGCCGGGGCCTATGCGCTTGGCCGCAAGACCGACGAGCTGATCATCAATGCGCTGGTCGGGGCCGATGATGTGGTGCCCGATAATACCGAGGGGATGACCCTTGATAAGGTAATGATGGCGTTCGAAGGCCTTGGCGACCGGGACGTGCCCGATGACGGGCAGCGTTATGCGATCGTCGGCTGGAAACAGTGGTCGGAGTTGCTTCTGATCGATGAGTTTTCGCGATCGGATTATATCGGCGATGACGATTTGCCGTGGAAGGGCACACAGGCCAAACGCTGGCTCGGCACCCTTTGGATGCCCCATTCCGGCCTACCGGTGGCAAGCGGCATCCGGTCCTGCTTCTGGTATCACCGCACCGCCATTGGTCATGCCATCGGATCAGACGTCCAGTCCGACATCACCTGGCATGGCGATCACGCCGCGCACTTCGTCAACAACTCCATGAGCCAGGGCGCGACGCTCATTGATGGCGATGGCGTGGTGTGCTTGCAGGCACAGGAATAACCCCCTGATCCGACTTTTTCCGAACCAAGGAGACCCAAAATGGCAGAAGGTTTCAAAGCCAGAAACCTCAGTGTTCTGGCCTATGCCAACGGCTTTACGCTGTGGCACTACATCACCCCCGACGTCGCGGCTGACGTCGATACCGCCGATTACTTCCTTGAGGCCCGTGACATGCTGCGCGTCGGCGATTTCATCATCGCCAACACCAACCGCGACGCGACCATGTCCGGCGGCCTTTTCGTCGTTGCAAGCTCCGGTGCAAATGGCGTTGATGTCCGCGATATGACAGCGGTTGGTACGTCAAACACCGACTGATCCGGGGCGATCCGACCCAACCCAATCCAACCCTTTTCATCCTCCCTCAACCTCGCCCGGGTGACAGATGTTGCCGGGGTTTCTTTTGACCAGAACAAGGATTGCCCATGTGTAACTGTAACAAGATTACGATCTGCACCGAATTTGATGCCGCCCAGATTGCGGGTCTTCAGGTGCCGATTGCTTCCATCCATGCCTTTGCCACCCAGACCGTGCCGGACGGCTATCTGATCTGTGATGGGTCTGCGGTCTCTCGTGAGGAATATGCCGATCTGTTTGCCGCACTCGGCATCGTTTGGGGCGAAGGTGACGGCAGTACGACCTTCAATATCCCAGATCTGCGCGGTGAGTTCCTGCGCGGCTTTGATGCCGGGCGTGGTGTGGACGACGAGCGAGTGTTTGCATCGGCGCAGCTTGATCAGATGCAACAGATCACAGGTGGTATTGGTGTTGTAAGCCGCTTCAACTCGCCCGAGGGTGTATTTAGCTACTCGCACCAGCCCGGCACCACCGACGCAACTTCCGGCATCAACGACCAGAACAGGCTGTTGTTTGACAGCGCCAATTCCCCGAATGCCCGTGTCGGCACCGAAACCCGCCCGCGCAACGTGGCGGTTACCTACGCGATCAAGGCAGCGCAACCTGCTGCGGCCTGATGCCAGCCCCTGAACCAAATCATACCTTTTCTCTCGCCCCGGCAACAACCGTTGCCGGGGTTTCTTTTACCCAACCAAGGAGACTGCCCATGCAGGGTTCAACCCCAGTGGAATGTGAAGTTCTAAACGTGATTCAGGGTGCAGGCATCTGGCCTGATTGCGACGACAAGACCCAGTTACTGCAGGCGATTCAAAAGATTGCGACGGCTTCTCTACCAATCCGTCAGTATTTCACCGAAGACGGATCATTTGTCGTGCCTGAAGGTGTCACGAAACTCCGCGTAACTGTTGCCGGTGCCGGTGGCGGTGGGGGTCTAAATGGCTACAGAATCGGTGAACAATCCGAAGACGGACAGGCGTCCAGCGTTACCTATAACCAGGAAGTAGTTATTGCTGAGGGTGGAAAAGGCGGCTGGTCAGCAAAAACAACGGCTATTTCTGCGCCACATGGTGGTGCAACCAACGGTGATGTGAACCTTGTCGGGCAAGGCTCACCGGGGGGTAACGGTACGACGTCCCAAGATGGCCTAACCGGTGGTGCAGGCGGAAATGGCGGATTGGCGATAAAGGAATTCGCCGTGCTGCCGGGGGAGACGTTGCAGGTTGTTGTCGGTGCGGGCGGCACCACAACTGCAGACCCCGCGCCGGATTACTCGGGTAACTATGGCGTTGATGGTTATGTGATCATTGAGTGGGTTTGATTGAATTATCCCCGGCAGGGCTTGCTTGCCGGGGTTCTTTTTTGGCTAATGTTGGAGAAACTTTATGCAGTGTCTTAGTCCGGTCGAAAGTGAAGTTCTCAATGTTGTTCTGGCGGCAGATATTGCACCTGACCGCATGGACGACACCCAGCTGCTTCAGGCCATCGAAACGCTGATTGCAGGTGGTGGCTCTGGCGGTGGTGGCGTTATCGCTGGCAGTGAAATCGGTTCTGTTTTGGCGTTTGCGATGCCAACCCCGCCGAATGGTTGGTTGGTGTGTGATGGTTCAGCCATTTCACGCACCGAATATGCCGATCTGTTTGCCACCATTGGCACGCTTTGGGGGCACGGTGATCAGGTTTCGACCTTCAATCTGCCGGACCTGCGCGGTGAGTTCGTGCGCGGCTTCGATGAAGGTCGTGGTGTTGACGCTGGTCGGACATTTGGTTCCCTCCAAGGGGATGAAGTTAAACAGCACAGTCATTCCAACAATGGGCAAACCGGTCCAATCAACTCTCATGGTTCGACATACCCTTATCGGGTTGCTATCGCGGGATCGGGTACATTCGCTGGAGGCAATACTGGAGATTTTGGCGGTGACGAAACCCGCCCACGCAACGTCGCGATGACTTACGCGATCAAGGCGTTTTACCCGTCGGCGTCTTAACTCTGGCAGCTGACTTTTATTGGCGGAGCCCGGTTTTCCGGGCTCCGTTTTTGTTTGGGGGAACACGATGGCGTTAAGTGATGTGGCGTTGTGTGCACGCGCATTGGTGATGATCGGGGCGGCGCCGATTTCGTCTTTTGAGGAAGACGTCGCCGAGGCCGAGATTGCCCGGATGCTGTATCCCACCGTGCGGGACGGAATGCTGGCGGGCTATCCGTGGCGGTTTGCCGGGCGAGGGGCCTGGTTGTCGCGCTTGGCCGAGGATGATGCGGCAACGTCGCCCAAGGATGGCAGTGCACTGTTTGCCTTGCCGCGCGATTTTATCCGCTTGCTGTCGCTTGAACATGACGGCGGCAAGATTGCGCAGTTCGAGTTGCGTGATCAGGCGGTTCTGGTGGCGGGGGACAGTGCGTATCTAAGCTATGTCGCGCGTTTGCCCGAGGGCAGCTTTCCGGCCTGGTTTGATCTGGCGCTGATGGCGCGGCTGGCGGCCGAATTTTGCCTGCCACTGACCGAAAGCAGCACACGTGCGGAATACCTGTTCAAGCGGGCCGAGGACCAGTTGCGCGAAGCAAGGCTTGCCGATGCGCAGCAATCGACCCCGCATGCAATTGATGATTTTTCCCTGATTTCTGCAAGGAACTGAGTCCATGGCCCGCCGCGTTCTGGAGAAAAATACCTTTTCGACGGGTGAGCTGGCCCCGGAATTGTGGGGGCGATCCGATCTGAGTGCCTATGCCAATGGTGCGGCGCGGCTGCGCAATGTGTTTATCGAGCCATCGGGCGGGGTGCGTCGGCGTCCCGGCATTCGATTGATTGATGAATTGCCGGAACCCGCGCGTCTGATCCAGTTCGAGTTCAATACCGAGCAGACCTATCTGCTGGGCTTTGGCGAGAAACGGGCGCTTGTGTTTGAAGACGGGGTCGAGACAATCTGGTTTGAAACGACGTTTGGGGTCGAACACCATGATCTTTTGAACTGGACGCAAAGTGCCGATACGCTGTTGGTCGTGCATCCCGATGCCAAACCGGTGCGGATCACGCGCACGGGCGACGGGACCTGGCAAACCAGCCTGTGGGCCTGGCGCGAAACCAATTTGAGAACCAGTCAGCCTTACTACAAGTTCGGTGATCCGGCTGCGACCCTGACCCCGTCGGGTACCAGCGGGACGGTCACGGTGACCGCCAGTATGGATGTGTTCGTGCCGGGTCATGTCGGGACGCTTTGGCGGATTCAGGGGATTGAGGGCGAAATCAAAAGCGTTGCCAATGGCCGGTCTGCCACCATCGCCCTGAAACAGGCCCTGCCCAATGCCAATGCGACGGTTGATTTTGTCGAGCAGGCCTTTTCCGATGTGCGCGGCTGGCCGCGCAGCGTGACCTTTCACCAGGACCGGATGATCATTGGCGGATCGCGGGATTTGCCCAACCGGTTGTGGATGTCGAAATCCGGTGATCTGTTTAATTTCGAGCTGGGCGAAGGGCTTGATGACGAGGCGATTGAATTTGCGCTTCTGGCCGATCAGGTCAATGCGATTACCGGCATTTTCGCCGGGCGTCATTTACAGGTCTTTACCAGCGGATCGGAATGGATGGTGACGGGTGATCCGCTGACACCGGCCAATGTGCAGGTCACGCGCCAGACCCGGATCGGCAGCCAGAG
The DNA here is from genome assembly GCF_003403095.1 of Thalassospira indica. Classification (NCBI taxonomy): domain Bacteria; kingdom Pseudomonadati; phylum Pseudomonadota; class Alphaproteobacteria; order Rhodospirillales; family Thalassospiraceae; genus Thalassospira; species Thalassospira indica. The sequence goes on along the minus strand of NZ_CP031555.1, from coordinate 3,485,033 downwards.
TGATCGCACCGTGCCACTGGTCAATGTCGATGGTGCCACGCTTTTTGCCGGGCGGAGCGGGCGCGAAATTCGCGAATTCCTGTTTGCCGATGCCGAGCAGGCTTATGGATCGGCCGACCTTGCCTTGCTGTCACGCCATCTGATCCATCATCCGATTGATCAGGCCTTTGATCCGGATCGACGGCTTTTGCATGTGGTGATGCGCGATGGTTCGCTTGCAACCCTGACACTGTATCGCAGTGAAGCCATCACTGCCTGGTCGGCGCAATCGGTTGCGGGCTGTGCCTTCAGGTCAATTTCGGTATCCGGCGGGGATGTCTATGTCGTGCTGGAACGCGACGGGCGCTATTTCCTGGGTGTGTTTGACCCGGCATGCGGTTTCGATCTGTATCGCCGCCAAGCGGTGGCCGAGGGCGAAGCACCGCGCCGACATTGGGGCAATCTTGATGCACTGGATGGCCTTGATGTCAGCGTTTGGCACGATGGCGTTCTTGCCGATGACATCCGGGTTGCCGGGGGCACGATCACCTTACCTGAGAGTATTGGGGCGGTGCCGGAAATCGAGGTCGGCTTGCCCTTTACCCACGAAATTTATGCCCTGCCGCCGGCCGCATCGGATGGCAGCCGCCCGCATGGCGGTAATGCCGTGCGGCTAGTCTCGGTGACCTTGCGTTTGCAGGAAACCGGGCAGCTTCGCGTCGATACCGGCCGGGGATTGCGCGATGTGGCGCTTCCGGTTTCCGCCGATGACAAAGATGCGCTCTATAGCGGGGATATTACGCTCCGCGCGCTTGGCTGGCGGCGGGGCAGCGGCGGGACAGTTAAAAGCGGATTATGGCGCATCGCCGGGGACTTGCCCCGGCCTTTTTTATTGCTCGGTGCGGCCAGTGAAATGGGGGTGAATGACTGATGGGTGGATTTACATCAATCGTGCCGATGGCGGCATCGGTGTTGCAAACCGGACAACGGATTAGCGCTGATCAGGCCAATACGCAAAGCAGGATCAATCAAGGCGAGGCCGCCCGCAAGGCCGATCTGGCTGAAATCGAAGCCCGCGAACGCGAAGACGCCGCCCAACGAGCGGAAGATCTACGTCGGCGTCAGGCCACCATCCGGGCCCGGCAGGGGGCATCGGGGCTTATGGCGGGTGGATCGGGATCAGCCAGTGCGGTGCTGGCGGGCTATGAAAAAGCCGCCCGGCAGGACGGTGATCTTGCCGCCGATGCAACGGCGCGCAGGCGTACGCGGATCAATCAACAGGCCGCCTGGCGGGAAAAGTCGCTGTTGCGATCTTCGCAGGATGACACGGTCGCAAGGCTGAATGCCTGGTTTTCCAAGCGTGACGGCTGGGGCTGAGTTTCTGGGGTGATCTTTTATAGGGGGGAGTACGCGATGGGGGCTGTTTTTGCCAATCAGGTTCGTGCCAGCATTGCCTTTGTTGGCGATGGCGCGCGTGACACATTTCCGTTTGATTTTGATGTGTTTGATGCCGGGGATATCCGGGTCGCCATCAATGGCACGGAAACCGACACCGGGTTTCACATTGCGTTAACGCCGAGCGATCAGGGCGGGGGTGGTTTGGTGCGATTTGAAACCCCGCCTGTCAATGCCACCACGATCACCATCGCCCGGCATTTGCATTTGCGCCGGCTCAGCAGCTTTGATGCCATGTCGATCCCGCGCGGTGATGCGCTGGAGCGTGATCTTGATTTCATGACTGCCGCCCTTGGCGATGTCGATCGGGCGTTAACCGGCACGTTGCGCTTTGGCGCGGGGCAAGGGGACGGGGTATCGGCGGCGCTGCCGGTTATTGAACCCGGTCGGGCGCTCATTTGGAACGACGCGGGGGATGGGCTTGCCAATGGCCCGAGTGCGGACGCAATCGCGGTGGCCAGCATCAAGGCACATCAGGCGCAGGATGCCGCCAACCGGGCCGAGGCCGCGGAAAGCCGGTCCGAAATCGCAGCCGCGTCGTTTGAACGATCCCACGCCTCGGCGATGCTTAACCTTGATTTTCGCAGTGGCGATCTGCTGGCGTGGGAGGATGAGCGCCGCATGCCGGTGATTGACGCGCCGGTCAACCGGATCATGGATATCCGCGAAACCGGATCGCTGGTCAGGCTTTCCAGTGGGGCGCAATTGACCTTGCCGGTGGCATCGCTTGCGCGCAATGGCGTTCGGTTTCGGGTGTTTAACGGCGATGGCACGATGGTCGATATTACGACCGCATCCGGCGACGTCATTCGCCCGACCAATGGCGGGGCGGAGGTAACCGTTTATCCGTTGCCGACACGCGGCGACATGGTCGATCTGGTCTGTGATGGCACGCGCTGGTTTGCTGCCCCGATCCATGAAAGCGGCCCGGTGGTGAAGCTTCTGCGAGTGGCCAGCCAATCCATTCCGGCGGGCGGGGCGTTTCTGGTTGAATGGGATCAGGTGATTGAAGACAGCCACGGGCTTTATGACAGTGCTGTGCATGGCATCACCGGCCTGCCGCCGGGCTTTTATCATGTTGATATCGGGGTGCGTTTCCCGATTACCGACCAGTCGGTCTTTACCACTTTGTCGCTCGAACGCTTTGACGGCACCGATTGGTCGAGCCACTTGCAGGCCAATGATATCACCGCCATGGGCAGCGGGGCGGCGCACAGTTTGCGCCTCAATGGCATTGCCCGGATTAATCCCTCGCCCGGCTCCGGATTGCGCCTGCGCCTGTCGCATAGTGATGCGCAAACACGCGACATTGGCGCAAGCGGCCTTTTGACCTGGTGTCACATTCATCGCATTGGCGGCTGACGCAACGCCGCCATCCATCACATGCCAAATGAACGGAGATGCATCCAATGGGATTGCGTTATCAGCCGCTTGCGGCCTGCATGAACGTGTCGCGCGCCAGTACCAAGCTTGTTCGTGGCCCAAATGGCCTGCTTGAAACCCGCGCGATTGATGAACCGGCCTATGATCATGATCGGCTAGGCCGTCGCCTGGGCCTTCTGATCGAGGGGGCGGCGACCAACCTGCTGCGCTACTCACCTGCCTTTGACAATGCGCTTTGGGAAAAGAACAGCGGTGTGGTGGTAGGTGCCAGCACAATCGCCGCCCCGGATGGCAGCCAAACCGCGATGCAGCTTGATCTGCCGGGCAGTGCGGCGGGTGCGGATGGCCTGTATCAGAATGTCGGCGGGCTTGTGGCCAGTGAAACCTATAGCTTTGCCGTCTGGATGCGTGCGGTTTCGGGCACGGCTGACATCACGCTTGGCGGGATTGACGGGCCGTCCGCGCATGGCTTTACGCTTGATGAAAACTGGCAGCGGGTGTGGATCGCCGAACCGGCATCCGGTGCGACCCGCTATCCGAAAATCAGCACTGCCATAACTGCGCTTCCGGCCTCCATCCTGATCTGGAATGCCCAGCTTGAAGCGGGGCCTGCGCCGACCAGTGATATCATCAGCAACGGCATTCCGGCCGCACGAACGTGCGATGATGTGCGGCTTGATCCGGGCGACTGGTTCGCGCAAGGCCGGGGCACATTGGCGTTTGATATCCATACCGCGTCCGATTGGGATGGCATCTGGCGGATCGTGCAGCTTTATTCCAGCAGCCTTAATGATGATCACCTTGATCTTGGCTATGACAGCGATGCCAATCAGCTCCGCATTTCGCTGCGCTCGGCTGGTGTGCCGGTCGTCACCCAGTCGCTTTATGGCACACTTTCTAAGGATAGCCGTCATCGCATTGCGCTGGCGTGGGATGATGATGTGATTTCGGTGGGGCTGGATGGTGTGGTGCTGTCCTCGCCGGACGGCTTTGCCATGCCGCGCAATTTTTCCAATATCGTGCTGGGTTCCTTTGGCGGAACCGACAAGGCACTGAACGGCCATGTCCGCAATCTCGCCTATTGGCCGGAAAAGCTTTCCAATGCGCGGTTGTCAGAGCTTTCAACTGTCTGAGGATGGGCGATGCGTGAGACGGAAAACACCGATCCAATCGCCACCTTGCGAGCGGAACTGCTGCGCGATTTGCCCGATCACATCAAACGGGTGCGTAATGCCTATCGTCGGGCGGCACAGCAGGCAGCGCTTCTGCGCGAAGCCAAGGATTTCAATGCGCATCAGGCGGCGTGCAAAACCGCCCTTGGGCATCTTGATGGTTTGATCAAACTGCTGCGTTGGGCGTCTGAGGGGCAGGGTGCCGGGGAAGACGACGGCGCGGACAATGCAATGAACACCAGCGATTTGATCGCCAAAGCGAAGGAGGCGCTTGAAGGTGCCAGCTGAGGGATTGGCGTAAAGCATTGTGATCTTTGTGTGATGGTATCACATCCGTGATTGTCGAGACGTCCTTGAAAGCTGCCGGCATAGGTCGCGCAGCGATAAATGCCTAACTTTAGAAAGGACAGACCATGAAAAATGCGATGATTGTTTTTGCCAGCCTGATGTTTATGGCAAGCCCTGCATTTGCCAATGGTGGTGACGAGGAATCGACAAGTTCGAGCTCGGAAGACAGCCTGATTGAACAGGTGCAGGGCGCGACCCAAAGGCAGAAATGCTGGTCTGCTAAAAATTGCACAGGCAAGGTTCTGAGTAACCGTGATGCCCATAACTGCAAGGACAAATCCAAGGGCAAGTCCTGGGAAAGCAAATTTGGGGTTTGTACAAACCTCTGACCCGCAATTCTCATCGTGATGTGAAGGGCATTCGGCGGCATGCGTCGCCGAATGCCTTTTTGTATTCAAGATAAAGAAATCTGATCATTTCGAGGATCGAGCAAATGGCAAGCTTCGCCGAATTCGTTTGGATCTGGGATCAGATTTTGGGGCTCAGCCTGCCGGCCCATCACCGCAAGATGGCCGATTGGCTTGAGGACTGCTGGCAGTCGGGCAAGCGGGAAATGCTTTTGATGGCGTTTCGCAATTCCGGCAAGTCGACACTGGTCGGGTTGTTTTGTGCCTGGCTACTTTATCGCGATGCCGACTTGCGCATTCTGGTTCTGGCCGCCGATCTTGATCTGGCGAAAAAGATGGTGCGCAACGTCAAGCGCGTGATTGAACGCCATCCGCTGATGGGGGCCCTGTTGCCCGAAAAGCTGATCGATTGGGGCAGTGAGCGGTTTACCGTGGCGCGAACGGCTGTGTTGCGTGATCCGTCGATGCAGGCCGTCGGCATTGGCGGCAACATTACCGGATCGCGTGCTGATCTGGTGATTTGCGATGATGTCGAGGTGCCGAAAAACAGCGACACCGCCCATAAACGTGCCGAGCTGCGCGAAAAGCTTGGCGAGATTGCCTATGTGCTGGGGCCAAGCGGTGCGCAGCTTTATGTCGGCACCCCGCACAGCTATTACTCGATCTATGCCGATGAAGCGCGAACTGAAATCGGGGAAGTCGCCCCGTTCCTTGCCGGTTTTTCACGCTTTGAGCTTCCCATCGTCAATAAGGACGGGACATCAAACTGGCCGGAACGGTTTGACGCAGCCGCGATTGATGCCATGCGGGCCCGCACGCCAGAGCGCAAGTTTCAAAGCCAGATGATGCTTGAAATGATGGCCCCGGTGGCAGGCATCCTCGATCCGGCGTCACTTCGGTTTTACGACGACGTGGCCGAGATCACCCATGGCAATGGCCGCATGAGCCTTCGGATTGGCGGGCGCACCATGGTGGCGAGTGCCTGTCATTTTGATCCGAGTTTCGGGTCGCTTCGGGGCGACGGGGCGGTGGTGGCCTGTGTTTATATCTGCGATCAGGGGGAATATTGGCTGCAGGATATCGCGTGGTTGCGGGCGTCTAATCCGAGTGCACCGGCGGCAAACGGCGATATGCCCTGGCGCGATGAGGCCAGCCAGCTTTGTGCGCAGGTCGCAGAATTTATGGCGCGCCATCACTTGCCGTCGGTCCGGGTCGAGACCAATGGCATTGGCCGGTTCCTGCCCAATATCCTTCGGCGTGAACTGAAATCAATCGGATGGGCGGCAAGCGTCGTAGAACATCATGAGGTTACCAACAAGGCCACCCGGATCGAGGATGCGTTTGGCGCGGTGATGGGGGCAGGATTGCTGCATGTCCATCGCGCTGTTTGCCAGACACCGTTTCTGCGCCAGATGCGCGATTGGCATCCCGATAACAGCAATGCCAACAAAAGTGCCGATGACGGGCTTGATGCGGTGGCGGGCTGTATTTTGCATGATCCGGTGCGTTTGCCACGGGTCGATATGCCGGTCAAACGCGCTGACTGGCGGGCACAAAGCGGGATTTTCCGGGCCGATAGCCATTTCAACCCGTGAGAACGGGTCTTCAATCCGTGAGGGAATAAAAAACTTTCTCACAATGCCAAATGGTTAGCGCAGGTCTGTATCACATTTGTGAAATATTCATGGAAAATTCAGCTTTGGTCCCTACGTTTATTATATGAAAGAATAGTAAGGAATTTTTTATCCTATACTAAAGTGAGTTTTCGAAGCCAGAAAAAGACGGGTCCCGGCCCATGAAGCCGGCACAAGGAAGCGGCCAAAGATCATTTGTTGATTGATTTTGCAGTACAGGAAAACAAGACGTCCATGTGGGCGCACCTGACTGCCAGGAGGCCTGACCATGTTGAAAACACTGAGCTTGATTGCTGTGGTGGCAGGTGCCGTTGCAGTAACACATACCCCAGCCTCGGCATCCCCCGTCTGCGGGGATCGATCCAAGGTGATCGACAGCCTGAGCGCAAAATATTCCGAAGAACCGGTCGCGGTCGGCGTGACGTCCAATGGTGGCGTGATCGAGGTGCTCAAAGCGCCCGATGGCCAGACCTGGACCATCCTGTTTACCTATCCGTCCGGCCCAAGCTGCCTTGTCGCCTCTGGCGAGGCCTGGCAGGACCTGGAAGAAAAGCTCAAGGGACCAGCCGCCTAGAGGGCATGATTTGACTGCCTCCTGTGCTGTGGTCTTTGGCCGGGCATGAAACGCGCAAACCCCATCTGCGCGCCGCCTGTTGCCAGCAACTGTTTTATGCCGACCATCTAAGCCAAGGGAGATACCCTGGCCGTGATGACGTCCTTGAACTCACCCGCAAGCCTTCTGGTTTGCGGGTTTTTCTTTGCGGTATAATCCTGAGTGTAATCTTCTATCATACTGAAAAATATTGGAAAATTATGCTTTACCTTAACTTAAGTTCAGGTTTTAGGGTGCCCGGCTCTGGTCGCCGGATCTCGGGCGACATGATGTAAGCAAAGGCATGTTATGCAGAAAGTGATTTCAGGAATTCTCGAAAGCCGGTGGTTCTGGTTTTTAGCAAGGTTGTGTCTGGTGGTGATGTTTCTTGCCTCCGGCCTGGCGAAGCTGATCGATTTTGACGGAGGCATGGCAGAAATGCAGGCCGCCAGGCTTGCGCCAGCAGCACTTTTCAACGTCCTTGTAATCATCACGCTTTTGGCGGGTGCTGTTCTGATCCTGATCGACCGGGCTGTCTGGCTGGCCGCCGGGATTCTGGGCGGTTTCCTGTTCTTGACCATCCTGATTGTCCATACATTCTGGAACAAGACCGGGGCAGAGGCACAGATTTCCATGTTCTTTGCCCTTGAACATATTGTGGTGATTGGCGGCCTGATGGCTGCGGCGATCACCAGTCATCTTCGACGCAAGATTGCAGGGCTTTCAGCTTGATCCGTCATTGACGGCATATCCCGATTTTATGGACCCGCAGACCTTCCGGTTTGGGGGTTTTTCTTTGACCTGATGACGAGGCCCCGATGAACGATCTGAACCAGCCTGTGGATGTGATCTGGTGGATCACGGCTGTTGAAATTCCTGCTGTCGCCAGCTTGTTCTGGCTGCAATGGCGGATGCGATCCGAACTGCTTGGCCGTATGGAACAGATGCGCACGCGCGAGGAGACAGACACGTCTGATCTGCGCGATGCACTGGCGGCGTTCAAGCTTGATGTCGCACGCAACTATGTCTCCATCCCCTATCTCAAGGATGTCGAAAAGCGCCTGACCGGCCATTTGCTCCGGATTGAGGCCAAGCTCGACATGCCTGCACCCCCGAGCAAAAAGGACCTGATTCATGACTGATACATTGATCCGACCCGATACATTGCCGATCACTGATCCGGGGACGTTGCCCGAGGTCGAAGTCCTTGCCCGAACGCTATATGGCGAGGCGCGCGGCGAAGAGCTTGCCGGGATTGAGGCGGTGGCATCCGTGATTCTCAATCGCGTGGCGTTTGCGCAATCTCGCGGGCGGTATTGGTGGGGCAATGACATCAAATCGGTGTGCCTGAAACCGGCACAGTTTTCCTGCTGGAACAAGGCGGACCCAAATCGCAAGAAGCTTCTGGCGCTTAGCCCGCGCGACCCGGCCTACCGTCTGTGCAAACGCATCGCCAAACGCGCGGTGGCGGGGGAGCTTCCCGATCAGACCGAGGGTGCCACCCACTATCACACCCATGCGGTGGATCCGTTCTGGGCACGCGGCCATGTGCCGGTAGCCGAAATTGGCAATCATCTGTTCTACAAAAACATCGGCTAGTCCGATGGCCGCTATTGCCGCCAAGACGGACTGCAAAGAACCATTGGCTGCGCTTCCGGTGCTCACGTACTCAAACGTACGCTGCGCGCCGGTTCTCGCCAATGCTCCTTTTCGTCACGCCTTACCGACAATCCCGACCATCGGCGGGATGCCCCGAATTTGATGGAGGTGCAAAATGATCCCAGCATTGCTTGCCCAGATCGGCCTGCCGCTTTTGATGAAGGCGGTGGGGGCGGGGCTTGATCATATCGACAACCCGATTGCCAAAACGGCGGCCGAGGGCCTTAAACAGGTGGAAAAAGCCGTCACCAAGGGCGACGTCACCCCGGAGCAAATCACTGCGGCCAACCGCCACACCGAACGTATGGCCGAAATCGAACTGGCGCGCGATACCGAAACGCTTAAATCGGTCAATCGCACCATCCGTGCGGAGGTTGCCAGCGAAGATGCGTTTGTTAGGCGCTGGCGCCCGAGCTTCGGCTACGCCGTCGCACTCACCTGGATCATGACCATGGGCGCGATTGCAGCGGCCATCATCCTGACCCCGCTTCAGGCCCCGGCGATCATCGCAGCGCTGGTCAATACCAGCCCGATCTGGGGCATTGCGTTGGGTGTTCTGGGCGTGAGTGTGGTTAAGCGGAGTGCGGATAAGAAATTACCGTGATTTCGAATGTTTCGTTTGTTTCGAATATTGCGAATAGAAGGGCGGGTGTGTATAAGTAAGAAAGCTACAAGAAAATTTGTAGAAATTTGTAGAAAAATTGCAGGCTGGCGCCGGAAAGTGAAATGGAGATTGCACTATGTCCGCAATTCGCAAAGACGATTTTGGCGGTAGATTGCCCACGCAAATTGAAAGCGCTACTGCCGATCAGCTCCGCCAGATTATTGCGTCGCAGACCAAGGATGGTGAGGATACCAAGCTGACCGTCATGCCCGGTGATGGGAAACCGGAAACGATTACTCTAAGCCCGGCTTTGACGGAAAGCCTGATGGCGTTGCTGCGTCTGGTATCCAGCCGTCAGGGATTTCAGATGATCCCGCTTTCGGCAGATTTGACGACGCAACAGGCGGCAGATTTGCTCAATGTCTCCCGGCCCTATCTGATCAAGCTGCTTGAAGCCGGCGACATCCCGTATGCCACAGTCGGACGGCATCGTCGGATCAAGGCCGAGGATTTGTTTGCCTATAAAACAGCCCGGGATGCAGAGCGTCGCGAAGCCTTGTCAGAACTGGCAAAAATGGACGCAGAGCTTCTTTTGAAAGGGTACTAGGCGCAGATGACCTGTCGGAGCAAAGAAGGGGACTTCCTCTTTTCTCATGCGATCATCTTAACGCCACTCCAAGCCCTCGCAATCATCGCAGTGCTCGTCAATACTAGCCCGATCTGCGGCATTGCATTGGGGGTGAAGGAGTGTCGTTACGCGGAGTGCGGATAATGGACTTCGTGTTGACCCGGAATCGGGTTGTATTAGGCGGCATCTGCTGGTTGTTTTTTTAGTATACGTTAACACTAAAGGTTTCTAATGTTCTTCCTCATATGAGCGATAGATGGTGGAAGCTAATGATACCTGAGCACAAATTTGGCGGGAAGCACACTGAGCTCAAGCTCAAAATTGTGAAGAGTTATCTGGATTCTTACCTGATCACTATGCGCAAGTCGCAGTTCAAGAACATCTATATCGATGCGTTTGCTGGAACCGGGAGTAGAACTCAGCTTCAGGGGGATGTGCCTCTTTTTGCTGGAGAGCAACCACAATCAATTGATGTTCCAGGTTCAGTCAGGCTTGTGCTCGATATCGAAGATGGTTTTGACGAGCACATATTTATAGATAAGAACCCGAAGCATGTTCAGGCATTGAACGAACTCGTAAAAGACTATCCGAAGAAGGTAGCTAAATGTATCGAGGGAGATGCAAACGCGATAGTTACATCTATTTGTCGGAAAACTAATTGGAAAAAGTCAGGAGGGCCTTGGGGAACTCGCGCTGTTCTATTTCTTGACCCGTATGGTATGGAAGTTGAGTGGGAAACCTTGCAAGCAATTGCAGCAACTCAAGCAATAGATCTTTGGTTCTTGTTCCCAATTTCTGGGCTGTATCGACAAGCTGCTAAAAATTGGTCCAGTGTTGATGACTCAAAGATAAGTGCTTTGAATAAATGTTTGGGAACCGATGAGTGGCGGAGTGTTTTCTATCAACCGAAAACTCAGTTTGGCTTGTTTGATCAAACCGAGGAGTTGGTCAGGGAAAAGGATGTTCAGGCACTGGAAGAGTACGTGAAAGAACGCCTAAAGACCGTTTTTACAGCTTGGGTTTCTGATCCAATCCAGCTCTATGGGCCGACAGGTGCTCAGTTGTATTCTCTCTTTTTCACACTATCTAACCCAAGCCCAAAGGCTCATGCCGTTGCAAGCGGTATCGTTAAACACCTAAAAAAGACGATGAGATAGCGTTTTCTGGCATCTGATCCCATGTTTGGCCCCGATAAACGCGACCGTTGGCTTTCTTTGATCTCTTCTTGTTATCGGACCCCCATGTGCCCCATTGTTTGAAGAAGAATGCCGTATCATAAATCGCGCATTGATCATGAATTTCATCAATCCATGCTTCTTTGATTGGGCGCGCATTCGGTCCACTTTCGCCGCCTACAATAGCCCAATGAATGTCGGACAAGTCGGTAGGACCGACGGAGCCAATAAGTGGTTCAAATGAAATGAAGCGAATTGCGGCTGGGACTTTGCGCAGATAATCAATACGTTCAACTACGTCACGGCTCTCAACGCTCGTTCCGAGCCAAACATTTGGCAAGACGGGATAGTCTTTTCCGCTCAGTACTCCGAGCATGCGGTCAGGGCGCTTCGTTAGAATTTGATAGTTGTGTTGCGGTGTTTGCCGCATGACTTGCCAAACGGCATGAATAAAGCTTTCCTGCACGTCTGCATGGAACAAATCACTCATCGAGTTGACGAATATTTTTCGCGGCTTTTTCCAGTTTAAAGGCGCTTCAAGAGCTTGTTCGTCCTCGCGGATTTTTCCGGTCCAAACAGCCTTGCCATTCACTGTTTTAGTTAAGCCGTTGTATTTATCGACACCCATCGCTTCCAAGCGTTTTGCCATGCGCATAGCATAGCAATTTTTGCAACCGCTTGACTGAATGCTGCACCCTGCAACCGGATTCCAAGTTGCGTCGGTCCATTCGATTTCCGTCTCGGCCATGACTCAACTCCTGCGGGATGGTTTCAAGCTTTGTTCGCGCTTAATGCAATGTGCAGGTTACGCCATAGTATTTGAATCTTTGTTAAGATCGGTGACGAGCTAGCTTGCGAGGCGTTTTACGCCTGTTGGCTCGTTTGGTCTAGTTGGCATGATCCATGGCGATCACCCCAGTTTTCTGATCCAAGCCTCACATCGGTTCGAGACATCGTCAACAATCAGGTCCAGCCTTGGGCTGTCGGCCTCGGTCCCTCGGAAATCATCGCGCAAGGGGCCGATGGCGTCTTGCAGTTTGGTGGCCAGGGTGAGAAGGGTTTTGCGGAGCGCTGTGGGGGAGCTTCCGATCATGTGGGCCAGGGCTTCCCAGTGTGACCAGTCCAGTTCGGTCGGGTCAAAGCATCCGCCGATGGATTGCGCAAGGCGGGGGCGCTGGCTTTTGAAGCAATCGCGGAAGGCGGCCCCGTTATTGACGTCATAAAGCGGGCTGATGGCGGTTTGAACAGTCGTTGGTTCACTGTTGGCGGGACGTTGGCGATAGATCAGTGAATAGTTCTTGGCATGCGCATCCGGGTTGCCGATCAGGAAATTGAAAATCACAAATCCCAGCAGTTTCGGGATGTCGCGTGCCGGAATGCTGCTGGCCTGTTTGGTGAGCGCAAACATCGCCGCAAGGTCCGGCCCGCCCTGCTTTTCATATTTGACATCGGGGTTAACGCCAAGCGCCTGACAGAAATCTTCCTGATGCAGGCGGGTGACGCGGACGCCGGCTGACGTTTGGGCATAGGCGCGATCAAAGCGGGTGACAAACAGGACCGGGCGGTTATCAAAGATACGAATTTTGGTGTGCGCGGCATCCAGCCCGATGGTGCGCGCAAGCTTCATGCAGAAATGCTCGGTCCGGGTAGAGTCCGGTAGACGTTCGATATCGATTTTAAGGATATGGGTGCTGGGATAGCCGCCAATCGGCAAGGCAATCTCGCCGGTATCGGGATCGATATAAACCGCGGCCTTGTCATTGACCCCGGCCAGCGACAGGACCACTTCATCCTCATCAACAAACAGTGGTCTTTGCGGCAGATCGGCAATGCGTTTGGCGAGATCATCGGATGTGATCGGGGTGAGGTGCGGTTGATGGTCTTCCGAGGAAAACGAGGGGGCGTCTGGCACCAGCATCAAGGCCCCGGCGCAATCGCGCCCGATATGTTCAAGAATGCCGAATTCATCTGTCGGGGCAACGTCAAACAATGCACCGATCTGGCGGCGGACATCCTTTTTATCGGGCAAAAGGCCGTCAAAAAATGGTTCGATTGATTGATGGTCAAACGTGCCGGGCTGTAGCGGGATGCTTTGCGAAACCGGATAGGCCGCCGGATTTGAAAGCCAGCCTTTGTCGTATTCAAAGGACATATAGCCGCGCGCATCAGAGCGCAAAACGCCAACCTGATCCCGGCCGTTGGCAAGCACCAGAAGGGTTTTGGTCATGCCCGGTCTCCGTTGCTTTGGCCGGGATCGGTTTCAGTCGGTATATCCGACCAATCAAGCATCACCTGACCGCCAAGGGCGCGGATGATATCCAGGATGTTGGCAAAACTCGGATTGTCGGCCTTGCCGGTCTCAAGCTGGCTGAGGAACTTGATGCTCAAGCCGGTGGCGAGCGACAGGTCGGTCTGCGACAGGCCAAGCGCCTTGCGCGCCTTGCGGATTTCCGGGCCAAGCTGATCCAAGTGAGTGATAAGCACAGCATCCTCCAAATTTACCTTTGGGTAAATATAGGTGATTGCTGTGCGGAAATCAATACATGTTTACCTACGGGTAAAATATCCCAGTTTTGGTCTGTTGTGGGTTTTAAATATACCTTTGGGTAAAATTGTAAAGCTTGCACCCACAACATGGCACAAGCTTTACAGGCAGGGTGTTTGGTGGGCTTGATCCTAGATCCTAGATCGTGATCTCAAGGCTTTTCATCACCTTGCCTTTGCCGCCGGCCATCAGGCCGGTGATGCGGCCGTCTTTGAGGTTTAGCGTGACCTTGATCTGGCTGGGGGAGGGTTCGGCCATGAATGCGCCTTGGGCGATCAGGAACGTGTCCTTTTTGATTGCGAGCACATCATGGAGCACGCAGGCCAGCGGGCCGGCGGCCATGCCGGTGGCGGCTTCTTCTTCGATGCCATAGCGCGGGGCGAACATGCGGGTGGTGGCGTCAATCCCGGCATCACCTGCGTCACCGGTGTCGGTGGTGAAGATGTAATAGCCGATCAGATCCAGCTTCTCGCTGATCGCGTTGATGGCGTCCTGATCGGGTGTGATGTTTTGAAGTGTGGCTTGGTCCTTGACCGCGACGACGATGAAGTTATTGCCAGTATTGACCAGAACCGGGCGGGCACGGACATCGAGATCATCCTCAGAGATTGACAGTGAATTCAGGACATCCTCAAGCGTGACACCGTGATCAACCCAGTCGGTTGCCGGGGTGTAGGTCGGGGCCAGTTGCTCCATATAGGCCATGCCGTTTTCCAGGATGATCTTGCGCGGGCCATCGACGGTTTCCTTGGAGGTCTCGCCATCGGCAAAGCGGCCAATTTCGGCGAGATAGGAAAAGGTGGCGATGGTCGCATGCCCGCAATGGGCGATACGCTTGTTGGGCGTAAAGAAATCAAGTTTGATGCCACAGGTCTCGGATTTCGAGACAAAGGCGGTTTCCGACAGGCCGACTTTCTGCGCGATCAAAAGCTTTTGCGCCTCGCTATATTGGTCGGCATCAAGCACGACACCGGCCGGGTTGCCACCCGTTCCGTTTTTCACAAACGCATTGACGATCTGGACCGGGACGGTATGGGTTTTTTCTTGAGATGTACTCATATCTGTATTCCTGCTAAAATCTGTGTTTCAGCGAATATAATCCGTATATCAGGGATTCTGGACTCATATATAGATGAAGAAATCTCATGAAATGTCGCGGGCGGATCTGATGGCGCGGGTGATCCCGCTGGCCCCGGTTCTGGCCGCCATTGCGCGTGAAAACAGTTTCAGCAAGGCGGCCGAAAAGCTTGGTGTGCATCAATCGGCCATCAGTCACCGCATCACCCAGCTTGAAGAGGCGCTTGGCTTTGCGTTGTTTGAGCGCACCACGCGCCAGATCACGCCGACCGAATATGGCCGGGTGCTGTGTGCGGCGGCGCTTGAAACGGTGGGTGTCTGGGACGGGGCGTTTGACCGGCTGGAAAAATTCCGGACAGAAGGCACGGTGCGCCTGTCGGTGGCATCAGCATTGGCGATGAAATGGGTGTTGCCCAATCTGGCGAGTGCCCAGCAGGCGGGGCTTGAGATTGCCTTGGATGTCAATGACCGGCCGGTGGATTTCGCAAAGGGCACGATGGATGCCGCCATTCGCTTTGGTGCCGGGCCCTATCCCGGTTTGCATTCCAGCTTGCTTAAAAAGGCAGCGATCGTACCGGTCGCCCGTCCGGGCTATGTCGGCGGGGGCAGGGGGCTTCAAGACATTCTTGGCGATCCTGACGTTGCCTTGCTTAAGGATGCGGTGGGGGAGCGCGATGGCACGGATTTCAGCTGGGGCTATTACTGCGCGAAGGCCGGTTTAAGCCTTGATGCGGATCGCAAGGCATTGGCCTTTGATCGTGCCGATCTGGTGTTGCAGGCGGCAATCAACGGCATGGGCATCGGGCTTGGCCGAACCCTTCTGATTGAAGGCGATATCGCGCAAGGGTTTCTTGCACCGGTTGGTCCTGCGGTTCCCATGAAATCGGCCTATTGGCTGGTCTGCAGTCCGGAATTTTCCAAGACGGAACGCCATGCGAAGCTTTTGGGCTGGCTTAGGGATCAGATGAAATAGGCTTGCCGTTTTGGTTGCGTCTGCCTAAATTCCCGCCATGACAAATACAACTGATGACATGATCTATCGCGTATTGGGTTCGGATGAATGGGCAGAAGCGCTCAGTGCCGGACAATATGACGGTGCGCCGCATGATATTGCCGATGGCTTTATCCATTTCTCGACCCAGGATACGCTGGCCGCAACGCTTGCGCTGCATTATGCCGGGCGCGATCACTTGAAACTTTTGCGCGTGCCGGTCGCGCCGATTGCGGCCAAGATCAAGTGGGAACCGGCGCGTGGTGGCACCCTGTTCCCGCATTTGTATGATGTTCTGTCGGTGGAACATGTGACCAAGGTTGATGAAATCCGCCTTGATGAAAACGGTGTTCACATCCTGCCCAAAGATTTGCGCTAAGCCCCGCGCGGTTTCCACAGATATAACCGCCCGCCGCCTTTCTTGGTGCCGGTATCGATCACGCCGGGAAGTTTTCCGGCGCGCACGGCATTCAGGAACGCGTGGCCGAGTTTGACCTTGTCGCCGATATAAAGCGCATCCCAGCCCTGCCCATAGATTTCATGGAAATGAAACGGGCCGGGGGTGCGGGCGGCAAGGGTGCTTTTCAGTTTATCGAGATCAAGCTGTGTCATCTGACCATCCAAGCATAGTGGCCGGTGCCATGCATTGTTCTGGCGCAAATTGGTTGGAAACAACCCGGCACGTCAGACGTTTCTTGGCTATGCATATTATTCATATCCATCGCGAAAAGTGCGTCGCATGACCAAACCCAAAAATGCATCGGTAGAGGATATCGTAGCGCGTATCGGTGATCGCGCAGCCAAAGACAACCGCGTTTCGGTCGGCGATATTGTCGCCGAGCTTGGACAACGCAGTCAGGGGCCGTTCCTGTTGGTGCCGGCTCTGATTGGTGTGTCGCCGATTGGCGGCATTCCGTTTGCGCCGACCTTTCTGGCCGCACTCGTTGCCGTGTTTTCCCTGCAAATCATCATCGGACGCACGCATTTATGGCTGCCCGATTTTCTGGCAGAGCGCGAGATTTCTGGCGATAAAGTCCGCACAGGGCTGGAAAAGATCGACCCGGTGGCCAAGCGCATGGATCGCTGGTTCGGCGGGCGGTTTGAAAGCCTGATCAGCGGGGTTGCCGTGCGGATCGCAGCACTTATGTGCTTGATCCTGTCGCTGTCGATGCCGATGTTTGAGCTTGTCCCCTTTGCCGCCATCGCCCCGATGAGCGCCATTGCCGCCTTTGGCTTGGCGATCCTGGTCAGCGATGGCCTTTTGATGCTGGCCGCCCTTGGCATGACCCTCGGCACCGTGATTTTGATGTTTCAGATTATCTGACGCATTCAGACCGCCGATCATTTAAAATGCCGATCTTGGTGCGTAAAGAGAGCGGAAATAACTTTCGCACCTGTTCTTTTGGCTTTAGCTTCCATCAACGTCGTTTGGACCCTAAGAGAACAAGGTTTCATGAAAGTATTACTGACGGGGGCAACCGGTTTCCTCGGCTCGCGATTGGGTGAAATTTTAACGCAGCGTTCGGATAACGAACTCACTGCTGCTGTCCGTCGCCCTGTTGAAGTGCCGGCCGGGCGCATTGTTCAAGTGCCTGAATTGGATGGCAATACTGATTGGTCTGACGCTGTTCGCGGCCAAACCGTCGTTATTCATGCCGCCGCCCGCGCACATGTGATGAAAGATACCGCGACTGATCCGCTGCGCGAATACCGGCGGGTAAATGTCGATGGGACACTTAATCTTGCGCGGCAGGCCGCAGAGGCCGGTATCAGACGATTTGTCTTCATCAGTTCGATCAAGGTGAACGGCGAGGAAACATCAAAGGGGCAGCCCTTTACAGCCGATGATGATCCAGCGCCCAAAGATGATTACGGTATCTCCAAGCGTGAAGCAGAACAGGGACTTTTCCAGCTTGCCTTCGAAGCCGGGATGGAGGTTGTGGTCATTCGCCCGCCACTGGTCTACGGGCCCGGGGTGAAAGGCAACTTCGCCAGTATGATCCGGCTTATTGACAAGGGAATACCACTGCCTTTGGGGGCAATTCATAACCGGCGGTCGCTGGTGGCACTTGATAATCTGGTCGATCTGATCGTGACTTGCATGGCCCATCCCGATGCTGCCAATCAGGTTTTTTTGGCGGGCGATGGGCAGGATATTTCGACGACGCAGCTTTTGCGCGGGGTCGCGACAGCCATGCGCAAGCCTGTTTGGTTGATACCCGTGCCGGAATTCTGTTTGATGTTCGGGGCCAAGATACTAGGCAAAAAGGCAATGGCGCAGCGTCTTCTGGGGTCGCTGCAGGTTGATATCACCAAAGCAGAAAGGCTTTTGGGGTGGAAGCCCCCGTTGTCGGTTGAAGACGGCTTTCGCCGTTGTTTCAAACAGGACTAAAAGAACAACAGCCCGCCGATGGTTCGGCGGGCTACTTTTTTTGTGTTTGTGATCGGTGTTAACTTACGCGAGTTCTGCCAGGGCAGAGGCGTTGAAGTCTTCCAACTGATCATAGGCGCCGTTTTTGACCTTGTTGGCCCACTGCGCGTCGCTCAGAAGCGCGCGGCCAACCGCGATCAGGTCAAACTCGCCCTTTTCCATGCGATTGATCAGCTCATCCAGGCTGGCCTTTTGCGATGCTTCGCCGGTGAACGCGCCGATGAAGTCGGATGACAGGCCGACAGAGCCGACCGAAATGGTGGCCGCCCCGGTCAGTTTTTTCGCCCAACCGGCAAAGTTCAGGCCCTTTTCGCCATCAATTTCGGGGAATTCCGGTTCCCAGAAACGACGCTGCGATGCGTGGATGATATCCACTCCGGCCTCAACCAGCGGGGCCAGCCAATCGGTCATTTCATCAGGCGTATAAGCAAGGCGGGCGGTAAAGTCCTGCTGTTTCCATTGGCTGACACGCAGGATGATCGGGAAGTCCGGGCCGACGGCCGCGCGCATGGCGGTCACCACTTCGCGGGCAAAGGTCGAACGTTCCTTGATCGTCTTGCCGCCAAAGCGATCGGTGCGCAGGTTGGTGCCGGGCCAGAAGAACTGATCGATCAGATAGCCGTGCGCGCCATGAATTTCAAAGGTATCAAACCCAGCATTCTTGGCATCCAGGGCGGCCTTGGCAAAGGCGGCAATCGTGTCGGCAATATCAGATTCCGACATGGTGTTGCCGCGCGGATCATCCGGGCCGACCAGACCGGACGGGCTTTCGACCGGTGCGTCCGGTTCCCAGCCATCAGGCGTTCTGGTTGATCCGGTATGCCAGATCTGCGGACCCATTTTGCCACCGGCTGCATGCACGGCATCGGCAACGGCCTTCCAGCCCTTCATGGCAGCCTCGCCATGGAAAAGCGGAATGTGCGGAAGATTACGTGATGCCGGCCGATCGACCACAGTCCCCTCGGACAGGATCAAACCAACGCCGCCTTCGGCGCGCTTGCTGTAATAATCGGCATTGGCCGCACCCGGAATGCCGTCAGGGGCCTTGTTGCGGGTCATCGGGGCCATGACGATACGGTTGGCAAGCTTAAGCGTTTTCAGCTTGAAAGGTGTGAAGAGAATGTCGGGTTTTGACATTGGATATCCTTTGATCGGAATTTCTGTTTTGGTCGCTCCTAGATATTCCGGAAATGGCGGCTGTCAATCTGTGGCCAGGCGATAAAAACATCGGTACATGTTTTTATGCAGTACAGCGCCTGAGATCGTTGATCGAGCGGTCATAAGAAAATAACCGGCCGCATGGTGCCACTTGATGCCATTGATCCTTGCTCAAAAGCCCTTGGCCGCGTAAGAAAAGGACATGTCCTTTCAAACACGGAGCGTCTCGCGTGGGGTGGTATAAGTCACTGGTTTTGCCGATTGTCCGCTGGATTGATGCCGAGACCGCCCATGGTCTTGCGATCTGGGCACTGAAAAACAATCTGGTGCCGCGCGCCGATGATGCGACCGACGCGACCCCGATGCTGGAAACCGAAGTGTTCGGGCGCAAATTTGCCAACCCGGTCGGGCTTGCCGCCGGTTTCGATAAAAACGGCGAAGTCCCCAACCAGATGCTGTCACATGGCTTTGGTTTTGTTGAAATCGGCTCTGTCACGCCTTTGCCGCAACCGGGCAATCCGAAACCGCGTCTTTTCCGGCTTTATTCCGACCGGGCGGTGATCAACCGTATGGGGTTCAATAACGACGGGGCCGAATTGGTGGCCGCACGCCTGCGCAAACGTGCGCGGCGTGGCGTTTTGGGGGCCAACCTTGGCAAGAACAAATATTCCGAAGACGCGGCCGATGATTACGCCAAGGGGGTCGAAGCACTTGGTCCCTATGCCGATTATCTGGTGGTCAATGTTTCCTCGCCCAATACACCGGGTCTGCGCGCGCTTCAGGGGCGTGCCCCGCTTGAAAAGCTGCTTAAGGCCGTGATCAAGGCGCGCAATAGCTTTGCCAAGGGTGTGCCGGTCTTGCTCAAGGTCGCACCGGACCTGACCGAAGAAGACAAATCCGACATTGCCGCCGTGGTGACCAAGGTCAAGCTGGATGGCATGATCGTTTCAAACACCACGATTGATCGGCCTGTCGGGCTTAATTCCTATGATCAGGATGAAAAAGGCGGCCTGTCCGGCCCGCCTTTGATGGCACCTTCGACCAAGGTTCTGGCGGACTTCTATCGCCTGACCGAGGGCAAGGTACCGCTGATCGGAGTTGGCGGCATTGCATCGGGCAAGGATGCCTATGAAAAGATCCTGAACGGCGCTTCGCTGGTGCAGCTTTATTCGTCGCTGGTCTATCACGGGGTTGAGCTCGTCGCAGACATCAAGGAAGACCTGTCGCGGCGTCTGCGCAAGGATGGCTTTGCCAATGTCGCGGATGCGGTCGGGGCGGCCTTCCCGGAAATTTCGGGCAAGAACATCCCGGTCGATGAAGCCCGTGCTGCGCGTGAGGCCGAGGCCGCCAAGAAAAATTGAGCCTGTGGTTTGTGGTTTTGCCCATGCCGATATCCCCCATGGCAATTTTTATCGTTAAACAGGAACACCCGAATGCAAACCGCCTCCTATGAAATGATCAATGGCCTGTCCGAGGTGATTGGCAAATATGATGCCGTGATCCTTGATCTGTGGGGCGTGGTGCATGACGGGGTGACACCCTATCCAAGCTCGATCGCCGCGATGACAGCGCTCAAGGAAGCCGGCATTCCGGTGGCGCTTCTGTCCAACGCACCGCGTCGGTCCTCGGTCGTGATCAAGCGCATGGAAGATATGGGCATCTCGCGTGATCTGTATGGTCCCGCAGTCGCATCGGGCGAGGTCGCCTATGCCCAGCTGGTCGCGCGCTCTGATCCCTGGTACGCCAAGCTAGGTCGCAAGGTCCTGATGGTGGGGCCGGTGCGCGACATGTCGATGTTTGAACAGCAGGATGTCGAGATCGTCACCGAGGTCGACGATGCTGACTGGGTTCTGATCACGGGTCCCAACGAGGACCATGACCCGGTGTCGAAATACGAAGACTTGCTCCATGCGCTTAAGGCCCGCGACCTGCCGGTGCTGTGCCCGAACCCCGACCGCGAAGTGATCCGTGGCGGCAACCGCATCATCTGTGCCGGGGCGATTGCCGGGCGTTATGAGGAACTCGACGGCAATGTCCGCTGGGAAGGCAAGCCACTGGCAAGCGCCTATGACTTCTGCCTGCAGGCGTTCGACAAGGGCCCGGATGCCAAATTGCTGGTGGTGGGCGACAGCATCTCGACCGACATCGCCGGATCGAACAATGCAGGTCTGGATGTCGCGCTTGTGACTGGCGGCATCCACGCCGAGGAACTGGGGGCCCCACGTGGTACTTTGCCGGAACGCGAAAAGCTTGATGCGCTTCTGGCGGCAACGGGCCGACACATCACCTATGCGATGGGGGATTTCTGCTGGTGAGCGAGTTCTACCGACCTGAGTTGGTTGAGGCTCTTAATTTGCTGGCAGAGGCATCTGATGCTGTCGCAGAGCTTGGTCATCAGAGGCCGGTACTTGTCGGTGGTGCAGCCGCAGAACTCGCAACGTTGGGAGAGCTGATTTCTGGGGATCTTGATATTGTCACACCGTGGCAGCAAGAGTTCGAGGACGCCTTGGAAGCAGCAGGGTTTGTTCGGAGTATAGGGCCGGGTTCATTTTCACGAGGATTTCAGCACCCATATCTCGATATCGGTGTGGAGGTTGTCGGGAGTACGCTGTTGGATGGTCGCGGAAGCTATGACCGTGTTTTTCTTCTGCGTCTCGAAAGTGGTCGCGCTGTTAGTGTCATTTGTATTGAGGATTTGATCGCGGACCGGATGGCTCAATACAACTCCCCACCGAACTATGATTTGCAAGCTTTGGATCAGGCAGAAAAGCTCTACCAACTTGCGTTTGACCTAGATAAAGCTTATCTTGATAAGCGAATTACCGAAGAAACAGCCGGTGATTTTGATTTGGCATTTTTGGAAAAGAAGGCTGATGCGCGAGATAACGATTAAGGAGTTGGCAGCGAAAGTCAGTCAGAAGAAAGCCGAGATGGGCTATTCTGGCGGTGGTTTCGTGCAGCCAAATTCTGGTCGTCGACGCACTGAAAGCAAGCGTGCATTACTTCGAAATATTGAGGCCGCTGCCAAGGCGCGCGGTGAAGAGCCGACTTTCAAGGCCAACTATTAAACCGTTTTAATTGCTGCTGACGTCGCTGTTGAGTGTGCCCGCTTTTCGATAGGAAAGCGGGTTTTATTTTGTTTGCGATTGGTGGGTGGTAGGGTGATCGTGCTCCCAATACCATAAAGGAAACGCCCCATGCGCCCCATGCTGACCGATGACATCCGCGACTATGCCAATCGTTCGGTATTGTGCTGGCTGGCAACAAGTTCTGAGGCCGGGCCGTCGGTCAGTCCCAAGGAAATCTTTGCCTGCTTTGGGGATGATCGGATCATCATCGCCAATATTGCTTCCCCGCAATCGGTGCAGAATATCGCGCGTGATCCGCGTGTGTGCGTGAGTTTCGTCGATGTGTTTTCACAGCGCGGCTGGCAGCTTTATGGCGACGCGACCTTGCTGCGACGCGGGAATGACGGGTTTGAAGATCGCCAAGCGATCCTGCAGGAGATGGCAGGCGAGGCGTTTCGGGTGGCGACCCTGTTTGATGTCACGGTTACCAAGGCGCAAGAAATCCTGGCGCCCAGCTATCGGTTCAAGAAGGACGTGAATGAGGCCGACATGCGCGAAAGTGCGATGCGGACCTATGGCGTCAAACCGCACGCTATCTTTTAAGATGCCGGTTCTCTAAAATAATAACTATATGAGTCAGGATCGGACGTATAGCTTGTTGACGAAAACAGGCTGAAGCCACGCTTGTCGTAGACTTCCATATCAACACGGGTACCGATGCCTCGTAATCCGATCTCGCGTTTGGTTGTCCAGATACCGTCTTGATAGCTGTTGGTAACGGTCGTGATGTCACCGTCATCTTCGATATACTTGCATTCTCCGAGTACAAATTTGCACGCCCCTGATGGGGCTGGTCTCAGATGAAATGGATCTGCTGAATAGGAATGTGAGGTGCTCTTGCCGTTGGTTCGCATACGATACGGCTTTGTGAAGGCAGATGACGAGGTTGTTTTGTAGTAATAGTATTCTCCTAGCTTATAGAGGAAATCATATGTCCATGATTTACCGTCATGTTTCATGACGCGGTAATTCTTCGGAACATCTGAAATGCTCAGCGAGATGTCATTGGCGTCCGCTGGGGAGAGGATATTACCCTTATTGGTGCTGAGAACATCTGCAAGCTTTTGATCATGGCTTGCAGAATTCTGCGGGCCTTTGGGAAGGCTGTAAGAGAAACATCCAGTCAACAAAACGGCGTTGCCAACTGTCAGCATGACCATGATCAGCAGCTGTCGGATGCATCTAGTTTGATGTTTCTTCAAGGATTTCATAATCGTAACCCTCCCTTCCGAAGCCGTATGCTGTTGAAGAATAGAGCTTTATGCCATTTTTATCTAAGATGACGTTTTGGTAAGCATAGCCGCGCGTGCCGATGACTTTCCGTTTGTTTACCCAGACGCCGTTAAGAAACTTGCGATCAAATGCGCCGTATTTTTGATCCGGTTTAGCTTTGAGCTCACAGGGGCCTAGCTCAAAAAAGCATTCGCGTCGCACATTTAGAAAGCGTCCGCTGTCTATTTCTGATTCGTAAATACGACCCTTGATCCGGAACTCGCTTGTCCGGTTTGGCGTGGCTTCGCTGCGTACCGTGAAATAGTGATAGCCATCTTCTATTCGGTTGAATTTTACTTCCGTGCGCCCACCTCTCGTCGAGAAATAAACACGGGAAAAGTCTGGCGTAATATCAGAAAGATCGATTTTGGCTACGTCTTCCGGATAGAGGATATTGCCAGCGTGCTCTTCGAGTATTCGATTGACGTGATCGGTAATGAATAGGGGCTCTTGATACTCGGGGAAAAGCTCTTCTGAGATCGAATACGGTGCTGAAAGTTCCTGCGACTGAGCGTAGCTGGCGGGAGCGGCACAAAGTACAAGAAGTAACATTTTCGCCAAACGGCCAAACATTCCTCTGCTCACTCTGCTTCGTGTGTCCTGAGAATGGTGCATCGCTGGTGCCCGCTTAATTTAAAACCAAATGGCAGCAAAGTCTTGAATATCAAAATCTATCTTTGCGTGCAATTGGTCAAGAAATGCGCGCAGTATTCGAGTTGATTCTTAGCTTTCTGCCGCCACCTTGCTTTCACGGAAGATGACGAACAGGCCGCTGGCGGTAATGATGGCTGCGCCGACAAAGGTCAGCATATCGGGCGTTTCACCCCAGAACAGCCAACCCAGCGCTGTGGCCCAGATGAGGGCTGTGTAGTCAAAGGGCGCGACAGTCGGGGCCTCGGCGAAGCGGAAGGCCTGGGTGATCATGGTGATGCCCGAGGTGCCGAAAAACGCAATTGCCAGAAACAGCCAGATGTCTTCCGCGCGTACCGGGCTCCAGACAAACATCACCGGAATGCTCGTCAGGATCGCGCTGGTCAGGCTGAGATAAAGCAACAACGTCCACATGCTTTCACGCGCGTCAACAAAGCGCGCACTTAGCATCAGAAGCGCATAGGTGAACGCGGTTGCCACGGGCAGAAGCGAAATTAGCTCAAACGTTGCCGCACCCGGCCGGACAATCACCAATACCCCAACAAAACCAACACTGACCGCAAGCCAGCGCCGCCACCCGACGCGGGCAATGAAAATGGCCGACAGGGCGGTAATAAACAGGGGGGCGACAAAGGCGAGTGCAGTGGCCTCGGCCAGACCAAGGTGATGGATGCTGGTAAAGAACATCACGGTGGCGGCAATCCAGACGACACCACGCATGAAATGCACGTGAACCCGGCTTGACCGCAAACTGCGAGAACCGCCCATTTTGAGCGCCACCAAAAAGGCAAAGGGCAGGGCGATGATGTTGCGCAGGAAGATGATCTGGATCGGGGAATAATGATCCATCAGGCTTTTGGCCAGCGCATCATTGATACACAGCGCTGCCACCCCGCCACACATCGTCATGATGCCGGCAAGGTTGTTCTGGCGTGAAGTGTTGCTGGACGTCATCGCCCCTGTCCCCGCGTTTTGATCCGGTTTTTATCATTTTTCAAAATCAGATATCCCTTTCCAGATATCCGGTTCGCAACGCAGGGTCGAGCGATTTCATCACATCGATAAAGGCGCGTAAGGGTGGGGGAACCCGCCGGTGATCCGGGTAATACAGGAAAAGCCCCGGAATTTCGGGTAACCAGTCATCGAGCACAGTGACAAGATCACCATTGGCGATGGCACGCGCGGCATAAATCTCTGAAACGTAGGCAATGCCAAGCCCCTGTCGGGCGACATCGACCATCAGATCATGACGATCGAGCGTCAGCGGGCCGGACACATCAATCGAGATTTCCTGTCCCTGCTTTTCAAAATCCCAGTGATAGATCTTGCCGCTGGGAAAGCGATGGCGGATGCAATCATGGCTGTGCAAATCATCGGGCACGATGGGGCGGGGGCGGGTTTTGAAATAATCCGGTGACGCAACCGCGACAAAGCGAAATGGCGGGCCAAAGCGCACCGCCACCATATCAAGTGGCACGGCTTCGCCCAGCCGTGCCCCGGCATCAAAACCACCTGCGACGATATCGACAAGCCGTCCCTCGGTCACCAGATCAATCGCCACATCCGGATATCGTTTGCGCATTTCCGGCACAACATGACCGGTCAAAAGGCGCGCGGCCCCATCGGATGTGTTGATGCGCACCGTGCCAGACGTCCCGCCGGTGCGAAAGCTTTCGACCGTGCCCATGGCTTCTTCAAGGGTGAGTAGTGCCGGGCGCAACCGGTCCAAAAGCTGTTCGCCCGCCTCGGTCAGGGACACACTGCGCGTGGTGCGGTGAAGCAGACGGATATCAAGGTTGCTTTCCATGTTGCGCAGTGCGTGGCTGAGCGTGGAGGGCGCAACGCCCAGCGCATCGGCGGCCTTCCGGAAACTGCGATGGTCGGCAACGGCGATGAAAAACCGCATGTCGTTTAAGGTCGGCTGGCTGATTACTGGCATATTTTCACTAACCCATCCGAATTAAGCGGGATTATTGCATCAATCATTGGTTTCTATAGTCCCCCCCATGTTCAGAGCAAGACAGAAAGGAACTGACATGGACAAGACATGGTTGATTACCGGTGCATCGTCCGGGTTTGGTCGCGGGCTTACGGAAAAGGTATTGGCGCGCGGTGATCGCGTGATCGCAACCGTGCGACGCACAGGGTCGCTTGACGATCTGGTCGCGCAATATGGCGAACGGCTCAGTGTCGCTTATCTTGATGTAAGCGAACCAGATGCGGTGCAGAGGACTGTTGACAAGGCCTTTGCCGATTGCGGACGGATTGATTTCATCGTCAGCAATGCCGGCTTTGGCATCCTGGGGGCGGCCGAAGAAACCAGCATTGATCAGATGCGCCAGATTATTGATACCAACCTTCTGGGATCAATTGTTGTGATCAAGGCTGCCTTGCCACACCTGCGCGCGCAAGGATCGGGTCGTGTCATTCAGGTATCGTCCGAAGGCGGTCAGATCGCCTATCCGGGCTTTAGCCTGTATCACGCGACCAAATGGGGCATTGAGGGCTTTGTTGAATCGCTGGCCAAGGAAGTCGCGCCATTTGAAATTGAATTCATGCTGGTCGAACCCGGTCCGTCGCGCACCGCGTTTATCGGCTCCATCATCCAGCCAGATCCGATCAGTGATTATGACGGCACCCCGGCCCATGACCTCAAGGAAGCCGCCTTTGGCGGTGGCTGGGTGATCAAGGGTGATCCGGATCGCATGACAAATGCGATGATTGCGGCGGCAGATGCACCGAAAATGCCATTTCGTTTGTTGCTGGGGTCAGATGCCTATGACGGCGTTCATGCCGCACTGACCGAAAGGCTTGCAGCGCTTGAGGCCGGAAAAGACATCACCATCTCCGCCGATTTTACCGAGGAAGAACTTGCCGCAATGTAGGATCTTTTTTCGCAGATACCCAACGCAAAAACGCCGCCCGAAAGTGGGCGGCGTTTCGCAGTTTGATCGGCTTTGAGGAGACGATCATATGGATGTATTGGCAGCCGATCAGATCGCCATCTTGCGGTTGGCGTCGATATAAATCTCGCGCAGGCGCTTGGCGACCGGGCCGGGAACACCATCGCCAATCGGCTTGTCATCAATTTCGACAACCGGGCAGACAAAGGCCGAGGCCGAGGTTGAGAACGCTTCAGCCGCATTCTGGGCTTCTTCCACGGTGAAGTGGCGTTCTTCGACCTTGAGCTGAAGCTCCTCGGCGCATTTCAGGACCGCGGCACGGGTGATGCCGTGCAGGATGTCGGTCGACAGTTCACGCGTAACGATGGTGCCGTCCTTGGTGACGATATAGGCGTTGTTGCTTGACCCTTCGGTGACATAGCCATCCAGCACCATCCAGGCATCGTCCTTGCCCTTGGCCGCCGCATCGGTCTTGAGAAGCGATGCATAAAGCAGCTGGGTGGTCTTGATGTCAGACCGGCGCCAGCGGATGTCGGGGAAGGTCACGATCTTCTGGCCGCGTTCGGCAAGGGCTGATTTGATCAGCGATTTGCTTTGGGTGAACATCACGATGGTCGGCGGCGTTTGCGGGTCGATCGCGAAATCACGATCACCGGCCGAACCACGTGAAACCTGAAGGTAGATCAGGCCTTCGGTGATGTCATTGAGCTTCACCAGTTCGCGGTGGGCTTCAAGAAGCTGATCGATATCGGGCTTGAACTGGAATTTGAGCTCGGCAAGCGAGCGTTCGAGACGCTTCATGTGACCCATGAAGTCAATCAGCTTGCCATCAAGGACCGAGGTCACTTCATACACGCCGTCGGCGAACAGGAAGGATCGGTCAAAAATCGAAATCTTTGCTTCGGTTTCGGGCAAAAACTCGCCGTTCACATAAACAGTGCGCATCGTAACTTTCCTGTCTGGCAAGCGGACCCTTCGCGATCCGTCTTGGGTGGATAAAGCGACGTTTCCAAAGGTCGGCCTTTTGATGCGATCTTGTTTTGATGCATGGCGACCATCTGTTTTAACGTTTCAAGAGTCTCAAATATCACAGGGGGACGCAATCTGTCGCGCAAAAGCTCTATATCGTGCGTGTAAAAGGTGAATTGTTGCTTGAATGGGCCGTGAACATGGGGTGAATGCTGTGAGTGTGGCCGTGATTGTCGATATTATTCGCAGATTATTCGATTTAAAATTTTTCGATTTTTTGCGTTTGACCGTAACATAGGTTGAGGTTTTATCGTCCTGCTTCATGAGATCAAACGATGATGAAAAGACATCGTCAAAGGAATGGAGCCTTGTGATGAATAGCCACCAGCCCGTCACCCATAACGCCCCGGTCGCAACAGACCATAACGTTTTGCAAAGCCGGATCAATGCCAGTTGGGCCGCCCCGATCAGCATCGATCCGGAGCGCGTCGATCAGAAGCTGATCCATGACGGGCGGGGTGGCTATTGTTTTGAGCAAAACGGCCTGTTTCGCCGGGTGTTGCGCAGCCTTGGCTTTGACGTCGAAGGTCTGGCCGGGCGGGTTTTATGGGGCTATGGCCCGAATGATTTGCCCCGTCCGCGCTGCCACATGGCCAACCGGGTGATGATTGATGGCGAAGCATGGCTGGCCGATGTTGGGTTGGGCGGCTGTGTGCCAACCGGGCCGTTATTGCTTGATATCGAAACGCCACAAGCAACCCCGCATGACACATACCGCGTGACCAAGGGCGCGCACAGCTATCGGGTTGAACTGGAACGTGATGGTGTGTGGAAGGCGGTACATGAGATCGATATCGCACCTGTTTCGGATATCGATTACGAGGTCATGAACTGGTACGCATCCGATCACCCCGAAAGCGGGTTTTGCAAGACCCTGATGGTCGCCAGATCTGCCCCGTTTGCGCGCTTTACGTTGCTGAACAACCGCCTGACCATCCGGCTGGTCACCGGTGAGGAAGAGCAACACACGCTCAGCGTTGGCGATATTCCGCAGACGCTCAAAGACATCTTTGGCATCGCGCCGGACCCGGCCTGGCGCGGCGCCTTTGCCAGACTGGTCAATCACAGTCACGGATAACCGATTGTGCGGTGTTTATCCGGCTATGAATGATCAAGGGCGGGGAGTTTTGCTCCCCGCCCGCTGATTCCGGATCTGGTTTGGGTGTCTGTCGACCGTGATGGTCTATATTCCCGGATTACTCCGGGTGGGCGGCCTCAATGATCAGGTCGGCGACTGCCTGCGGATGGGATACCATGACAACGTGCGAGGCATCATTAACCACAACTGTTTTACGTGCATCTGCCCGTTCTGCCATAAAGGTCATGGCTGCTGGCGGGATGTTTTTATCGGCAGTGCCAAAGATGTGATAGGACGGCAGATCCTTCCATGCGGCCTGCTGTGCCGGTTCATTGAGCGCAAAGTCGGTGACAGGGCGCTGGGCGGCTGCCATCAGGCGGGCCTTTTCCGCCGGTACGTCAGCAGCAAATTGCTGTCCGAATTTTGCCTGATCAATATAAAGATCATTGATCCCGTTACCGATTGCGACCGGTGCTGCCAGTGCTTCGCCCAATGTGCTGCCGGGGAACTGGCCGGCAAGTTGGGCAACGGTTTCACCGGGTTCGGCGGCAAAGGATGCCACATAGACCAGCGATTTGACATTTGCGGCCCCCGAGGCGGCAGCGCTGATGACCATGCCGCCATATGAATGGCCGACCAGAACCGTTTCACCATCGATACTGTCAATGACGGCGCGGGCATAGGCGGCATCACCGGACACACTGCGCAGCGGGTTGGCAACACTGACGACCGGATAGCCGTCGGCAAGCAGAATGTCGGTCACACCATCCCAACTGTCAGAGGCGGCAAAGGCGCCATGGATCAGAACGATGGTCGGGCGGTTTGTCGGTGCGTTGTCATCTGCAAAGGCGCCGACGGGCGCGGATAACAGACCCAGGCCAAATGCGGTGGCGGTGAGCAGTTTTTTCAGGTTGGTCATTTTCATCTCTCCTTGTACCGGCTTCGGATCGCGAAGCGCTGTAATGCTGATAGAGATGTGGATACCTTGATAAATTAAACATCGCAATAATAAATCGTGCACGATTCAATTCTGCGCGATCACATAATCGTGAGCGCCGCATCAAATGGCGGCAGTCCAGGGATCGCGGCAATGGAAACAGGTGGCAAATTACGGGCCGGTCATGTGAACGCGTCTGGACGTTGGACCCGGACCAAGGCGCCAAGATCGCAGCTTTGTTATTGGCCAACCTTTGCGTTGGCCGCGTTCGTCAGGCTTTCCATATAGCTCAGCAGATCGGCGATGCTTTGCGAGGTAAAGGAAAATTCCGGCATGGTCATGTTGTCATGCGATACCGTGATGCCTTCGGCCAGGGCTTCTTCAAGGTTTTCCAGCGGCCAGCGTTGCCCGAAACTGGCAAGGGCCGGGGCGGTGGTCACGTTTGGATCGGGCAGGGGATCGCCTTCGAATTTGGTGTGACAGCGCAGGCAGGTCTGTTCGGCAATCGATTGGCCGCGTTCGACATCGCCATAGGCCTCGCCCTTGTGCGCCATATAGTCGCTAATGCCCCACATGCCCAAGGCCACAACACCGGTCAACAGGATGACAAGGCTGGTTTTCTGCATGGCGGGCTCCCCGATGGCGTTTTTTTCGTGTCTGATGATCAATTGTATAACAAGGCAAGGTAACGAATTTCCTAAAGTTAATGTCGTTGCTTTATGATGTTGGTAAGAATAAAATTGAAAACGTCATACGATGTTAGTCGATTTCATTCAGGGGGATAGAAATGAGGAATTCACCGCTTTACGCATTTGCACTTTCGATTCTGGTCGCGACGCCTGCCTTGGCCCATACGGGGGCCGGTTCGGTTTCCGGATTTGCGTCAGGTTTTGGCCATCCTATTGGCGGTCTTGATCATTTGTTGGCAATGATTGCTGGTGGTATTCTGGCCTCCCAGCAAGGTGGCAAGTCACTCTGGCTTTTGCCGGTTTCTTTTGTGGCGATGATGGTTGTCGGGGGTGCCCTGGGAATTGCAGGCGTTGCGGTGCCGTTTGTTGAGCTGGGCATTGTGGGTTCTGTGATCGTGCTGGGTGCCGTTATCGCGCTTGGCAAGCATATGCCAACGGGCGCTGCGATGGCGTTGGTTGGGGTTCTGGCGATCTTCCATGGTCATGCGCACGGCACGGAAATGCCGGTTGATGCCAGTGGTTTTGAATATGGTCTTGGCTTTGCGCTTGCGACGGCCATGTTGCATGCGGTTGGTCTTGGCCTTGGTCTTGCTGCTCAGAAGGCGGCCGAGAAATTTGCACCTGTCGCCGTTCGGATCGGCGGCGGTGTGATCGCGGCAGCCGGTCTGGCATTGTTTGCGGCATAAGCAGCAAGAATACGCTGGGCGCGTTTCTGATGGCTGAAATTTATGAAAATGCGGGCGATGTCATGCGGCCGCATTTTTTTTGATCGATGTGGTGCCTATGACCGATGGATAGGGAGCACAATACAAAGTTGATAATCAGTATCATTTGCGCTAAGCGTGTCATCCCATGCGGGCACGGGGCTTGCCCGCCATGTGCAAAGGACATTCTGATTGGCTTCAAACGCGACATCAAATGTGACGTCATTGGCGCTGTTCATGCGCCAACGATCCGCACTTGTGAACTATGCCAGCAGCATCATCGGCAGC
Organism: Thalassospira indica; assembly: GCF_003403095.1. Classification (NCBI taxonomy): domain Bacteria; kingdom Pseudomonadati; phylum Pseudomonadota; class Alphaproteobacteria; order Rhodospirillales; family Thalassospiraceae; genus Thalassospira; species Thalassospira indica. The sequence continues at coordinate 3,453,176 of NZ_CP031555.1, read as the reverse complement.
CGCGTGCAGGCCGAAGATCTGGTGCAGGAAGCATGGTTGCGGTTTGATGCGGCGACCAAGGGGCGGTTTCTGGATGATACCACCGGCTATCTGTACCGGATCGTGCGCAATCTGGCACTTGATAGCAAACGCCAGATTGCCCGTGAAAGCAGTCTGACGGCGGCATCTGATTATGACGTTGCCGTGCAAACGCGCGCATCCGACAGCCCGGACCCGGAAACGGTTGCGGTGTACAAGGATGAATACGCGATTTTGATGCAAGCACTTTCCGAACTGCCCGAACGCACGCGCATTGCGTGTGAAATGCATCGAGTGGGTGGCGCAAAGCTGCGCGAGATTGCCGATTATCTCGATATTTCAGTGCCGCTTGCGCATAAGCTTGTATCTGAGGGCATTGATCATTGCCGTGAACGGCTGGGTGGCTGGCCATGAGGATCATTCATTGCCCAACCAAACAGTTTGGCCTTGCAGAAATTTGCGCCATAACCCGCACAGATGGTGACGCGTTGCGTGATATCGGCTATATCGCCCTGATCGCACCAGGCGGTGCAACGGGGGCGCAATAGGGTGATGGCAGAGATAACCGATCCAGTTCAAAAACAGGCGGGCAAGGCCGCGACCGAATGGTTGATCCGCCTGCAGGAAGATCCGGAAAACCTGGAACTGCAAGCACGGTTTGCCGACTGGTGTGCCGAGGATCCAGCCCATCTTGATGCCTGGAACGCCACGCAAAAGACCGCCGATCTGATGGCAAATGCCAAGCCGTCTGGGACGGCCGATTGGCAGGCGTTCCTTGATGCGCGCCGTGAGGCTGGCGACAAAGGCGGTGCCCACGGCCAACAGAATGACGCGGTCGCGGCGCTTTTGAATATTGATTACGAAAAGGCTGTTGCCGAGGGCAAGGTCATCTCGGCGCAAACCCAGTTTCAAAAGCGCGGCAATATGTCCTGGCGCGGGATCGGGCTTGGCGGGGTGGCGGTGGCTGCATCACTTGTGGCCGCCATCATCGGGCCGGATATCGCCACCCATATGCAGGCCGATCATGTGACATCGACCGGTGAGATGCGCACCATCACGCTTTCTGATAACAGCACGGTGACCCTTGCGCCGGAAAGCGCGATTACGGTGCATTTTGACGGGTCAACACGCTTTGTCGAATTGCTCGATGGGGAGGCGTTCTTTGATGTCACCCCGGACCCGCAAAAGCCGTTTCGCGTCGGCGCGGATGAGGTGATGGTCACGGTGCTTGGCACTGGGTTTGATGTTTCCGAAGGCAATGCGGTCTCCATGGTTGGCGTCGAACATGGGCGGGTTCAGGTCGAAAATGCCGCCAATGTTCCGGCGGTTTTTGAAATTCTTGAAGCCGGGCAGAATGTCCGGGTCGGGCAGGACGGCACGGTGATCCGTCATCCTTCGCCGACCAGCCAGATCGGCGCCTGGCGCAAGAACCAACTGATCGCACAGGATCAACCATTATCCGAAGTTGTCGATCAGCTCCGGTGCTATTTCAAGGGCACCATCCTGATCACCGATGAGGTCCTGGCCGCCCAGACGGTTACAGGCGTTTATCGCCTTGATGATCCGGTAACGGCCTTGCGCGGTATGGCGCGGGCGCAAAAGGCAACGGTGCGTGAGATCACCCCGTGGGTTCTGGTCGTCTCGAAGTCCTGATGGCGGTGGGGGGCCGGATTTCGGCACCCGTTTATAGTCACCTGCCAGAAAAAATAATGCCTTTCAAATCCGCAGAATTTTGCGGGTTTGGGGCCATCCTGATGATTTCCCATAAAAATTTTTGAAAAAACAGAACCGGCATCCGTTTTGTCTTTTATGCGAAATTGAGAAGCGTTTGCATTCTCAATTTGTTTCAGGCATAGGACATGAAACGGAGATAGAAGAAAATGATGAATGGGGGTGCAGCCCGGCTGCAAAATCGTGGTCGTGTTGTGGTAATTGCCAGTGCCTTGATGATGACAAGTGCCTTGGCACCGGTCGTGTTTGTATCGACTGCCAGCGCACAGGTCAGTGCCAGCGGGATCGACGCAGAACATGCGTTTGACATTCCGGCACAATCACTGACCAGTGCCTTGGCCCAGTTTGGCGTGCAGGCCAGTGTGCAGGTCACCGTCGATGGTGCGCTGGTACGTGGGCATGAAGCGCCGACCATTAATGGCACGATGCGCGCAAGCACAGCCCTTGAAGCGCTTCTGCGTGGTTCGGGTCTTGATTACGACGTCACCAGTGATGGCACGGTTGTGATCGAGGCCGTGACCAGCAGTGCCGGCGAGGAAGTCCTTGATACGCTGCGCGTTGAGGCCAATGCGGCAGAGGCCGCCGATCCGACCAAGGCCATCACCGACAGTTTTGTTGCGAACCGCACGCGGACGGCATCAAAAACCAATACGGCAATCATTGATGATCCGGCCTCTGTTTCCGTGATCACCCAGAAAGAGATGGAAACGCGTAATGTCCAACGTGTTGCCGAGGCACTGGGCTACACATCCGGTGTGACGGTCGATGAGTACGGGTCGGATCAACGCTCCGATTTTGTCCGCATCCGCGGGTTCTATCAATCAACGCTTGGCTATTATCGCGATGGCCTGCCGATGCGGGTGTATAACTTCACCAATGGCCGAATGGAACCTTATGGCCTGCAGCAGATTGATATCCTGAAGGGATCAACATCGAGCCTGTTTGGCTTGAACGGCCCGGGTGGTCTGGTCAATGCGACGACCAAGCGTCCGCAGGACGAAGCCCATGGTGAGGTCTTTACGACCTTTGGTGAAGACCATCTGACGGGTGGCGGAGATGTTGGTGGCAAGGTTGCGGAGGACAGCAACTGGAGCTACCGCTTGACTGCGTTGTGGCAGGATGCGGCGAATAGTCAGGATTACTCACAAGATGATCGTCTCTATATTGCCCCGGCCTTTACCTTTAAGCCCAAGGCAGGCACGGAATTGACGATCCTGACCAACTACAACAACCGCAAAAGCACGCCGGGTTACGGCTTTCCGCGCGGTGTAGATGTTGATCCGGACACGTTCCTGGGTGAGCCCGGCTTCCATACCTTCAATACCGAAGAAACCAATGTCGGGTATGAGTTTTCGCACGCGCTTAACGATAATCTCGAGTTTCGCCAGAACGCGCGCTACAACCATGTCGATCTAACCTATCAGCATCTTTATTCGACTGGTGATCCGACGAGCTCACGTACCGGCACGGATACCCGTGGGGAGCTCAACCGGTTTTCTGTCGACAACCAGGTCGAATACGATACGTCCTGGGATCGCTTTGACAGCAAGTCGCTGGTCGGGTTCGATTACACCTATGGTTATAATGATGAGCGGGCCTATACCGCATCAGCACCGGGCATAAGTGTGACAAATCCAAGCTATTGTGGTGTGTCTTGCGTCAGTCTGAGCTTCAATACGGATGCTCAGACCGAACAGAATAGCTATGGCCTGTACGCGCAAGAGCAGCTTACCATCGATGATGACTGGATTCTGACGTTTGGCGGTCGATATGATTATGTTCAAACCGACCTAGACTCTTTGGGAACGAGTGGCCTGACCACGATCGAGCGTAACGATGAAGCCTTCACCTCGCGTCTTGGTCTGACCTACAAGGTTACTGATGGCTTGTCTGTTTATGGTAACTATTCTGAATCGTTCCAGCCGATTTATTCGGATGCCGGTTACTATGATAACGGCCCGGAACCACAGGAAGGCGAGCAGTATGAGGTTGGTGTCAAATACCAGCCCGAAGCCTTCGATGCCCTGTTCACCGCAGCCCTTTTCGATCTGACCCAAACAAATGTTGTGCAGTGGATTTCACAGACCGAACGCAATCAGGTGGGTGAAGTCAATTCGCGCGGGCTGGAGCTTGAAGGCAAGTTTCAGCTCTTTGACAACATGAATGCGACGCTGGCCTACACCTATATGGATGCCGAGGTCACCAAGGACGCGACTGAGTCCAACATCGGCAAGCGCCCGGCATCGGTTCCCGATCAGGTGGCATCTGCCTGGCTTGATTACACCATCCCGGGGCAGGACTCGGTTGGGGATCTGACCTTTGGGGCTGGTGTTCGGTACGTCGGCGGGACCTATGCGGATAACGGCAATACACTGCCGATGAGCGCATATGCGGTTAGCGATGCCATGATCAATTACATGGTCACCGACAATGTCAGCCTTGCTGTCAATGTCTCCAACCTGTTTGACCGTGAGTATGTCGCCTATTCCTACAGCGAAGATTACTATGGCCCAGGCCGAACCGTCCTCGGGACGCTCAAATATAGTTGGTAACTGCATAACGACTTAAAGAAACGGCCGCCTGTTGTGACGACTGGCGGCCGCTTTGTTGTGTCAGGGCGGGGGTAAAGGCTAGCTGCCATCGGCTGTACGAAAGACCGTCAGGCCGTTGACCACAACCCGCCCATCGGGCAGCAACTGACCATCATATTCGGTGGTGCCTTGTGGGCCCGGGCGTCCGGCGGCAAGGCCGTTTACGGCAAAGGGTACAAGCGCGCCAAGGATGGTTGGGTTATCCGGCGTTCCCAATAGATCGACCAGCTTTTCTTGCCCCAGAAGTCTGAAATCAAAATCGCCGATGAAGCCATAACGTGCCGCGGCCTGGGCCAGGAATTCGCCAGAACCCAGCGCCTCAAGCCCGCGGGATTCAATATAGAACTCGTCAACCTTGACCGGGGCGCCATTCTGGGCGGCCTTTTTCCACAGTGCATCGCCAATCTGGCGGCGGGCAAAGCGCGGGGCGGTGCCGGTCAGGATATCGTGGAAACCCTTTTCGATAATGGGCTGGGCATCCGACCAGGGCAGGCCGGCACTGCTGGTTTTCACCCGCACCGTGCGCGGCTGGATCAGGCTTGGCAGCCACAAACCATCATGGGAATAATCCAGATGGGTCGCGCCATCGTCGTCGGGATAAAGCGTGAAGTTCGCCGATTTGATCGAGCCGCGTTTTTCGCGGTTGGGGCCGGTCCATTCGGCTGCCTGCCAGGCGATCTTGGCCATTTCGGGCAACCATTGAATGATCAGGCCATTGATCAGCCAGTGCTTGCGCGAAACCGGTTCGTCGCCCACCAGGAAATCGGCAAAGCCGTCAAAGGTAACCGGAACATTGCGCGCGGTATCCCAACGCAGATAACCCCCGGCATTGCGCAGCGTCAGGTCACGCTGATCGCTGGTTGCCTCGGCCAGCATTTTTGCCTGTTCGGGCAGTTTGACATCAAGGTCAACCTGACTGGCCGTATCGGTATCGCGCACGGTTACCAGAACGTCATCCATCGCCAGCTGGCGCGGGGTCGAATAGCCGCTGAGATCAAGGGAAACCGCGTCAAAAACCAGTTCGACCGCATCGCCATCTATCATGCGGGCATCGACCTCGGTCGCGGAAATGCCCGATTGCATCAGGATCGCATCAACGGCCGTCCGGGCATCTTCAACGGAAATAGCGTCGGCACGTGTGGTCAGGCCGGCAATCGAAATTGCCAGAACGCCAAAGCCGGTAAGTGCCTTTCGCAACTGCATGACGGGATCCTTTTGCTTGCCAGAAGGGGGAAATACACCCTCTGTTGGTAACGCACGCCAGAGTTTACCCCAAATTTGGTAATGTTAGGGCAACGTAATTCAGATGTAATGCAGATCACCCGCCACCCATCGGGAATTTTCGCCACGATGGGTCACACCTGACAGGATGCTGTCAGGAGGGGCTGGCTATAAAGCCGGTCATTGACGACGGACGGGGAGGTTATGTGTTCGCGCAGTCGAACGTGTCACGCGCTTGCGGTGTTGCGACACCACACAGGAAAGTTTCAACCGCACGTGAAACGCGTTCGTTAATTTGCTGGTCGGTCATGGGCGGGCGCGGATTGTGTTTCATGATCCGCGACAGCCAGTCGCCAATGACCATGGATTCAAACATTTCGGCCGAATGATCTGCGTCTTCGATTGTTATATTGCCAAGCTTTTGCTGCCGCGACAGGTAATCGGCAAGGTGTTTGCGTGTGCTGTCGGGGCCAACTTCAAAGAATTTTTCGATCAAGGGTAGAAAATGTTGGCCCTCGGAATACTGAATCTGGGTGAAGCGGGCGACTTCCTCGGTTACAATCTTTTGGGCCAGTTTTGTGCCGAAGTCCGTCAGGGCATCACGGGGAGGGAGATCGGTTTCCAGTGAAATATGCAGTTCGGCTGAGAATTCTTTGCATTGCTCGGTCATCACCGCTGCGAGCAAGCCATCCTTTCCGCCAAACGCTTCGTAAAGGGTCGTACGCGACCCGCCAGATTTTGAAATCACGTCATTGAGGGTCACGCCAGCAAAGCCACGTTCAAGCAATAACGCCCATGCAGCATCCATCATTGCACGACGGCGTGCAGTGCCGCGAGAATGTTGTTTTTCAAGCTTTTCGGGCGTTTCACTCATCTTTCTTGGCTCTGCTGTTTTTGGCTCTTGATCGTGCAGCGCACAATGTGTACTGTACCGTACAGTATTTATAAAAGCAATGGCAAAGCGCACACCACACGGCTTTGCGCGGACTTAGAAGGAATAAGCATTTTGTCCATGCGATCTTGTTTGAAATTCGCTGGTATGGCAGCGCTTGTCGTGCTTGTAGCCGCCTGCAGCGAGCAGAGCGAAGGCGACCAACAGGCAGCCGCCCAGCAACAGCCACAGGCGACCCCGGTCGGTACCGTGACGCTGAACGCGCAGACTGTTGGCCTGGTCGAGGAAATGCCCGGTCGTACCGTTGCCTTCCGTCAGGCAGACATCCGCCCGCAGGTCGATGGCATTATCAAGGAACGCAACTTCACCGAGGGTGCGTTTGTTGAAGCCGGTCAGCAGCTTTATATGATTGATCAGGAAGTTTACCTGGCGCGCGTTGATGCCGCACAGGCCGAACTGACCCGTCAGCGCGCAACCCTTGATCAGACGACCAAGACGCGTTCGCGCTATGACCCGCTGATCAAGTCGCAGGCCGTCAGCCAGCAAACCTATGACGATGCCGTCGCCGCCGAAGCACAGGCAAAGGCAGCGGTTGCCGCGGCGCGTGCCGAGCTTGAACAGGCGCGGATCGATCTGGCCTATACTACGGTCACCGCACCGATTTCCGGTCAGATCAGCTCGTCGGATTATTCCGAAGGTTCGCTTGTGACCGCCAATCAGTCGGCAAAGCTGACCACCATCACCCAGCTTGATCCGATCTATGTCGATGTGACGCAGGCCGGTGGCCGGTTGCTGAAAATCAAGGAAGCCATTCGCAATGGCCGCATCAAGGGTGTTGAGAACGGCCAGATCGAGGTTGCCCTGATCGTTGATGCTACCGGTGAGGAATATCCGCACAAGGGAACCTTGCAGTTTTCGGATGTGACGGTGAACGAAACCACCGGGACTGTGCGTTTGCGTGTGGTCTTCCCGAACCCGGATGGTACGCTTCTGCCTGGTATGTTTGTCCGTGGACAGGTCCGTCAGGGCCAGCTTGAGGACGCCTTCCTTGTGCCGCAGAAAGCGGTGATGCGCCGTCCGGATGGCTCGGCTTATGCCTATGTCGTCGAGGATGGCAAGGTTGCCTCCAAGGATTTGACGATCGAGCAGTCGCAGGGACAGGATTGGCTGGTGACGGCCGGTATCGAGGATGGCGCGCAAGTCATTGTCGATGGCATCCAGCGAATCGGACCGGATGCGCCAGTGACGCCGCAGCCCGTTGAAACCGCCAAAGCCGCCGAATAAGGACTTATTCAATGGCAAAATTCTTTATTGATCGCCCCGTCTTCGCCTGGGTTATTGCCCTGGTGATCATGCTGGCGGGGGGCTTGTCGCTTTGGCAGTTGCCCATCGAACAGTATCCGTCGATTGCACCACCATCTGTCGAGATCGGGGCAACTTATCCCGGTGCCTCGGCGCAAACTGTTGAAAACACGGTCACCCAGGTGATCGAACAGCAGATGAACGGCCTTGATTACCTGCGCTATATGTCCTCGACCTCGTCGGGGAACGGGCAGGCATCGATTACGCTGACCTTTGAACCCGAAGCTGATCCGGATATCGCCCAGGTGCAGGTGCAGAACAAGCTGCAGGCTGCCATGTCATCGCTTCCGACCGAAGTGCAGGAGCAGGGGGTGACCGTCAGCAAATCATCGGGATCGTTCCTGATGGTTGTCGGCTTTGTGTCGGCTGACGGGTCGATGAATGCCCAGGACCTTGCGGACTTTGTGGTATCATCGGTCGAAGATCCGATTGCGCGTGTGAACGGTGTTGGCTCGGTCCAGGTGTTTGGGGCCCAGCATGCGATGCGCATCTGGCTCGATCCGAACAAGATGCTGTCCTATAACCTGACGGTGATGGATGTTAACAATGCCATCGAGGCACAAAACACCGAAGTCACTGCCGGTCAAATCGGCGGAGCACCGTCGGTTTCGGGCCAGCAGATCAACGCAACCATCACCGCCCAAAGCAAACTGCAAACCGTTGACGAGTTCGCCAACATCTTGCTTAAGGTCGAAACCGATGGTGCGCAGGTGCGCCTTGGCGATGTGGCCCGTATCGAAATCGGTGGCGAAAGCTATGAAGTTGTTGCGCGCTACAATGCGCAGGCTGCAACCGGTATCGGGATCAACCTTGCAACCGGTTCCAACGCGCTTGATACCGCAGATGCGGTTAAATCCCGTCTTGCGGAACTCAAACCGTTCTTCCCGCAAGGGATCGAGATTGTCTATCCCTATGACACGACACCGTTCGTTGAGGTGTCGATCGAAGAGGTGGTCTATACCCTGTTCGAGGCGATTGTCCTCGTGTTCCTGGTGATGTTCCTGTTCCTGCAGAACTGGCGGGCAACGCTTATTCCGACGATTGCAGTGCCGGTTGTTTTGCTCGGCACCTTCGGAATTCTTGCGGCATTTGGCTATTCGATCAACACGCTCACCATGTTTGCCATGGTTCTGGCCATCGGCCTTTTGGTCGATGACGCGATTGTTGTGGTCGAAAACGTCGAACGTGTAATGGAAGAAGACGGTCTTCCGCCGCGTGAAGCAACGCGAAAATCCATGGGACAGATCACCGGTGCCCTGATTGGTATTGCGCTTGTGCTTTCGGCGGTGTTTGTGCCGATGGCCTTCTTTGCCGGGTCGACAGGGGCGATTTATCGCCAGTTCTCGATCACGATCGTCTCGGCAATGGTGCTGTCGGTTGTTGTCGCGATTGTTCTGACACCGGCGCTTTGTGCGACGATGCTCAAACCCGGCCACACCGATCCGACCAAGAAGAAAGGCCCGTTTGGCTGGTTTAACCGAGGCTTTGAACGGACCAACAACTTCTATCAAGGCAGCGTTGGCCACGTTGTGAACCGCAAATGGCGCTATTTGTTCGTCTATGCGATTCTTGTTGGTGGCCTTGCAGCTTTGTTTGGCCGACTGCCGGGCTCCTTCCTGCCGGAAGAAGACCAGGGCATCATGTTTGCCATGGTGCAGTTGCCTGCTGGGGCATCGCAGGAACGCACGGTCGATGTTCTCAAGAAGCTTGAAAAACACTTCATGGAGAACGAGGCGGAAAATATCGATGGTCTGTTCACGGTTGCCGGCTTTTCGTTCGCCGGGAGTGGGCAGAACGCCGGTATTGCCTTCGTGAACCTCAAGGACTGGTCGGAACGTACCCGCCCGGATCAAGCGGTTGATGCGGTGATTGGTCGTGCCTATGGCGCGTTTGCCCAGATCCGCGAAGCCATGATCTTTGCCTTTGCGCCGCCTGCGATTATCGAACTTGGTACCGCGAACGGTTTTGACCTTCAACTTGTTGACCGCGGTGGCAATGGTCACGACGCCCTGATCGCGGCCCGTAACCAGCTTTTGGGCATGGCATCACAGGACCCGCGTCTTGTTGGTGTGCGCCCCAACGGCCTGAATGATACGCCGCAGTTCAATGTCAATATTGATCAGGAAAAGGCCAGCGCCCTTGGCGTCAACCTTGCCGAAATCAACCAGACACTGGCGGCTGCCTGGGGGTCAAGCTATGTCAATGACTTCATCGAAAACGGCCGTGTTAAACGGGTTTACATGCAGGCAGACGCCAAATACCGCATGATGCCCGAAGACATGGATTACTGGTATGTCCGTAACAATCTGGGTGAAATGGTGCCGATTTCGGCTGTTTCTACCAGTGAATGGACCTATGGTTCTCCACGTCTGGAACGCTTTAACGGTCTGTCGTCGCTTAATATTCAGGGGTCTGCGGCACCGGGTGTCGCATCCGGGGATGCCATGGCTGCGATGGAACAGCTTGTCTCGCAGCTTCCGGGCGATATCGGCCTTGAATGGCAGGGGCTGTCCTATGAGGAACGCGAAGCGGGCGAGCAGGGACCGGCATTGTATGCCCTGTCGATGATCGTCGTCTTCCTGTGTCTGGCAGCGCTTTATGAAAGCTGGGCCATTCCGATTTCGGTGATGATGGTCGTACCGCTGGGTGTCCTTGGTGCTGTGATCGCAGCGATGCTGCGTGGTCTGCCCGATGACGTTTACTTCCAGGTGGCGATCCTGACCACGATTGGTTTGTCGGCCAAGAACGCCATCCTGATTGTCGAGTTCGCCCGCGAACTTTACGACGAGGGCATGGGGCTTCTTGAGGCAACTGTCGAAGCAGCGCGCCAGCGTCTGCGTCCGATCATCATGACGTCGATGGCCTTTACCCTTGGTGTCGTGCCGCTGGCGATTTCGACCGGTGCCGGTGCCGGGGCCCGCGTGGCCGTGGGTACCGGTGTGATGGGCGGGATGATTGCCGCAACCGTGCTTGCGATCTTCTTTGTGCCTTTGTTCTTTGTTCTGATTGTTGGCACCTTTGCCAAGAACCGGAAGAAAAAGGGCGAAGTCCAGGCTGCCCACGAACATCCGGCTGAATAAAATTTAAGGCCAGCCTTATCAAAAAGGCTGGCCTTAAACGGCATCGCGCCGTGACGGTGCAGAATTTGATTTTCTGCATGATCCCCCGACCCCGCCGTTGCGCGTGCGAAAGAAAGGGCCGATGCGTTTGCATCGGCCCTTTTGTTTTGACCGCAACCCCCAATAAGGTCAAGCGCCTTTTGGATAGGGTGTGCCGCACCAAACCCGCACGAACGGCGCAGATATCACACTTTTGAGCGGGCAAAAATCAGGATTTGCTCATGCCATCAAGGGACTGCCGATGGGCGTGCATCTGATGGAAAATCGCGTATCTGCGGTCATGATCCGCTTTCGCCGATGGATCGGGCGCGTGGGCGGTTTCCTTGCCTGCCATCTGGCGTGCGGCCCGGGCAAGACCGCCTTTTGCATCAAGCGCACCTGCGGCCAGCATCGCCGATCCCAGCAGCACCGGCTCCTCGCAATCAGACATCACGACCGTGCATCCGGTGACATCGGCATAGAGTTTCACCAGTACCTTGCTGGCGGTGTGCCCGCCGCTCAGATGGATGTGGGTGATGTCATAGCCGGTATCATTCATCGCATCGATGATATGGCGCGTGCCATAGGCAATCGCGCACGCAGTCGCCCAATAAAGCTTCAGGAAGCTTTCCTCGCTTTGATCAAGTGTCAGACCGGAAATAACGCCAAGCGCCTCGGGATCGGCCAGCGGTGATCGGTTGCCATGGAAATCAGGCAGAACATGCAGGCGCGGCGCCAGATCGGTTTTTTCTGCCATCATCGGCATCAGTTTTTCCCCGGCAAGCTTGTGGGCATCACGGCCCATGTCATGGGAAAACGGATGCATGGCAACGATATGATCCAGCAACGCACCGGTCGCGGATTGCCCGCCTTCATTAAGCCAAAGGTTCGGGGCAATCGCCCCGAAATAGGGACCCCAGACGCCTTTGATAAAGCGCGGTTCCTTTGACAGCGCCATGTGACAGGTCGATGTCCCCGCGATCATGGCAAAATGCTGATCAAGGTTGCCGTCCAGATATTCACCAAGTGTGCCCAGCGCCCCGGCATGGGCATCAATCAGCCCCGCACCCACCACACAATCTGTGGTCAGGCCAAGATCAGCTGCCCCCTGTTCGGAAAGGGATCCGATCAGTTCGCCAACTGCAAGCGCACTGTCATGCATGTTGATCTTGTCATTGAGGTCTTCCATGTCGATCGCGTTTAAGAAATCGCGATCCCATGGTTCATCCTGATGGGCAAGATAGGTCCATTTGCATGTCACCGTGCAGCAGGACCGGGCGTTGCTGCCGGTTGCGCGGAATGACAGGAAATCGGCCAGATCATACGCCGCGCCCATTTTCTGCCAGGCGGCATTGTGATGGCGTTTCAGCCACATCAATTTGGGGATTTCCATTTCGGGCGACATGGTGCCGCCAATATATTCCAGCACCTTGGCGCCGGTGGCGGTGCATTCCTCGGCCTCGCGCACGGCCCGGTGATCCATCCAGACAATCACATCCCAGTTGTCCGCACCATTGGGCGTGACGCCCAGCGGTTTGTTATCCTGATCGCGGATCACGAGCGAGCATGTGGCATCAAACCCGATGGCGGCGACCTTTTGTGCAGGGACCCCGGATTTGGCCATGGCATCCCGCACCGACTGACAGACCGACTGCCAGATATTTTCAGAATCCTGTTCGACGAAATCGGGTTTCGGGCGGTTCATCGCAATCGCGTGTGCAGCACTGCCAAGCAATTTGCCATTGGCGTCAAACACGCCGGCGCGTGCACTTCCGGTGCCGACATCGACACCGACAAAACAGGGGTAAGTGGGACTCATGATCGGGTACTCCTCCGCATATCCCCTAGCTTTTCGGGATTTCTCCGATGCCGGGTGATCTTTTGTTTGGGCTGTTGTTTCGTCTGTTTTGGGCTCAATTTTGCCTGAGTTGATCAAAAGTTCATTAATTGGTCAAATGTTCATTTTTGTTGACGCTGAACTTATCTCTTAGCTACGCTGTAGCGATAACATAAATCACACAAGCCAGGTTCAACATGGCCCGAGGAAACAATGTCCAAGGCCCGACCGATGATGTCGGGGCCGGTATCGTAACGTCAGCATCAGAGATCCAAGGTCTGTTTGACGCCTGTCGTGTTGTCCTGTTTGACTGTGACGGCGTTCTGGTCAATAGCGAACCGATCTCGCTGGCAACCCTTGTCGATGTGCTGGATCATTTTAACGCGCCGCTCAGTCTGCGCGACGTATCGGACCGATTTACCGGACGATCAAGTTCCGCACCGATTGAATATATCAAAACCCAGACGGGGCGCGATGTCAGTGCGGAATTCAAACCGTATTACTATAAAATGCTGTTTGACCGCTATGACCGCGACCTGACCAAGATTGACGGGATCGAAACCGTCCTGACTGTTCTTCAGGCACGGGATATTGCTTTTTGCATTTCATCAAGCAGTTCTGTCGAACGGCTTGAAAAAACCATGCAGGTCACGGGCCTTGGTCCTTGGTTTGACGGGCGTGTTTATAGTGCGGATTTCGTTGAAAACGGCAAACCGGCCCCGGATCTTTTCCTGCATGCGGCCGATGCCATGGGATATGCCCAGGGTGATGCCATCGTGATCGAGGATTCTGTTGCCGGGGTGACGGCGGCGCGGGCGGCAGGCATGAAATGCATCGGCTTTGTCGGCGGCGGGCATTATGCCGATGACCGTGAAGGGGCCAGCCAACGACTTTATGAAGCAGGCGCCGATATTGTTATTTCCGACATGTCGATGTTGGCACAGGCGATTGCGGTTTAGTGCCGCCTACCGCTGGGTCAGAAGTTTCTGATAGCGGGTCTGGCTTTGGCTGAGGTGATCGCGCATCGCCTTGCGGGCAGTATCTTCGTCACGCGCGGCAATCGCATCATAAATCCGGCGATGTTCGCCGGTGATCATCTGCATATAGGCCTTCTGGTCTTCGGCCTCGGGCGGGCGGCGACGCAATTGCGCACGCGGGATGGTTTTATCGCCCAGATGTTCGAGGAACTCGGCAAAGCGGCGATTGTTGGTGGCGGATGCAATCGCGCTGTGAAATTCGAAATCGGCCTGTTCGGTTGGCTCGCCCTTTTCAAGGGCGCGTTCCATTCTGGCCATCGCCTCGTAAATCTTGGTTTGCTGTGCGACAGAGCTTCGGATGCAGGCAAGTCCGGCCGCCTCGATCTCGACCGCCATGCGCAGTTCAAGAATTTCCAGAACGTCGGACACTTGCGCGTAATCAACCGCAAAGATCGATTTATCATTGGCCCGCGTTTGCGGTGACAGAACAAACACTCCGGCCCCCTGACGCGGCTCCAGCAACCCGTCGGCCTTAAGGGCGGCAATTGCTTCGCGGATCACGGTGCGGCTGACGCCAAACTGTTCGGTCAGAACCGGTTCGGTCGGCAATTTGCTTCCGGGTTCGCGTTGCCCGCTTTCGATCTCTTGGCGCAGGCTGGCAATGACTTTTTCGGTCAGCGATACTTTGCGCGGGGCGGCTGACACACGTGGCTTGTTCATTTTGCGTATCCGATAATTCCGGTGTAAAACAACCGGATATAAAAATGGCAGGTTGGCGTTAATCTTTGTTTGCGTCATTACAGTTACCATCTTCAATTAATCGAACGATAGTGGTTCTGTAAAGTCATCATATGATTTTGGTTGGATTTGAGGCACACAGGAATGGCCAAAAAAGGCGAACCTGAATACCGTTGGAACAGTGGTCCTTTTCAGATCGGGATTGTCCCAGACGGCGGGGCAATATCGCGGATTGACTGGATCCGCCCGGATGGCAAGGGCATTATCAATTTGTTGCGTCCGGTCACCCCGGAGGCGATTGCATCGGGCAATCCGTCAAATTTGGGCTGTTTTCCGATGGTGCCGTTTGCCAACCGACTGGCCTTTGCCGAGTTCGAGTTTGATGGCCGCATCGTCAAGGTCCCGGCCAACCGCCCGCCCAGCCCGCATGCCATTCACGGCTTTGGCCGGTCTTCGGAATGGCAGATCGAACGTCCGACTGTTGATACGCTGCGCTTCAATCACAAGCATGACGACCCGCAAAGCGGCTTTGTTTATGTCGCCTGGCAGGAAATCAAGGTTACCGAGGGGGATGTGACCATCGAAATTGGTGTGCGTCATCTGGGCCGAACACCGATGCCCTATGGCATTGGCCTGCACCCCTGGTTCCCGGGCGGCGAAGACGTTTCGGTCGCCTTTATCGCGTCTGACAGTTTCGCCACGGACGAGGATATGCTACCAACCGCGCGCACGGTTATTGATCTGGGCCGCGATTTTTCCGATGGTCGCATGATCCGCCATAACTTGGCACTTGATGCCCATTATGCCGGTTGGCACCTTGAAGCCGACATGGTCTGGCAGGATGCCGGTTACAGTGTGAAGATGCTGGCAAGCGACAGCCTGTCAAACGTGCAATTCTATATCCCGGAAGATGGCAAGACATTCTGTGTCGAGCCGGTCTCCCACGTGCCAAACGTTCATAACCGTCCGGAATTCAAGGAGCTCGGCGATCTTGTCGTGCTTGATAACAACCAGACGCTGACCGGGACCATGACGCTGATCCCGACCTTGCTTGAGACACCCGATAACGACTTGGTCGACGAGGATGAGGTTTTCGGCAAACCGGGCAACCGCGACTATTCGCTGGTGGATTGATCCGAAACGGCGGGCAGATCGGCAAAGGCTTTACCGACCAGAAGTTTATCGATAAAAACTTACAAGTAAGTTTTACAAGATAACAAGTCCGGGGGACGGATGTCGGAATTGCTTTTAAGGGTTCAGAAGCGCGAAAAGCTTGCCGATCAGCTTTATGGTCAGATCCTTGAACAGATCATCTCGGGCAACCTTGCCGAAGGTGCCAAGCTGCCCTCGGAAAATGAAATCTGTGCGTCCTTTGGCGTGTCGCGTCCGGTTGTGCGCGAAGCTTTGCGCAAACTGCAATCTGATGGACTGGTCTATGCCCGCCAGGGTGTTGGGTCGTTTGTAAAAAAACGCCCGCCACAAGGTTTGATCGAGTTTGGCGGAGTCAGTGATGTCGCGGGGCTTCTGCGCTGCTTTGAAGCACGTTCCGCGATCGAGGGCACAACGGCCCGCATGGCTGCCGAACGCTCCAGCCCCCGCCATCATCGCGAAATTGAAAATGCGCTCAAGATGCTCGAAGACGGGGTATCGGCCGGTGATATTGCCGATAAGGCCGATCTGGCCTTTCACATGGCAATTGCACGCGCCAGCGGCAACGAGATTTTCGTTACCATCCTTAACTCCCTGCATGAAGTGATGTCCAAATCCATGCGCGTGGCGCTTAATATCACGCGCGGTGGCTCGGCCGAGCGTGCGCAAAAGGTGCTTTCCGAACACCGCCAGATCTATGATGCGATCCTTGGCCATGACGGCAATAGTGCCGAACTGATGATGCGCTATCACCTGCATCAGGCCCGCCAACGCGTCACCGATCACGCCCGCGACAAGTAAACAAATGTGCTGCCTGGCCTGACGGATACGGGGACGGGCGGGCACAAATCCTGTTGACGAACAGGGCCCCGGACTGGCAAACCAGACACAACAAAAATTAATCATATGAATTTGGGAGTGTGCGATGACCGGTGGTGTAATGTATCAGCCGGAAATTCTCAGTGATGAGACTTTCACTTTGGCGGAATGCCCCAATTGGGATGCGGCCAACAATCGGCTTTACTGGACAGACATCCTTAATTGCAAACTGCACGCGCTTGATGTTGCCACGGGCCTGCGCAAAACATGGACCTTTGACAGCGAGCTTGGCTGTTTCGGGCTGACCGACCAGGGCCGCATTATCGTGGCCCTGCGCAAGGATATCCTTTTCCTTGATCCGAAAACCGACGCGCGCGCCCCGCTGTGTCGCATTGAAGACGGGATCAACAGCCGCACCAATGATGGCAAGATCGGCCCGGATGGCGCGTTCTGGGTCGGCACCATGGATGACAATCCTGAAAAGATGCCTATTGCCTCGCTCTATCGAATTACGGCTGATGGCAAGATCGAGGAAAAGGCAACCGGTTTCAAAATTTCCAACGGCATTGCCTGGTCCGCTGACGGGGCGAAAATGTATCACTCGGACTCACGCGGGCCGTGGGTCAATCGCTGGGATTTTGATGTTGCCACGGGCAATATTTCCAACTGCACGCGTTACCTTGATCTCGATGATCGGCTTGGCCGTCCCGATGGTGGCGCTGTGGATGCCGAAGGATGCTATTGGTCGGCGGGGGTGTCGGCGGGCAACCTTAATCGCTTTGCCCCGGATGGGACGCTTTTGAAATCGATCCCGATGCCAATGCCCAATCCGACCATGCCGTGTTTCGGCGGGCCGGACATGAAGACGCTGTATGTCACCAGCCATCAGGAAGGCTATAGCCCGGAAAAACGCGCCGAATTCCCGCATGCCGGGAAGCTGGTCAAGCTGCGCGTTGAAGTGCCCGGTGTGCCGGTGACCAAGTTCCGCGAAAATAGCGAGCGCCGTGCGTACCCCCGCTAGTAGGCCCACTAAAACCAAAAAGGCCATGCAGGGAAATCTGCATGGCCTTTTTCTTTGGGATCAGTTTGATCAGACCTTTTTGATTTCAGCCGTGACGGTGCCAAGCCCCTCAAAGATCGCCTCGATCTTGCCATGCGGGGTAATGGTCGGAAGCGCGCAGGCGCCGGTGGTGATCACGTCACCTGCCTTCAGGCTTTTGCCGCGCTTGGCAAGGAACCCGACCAGATATTCCAGCCCGCCAAAAATCTCTGGCCAGGCGTCTGGATCATCATTGCTGGCAAGGACTTCACCGTCACTTTTGGTGGTGACTTTGCCGCCGATAAAACCAAGATCGCGCCAGCCGTCAATTTCAGCACCCAGGATGAAGTGGCTGGTCGAATTCAGGTCGGCCAGTGTCTGGATCGGGTCCTGTTTTTCATGATAGCGGCGGTCGGCAATCTCGATTGCCAGATGCATGCTTTTGATATGATCAAGGATATCGCTTGATGTCGCATCCGGGGCAGGGGTGCTGTCCATGACAACCGCAATTTCCGCCTCGATATTGGGAAAATGGATGTCGTCGGTGGTCAGTGTCGCGCCATCGCCAAGAATACGCCCATCCAGCAACGGCCCCACCAGCGGGCCATCGGCACCGATCTTTTCCTGTGCCGCACGGGTCGCAACTGCAAGCTTCCAGCCCGCCTGCGCAATGCCGACCGCGGCAAGGGTGGCGTCCTGAATGGCATAGGCCTCCTCAAAGGTTTTGGGCGCAATGTCAGCAGGCAGGGGATCAATCAGGGTGTGGGTGGTAAAGGCATCGGCAAGGATGCGGCTGGCGGCGGTGATATCAGTCATTCCCGGTCTTCTTGTTTGTGGCAATTGATTTGGTCGCCAGAGCCTAGCGGGCTTTGTTGGCAAAGTCATCATACCAATTGCCGCGATTCGGTGAAATCGACCAGATCTTCCTGATTCATTCCAAAGTCGTAAATTGTCGGAATGCCCTAGAAACCCATATTTTCCGGTGTTTCTGGCGATTCTAAAAAGTTTGAGTATTATGTTTGACAAAGTGATATGATGAATTTATAGAATCGTCATAGTTATTTGACGTATTCAGACATTAGGGACGCTTGATGCACTATCTAGAGATGAAAAAGGCGATTGGCGCCGGGTTGCTTTCTTTTCCGGTGACGCCTTTTGATGCCGAAGGCGCGCTTGATCTTGCGACCTATCGCACGCATGTCGGCTGGCTGTCGCAATATCCGGCAACCGCCCTTTTTGCAGCCGGTGGTACCGGGGAATTCTTTTCCCTGACCCCGGCCGAGGTGGTCGAAACCGTGCGTGCGGCCAAGGAAGTTGCGGGCGACACCCCGATCATCGCCGGGTGCGGGTATGGCACGGCCATGGCGGTTGAACTTGCCAAGGCCTGCGAGGAGGCCGGTGCGGATGGTCTTTTGCTGTTGCCGCAATATCTGGTTGGTGCCGAACAGGAAGGTCTGTTTGCCCGCGTGAAGGCGGTGTGTGATGCGGTCGATATCGGCGTGATTGTCTATAACCGCGACAATTCGATTATTACGGCTGAAACACTTGCCAAGCTGTGTGATGTCTGCCCGAACCTGGTCGGGTTCAAGGATGGTCATGGCAATATCGAAATGGTCACCAAGGTTTGCACCGTGATCGGGGATCGGCTGTCCTATATCGGCGGCATGCCGACAGCCGAGGTCTTTGCCAAGGCATACAAGGCAGCTGGTGTGACAACCTATTCATCGGCGATCTTCAACTTCCTGCCGCAACAGGCGCTTGATTTCTATGATGCGCTTGGCCGCGATGACGACGCCGCGATGAGCCGCGCACTGACCGAATTTTTCTATCCGTACCTTGATATCCGCAATCGTGGAAAGGGCTACGCCGTTTCCATCGTCAAGGCGGGCATGCGGGTGATCGGGCGCGATACCGGCCCGGTGCGCAGTCCGCTGACCGATTTGACCGATGCGGAACATGACATGCTGGCCGATGTGATCCGCAAGGCTTATGGCGACGCGGCCCTTCGCGCTGCCTGATGGCGGGTCGCCAACGCGACATATGACTTGTTATTTCCCGGCGGGTTCGCCTGCCGGGGCGGCAGAATGGGACACTAAAACTGCAATCGGTTATCGGAAATTTGATACCGTTCGCAACTTAGTTGTTAACAAATCTTACAGTTATGTTTACAAGTGCTGGATTGTAGGATTAAATGATAAGAACAAGACCCAAAAGGGCAAAATGCTTCAATGAAATAGACAACAGATTGTCTGGGAGGACCTAAAATGAACAAGTTTATCAAAACCACAACGCTGACGATTGCGGCGGCTGCCGTCTCGGTGGCGCTGGCATCCGGTGCGCAGGCCGCCGAATGGCGCGGCTGGAACATTCATCCGCCGGAATACCCGGTTTCGACCGGCATGGAAGAATTCGCCAAGCTGATCAATGAAAAGTCCGGCGGCGATCTGGAAGCCAAGGTTTATCACGGCGGCGTTCTGGGCGATCAGCCTGATGCGATCCAGCAGGTCCGTCTGGGCGGTCTGGACTGGGCTGTTTTCAACCTCGGCCCGCTGGGTGAAGTCGCCCCCGAAGCCAACGTTGTGTCGCTGCCTTTCATCTTCAAAAGCGTCGATGCCATGCATGACGTCATGGATGGCCCGGCTGGTCAGCAGATCGCCGATGGCCTGATCGAAGCTGGCTTGCAGCCGCTTGGCTGGTATGACTCTGGTGCGCGTTCGTTCTATAACTCCAAGCGTCCGATCAATACCCCGGCGGACCTTGACGGTTTGAAATTCCGCGTCATGAGCAACGATCTTTATGTTCAGATGGTTGATGCGCTGGGCGGTAACGCGACCCCGATGGCCTATAGCTCGGTCTATCAGTCGCTGAAAACCGGCGTGATTGACGGTGCGGAAAACAACTACCCGTCTTATGACAGCTCCGGGCATTTTGAGGCGGCGAAATACTATTCCGTCACCCAGCACCTGATCCTTCCGGAATGCCTGTGCATGAACAAGGCGCTTTATGACAGCCTGTCGGACGAGGAAAAGAAAATCGTCCACGAAGCAGCTGAAGCATCTGTCACCGTACAGCGTGCCGCATGGGCCGATCGTGCAGAGCAGTCCAAGGAAAAAGTCATTGCCGCGGGCATCGAAGTCAACGAGATCGCCGATAAGCAGGCTTTCCAGGATGCCATGCAGCCGGTCTATGACAACTTCCTGAAAGCCAACCCGGATCTTGCCGATCTGGTCAAGGCGATCCAGGACGCGCAGAAATAATGCCTTAAATATCTGAAGGGCGGCGATAATATCGTCGCCCTTCTTTTTGGCTGCGCTTAGTATATTCGTCGTTTATCTGTTTCTGGTAGCGCGTAGATGTTTTCTCGTTTTGTTAATGTGATTGATCGCTTGGGCGGTGGGATTGCCGGGGTGCTGAACCTGATTGGTGGTTTGGCCCTTGTCGCACTGATCCCGAGTTTCGCCTGGCTGGTGTTCGGGCGTTATGTCCTCAATGAAACACCGACCTGGGTCGAACAGGTTTCGCTTATTCTGATTGTGCTGATTACCTTTCCGGTAGCAGCTGCGGGCATCCGCGACAACAGCCACCTTTCCGTTTCCTTTTTCCGCGATGCATTGCCGCCGAAAATGGCCGCCATTGTTGCGGCCATCGGATATGGCGCGTCGGCCTGGTTTGGCTATTGGATGCTGATCGGGGCGATGGATCTGGTTGCGTTTAACTGGGCCAAGACCATGCCGATCATTCATATTTCAGATGGCTTGCGGTCCGTTCCGATGGCAGTGTGCGGTGCGGGGATCATGTTTTACAGCGTGGTTCATATCCTCAAGATCGCGGTGCGGTGGAAAACCATTTCCCAGGCCCGCATTTACCATGATGATCTTTTGAATGAGGACGTGAAATAACATGGGCATGACCATTCTTCTGGGCGTGTTTGCCATTGGTATTCTGATCGGCATGCCCGTTGCCATTGCACTTGGCATTGCCGCCCTTGGCGCGTTCTTTGTCGAAGGCCTTCCGACCCTGATTGCGTTTCAGCGCATCGGATCGGGGATCTCGGCCTTTTCGCTTCTGGCCATTCCGTTCTTTATTTTTGCCGGTGAATTGATGCTTCACGGCGGGATTGCGACGAGGCTTGTGCAATTTGCGACCGCCTTGGTCGGCAGCCGTCGCGGCGGCCTTGGCATTGTGAATGTGTTTTCATCGATGCTGTTTGGCGGCATTTCCGGTTCTGCTGTGGCCGATACGTCGGCCCTTGGCTCGATCCTGATCCCGGTGATGAAAAAGGAAGGCTACCGCGCGGATTATGCGGTCAACGTTACGGTGACCTCATCGATTGCCGGCATCATGATCCCGCCCAGCCACAACATGATCCTGTATGCGGTGGCGGCCGGTGGCGGCATTTCGATCTCCAAACTTTTCATGGCCGGTGTGGTGCCGGGCATTATCATGTGCCTGTTGCTCGGGCTTGCAACCTGGCTGGTTGCGATCAAGCACGGCTATCCGGCGGAACCGTTCCCGGGTTGGGCAGTGGTTTGGCGTACGGCGGTTCGCGCAGTTCCGGGCTTCTTTACCGCAGTCATTATTGTCGGCGGGGTCCTGAGCGGTGTGTTCACCGTAACCGAATCAGGGGCGATTGGTGTGGCCTATGCCCTGATCATTACCGGGCTGGTCTATCGTGAACTGAGCTGGGCCGGTTTTATCGCCGCGGTCAAACAATCGGCCAAGACGACGGCCCTTGTGATGCTGCTGGTGGGTTGCGCGTCAGCCTATGGTTACATGCTGGCGTTTTATCAGGTGCCGGATGCACTGGCCGATGCGATCACCGGCATTACCGACAATCCGATCATGGTGTTGTTGCTGATCAATGTCATGTTGCTGGTTGCCGGGATGATCATGGATATGGCAGCCCTTATCCTGATTTGCACGCCGATCTTCCTGCCGCTTGCCATGCAGTTCGGCATGGACCCGATCCAGTTCGGCATGGTTTTGATGATGAATTTGGGTCTTGGCCTGTGTACACCGCCTGTTGGGTCGTGCCTGTTTGTCGGCTGCGCGATTGGCGGGGTGAAAATCGAAAAGGCCGTTCAGACGATCTGGCCGTTTTATCTGGCGATCCTGACCGCACTTTTGCTGACAACCTATATTCCTGCGATTTCATTGACGCTTCCGAACCTTGTGTTTGGCAGTTAATCGTGGGCAGAGAGTGATACCAAAGAGGATAATTATGAAACGTTTGCTGATCACCGGTGCCGGTGGAAACCTTGGCAAGATCTGCCGCGAAGGGCTTAAGGGCTATGCCGATGTCATTCGCCTGTCTGATATTTCCCCAATGGATCCGGCTGGCCCAAACGAAGAAGTCGTGCAATGTGATCTGTCGGATCGTGCAGCCGTCATTGAACTGACCAAGGATGTTGATGGCATCATCCATCTTGGCGGCATTTCAATCGAGGCCGCTTTTGATGATCTGCTTCAGGCCAATCTTGCGGGCACCTATAACCTTTATGAAGGTGCGCGTCAGAACGGCGTTAAGCGCATCATGTTTGCCAGCTCCAACCATGCGATTGGTTTTCACAAACGCACGACCAAGCTGGATGACACATCCGAACAGCGCCCCGATAGCCTTTATGGCGTGACCAAATGTTACGGCGAGGCGATGGCAAGCTACTATTTCGACAAGTTCGATGTTGAAACCGTCTCGGTGCGCATTGGCTCGTGCTTTGAGAAGCCAAAGGATCGCCGGATGCTGTCCACCTGGATGAGCCCTCGTGATTTTATCTCGTTGATGAAGGCGATCTTTAACGCCCCGATGACCGGCCATCTCGTGATGTATGGCGTCTCAGACAACACATCGAAATGGTGGAGCAATGATCACGCGGACTTCCTGGGCTGGAAACCGCAAGACAGCTCCGAACAGTTCCGTGCTGAGATCGAGGCTGCGTTCCCGCCAGAAGATCGTCATGACCCGGCCGTGATTTATCAGGGTGGTGGTTTTGCCGCCAAGGGCCATTTTGAAGACTGATCCAAGGATCGTCTTTCGATCTCAGTGCTACCTAAAATCAATGGCCCGAACGAAACTCGCTCGGGCCATTGTTGCAACAGGTAGGCACGTCAAAACGTTTGTCAGATGTGGTCCATTAGCCTTGCAGCAACCGCAGCAGGTTTTGCGGCATCTGGTTGGCTTGGGCCAGCATGGCGACACCGGACTGAACCAGAATCTGTTTTGAGGTAAAGGCCGTCATTTCGGCGGCAACATCCAGATCAAGCAGGGTGGAACGCGCCGATTCCGTATTTTCCTGCGTCGATGCAAGGTTCTGGGCGGCAAAGTCCAGACGGTTCTGGGAGGTGCCAACCGCAGCACGGGCGCGCTGCAAGTCGTCGATCGCACGGGTCACAACTTCAACAGCATTCTGTGCACCAGCGGCTGTCGAGATGGCGTTCGTACCAAGGTCTTCAAGAGACTCCTGACCGAGACCAGATGATCCCAGTACCGCAGAGTCAACTGCGCTCAGGTTAATCGAAAGACGATCATTGGCGGTGTTGCCGCCACCGACCTGGAACTCAATTGTGTCGGAGAGCTGCTGGCCCTTGTCCTCTTCCATGAAAAAGAACTGTCCACCGGATGTATCTATGCCAGATCCCATGAAATCGGTGTTAGCCGAGTTGAAGCCAAAATTGTTGGCTGCACTGACGGCAACATAATCGACTGTGTCAGAGAAGTTTGTGTTGATCTGAATTGACAGGCCCAACTCATCAAAGTTCAAAATTGCATTTTTGCCGGGATCAATGGCCTGTGACCCACCTGTAGCAGCAAAATCCGTGACGTCGATCGACTGGGTCCGGTCTAGAGTGCCATCTATCGCAGTCAGAACGGTCATAATCACCTGGCCGTCGGCCATTCGGCCAATTCTGACTTCTATGCCGTTATCGTCGACACCATCTTCAGCCGCGTCCTGTGCCCAGTAATTGTTGTCCGTGATAGCGAACCGGTCAAAGCCGAAAGCGGGCGTCAGCGCTTCATTGGCGGTGGCAGGTGTGAGATTAATTGCAACATCACCCCCATCGCCAAGCAGTTGAATGCCATTGAAGTTGGTCGAGGATGCGATTCGGTCGATTTCGTCACGCAGTTGGACGAATTCGTCATTGAGGAAACCGCGTTCGGTATCGGACAGGTTGCCAGAGGACGCCTGGACAGCCAGCGTTTTCATACGAACGAGAACGTCATCGATGGTTGCCATACCGCCATCGGCGATCTGGAGCATCGAGTTGGCCTGACCAACGTTAACGCTTGCTGTTTTGAGAGCCTGGGTGGTTGCGTTCAAACGCGCACCGATGGCCATGGAGGCGGCATCGTCACGTGCAGAAACAACACGGGTACCAGAAGACAGTTTCGATAGCGAACGGGTCGCCATCTCGTCAGAAGCAGACAAGTTGCGATGCGCAACATTTGCCGCATAGTTGGATATAATGTTGAGTGCCATTGGATTTCCTACCTGGAAAGTGGCGATGGTTTACTACGTGTAAAGTTCGCAATTAGCGATAAAGCTATAGTAACAACTATAAGTAAAATATCCTCTTGTCGAGCGAAATCTAATTTATACGACAGATAAACAGGGTTGACCTATTCGTTAGGATATTTTTGGGCGGCTGTTTCCGATGAATAGAGTGCGAAGCAATGCCGCTCTGAGACCGCATGTGGGGTTTCTGTGACGGGACTCGCGCCGTCTGGCGGTTTCGCATTCTGTCATTGAAACAGCTCCGCCACAGAGTTGGGGCTTAAATCGGCAGTTGTTGTTTGGGGAACGCAGCAAGATCTTCGTATCGCGATGCCGGCTTTCAAACTCGGACTTTCCCACGGGGAATTGTCGAAGAGGCCTATGCTTTTTGAATTGACGCATGGTCAGGATTGCTTATAAGCGTAAACGATAATGATAACGGTTATCATTATCGAATTCTGGATGTATAGCTATGGCGGTCTGTGACCGTTCTTGGGATAATCTTTATCAGCAATATCATGACCGTTTGTTGCGACAGGTGCAGAAATATCTGCCCACCCGCGACGAAAGCCAGGACGTGTTGCAGGATCTTTATGTGCAACTGCGCCATCGCAAAATCGATCCGGCTGACATTGCCAATCCTCCGGCCTTTTTGATGCGCATGGCGACCAATCTGGCAATTGATGCCTTGCGTCGCAACAATCGCAATCCGGTTGAATTCACCGACCCGACCGAAATCAGCGAGATGGATGGTGCAGGCAGCCAGTCCGCCACTCCAGAACAGATCAGTTCTGATCGCCAGCGTCTTGAGATCATCCGACGTGCGATTGATGATCTGCCGCCGCGCTGCCGCGAGGTGTTCTTGCTGTGCAAACGCGATCATCTGAGTACCGTGGAAGTGGCCGAACAACTTGGCATCAGTCGCAATATGGTGGAAAAGCATTTGCGTCAGGCGCTTGGACATTGCAAACAGGTGCTGGCGCGCCATGAAAATTAAACATCCTCTTTTGCGCGGCTTGTTCGTCACATATACAACAGCCCCCTCCGTCAGAAGCCGGGTAACGACACTACCATGACCGAATTCCGCTATCCCGACGACTGCCAGAGCAATGACGACATTGCCGATTACTGGGCTGTGCGCCTTGATGATGTGCAACTCAGTGCCGCTGAAGAAATCGCCTTTGAACACTGGCAGGCGGCTGATGCGAAAAACCCTGCACGCCTGATCCGGGCGCGTCAGACATGGCAGGGCATGGAAATCGCTGCTGCCGAATTTTCAGACGATGAAGACCATTCGATCAGGTCGCGCAAACCAGTTCATGACAGCGGCTTTGATAGCGAAGCCGTCCGGCGTGACCTTGAACGATTAGGTGCGCTTGAAGGCGGCAACAGTCGCCTGCCGGGCATGCGATCCGCCAAGCGCCGCGCCCGGCCGATGTTGGCGATTTTCACCATTCTGGTGCTTCTGGGACTGTGGGGCTATTCCGCGTTTCAACCTGATGCCGATCTGATTGCGGAAAGCAATCCGGATGTTGTCGGTGAAGTTCATGAACTTGCCGACGGATCGCGCATCTGGATGGAGCCAGGCACGCGCGTTGCCTTGGCCTATGACGATCAGTATCGCGACCTTACTGTTCTTGAAGGCGGTGTATTCATCGAAGTCGCCAAGGACAGTACACGACCGCTTCGCATCCATCTTAACAAACTGACGGCAACGGCGGTCGGTACGGCATTCAGCGCCTCGAAATGGGGTGGCCATGTCCGGGTCGAGGTTTCCGAAGGCACGGTCGATCTTGAAAGCCGCACGGCAAAATTCGCCCGTCTGACTGCCGGTCGGGCATCCTGGCAGGATGCGGATGGCGACATGCATTACGGTATGGTGGCACTGGATCGGGTTGGCGCGTGGCGCGATGGGCGCTGGGTGGTCAATGACATGCCGATTGACGAGTTGTTTGCCCGTCTTTCGCCTTTGATGGACGGTATCAGCTTCGTGCGCGATCCGCGCTTGGGCGATATCACGGTTTCGGGCAGTTTCGATCTGACCAAACCGGACGGGGCTTATGGTGCTATTCTGGCGGCCTATGGCCTGACGGACCGCGCTGTTCCGGGCGGGTTCAGAATAATTTCAAAAAAATAGAAAATTTCACCTCCTCATTTCGCAGCGGTGTTCGTCATGAAGGTAATAGTGATTTGCATTATTATTCTCATGCGAAGGGGTTCGAACTTGAATATCGTGACTTTTGGGGAAACCAGAAAATTCGGAATGTCCCGCCTTTTGGGCAGCACGGCACTTGTTGCGACACTGATGATCGCATCGGTCCCGCAAGGCTTGGCGCAAACCGCAACTGACACCGCACAGCCGGTAACGGTCGCCGCCGGGGATCTGCGCGCAGCCCTTGATCAAATTGCCGATCAGTTCGGCTTGCAGCTTGTTGTGCAGGGTGATCTTTCGGGCATCGAAAGTGGTGCGCTGACCGCTGACATGTCCGCCCGCGAGGCCCTGCAAAACCTTCTGTCAGGCAGTGGTTACGGGTTTGAATTTGTCTCTGATGACAGCGTCATCATCAAACCGGTTACGATCACGACCGGCGATGCGCAGGGCCAGGTGATCCTGCCCGAAGTCGTCGTGACTGCCACCCGTTCGCGCAGATCGATTGCCACCATGTCGCCGTCGGTTGTGGTGATCGGCCCTGATCAGATCGAAGCCCAGTCGGCCAAAAGCAGCGACATCACCAATGTTATTCGAAATAATGTGCCGGGCTTCATGTTTGATGATCAAAGCCTGATCTCCAGCACCGAAACCTTCCGTGGTCGAGATGTGCAGGTCCTTGTTGACGGGATCGCCCGCAACACGCCGCTACGCAACAGCAGCCGCATTCTTTCAATGATCGACATCCAGCAAGTCGAAAGCATCGAAGTCATTCCGGGCTCGAACGCGATGAATGGCGATGGCGCGACCGGGGCGACGATTAACATCATCACCAAGACCGGTGAAGTCGGCAAAAACGTCTTTGTCGTTGATGGCCATGCCAAAAGCTACACGGATGATATCGGCGACAGTTTCTCGCCCTCGTTGACCCTTTCGGGCAGCGGTGGCGTTGGTGCGGTGGATCTTGCTGCCAGTGTTACGGCCTCGAAAACCGGCAACGCCTATGACGGCTATGGTAATCAGGTACCATCGGACGCGATGCTGGGGCAGGGCGGGTTCGATAACGCCGAGGACCTTAATGTCTTTGGCAAGGCCGGTGTCACGCTTGCCGAGGGTCATCGCCTGTTTTTATCCTCGGAAGTCGTGCGGTTCCGTCAGGATATCGACTATTATGCCGACCTTTCGACCGACCCGGTGTCGGTCAATTATGACAGCCCCTATCTGGCGCAACCGCTTGAAGATGAAAGCCAGTATTTCACTGCCGGATACGAGTTTGATTTTGGCAAGATCGGTGTTGGTGATCTGAAGCTGTTTTACAATGACAGCTACAAACAGGCCGCACGTGCCGAATACCACGCCACCTATAACCCTGCTCTGGTTTCGCTCGCCAGCAATGGGGCGATTGAAGATCCGCTTGGCCAATCGGTCATTGATGCTGTCAAATATGGTATGAAGCTCTCGACTGATACCAGTCTTGATGCGGCCTATAAGGGGCTGACCCTGACCTGGGGTGGGGATCTGACCTTTGATGATGTCAAATATGAAACCGT
Source organism: Thalassospira indica (assembly GCF_003403095.1). Taxonomy (NCBI): domain Bacteria; kingdom Pseudomonadati; phylum Pseudomonadota; class Alphaproteobacteria; order Rhodospirillales; family Thalassospiraceae; genus Thalassospira; species Thalassospira indica. Next base: position 3,424,515 of record NZ_CP031555.1, on the reverse strand, counting down.
CAGCGGGCGTGATATTGGCGCCCCGATGGAACAGGATGGCAAGGCGGTCTTTGCCCAGCTTTCAGCTCCGGTGACAAAATATGTCGATTTGTCCGGTGGTGTGCGCTACGAAAAATACGACCTGACGGTCAAGGATTTTACCCGTCCGAGCTACATGCGGTACAACGGCGGAACTCCGCAGCAAATCCTGCTGCCAGCGGCGTTCACCGGCGGGGAAACGACCTATGATGCCGTGACTTACAATGCCTCGGCCGTGGTTCACTGGACAGAACGTTTCGATACATCGCTCAGCTATAGCGAAGGCTTTTCTGTTCCCGACGTTGGGGCATATACGCGCCGGGCAGGACAAACCGGCACGTCTGTTCCGCTTAATTTCAATGACATCGATGTCGAGGCATCCAAGGTCAAAACCTATGAACTTGCCGCGCGCTATGACGGAACAGATTTCCGCACCACCGGTGCGGTTTATATGAGCACCAATGATCGTGGCGATAACTATGACAGCTCGACCAACAAGCTCAGTCAGGAAAAGGAACGCATCATAGGGGCAGAACTGACCGGCGAGTATGATATTTCTGACGATACCTATATTGGCGCGTTGGCATCCTATGTCGAAGGTCGCTATGACACCAACGAAGACGGTGATCTAGATAGCTGGCTGCCCAATAACCGTATTCCGTCACCTTTCCGCTTTACCGGTTATGTCGACAGCTACGTCTGGGGCGATCTGAACATGCGCTTTGACGGGACATACACCGCTGCGCGCACCAAGATCGAAGATGCCAAAATCAAGCCGAGCCTTGTTTTCAACCTGTCGGGCAATTATCCGCTGCTGGGCGGCACGGCGCGCTTCGGGATCGAGAACATCTTTGATACCAGTTATGAAAATCCGGCGGCAACTGCCCTTCGTGGCTATTCGGTTGCCGGTCATGGTCGCACTTTATTGATCGGCTATCGTCGCGAATTCTGATGACGGCACCTGCATCGGATTGAACCATCCAACGGCCCGGCGGTTTCCCGCCGGGCTCTTGCGCGTAAAGGAAACCAGTATGTTTCGATCAAGCAACCCGGCCCGGGATATCGTCCTGTTTGAAATGATTGACCAGCAAAGCGCAGCGGATGGCACGGCCTATATCGCTGCACTTGATGCTTTGGCCAAACGCAGCGAACCGGCCATACTGATTTTCCGCGTGGCAGGGTTTGTCAATCAGGATCACGATGTTCGCAAGCAGGCCGCCGCATGGTTCAAACGCAACCGGGGTCGGCTGGATGTCTTTGCCAAGGGCTTGATCCGTGTCGATGAAGGCCATCATCATGGCGATGGTGACCACGATCATGACGATGGACATGAAGACGCAGAGGACAGCAACTTCGCCCGTATGCTGCCCTTCGCGGTCAAACGTACCGACAGCCTTGATCATGCCCTTGATCTGGCGTGCAATTGGGCATCGGTTTCAAAGGGCTAAGGCGGCGTTTTGTCCGACCTATCTTTTTCTGGACGCGAGGATCAGGAAATATCCCGTACCGATCAGGGCGGCGATCAGACCGGTCGGCAATTGCGCCGGATAGATCATGTTGCGTGCCAGCCATTCGGCGACCATCATGACATTGACCCCGATTAAGACCGCGCCCAGCAAGTGCCCGCCGGCAAGGCGATAGCCCGCCACCCGCGCCAGATGCGGCGCCATCAGCCCAACGAAACTCAGCGGCCCGACCAGAAGGGTCGCACTGGCGGCTAGAACAGCAGCAAGCAGCATCATGGCAAACTGGAACCCCGAAATCCCAAGACCCAATGATACGGATTGATCCGTGCCAAGCGATGCCAGTTCCAGGGGACGACGAAGCGCAATCGCCACCACCAGAAGCAAGCCTGTGATACCGGCAACAATCATTACCTCGTCCATATTGGTGAAATAGGTCGTCCCGGCCAGCCATGACATCAGCATGGATGTTTGTGTGCCGCCGCGGGTCAGGACAATGCGGACAATCGCGCCCAAAATGGCGGTCATCGCAAGACCATTCAGCAACATGTAATGCGGTGCATGGGTGAATTTGCGACAAAGGGCGAGCAACACCAGAAGCGACGCAATCCCGCCCGCGGCCCCGATCACCATCAATTCCGCACGTTGACCAAAGCCGAAAATCGCCAGTGCCATGATCATGGCAAGGGCCGTTGCCGAACTGACCCCGGTGATTTCCGGACTGGCCAGCGGGTTGCGCCCGACACGCTGAATAAGCGTGCCCGAAACCGCCAGTGCCGCGCCGCAAATCATCGCGGCAAAGGTGCGTTCAGAACGCCCGATCAGGATATCAATGCTGCTGTCTTTCCAGCCCAAAACGACAAAACCATGTCCATCCAGCGAGACGAACAATGAAAACACCACACCGATGACAAGGCTTAAGGTCAAGGCAATCGAAAGGGCTGTTTTGGAGACGATCAGTTGATCGCTGTGCTGATCGTCGCTTTGACTGCCGGGCATGATGCGCGCCTTGCGCAACATGAAAATGATGAACGGTGCGCCAAAGAGCGCGGTGGCCGCCCCAGTCGGTAAGGGATCGCCGCCAAATTCGTTAAACTGGCGCACCAGAAAATCAATCACGACAAGGGCAAAGCCGCCGGTGAAAACCGAATAGATCATCAAATCGCGCGACCGCGACAGCCCGGCAATCCGCAGGGCCGCCGGGATGGCCAAGCCCACAAACCCGATCATGCCAGCTGCCGATATCACCGAGGCAGTGATAAACACCGCCAACCCAAGGATCAGAAGGCGCAGAACCGTTACCTTAGCGCCCAGCGAACTTGCCGTGTCATCGCCAAGGGCCAGAAGATCAAGCGGGCGCGACAGGGCCAGAATGGCGATCATGCCAATCAGCACACGCGGCCAGACAAACTGCGTATCTTCCCAGCCATTCTGGGCCAGATCACCAGCCCCCCACATGAAGATCGATTGCAGATATTGCTCGTTAAACAGCAAGATGATCTGCGATCCCGACTGCAACAGCAGATTAACGATCATCCCGGCGAGAATGAGCCAAAGCGTCGCATTACCGCGATTGGCGGCAATCAGATAAACCACCGCCAGCGCAATCAAACCCCCGGCAAGGGCAAAGGCCTCCTGAAACATGGCAAGTGATGCCGGAGCCAGCAGGACAAACAGGGTCAGGGCAAATTCAACACCGGCCCCGACGCCAAGGGTTGTCGGCGATGCCAGCGGATTGCGCAACACCGTCTGGATTGCCGCACCGGCGAGTGCGAGCCCCGCGCCACACAGAAACGCCATCGCAAGACGGGGCTGGGTGCTGTAATGAAACAGGATCTGATCAAAATCGGTTTCATCCGGGCTGAACATGGCTTGTGGGACCTGTCCATTGCCAAGATACGGCCAGAAATCAATTATCAGCACGGCAAGGGTCAACAGCCCCAGAATGCCTGTCAGGATCGCCGGAATGGACAGTGTATCGAGAAAGCCGGATTTGACTGAGCCGTGAAGTGCCGTATTGCTCATTGTTGCGGGCCGTTTTCAATGGTCTCGGTCAGGAGTTTGGCAAAACGAAGCCCGGACGGTACCCCGCCATAAGCCCACACCACCGGCAATTCATAAACCCGGTTGTTTCGCGTGAAATCCATCACCTTCCAGATCGGGGAATCCAGAAGTTTATCCAGCACAATTTCGGGCACCGGATTGGTATAGACCAGCGTTTCCTTGGCATAGGGGGCAAGAATCTCCAGCCCGCCGCGGCCAAAGCCCCACTTGTTAACCTCCCCGTCATAGGCGACCGGCACGCCCATTGCCGTCATCACCGAACCGGGCAGCGAGATATCGGCAAAGATCCCGACATTGCTTTCATCAAAGAAGAACACAACATTGATTGTCTGATCGGGGCCGATGGCTGTTTTGATGCGGTCGCCATACCTGACCAATTCCTGATCAATATCGGCAAGATATGCTTTGGCCTCTGCCTCGCGCCCGGTGGCCTTGGCGATTTTGCCAAACACTTCGCGCGCGGTTTCAAACGCGGGGCGCTTGCCATCAAACAACTGCAGTTCCAGAACCGGCGCAATCTCGGCCAGCTTTTCGTATGACATTCCGAGATCCGGAACCGAAATGATCAGATCCGGCTTCGCCGCACGGAGCGCCTCCATATTGGGCGATGAACGCTGGCCAAGGTCAACGAAGCTGTCTGGAAGGTCAGGCTTGGCAACCCATTCGACATAATCTTGCGGGTCGGCAATGGCGACCGGATCAAGGCCAAGGGCAATGATGCTTTCGGTAAAGGCCCAGTTGATGGTCGCCACCCGCGTGGCCGGGCTATCAAGGCGCAAAGTGCCGCGTTCATGTTCGATCTCGATCGGATCGGCGATGGCGGTTGACGCATCTGCACCGATCAGGGCAACACACAGCAAAACCGGCCAGACAAGCGCGCGAAGGATGTTCATGCCAGATGTCCCTTACGAACCGCTTGCGGCGGTGTCAGTATTCGTAACCGCGTCGGCCAGCAATTCGGCAAAGCGTGCTGCGGACAATACCCCGCCAAAGGTCCAGCTTGCCGGGATGGCATGGACATGGTCGTTGCGCGCAAACGGCATGGCTTTCCAGATCACGGAATTAAACAGGGTTTCGCGCGTGGTCGGTGCGATCGGCTCGACATAGGCGAACTGCACATCGCCCATCTTTGCCAGATCTGACACATCGCCATTATGAAACGCCCAGCCATTCACATCCCCGCCCCATGCGTTGGCAAAACCCATGCGGCCAAGCACGGAGCCAAACAGCGATGTCTTGCCATGAATGCGGAAATGCGACTCATCAAGAATGCGAACAACGGCGAATTTCGCATCGTCGCCGACATGATCGCGGATGCGCTTGGCGGCGGCTTCGATCCGGGCATTGACCGATGCAATGACGTCCTCGGCGGCGTCCGGTTTACCGGCCAGTTTGGCGATATTGCGCAACAGGGTTTCGGCCCGGTCAATCGCGGGTTCGTCATTGCCGGTATTATAGATCGAATAGACAAATGTCGGTGCATAGCCAGACAGTTTTTCATGGGCCATGGCGACATCGGTGCTGATCAGGATGGCATCCGGCTTGGCATCGCGCAGGGCTTCAAAGTTTGGTTCGCGGCGGGTGCCGAGATCGGTGAAGCTTTCGGGCAGTTTGGGTTCCACCACCCAGGCGCGGTATCCTTCGGCCTCCGGGATCGCCACCGGATCAATGCCCAGCGCGATCAGGCTTTCTGTCAGGGCCCAGTTGGAAACCGCAAAGCGGGTCGGGTGGGTATCAAGCGTGACGTCACCCAGTTCATGGGTAAAGGTTTCCTCGGCCATCGCGGGCTGTGTCGTAACAAATGCACCAAGCGTTCCGGCGACAAGTAAAAGGCGCGCTGCAACGCTGCCAATCCAAGGTTTTGATGTCATGATTTCCCTGATCCCTGTTGATGTGGAGCCGTGCGCAAGCAGCTAGGCGACATAGCTTATGAAGCGGTCCGGATTGCTGAGTTTGATGACGTTGATATCGGTCTGGAAAATGTCGCGCAGCGTATCGCCATTCATGAAATCGTGCGGCGTGCCCTGCCAGCAGGTCCGCCCGCCGCGCAGCGCCAGAATGTGATCGGCAAAACGCCCGACCATGTCGATGTCATGCAAGACGGCAATCACGGTCAGATTGTTCTGGTCCTTAAGGTTGGCGACCAGTTGCAAAATGTCGCGCTGATGACCGACATCAAGGGCCGAGGTCGGCTCATCAAGCAGCAAAACCGGCGCATCCTGAGCCAGCAACATCGCAAGCCAGACCCGTTGGCGTTCCCCACCCGAAAGGCTTGCGACCAGCCGGTCGGAAAACTCCGTCACGTGGGTTAGTTCCATCGCCCGATCGATCTTGGCGTGGTCTTCGTCGCGATAGCGGCCAAACGCGCCGCGCCATGGATAGCGGCCAAAGGCCACCAGTTCGCGGACACTCAAATGCGGCGGGACAACCGGGTTTTGCGGAAGGTAGGCCACCTTGCGGGCGAAATCGCGCGTGCCATGATCGGCAAGGTCCTGCCCGTCGAGTGCGATGGCCCCGGATGCCGGTTTGTTTTTGCGCGCCAGAAGCTTGATCAGCGTGCTTTTGCCCGATCCGTTATGGCCGACAATCGCGCTGAACGCCCCGGTCGGAAAGCCGACCGTGATGTTCTCAAGCAGCGTCTTTGGCTTTTTGCCATCACTTTTGAACGCGACGTCTTTCAGGTCGAACATGGACGGAAACTCATGCGCCGGGAAATGGAAACTGCGCCATCGCCGGATCGTGGCAAGCAGGCGCGCTGTAAGATCTGAGAATGCTTATCAATTACTTTCTCTAAATGCAACCGAGTTGCGATTGCAGCCCGCGGAAAATTAAAGCGGCTCATCCAATCATCATATAAAATTACTTTTCAGCGGGCACCATTCCGGTTAGCAATGAAAGCTTATAATTTTGATCGCAACGCGCGGTTTGCCGCGATAAGAATGATCATACAATTACAAGGCGCCAAAACAGACGCGCCGCGATCAGGGAGAACCCATGTCTAACGTAAAAACCGTTTTGCCAAATCTGCGATGCACACTGGGGGAAGGCCCGCATTGGGACGCCGACGATGGCGTTCTGTACTGGGTCGATATCGTCGGAAAGACGGCCTATGCGCTCCGCCCTGATGATGGCGGATCGCGCAGCTGGGTATTTGATCAGCCGGTTGCTGCCATCGTGCCGCGGCAAAAGGGCGGGCTTCTGGTAGCCCTTGCCGACGGGTTGGCCTTTCTTGATCCCGACAGTGGCAAAACCACCCCGTTTGTCGCCCCCGATGGCGATCACCCGGGCAACCGATCAAATGAAAGCCGGGTCGATCCGATGGGCCGGTTCTGGATCGGGACCATGCAAAACAATATCGGGCCGAATGGCGAAGACCTGCCGGTCACCATTTCCACCGGGACGCTGAACTGTGTCACGGCGGACGGCGAGACATCGCGTTTTGGCGAAAATATCGGGATTTCCAACACGCTGTTGTGGTCGGCCGATGGCACAAAGATGTTCTTTGGCGATACCATCACCAACACGCTCAATGTCTATGACTTTGATATGAAAACCGGCGTGCCATCCAATCCCAAGGTTTTCTTTGGCCCGCAGGATCGCGGCAATATGGATGGCTCGGCGATGGATGCCGATGGCTATATCTGGAATGCACGGTGGGGCGGGGGATGCCTTATCCGCTTTGCGCCGGATGGCAGTGTTGATCGCATCATCGAACTGCCACTAACCCAACCGACCAGTTGCGTGTTTGGTGGTCCGGACCTCAAGACGCTTTATATCACCTCGGCCGCGGTCGGGTTGGACGGCAATGGCAATGACCTTGAAGGCGCGCTGCTGTCGATCCGCACAGAGGTTGCCGGCCAATTGTGCCACCCGTTTGCCGGCTAGGCTTTTTTCGTCAGGATTGCATCGCCTTACACGCAAATCGCGCCAAACAGCCCCTTGGGTGCCCTAAATCGGGAAATTGGCGCGATTTGCCCATTTTTGGCCTTGGTTTTCAGTATGTTTGGCGTCACCATTATGTGGTGGCAGAACACATCACCAAAAATACGAGCAAGCCGGGGTTAAAATGAAACCTGTTACCGCCGCAACCATGTGGGCAAGGGCGCTTATTGCCTTTGGCATGGTCGCAATATTGTCGGGCTGTGCCGCCCTGCAATCACCAAGCAACAGCGTCACCGGATCGGTCAGTTACCGTGAACGGATCGCACTTTCGCCGGATAATACTTTCCTTGTCGTGCGGTTGCTTGATGTCTCGCGCGCTGACGCGCCATCGGTGGAAATCGCATCGCTGCGCCAGCCGGTGGCAAACCCGCCGATGGTTTTCATCCTGCCCTATGATCTTGATGATATCGATCCCAAGCACAGCTATGCGTTGGAAGCCAAAATCGTCAATGCCAATGGCGATCTTCTGTTTCGCAATGATCAAAGCTACCCGGTCCTGACCCGTGGTGCGCCAAGTGACGTTGATATCGTCGTTCGCCAGGTGCCGCGCGTTCAGGGTGACGGTGCGCGTAACGGCGATGGGTCGGATGTGCCTGACGACATCGCAGCGATCGAGGCCAAACTGGCCGACATGCGCGTTATTCCCGGCCAGTATTCGGCATCCGACCACACCGTGACCTATAAGGCCTATGTCACGACGGATGGCGAACCGCTTCTGGTTGATGAACATCGCGATCTTGGTGATTACGGATCAAGCGACGTCAAGCTCTATTACCGCAATGGCCAACTGCTGCGCTTTGCCGAGGACGCCAAACGGGTCAATTACGGCGGGGCAGAAAGCGACGCACCGCTGCATTACACCCTGACACTTGATTTCGCCCAGGGGCGCTTTTCAAGTGGCACCAAAACTGTAAACGGCACATCCAGTCAGCCCGATGAACATGAAATCAGCGGCGCATTATCACAAAGCAAGGTGGCGCTCAGCCGGATCGAGGCGATGTTAAGCCAGCTTAACAGCACCCCGGATCCGATGACTGGCCCGGAATTGTTTATCTGCGATGATCAAAGCCGGTTTGCCGTGACATTTGATCATGGCGCGGAACGCGCCATTGTCGAAATGCGCGGCCGCGAACCGATCAGTCTGGCACAGATGCCGACCGGTTCGGGTTATGGCTATGGCAATGACATATATGAATTGCGGGGCAAGGGGGCTGATGCAATCTGGACAACGCCGTCGGGCGATTTCCATTGCGCCGTTTCATCCATGCCGGTCGAGGCCGCGAGCCTTGCCCTTGCGCCGGGCGATTTCCCGGTGGTCTCGGTTGCCGAGCTCAAAAGACAGGGCGATGGCGTCTGGACGCGCTATTTCGATGACATGATGCCCGCCATCACGGCCTGCCTTGCCAAAAATCCCGGTGATCTGGTGTCGGTGCTGAAAGCTTGGCCGATGGATCATGGCATGGTCGGTGTCCGGACCATCAATGGCAATGGTGGTCGTTATGACTGTCTCGTCACTTCCGATGGTATGGGCACCGCCCATACCGAACAGGTCGAAACCACGACCAACATTCTGCCCGGCGAAGACGTTGTGCGCTACACCCCGGCAACTAGCGCCTATCCCGGCGGCGAATGCTTTGCCCATGAACGCCTTGAACAGGATGGCGTGTTTATTGGCTGGTTGTCGGAAAAGGCCTGCTGATCTGATCGGCGGAAACCCACAAACAAAAATCCCGGCCGGGGAAACCCGGGCCGGGATTTTTTTGTCGTATCGCTTTGATGTCTTAGTGGATCATGGCCCCGGTTGCACTTAGCATTCCGGTTGAACCACTCAAGCCATCGCCGTTGCCAAGATGGACCGCCTGGAACCGGTGACGGTCAAAATGGCCGGGCATCAAAAGCCCGCTTGCGGGGGCCGCATGGAAGCCAAAGCGCGCGTAATAGTCCGGATCCCCCACCAGAAGAACCGAACGGTGACCGGCTGCTTGTGCCGCATTAAGGGCGGCATAAACCAGACCGGCACCCACGCCGGACCCGCTATAGATCTTGTCGACGGCAAGCGGGCCGAGCAGCAATGCATCCCCTGCATCGCCAGCATTGACATTCCACAACCGGACGGTGCCGATCATTTGTTTGCCGTCGTGGGCGACAAACGCAAGACCGTCCGCCGGAAGCCGATTACGGCGCAGGATTTCAGACGATTTCTGAAACCGCGCCTGACCCATGACGCGATCAAGCAGCTTTTCGCGTTCAATGTGCGAATATGCGCCTTCGCGATCAATTGTGATCATTGGCCTATCTTTCCCGAATGGGGTCAGATGATATAGGCGGCAAGCGGCGAGAAGCCGTTGAACGCCACAGATGCATAGGTGGTGGTGTAGGCACCGGTTGCCTCGATCAGAACCTCGTCACCGATGGTCAAAGAGACCGGCAGGTCATACGGGGTCTTTTCATACAGCACGTCAGCCGAATCACAGGTCGGACCAGCCAGAACGCACGGGGCAACTTCGCCGCCATCATGGATCGTGGTGATCGGATAACGAATGGCTTCGTCCATGGTTTCGGCAAGGCCACCGAATTTACCGATATCAAGGTAAACCCAGCGCACCGGATCGTCGGCATGTTTGCGCGAAATCAGAACAACCTCGGCTTTGATCACGCCGGCATCACCCACCATGCCACGGCCCGGTTCGATAATGGTTTCGGGCATATGATTGCCAAAGTGGTTGTGAAGCGCATCAACAATCGCCGCACCGTATGCTTCGGTTGCCGGAATGTCGCGCAGGTAACGGGTCGGGAAGCCCCCACCCATATTGACCATGCGAAGGTGAATGCCTTTTTCCGCCAAGGTACGGAAGATCGAGGATGCTTCCGAAAGGGCAGTGTCCCAGGCGTCAAGGTTGCACTGCTGCGACCCGACATGGAACGACACGCCATAGGCATCCAGACCCATGTGATGGGCATGCTGAAGAACTTCGAGCGCCATGGACGGCGCGCAACCGAATTTGCGCGACAGCGGCCATTCTGCGCCAACGCCGTCGGTCAGAATGCGGCAGAAAACCTGCGCACCCGGTGCGACACGGGCAATTTTTTCGACTTCTTCGACGCAATCAACCGCATAGAGGCGCACACCGAGTTCAAAAGCGCGCGCAATGTCGCGTTCTTTTTTGATGGTGTTACCAAACGAAATGCGGTCAGGGCTTGCACCAGCGGCCATCGCCATTTCAATTTCCGGGACGGATGCGGTGTCAAAGTTGCTGCCAAGATCGGCAAGCAGGCTCAGAACTTCCGGTGCCGGGTTTGCTTTGACGGCATAGAAAATGCGCGAGCTCGGAAGCGCACGGGTAAAGGTCTCGTAGTTGCGCTGAACAACGTCGAGGTCAACAACAAGGCACGGGCCTTCCGGGCGGTTCTGTGCGAGAAAATCAATAATACGCTGAGTTGCCATTGGGGCGTTCTCCCATTCCACGATATGGCAGCGTGCATGTACCTGATGCGTGTGCGCGGTGGAGGCGCAATGACGCGGACTACTTGCGTGCTGTTTAGCCCCGGGGCCAACCGGAACTGCGAAGTTAAGTCTGCCTCGCTATGGAATGGGGAGTTCCCGTTCCGCACGTGGGCAATGATGGTGTGCCTCTTTAGTGTCGGTGGATTTGGACGCCACCTGAGACCAAAAAAGCCCTACACCGTCGTTGCTTTAAGTAAGTCCTACGGGTTCCAGTAAGCAGGACCACCACAGGCACGTGCGACTTTGGGCAAGTCCGCATTTACGCCCGTTGCTTTTTCCGCGCAAGTGAAATTTTCACCCGTTTTGTCATGAAACAATCGCAGGATCGTCGAAGAACGCGTGATGCGGCGCACAAAATGGCTCAAATGGCCGCGTTCAGGCTATGCAAGAATTTCAGTTGGCGCATTTCGGTATGGGGCATTGCAATTTGCGCATAACCCGAACGTGAATATCAAGCCGATTGACCGTTTCCCGGCGGCGCTGTAGCCATTATCCGAAACCCGGCAGTCGCCGTGGTCATGGGGGCATTTTATGAATTGGCTGATCGCCGTTGTTTTTGTTCTGGTCTATATCGGCATGGCGCTGGGGCGGTGGCCGTGGCTTGCGATCAACCGCACCGGCATTGCCGTGTTCGGCGCGGTGATCTTGCTGATCAGCGGGGCGGTTGACCGCGATGGCGCGCTGGCCTCGATTGATTTTGCCACCCTTGCGGTGTTGCTGACATTGATGGTGTTATCATCACAATATGCGGCAAGCGGCTTTTTTGACTGGATCGGGCATCGGATCACCGCGCTCAAATGCGGGCCGGGTGGGCTACTGGCCGGGGTGATCGTGATGTGCGGGGTGCTGTCGGCCTTTCTGACCAATGATGTTGTGGTTTGGGCGGTGACGCCTGTTTTGATCACAGGTGTGATGGCGCGCGGGCTTGATCCCAAACCCTATGTGATTGCGGTGGCGTGTGCGGCCAATGCCGGATCGGCAGCCACCCTGATCGGTAATCCGCAAAACCTGATGATTGCAGAGTTTGGCAATCTTGATTTTATCGGCTTTGTTCTGGCCTGTGCAGTGCCCGCACTCCTGGCACTTGGCGTGGTCTATGTCGTGATTTTGCGAAGCCCGATGATGCGCGGGCAAACAAGTGTTGCAGGGGCAGGTGCAAACGCAAATGCGCGATCAGTTGATCAACCGGTTCGCCCGCTTGATAAAACCATCCTGATCAAGGCGGTTTTGGCGACCATCGCCGTGATCGCGATTTTTGTCTTTGTCGAAGACCGTGCGCTTTGGTCGCTTCTGGTGGTGGGGGCCTTGCTGCTCAGCCGTCGTCTCTCGACCGATCAGGTTCTGGGGCGGGTTGACTGGCATTTGCTGGCGCTGTTTTGCGGGTTGTTTATCGTCACCGGCGCGATGGCGCAAAATGACGTGATCGCCAGCCTGTTTCGCGATGTTCTGATCACGTTGCAAATCCATCATCCGGGTGTTCTGGCCGGTGTATCGCTGGCCGGGTCAAATACGATTGGCAATGTGCCGCTGGTGATGATGTTGCTCTCACTCGGTCCGGAATGGAGCACGGAAATGTTGCACGCGCTGGCGATTTTTTCGACATTGTCGGGCAACTTCCTGATTGTTGGCTCGGTTGCCAATATCATTGCCGTTGAACAGGCCGCAAAGGCCGGAACGGTGATTTCATTTATCGATTATGCGCGCCTTGGCGTGCCCGTTACATTGATCAGTCTGGCGCTGTCGCTGGGGTGGGTCATCCTGATTTCATAGGAAACATCATGTCCAATATCAAAATTACCGCTGGTCCCTTCACCTTTGATGCGGTGCTCGAAATCGAAAAGGCGCCGCATACCTGCAAGGCGTTCCTCGATCGCATGCCGTTTGAAAGCAAGGCGGTGCATGTCCGCTGGAGCGGCGAGGGTGTTTGGATGCCACTCGGCGATTATCAGTTCGGTGTTGATTATGAAAACCACACCAGCTTCCCGGCCCCGGGCCAGATCATCCTCTATCCCGGCGGGATCAGCGAAACCGAAATCCTGCTGGCCTATGGCGGGGTGCATTTCGCCTCCAAGGTCGGCCAGCTTGCCGGCAACCATTTCATCACCATCACCAGCAATCTCGAAGACCTTGAAAAGCTTGGCAAGATGACGTTGTGGGAAGGCGCGCAGTCGATCCGGTTTGAACTGGCGTAATCAACGCAACTGTGATCGGGCACACTTTCAAGTGTGTCCGGTTTGGCCTAGAAGGCGAACCACCATCCAATAAGTGCAGGCGGACGTGCCGTGTTTGAGACGATTAATCTGTGGATTCAGGATCATCAGGATCTGGTCTATATCCTGATCTTCACCTATTGCGTCAGCAAATCCAGCATCCTGCCGGTATTTGCCGGCATGCTGGTGGCGGCCGAAAGCCTGATGATTGTACCGGCGGTTACATCAATGATCGCCGGCGGTCTTGTCGGCGATGTGCTGCGCTTTGGCCTTGCGCGCAAATACGGCGATGCGATTGTCCGCAAGCTGCCCAAATCCCTGTCAGACTGGATGAGCAAGACCCTGCGATTGTTTGAGCATTACGGTGTCGCCTATATCCTGCTGTGCCGCTATCCGCATGGGGTGCGATCGTTTGGGGTGTTCCCGGTTGGCATGAGTTCGATGTCATTTATCCGCTTCCTGCCGCTTAGCATCGCGTCAGTCCTGCTTTGGGTCGGGCTTTACTATGGGCTTGGCCATAGTCTGGGGGCCGGGATGTCCGAACTGGTTGAACAAAACCTTGCGATGCTAAGCCCGATCTTGCTGATTGTGTTTCTTGTGCTGGGCTGGTTTGCGCTCCGCCGGATTGACCGGCTGGAGCAACAGGCCGAACGCGCCATCAAATAATCCAATAAAAAACGGCAGCATCGAAATCGAATGCTGCCGTTTTTGTATTTGTAATGGACGGGCTGCTTATTCCGCAGCAATCGTCTTGCCGTCTTTTTCCAGCATCTCGCCCTGTTTGCGTTTGGCAAGAATTTCGCGCGCCTTGGCGTAGCTTTCATCGTGCCAGAAGATCAGGCAACCATTACAGCCACGGCCACAGCACCCCTTGGTGCCAACACGTGGTGTGCGGAAAGAACGTTCTTTCTGGCGATCATCAAGGGCGGTCTGAAGCGCTTCGCGTTTCGCGTCATAGCGATCTTCGTTGCCTTTGCCCATCTCGATCTTATGGCCTTCCTGATCAAGTTTCAGGCGCTGCCATTCGTCTTCGGAAAGCGCCTTTTCCTTGCGCACGATGGTCATCGGCAGGATTTCACGACGCAGGAATTCCGGGTCTTCCTGTTCAAACAAGCTGAACGGCAATCGAATAAACGGCTGGGTGTTGGCGTGTACCGCTTCGCCAACCTTGCCGGTTTTGGCATCGATGAATTCATACATGCGGATGAAAATCGTCTGGCGCGAACGCGGCGGGACGATTTCGATCACATCGCCCGGCAGCATGCGGTTCTTGACCGACATGATAAAGGCGTCGTCTTCGACCTCGACGATCTGACCGGCATATTCCCAGTCCGACACGTTGGTGTTGCTGTCATAGCCGTGTGCGTAATTGGTCAGGCGCCCGTCATGGAAGGCCAGCGTGTAACCCCGGTTCGGGATGGTTGCCAGTTCCTTCATATATTCTTCGGCCGACCAGTTTTCCGGGTCTTCATACCAGTCATCAATCGCCATGCGGTACGCACGAGCAACGAGACCGGCGTAATACGGGCTTTTGCCACGGCCTTCGACCTTGAGGCTGTCGACACCGATTTTGAGGTAATCCTCAAGTTTCGGCATGATGCAAAGATCACGTGAATTCAGGATGTATGACCCGCGCTCGTCCTCCTGAATTTCCATCAGCTCGCCCGGACGCATGTCTTCTTCAAGGAAGAAGTCAAACATTTCCAAGTTTTCCTCGGTCAGTTTGAGTTCCTTGACCGTGCCGTCCTTAAGCTTCATGTGGACTTTGTATTTCCAGCGGCAGCTGTTGGCACAGGCGCCCTGGTTGGCACCTCGTTCGGCCATGAAGTTTGACAGCAGGCAACGACCGGAATAGGTCATGCACATCGAACCATGCACAAAGGCCTCAATCTTAATGTCCTGGCATTTTTCGCGGATTTCGGTCAGTTCCTCATAGGAAACCTCGCGCCCCAGAACGACCAGCTTGGCACCGATGCTTTGCCAGAATTTGGCACTCTGCCAGGAACATACGTTTGCCTGTGTCGAGACATGCAAATCAAGTTCCGGCGCATGTTCGCGGACAAACATGAAAACACCTGGATCGGCCACGATCAGGCCATCCGGGCGAACCTTGCGCACGGTATCGACATATTCCGGCAGCTTGTCGATGTCCTTGTTATGCGAAAACAGGTTCAGTGTGAGGTAAACACGCACACCGTGGCTGTGGGCAAAATCGATGCCCTCGACCACGTCATCGAGTGACATCTGGCTTTTAACACGCAGCGACAGGTCCGGCGTGCCCATGTAAACGGCGTCTGCGCCATAGAGCACAGCAACTTTCAGCTTTTCGAGCGAGCCTGCGGGCATCAGCAATTCGGAACGGCGCGATTGATTACTCATCACTTGCGGGTCTTTTCTATTTGGTCGTCTGCGGGAAATCTCTCTGGCGCGGCTTCTAACACAGCCTGCTGCCTGTGCCGATTAAAATCGCATATTTCGCAGGCCTTGCATAGCTATGGCCGTGATGAGCTGCCATGCCGGACTTGCAGGGCGCCAACCAAAACACCCCCGCCAAGGGGCAGGGGTGTTTGGAATCGTTTCAAAGTTTTGGCTTACTTGACCTTTTTGATCTCGCCGCTTTCGATTTTGGCCCAGTATTGCTTGATCTCCCCGCGCACCACCGGCATCAGGAAATAAAGGCCGATAATGTTGGGGATTGCCATGGCAAAGATCATGGAGTCCGAGAAATCAATCACGGGACCGAGGCTCATGGATGCGCCGACGATCACGCACAGGCAGAAGAACAGCTTGAAAATGATCTCCTTGCCTTTGCCTTCACCGACCAGATAGGTCCAGCTTTTCAGCCCGTAATAGGACCATGACAGCATGGTCGAAAAGGCAAACAGCACAACAGCCAGTGCAAGGATCAGCGGGAACCACGTAAAGGCCGATGCAAACGCGGCCGAGGTCAGCTCAACCCCGGTCAGGCCGGAATTCAACTCGCCACTAATCGTGATCACAAGGGCTGTCATGGTGCAGATCACCACCGTATCAATGAACGGTTCAAGAAGGGCAACATAGCCCTCTGTGACCGGTTCCTTGGTGCGGACGGCTGCGTGGGCGATGGCGGCTGAGCCAATACCCGCCTCGTTCGAAAACGCTGCACGTTTGAAGCCCTGGATCAGCGCACCGATCACACCACCGGCAACACCGGCACCGGTAAAGGCACCGACAAAGATCTGGGCAAAGGCATCACCAACCATGGTGATGTTGGACAAGATAATGATCATGCCGGCGGTGACGTAAATCACCGCCATAAGCGGGACGATCTTTTCGGTCACCTTGGCGATGGATTTGATGCCGCCAATGATCACAACGCCAACAATGATTGCCATGATCAAGCCAAACAGCCAGCCCGATCCGGCCAAAAAGCTGTTTTCACCGCCGGTGACATTGACCACCTGCTGGAAGGCCTGATTGGCCTGAAACATATTGCCGCCGCCAACAGCGCCACCAATACAGCAGATCGAAAAGACGATAGCCAAGACCTTGCCCAATCCGGGTTTGCCTTTTTCAGCCATGCCCTTGGACAGGTAATACATCGGGCCACCAGAAACGCGGCCGTCTTCATATTCGTTACGGTATTTAACGCCCAGCGTACATTCGGTGAATTTCGATGCCATGCCCAAAAGTCCGGCCAGGATCATCCAGAATGTTGCCCCCGGCCCGCCGATGGAAACGGCAACGGCGACACCGGCAATATTGCCAAGCCCGACCGTGCCCGAAAGGGCGGTGGCAAGGGCCTGGAAGTGCGAAACTTCACCGGCATCTTCGGGGTGGGAATAGTCGCCCTTGACCAGTGCTATGGCATGGCCAAATCGACGGAACTGAACAAAGCCGAAATAAAGCGTGAAAATGGTGGCGGCAACAACAAGCCAGCCGACAATAAGGGGAAATTCCGTGCCGGCAATCGGCACGGAATAGAACATGGTGCCGGCAATCACATTTGAAATCGGTGAGATTGCCTGATTAATTCTTTCATCAAGGCCGACTTCCTGCGCAAGTGCGATTTGCGGCAGGGTGGCCGACATCATTGCAACGGCGCTGGCCGCTGCTGTCTTTTTCCAGAACATGATGGTTCTCCGGTTTAACTTCGTGATTGCCTTACGGAACGACAGTGACCGGAACAGGCGATGCCTGAACCAGGGTCAGCGGCAAACTGCCCAGCAGCCGTGCCCCCAAAGTCGATCCACCCTTCCTGCCGACGATGATCTGACAGGCGCCTTTGTCTTCGGCGATCTTGCAGATCAATTCGCCGGAATGGCCGTAACGGACTTCCGAAGTTACCGGTATTTTAAGTTTGTTAAGCGCGTCCAACGCGGGCTTGAGAGTTTCCTCCGCCCGCGACAGTTCTTCTGTTCGCCGTTGATGGCGTTCTTCGAGTTCCTGTGTCGACAGGAAGCTGTAGGGGGACCATTCAAGAACGTAAACCAGATGAATGGCACAGCCTTCGGCTGTTGCGCGTTTGCCCGCGAATTCCACGGCGCGCTGTGCGGCATCTGTTCCGTCATAGCCCACAAGAATTGGCTGATCGGTCATGTGCTTCTCCTGATCAGAGACTGAAATGTCGGATAAGACTCTCCCACTTCCTCTCGCAATACAGGTGTCGGCCTGTACCATGCCGTCTTTGTCCCTGACACCAGCACACGACGGTTCCCCCGAATTTCATTTCCAGCGCCAAGTGAAACGACATGGGGGAATGATACATAAAACTGAAATGAATTCGCCAAAAAGTTGAGATATAAAAATAAGATGTTCTGTTTTGGCGTGCTATTTGACGGCCAAACAAAATAAAACGCGCCGAATTTTTCGGCGCGCGTGGGAATGTTTTGCAAGAACGCTTAAAAAAAGTGCGTACGACCGGCCCGGTCAGGCCGTTTATGTGCCAGAAATTCCCTTTATGGGACCGACCATTTGCAGGAAGTCGATCAATACACGGGCGGCAACATCGATATCCTCTGGCGTGACGGCTTCGTCGGGATGGTGGCTTAGCCCGTCGCGACACCGCACAAATAACATGCCGATGTCACACAGATCATGCATGGCAAGCCCGTCATGGCCTGCGCCGCTAAACAGCCGAAAGGGTTCTATGCCCTGTTCACCAATTGCCTGACCCAGCCCATCCATGATCCAGTTGGCGCACGGCACGCCTTCGGCCTCATAGGTCAGGTCGGCCGATATTTCCACACGGCGATTGGTCGCGATATTGGGCAGTGCTGAAAGGATCTGACCGCGACCATTGACCCGAACAATCCGCTCGGGTGCGCGCAGTTCGATGGTCAGATCGACATGATCGGGAATGACATTGACGGCATTCGGACTGACTTCGATCTTGCCAACGACACCAACCATGCCATCGGTCATCGAACAGATGCCCTCAACCTGATGGATGACATCGGCGGCGGCCACCAACGCATCGTGTCGGTCATTCATCGGGGTTGTTCCCGCATGGCTGGCCTTGCCCTGAATACGGATGCGGTGGCGTTCAATGCCGGTCAGTGCGGTAACAACGCCAACGGGCAGATCACGCTTTTCAAGAACCGGACCCTGTTCAATATGGGTTTCGATAAAGCCCAGTACATTGGCCTTGTCACGTTTGAGGCCTGCGATATCTTCGGGCCTACAACCAAATGCGCGCAAGGCATCTGCAACAGATATGCCTTTATCATCGGTGGCCTCCAGCGATTTCGGGTCATGTTTGCCCGCCAGCGCCCGAGAACCGACGAGTGTTGATTGAAAGCGCGTACCTTCTTCATCGCCAAAGGCAACGATTTCGATGCCGAAGGGCAAGTCGATCCCTGATTTATTGAGTTGTTCGATCACCGCAATTGACAGGGCAACGCCCAGCATTCCGTCATATTTCCCGCCTGAAACAACAGTGTCCTGATGGGATCCCATGATCAGGGTAGGCGCACCATCCAGTGCCTTTTGGTCGCGTCCGACAATATTGCCAGCCGCATCAATTTCACTTGTGAGTCCGGCCTTGGTCATCCAGTCGCGGATCAGCGGGGTGACCGCGCGGTGTTCATCACTCAAAAACAGGCGGGTAACACCCGGGCCGGGCAGGCTGTGAGTGGCGGCGTCTTCAAGGCGGTCATAGATCAGTTGGCCAAGCATGGCGGTTCGGGCCCTGTTTCCTAGTATTGATGGGGTTTGTCAGGTGTCGGCAGGCGATCAAAGAACCGGCGATATTCCGGGTCCTGGGTTTTGGCGTAAAGGCGCATCAATTCATGCAGGGGATCGGTATGGTCATCAACCCGCAGATCAAGCGGGAGCCTGTCTGGTGTGATGACCTTGATGACGGCCGATGTTGTCCCGCGCACATCGCCGCCCGCATCAAAGCCCGCGACAAGTGCTTCGAGGATGCATTTTTCGAACGGCTCATTGCCATCGCGCATCATTTCAAAGCCTTCGCGCATCGCATCAGGCACATTGCGATGGGCCAGCATATTACCGGCAATCGCCAGATTGCGGGCGCTAATCCGTGCGGTTTCAGAGCGGTTCTTTTCCCCGGTCCAGACCGCAGTTTCACCGTTTTGATCAAGAACGATCAGTTGTCGCCAGTCGCGGCCATTGTCTTCACCGGTCAGTTTTTCGCTTACCGACTCGGCAGCCTCGCCCTGTTCAAGCATCGCCAGCCCGTTGACCCCGTACCAGAAATTTGTCGAGAATCCTTGTGTGGCGATGGCACCCACACCCGGTTTGACGTGCGGCACAAAGCCGCCCACGGCCAGATTTCCCGTCGCACTCGCGATGCCGATCGCGTTGGTTTTCGGGTCTCTGGCAACGATTGTGTAGGTCATGTTTCCCGCCTGATGGACAGCTTGGTAGGGATGCTGTCTTGCATTTATCATGATAAATATTTGCTCAATTCGAATTTATCATTATAAATATGTTTTGCAACCGTGACATCCGAATGCATCGACAACGGGTTCGGAACTCGGGAAACGTCCAATCGAATAAGAACACCTCACAAACGGTGCGTTGTCGGTCGGTTCGGTATGAACCGGGGGTAACAGGAAGGTTTCAACATGGGAGGCTTGAATGAAAAGCCTGTTTAAGGGGGTGCTTGCAGCAGCAGCCCTTGCGGTTTCCGCAATCGGTTTCGGCCCAGCCGAAGCCCAGACGCCACCGGGTGTTCTGGTGGTCGGTCAGATTGCAGAACCCAAATCACTTGATCCGGCGGCCGTGACCGCCGTGAATGATTTCCGCATTCTGATGAATGTCTATGATGGTCTGGTACGTTACAAGGATGGCACACTCGAAGTGGAGCCCGCCCTTGCCAAAAGCTGGACGATCTCTGATGACGGAACGGTTTACACCTTTTCCTTGCGCGACGGTGTAACCTTCCATGACGGCACGCCGTTCAATGCCGAGGCGGTGAAATACAATTTCGACCGCATGCTTGATGAAGATCATCCCGAACATGACACCGGTCCTTTCCCGCTTTCCTTCTTCTTTAGTGCGGTGGAAGAGGTCGAGGTTGTTGATGATCTGACGGTCAAATTCCAACTGAACGCGCCCTATGCGCCGTTCCTGTCCAATCTTGCCTATCCGACCGGCCTGATCGTTTCACCGACAGCAGTTCGTGAAGGCGGTGCGGATTATGGTCGTAACCCGGTTGGCACCGGCCCGTTCAAGTTTGCCGAATGGGAAAGCAACGCCAAAGTGGTTGTCGTGCGTAACGATGATTACTGGGAAGACCCGGCCAAGCTTGAAGCGGTTGTGTTCCGTCCGATTACGGATGCCAACACCCGTGTTGCCGAACTGATGGCCGGGGGCATTGATCTGATGGTCGAAGTGCCGCCAGACAGCCTGACCCAGCTTTCGGGTGATGATAACTTCAGCGTCTATGAACAGGCAGGCCCGCACCTTTGGTTCCTGATTCTGAACCTGAAGGAAGGTCCGTTCAAGGACAAGAAAGTCCGTCAGGCAATCAACTATGCAATCGACAAAAAAGCACTTGTTGAAAACGTGCTTCAGGGGACCGCCGAAATCGCAACCGGCCCAACCCCGCCCGCATTTGCATGGGCCTATAACGAGCAACTGCAGCCCTATCCGCATGACGTGGAAAAGGCAAAACAGCTGATCAAGGAAGCCGGTGCCGAAGGTGCCGAGGTGGTCTTCTATGTCACCGAAGGCGGTTCGGGCATGCTTGATCCGGTACCGATGGGCGCTGCCATTCAGGCAGACCTGGCCCAGATCGGCCTGACCGTTGCCATCGAAACCTATGAGTGGAACACCTTCCTTGGCAAGGTGAACCCGGGTCTTGAAGGCAAGGCGGACATGGCGGAAATGGCCTGGATGACCAACGATCCGGACACCCTGCCATATCTGGCGCTGCGTACCGATGCATGGCCAGACAAGGGTGGCTTCAATTCCGGTTACTATTCCAACCCGGAAGTGGACAAGCTTCTTGAAGCAGCCCGGTCGTCGACCGATCAGGCCGAACGTGCCAAGCTGTATCGCGAGATGCAGGAAATCGTCTATGACGACGCACCGTGGGCCTTTATCGCGAACTGGAAACAGAACGCGGTTTCAAGCACGCTGGTTGATGGCTTCAAATTGCAGCCGTCCTTCTTCCTGCTGCTTGATGACGTCGTAAAGAACTGATCTGATTTTGATGCCGGGGTGAGAATGCCTTGCCCCGGCATTATTGTTTTCGACTTTTCCCGCACATAGCCAGACGAGCCTGCCATGCACGTCTATATTTTACGTCGATTGATCCTGATGGTGCCGGTGTTGCTGGGCCTGACAGTGATCGTTTTTCTGATTATGTCGATGATCCCCGGTGATCCGGCATTGGCGATCCTTGGATCCTATGCCACGCCGGAAAATGTTGCGAAATTACGCGCAGATCTTGGTTTGGACAAAACCATGGTCGAACAATACTGGATCTGGCTGACCAACATGCTTCAGGGCGATTTCGGGCGGTCCTATAGCCTGAACCGGCCGGTTTTGGATGAAATCCTTGAACGGTTTGGTGCGACCCTGATCCTTGCGGGTACGTCGCTTGTCCTCTGTACGATTTTTGGCCTTCTGACCGGTGTGATTTCTGCCGTGCGTCAGTACGGCTGGGCGGACAAGGCGCTGACCTTTGCTGTTCTGATCGGCATTTCCGTACCCAGTTTCTGGCTGGGGCTTTTGTTGATGATGTTTTTCGCTGTTGAATTGCGGTGGCTTCCGGTCAGCGGCATGTACGCCATTTACGGTGGCGGCGATTTGCCCGACTTGATCCGCCATCTGATTTTACCATCCATCACACTTGCTGTGGTCGCGACCGGGATTATTGCCCGACTGACGCGATCCAACATGCTGGAAGTTCTGCGTCAGGATTTCATTCGCACAGCACGCGCCAAGGGGCTTGATGAAAACCGGGTGATTTATCGCCATGCCTTCAAGGCAGCCTTGGTCAATGTCATTCCGGTGATCGGGGTGCAGGCGGGCTTTGTTCTGGGCGGGGCGGTTTATATCGAAACCGTGTTCCAGTGGCCCGGCATCGGCCGCATGCTGGTCAATGCGATTTCGACACGCGACATCCTGCTGGTTCAGGGCGGCGTGGTTCTGGTTGCCGGCAGCTATGTGCTTTTCAATCTGTTTGCCGATGTCATCCAGCATCTGCTTGATCCGAGGGTGAAGGCATGACCAGCAACACAGCAACAGCACCTGAAATCAAAACCAAAAAGCGTTCGGCGCGGCCATCGGCCTTCAAGCTACTGGCGCGCAATCAGCTTGCCCTGATGGGGGCTGCGATCCTTGCGCTTGTGGTGGCGATTGTACTTATTACGCCGATCTTGCCGCTGCCTGATCCTGACGTGACCAACCCGGCGCAGCGATTGTTGCCGCCACTGTCTGACGGGCATTTCCTGGGGACGGACCATCTCGGACGTGACTTGTTGTCGCGTTTGTTATGGGGCACGCGGGTCAGTCTTGCGGTCGGCATTTCGGCATCGCTGGTGGCGGCCCTGTTCGGGTCGACCATCGGGATCGTGTCGGGCTATTTCGGTGGGCGAACCGATAACATCATGATGCGTGGCATCGATATGTTGATGGCGTTTCCCTATATCCTGCTGGCACTTGCGATTGTTGCCGCCCTTGGTCCGGGACTGATGAATGCGCTGTATGCCATTGCAGTCGTCAATATCCCGTTCTTTGCGCGTAATATTCGCGGTGTCACGGTCGGGATCGCACACCGGGAATTCGTTGATGCCGCCAAACTTTCGGGCAAGGGGCATATCCGCATTCTTGTGACCGAAATCCTGCCCAATGTGATGCCGGTGATCGTGATTACGATTTCAACCACGGTCGGCTGGATGATCCTTGAAACCGCGGGTCTTAGCTTCTTGGGCCTTGGTGCACAGCCGCCGCAGGCCGACCTTGGTTCCATGCTGGGCGAGGGGCGCAAACTGATCACAACCGCACAGCATCTTTCGGCCATTCCCGGGGCGATGATCTTCATTCTGGTGATGAGCATCAATTTGCTGGGTGATGGCATCCGCGATGTGCTTGACCCGCGTCTGAAATCCGGCGCACTGGCGCGTCCGGCACCACTGACCAAAATTGATCGCAGCGATCAGGGTTCGGGAAGTGCGGTTGCTGATGACACTGTTCTGGCCGTTGATGAACTGCGCACGGAATTTGTTCTGGGTGATGATATCTACAAGGCCGTGGGCGGTGTCAGTTTCTCGGTCGGCAAGAATGAATGTGTTGGTCTGGTCGGGGAATCCGGGTCAGGCAAATCCGTAACAGCACTTTCGCTTTTGGGGCTTGTGGCTTCGCCACCCGGTACGATTGCCGGGGGTCGGGTGATGTTTGATGGCAAGGACGTGTTTGACATGTCCGAACGTCAGGTCCGCAATATTCGCGGTGGCAAGGCGGCCTATGTGTTCCAGGATCCGCTTTCCACGTTACATCCGCTGTTTTCCATTGGCGATCAACTGGTCGAGGCGATCCGGGCCCATAACGCCATGAGCTACAAGGAGGCCTGGGCCAAGGCGGTCAAGCTGCTGGGCATGGTGCGTATTCCCAACCCGGAACGCCGCGCGGAAAACTATCCCCATCAACTGTCGGGCGGTATGCGCCAGCGTGTCGGCATTGCCATGGCCCTTGCCAATGAACCGCAACTTATCATCGCCGATGAGCCGACCACGGCCCTTGATGTCACCGTGCAGGCGCAGATTTTGAAATTGATGAACAATCTGCGCACCGATCACGGGACGTCGGTCCTGTTCATCACCCATGATTTTGGCGTGGTGTCGGAAATCTGTGATCGGGTGGCGGTGATGTATGCCGGGCGCATTGTTGAAATGGGCACGACCGAACAGGTTCTTGGCCATCCGGCGCATCCCTATACCAAGCGTCTGATTGACTGCGTGCCGCGTCTGGGTGAGCCGGACCGTCGCACTGCGGCCATTCCGGGATTGCCACCGGCCGTTAACAACCTGCCAGCCGGTTGTGCCTTTGCTGATCGATGCGAACGGGCAGAGGATAAATGCCGGGTTGGTGAGATCAGCTTTGATGATTTGGGCAACGGCCATGGTGTGCGTTGTATCAAACCGATGGAGGCGGCAAATGTCTGAGACGTCTGACGTCGTTTTGCAAACCAGCGACCTTGTCCGCACCTTTGGCGGCGGCCGCACGATTTTGGGCGGGCCGAAACCCATGGTCTATGCCGTGCGCGGCATTGATGTGGCGGTGCGCAAGGGTGAAACATTGGGCATTGTCGGGGAATCAGGTTGTGGCAAGTCAACACTGGCCCGCATGCTGGTCGGGCTGGATCGCCCGACAGAGGGCAATATTACCCTGACCGGATCGGATATGAATGATCTGATCGCCCAGGATCGCCACGCCTTGTCCAAGCGCATCCAGTATGTCTTTCAGGATCCGATCAGCTCGCTTAATCCGCGCAAGCTGGTCCGTGAAACGCTGGCGGCTCCCTTGCGTCATTTGCGTGGTCTGTCGGGCGATGCGCTCGATAAGCGGATGAAGGAATTGATGGATGCGGTCAATCTGCGTCCGGAATTTCTTGATCGTTACCCGCATGAGTTTTCCGGCGGGCAGGCCCAGCGCATCGGCATTGCGCGCGCCCTTGCGGCAGAACCGGAAATCATTGTGCTTGATGAACCGGTCTCGGCCCTTGATGTGTCTGTGCAGGCGCAGGTTTTGAACCTTCTGGCGGAACTCAAGGCGCAATTTGGCCTGACCTATGTGTTTATCAGTCACGATCTTTCCGTGGTCGAAGCGGTCAGTGACCGGGTGGCCGTGATGTATTTCGGCCGGGTGGTTGAACAGGCGCCGGGACGGGCATTGTTTGAAAAGCCGCAGCATCCCTATACCCGGTTGTTGCTTGATAGCGCGCCAGTACCGGGTAAACGCGGCCTTACGGTCGAAGATGCCAGTGCCGAATTGCCCGATCCGCTGGCCCCGCCGCCCGGTTGTGCCTTTGCGCCACGCTGCCCGCGGGCCCAGGATGATTGTGTTGCCACCGTCCCGGATGCACAATACGGGTTGGATAACCACGATGCGGCATGTCTGCATCCGCTCAATCCGGTGACAAGGTCCTGAAAAAGGATAGAATAGAGGCCGGAATGCGTTTGGGCGCGACAGGGAAAAACAAATGACAAAGAACCCGATCAAGGGGCCGAAACAGGACTTGGAACTGACCACACGCCCACGCAAGCGCGAGCGGAAGCGTTCCGATATCATTGCCGACGCGCTGAAAGACTATATCGCGCAAACGGGGCTGCGTCCGGGCGAGCGTCTGCCACAGGAAGCGGAACTGATTACACTGTTGGGCGCATCCAAGGGGACCGTACGCGAAGCTCTGAAATCAATGGAAACGCAGGGGATTATCGCAACCCGGACCGGACCGGGCGGCGGGGCGTTTATCGATACCGTGTCCGAGGGACGCGCGGTCGAACTTCTGGCTAATTACTTCTTTTTCAAGGACCTTACGATCCGCGACATTTACGAGCTTCGGATACTGCTGGAACCGGAAATGGCCGCGGCCTGTATCGGTCATCTGGAAGAAGACGATTTTGAAAGGCTTGAAGAGGTCATGACATGGTATGCGAGCCATCCGACCTCGATCGAGGAAGCGCGACGCCAACGCATCAAGGAACTGGAATTCCATCTGGTTCTGGTGGAGCTTTGCCCCAATCCGCTGTTGTCATTTATCTGTCGGTTCATGATCGATTTGCTGATGAATTTGACCGTCTGCAAAAAGATTTATGATCAGCCCAACACTGAACTGCGCGAAACGGGGCGCAACTATCAGTTCCGCCTGATCGAAGCGCTTCGCAAGGGCGATGGTGAAACGGCGCGTGCGGTCACCTATCAACACATGTGCGCGGCCCAGCGTTTGATGGAAGAACAGGAAGCGGTGGTTGAAAACCGCTTTTTCCGGTCGGGCAATATCGATCTGCCGCGTGACTTGTCACCCAGTGCCGAATTGCGCGCGCTTTCGGGTATCGCAACCAAGCACTGATCTTTGAGCCGACGTTATACAAGAATTTAAGGACGGGTATCATGTCTGAAACCCATATTGATCGACAATATCTCAGTGCGGTTCTGGCAAGGCTTCTGACGATTGACAGCCCGACGGGCATGACCGAGCGCGCCGTGGACTTCGTCTGTGACGAGTTGCGCGATATGGGAATATCGTTTGAACTGACCCGGCGGGGGGCGATCCGGGCTGTCATTCCGGGTCAGGCCAAGGGATCCGACCGTGCGGTCGCAGCCCATCTTGATACGCTCGGCGCGATGGTCAAACAGATCAAGGATAATGGCCGACTGGAAGTCGCCATGATCGGGCATTGGTCTTCGCGCTTTGCCGAAGGGGCGCGCGTGACGGTCTATTCCGATAACGGCAAAACAACACGCGGCACGATCCTGACGATCAAGGCATCAGGCCACACCTATAACACCGAAATCGAAAGCCAGCCGGTTACATGGGAACAGCTTGAGCTGCGTCTGGATGCGCGGGTTGCCAATCGTGATGATGTGGTGGCCCTTGGCATCAATGTCGGGGATATGGTTGCGATTGATACCAATGCCGAATTTACCGACAGCGGCTTTGTCGTGTCGCGCCATCTTGATGACAAGGCGGGTGTGGCGGCTGTTCTGGCGGCTGTCCGTGCGCTTGTGACGGGAAAGGTATCCTTGCCCGTCGATTGCAAAATCCTGTTTACCATTGCCGAAGAAGTCGGTCATGGCGCGCCGCACATCCTTGATGATGATATTGCCGAACTGGTCGCGGTTGATAACGGCACCTTCGCACCGGGGCAGAACACCAGCGAATATGGCGTGACCATTGCGATGAAGGACATGTCCGGCCCGTTTGATCGCAAGCTTAATCGCCATTTGCTTGATCTGTGCGAAGCAAACGGCATCGAGCATTCCCGCGATGTGTTCAAGTTTTACCGAAGCGACGTGGCCGCCGGGATTGAAGCCGGCTATGACGCGCGCGGATCATTGATCTGTTTCGGGCTGGATGCATCGCACGGGCATGAACGTGCTCACATCGACAGCTTCGTCGCGGTCGGGGAATTGCTTGTGGCGTATCTGCAAAGTCCATTGCTTGGCTCGGATGTTTGACCCGGATCCTTGATCAGGCCTCTGACAAGGCATCTTCCGGGTCGGGATTAAGCGGGCGGGGGCGGCCGGCCTCATCGAGCGCGACAAAGGTAAAGATACCTTCGGTTACTTTGTCGGATGTTTCTTCAAAGCGCGTCTGGCGCCAGGCCTGCACATGGATGCGAAGGGATGTGCGCCCGACATGGATGATTTCGGTGAAGAACGACACTTCATCGCCGACATGGACCGGACGCAGGAACGACATGCTGTCGACAAAGACGGTCGCGGTTCGTCCCTTGGCCCGCCTTGCAGCGGCGGTTCCGGCGGCAAGGTCCATTTGCGACATTAACCAGCCGCCAAAGATATCCCCGGTCGGGTTGGTATCGGACGGCATGGCAACGGCACGCACCGACGGTTGACGGTCGGGAAGGGTGTCGGTGGCATCGTTTACAAGGGTCATCGAAGGCTTTCCGAAGTGGGTTTGTTCGATGACGTTACTTTAGTTTGTCTAAATAAAGCCAGCACAAAATGTTGCCAAATCAGGGACATACCGGATGTCCAGTGGCCTGTAATCCGATGCGGATATGATGGCGCCAGGCCCCGGTTTTTTGGCGCGGATGCAGGTGTTTTACGACCCAACCAAGAATTCGGATTTTTAATCTTGACCAAATGATCAGGATTGGACATGCTGTATCCGTCAGAGAGAGGCATCTGCACGTGTATCAACCGGGGATAACCCCGAAACTATAACCACACGGCAGATCAAATACTGGGAAACAATCCGGCTCAAGCCGGACGGATACGCCAAGAATGTCAGTACGAGAGACCCTGAGTTGGTCGGGCCCGCCCGTCCACGTGAAGCCATAACTGTATTCTGATCGCGCGCAAGCTGTGATCACATTTGGCCCGCGGTCGATTGTAATGTCATTCTTGTTTTGTCTCTCGATGACGTCAGGAGAGGACGCCTTTTTGGCAGGGAGACAAACAAATGACCACCTTGCAGGCCAAGCAAGCTTCAAAATCCGGTGCCGTTCATGGCGGTGCTGGTCACAATGACGCAGATGACGGCTTTTCCGATCTGCATCCGGCCTATTCCACGCTTCAGGCGATGGCGGAAAGCAACCGCTGCCTGTATTGCTATGACGCGCCATGCGTGACCGCATGCCCGACATCAATCGATATTCCATCCTTCATTCGCAAAATCAGCACCGGCAACCCGGATGGTGCGGCAAAAACCATTTTGTCAGCCAACATCATGGGCGGCACCTGTGCGCGGGCCTGCCCGACCGAAGTGCTGTGTGAAGAGGCCTGCGTGCGTAACGTCGCCGAGGATACCGCCGTTGAGATCGGCAGCCTGCAACGATACGCGGTTGATCATCTGATGGCGCGCGATCTGCCCCATCCGTTCAAACGTGCACCCAAAACCGGCAAGACCATTGCCGTTGTCGGTGCCGGTCCGGCGGGCCTTTCGTGCGCGCACCGTGCGGCGATGCTGGGCCATGACGTTGTCGTGTTCGAAGCCAAGCCGAAACCGGGCGGGCTTAATGAATATGGTCTTGCCGCCTACAAGATGACCAACGATTTCGCCCAGCGCGAAGTAGAATTCCTTCTGGGCATCGGCGGGATTGAAATCGAATATAACAAGGCGCTTGGCAAGGACATCAACCTTGCCGACCTCAAAGCCAAATACGATGCCGTGTTTGTTGGTGTTGGTCTTGGCTCGACCAATGATCTTGGCCTTAAGGGTGAAGATTTCCCGGGTGTTGATGACGCAATCAATTTCATCGAAAAACTGCGTCAGACCGAACCGAAATCCGATATGCCGGTTGGCAACAACGTGATCGTCATTGGCGGTGGCAACACCGCAATTGATGCCGCGGTTCAGGCCAAACGCCTTGGGGCCGAGGAAGTCACCCTTGTTTACCGCCGGGGTGCGGAAAACATGTCCGCGACCGAGTTCGAGCAGGACCTTGCCAAAACCAACGGCGTTATTGTGCGTTACTGGGCAAAGCCGGTCGCGATCAAGGCCAATGGCAAGCTGATGGGCATGGAGTTCGAAAAGACCGAACTTGATGCCAGTGGCAAGCTTGTCGGCACAGGCGAAACCTTTGAAGTGCGTGCAGACCAGATTTTGAAGGCCATCGGACAAAAAATCAAAACCGATGACCTTGCCGGGATGGAGATCACCGGCGGCAAGATCGTGGTCGATAAAAACTATCAGACAACCGCCCCGGGCGTGTTCGCCGGTGGGGACTGCATCAAGAGTGGCGAAGACCTGACTGTTCAGTCGGTCGAAGACGGCAAACAGGCCGCCATCGCCATTGATGCATTCCTGAAATCCGCGTGAAACGCTAGCCAAAGGGAGAGAGAAAATGGCTGATCTAAGCTGCAAAATCGCCGGTATTGATTCGCTTAACCCGTTCTGGCTGGCCTCCGCGCCGCCAACGGACAAGAAATACAACGTTGTTCGCGCCTTTGAAGCAGGCTGGGGCGGGGTTGTCTGGAAGACGCTGGGCATCGATCCGCCCGTGGTCAACGTGTCCTCGCGCTATGGCGCGCACCATGACCAGAACCGCCGTCTGCTGGGGATCAACAATATCGAGCTGATTTCCGACCGTCCGCTTGCCACCAACCTTCAGGAAATCCGTGAATGCCGGAAAGAGTATCCTGATCACGTCATCATCGGTTCGATGATGGCCCCGATCGAGGAACGCGCCTGGAAGGACCTTGCCCAGCAGATCGCCGAAAGCGGTGTGCATGGGCTTGAGCTTAACCTTGGTTGCCCGCACGGCATGTGCGAACGCGGCATGGGATCGGCCATCGGTCAGGTGCCGGAAATGGTCGAACAGGTCACCCGTTGGGTCAAGGATGCGGTCGATATTCCGGTCTTTACCAAACTGACCCCGAATATCACCAACATCCTGTGGTCGGCCGAAGCAGCGCTTAAGGGCGGGGCGGATGCCGTATCGCTGATTAACACCGTTAACTCCATCGTCTCAGTCGATATCGACAACATGATCCCGGAGCCAGTCGTTGACGGCAAGGGCACGCATGGCGGTTATTGCGGGTCTGCGGTCAAGCCGATTGCGCTGAACATGGTGGCGGAAATCGCCCGCACACCTGAAACCCGCGATCTTGAGATTTCCGGTATCGGGGGCATCACCACCTGGAAAGATGCCGTCGAATTCATGGCACTTGGATCGAACGCCGTTCAGGTTTGCACGGCTGCGATGATCTATGGCTTCCGCGTGGTTGATGACCTGATTGACGGTATGAGCCAGTGGATGGATGACAAGGGTTATACCAGTGTCGAACAGTTCACCCGTGCTGCCGTTCCGCAGGTTTCCGACTGGAACGAGCTTAACATGAACTTCGACACCAAGGCGGTGATCAACCCGGATAACTGCATCGAGTGCGGTCGTTGCCATATTGCGTGTGAAGATACCTCGCACCAGGCAATCACCATGACCGACAAGCCCGAAGGCGGCCGTCTGTTCGAAGTGGTCGATGAGGAATGCGTTGGCTGTAACCTTTGTTATCACATCTGCCCGGTGCCCGATTGCATCACCATGGAACCGGTCAAGACCGACAAACCGCCGATGACCTGGCCGGAACATCCGCTTAATCCCATGCGCGTGGCTGCTGAATAAGCCATCCGCGCAAACGCCACCAAAACCAAAAGGACTGACGAATGACTGCTCAACCCAGTGTACGTAACCTGTCAATTGATGGTGACCGCCTTTGGGATAGCCTGATGGAAATGGCCAAGATCGGCAAAACCGCAAAGGACGGCGTTTGCCGTCTGGCGCTGACCGATCTTGACCGTGAAAGCCGTGATCTGTTCATCGACTGGTGCAAGGCAGAAGGTTGCTCGATCCGGATCGATAAAATGGGCAATATCTTTGCCCGCCGCGAAGGCCGCAATCCCGATCTGCCGCCCGTGGTGATGGGAAGCCACCTTGATAGCCAGCCCACAGGTGGCAAGTATGACGGTGTTTACGGGGTGCTGTCGGGGCTTGAAGTGATCCGCACGCTCAATGAAGCCAAATACGAAACCGAAGCGCCTCTTGAAGTCGTTTGCTGGACGAACGAGGAAGGCTCGCGCTTTGCCCCGGCCATGGTGGCATCCGGTGTCTTTGCCAAGGTGTTTGACCTTGAATACGGTCATTCCCGTGCGGATGTTGATGGCAAAACCATGGGCGAGGAGTTGGAGCGTATCGGCTATATGGGGCCGGACGAGGCCACCATTGATGCCCATCCGATGGGGGCCTATTTCGAAGCCCATATCGAACAGGGCCCGATCCTTGAAGATGAAGGCAAGGATATCGGCATTGTCACCGATGCCCAGGGCCAGCGTTGGTATGAAATCAAGTTCACCGGTGTCGAAGCCCATGCCGGCCCGACCCCGATGAAGACGCGTAAGGATGCATTGCTTGGTGCGGCGCGCGTGGTTGATCTGGTCAACAAGATCGGTCTGGATCGCTCCCCGCTTGCCTGTGCGACGGTCGGCATGATGCAAATCCATCCGAACTCACGCAACGTCATCCCGGGCGAGGTGTTCTTTACCGTCGATTTCCGCCATCCCGATGATGCGGTTCTGGCCGATATGGACAAGGCATTGCGCGAAGGTGTCGAAAAGATTGCCAAGGAGATCGGCCTTCAGACCGAGCTTGAGCAGATCTTTTATTACGCACCGGTGCCGTTCGATAAATCCTGTGTCGATGCGGTACGCATGGGGGCCGAACTTGGCGGGTTCTCTGCGCGTGAAATCGTTTCGGGTGCGGGGCATGATGCGTGCTATCTCGCGCAAGTTTGCCCGACGGCGATGATCTTTATCCCGTGTGTTGACGGCATTTCGCATAACGAGATCGAAGAAGTGCACAAACACTGGTCGGATGCCGGTGGTCAGGTTCTGCTGCATGCGGTTCTGGCCAAGGCCGATGAAACCGTGATGCAAAAATAGGGTCCCGACATTTTACGGTGACCAAATGTAAAGCAGGGCGTTATGTGCGCCCTGCTTTTTTATTATGGTGGCAACAGGCCGCCGTTAACTCGCCCCTTCGGACACATCAAGAAGATGGTTCTCGGTCCACTGATCAAGCGTTCCGTCTTCGGCAAGCTGTTCGATCAGGATATTCAGGTTTCTGACATGGCCCATGCAGGGGCTTTTGCGTGAAAACATGAAATGGACCTTGTTGCTGTCAATCGGTGGTTCGACCACGATGATGTCGTCGATCAGATTATCGCGATAGATATTGGTCAGCCCGTCAAAGCGCCCCAGCATCACATAATCGACCCGCCCATTCATCAGGACGTCAAAGATGCGATTGCCGGTGGGGGAGAAAATCATGTTCAGCCGTTGTTCGGCAAAGCGGTCGATATAATCGCCGTAACTGCCACCTTGCGGACGCGCACCGTCATACCCGATCAGATCACTCAGCTCGACGACCGGAAAGCGATTGTCGTTGCGTTGAAAGACCATGATGTCGTCATTGGCAAATGGCGCACTATAAAAGTGGACCTGATCGCGCTCGTGGGTGAAATAGGCGCCGGCAATCACATCCAGTTCACCCTTGCTGAGCATCTGAATGGCGCGTGTCCAGGGAATGTCGAGATTGAGATCAAGCTTCAAATCGTGACGGTTGGCGTAATCCTGCAAAATGTCGATTGCAAGCCCGGTCTGTTGGCCATCATCACGGATATAGGTGATCGGCTCCCAACCGTCTGCGCCGCCAACCGACAGCTTCCTGCAATTGCTGGCAGGCGGGGTATTTTGTGTCTGGGCTAAAATTGCGTTTTCGGCAGCTGCCGGGAATGTCATCAGGGACGCAAGTCCGCCGATCAGGACAGCGGAAATACAACCACAAACAGCGCGAAGTGATGGTCCGATACACAGCATTATTGTCTGCAAACATCGTGATTATCAGGAATAACTAAAATTGGTCCCGCGATAATCCGATACAACTATACAGAAGTGGTGACGTCGGCCGCAGTCAGGTCCCCAAACGGGGGATCAGGCGAGGCCGACACCCTTCAATATGATCCGCACGACATTTTCCTTGGCCTCGGCAAATTGTGCGTCGGTCAGTGGTTTGTCATTGTTGAAAATCTCGATCTGGCGGCCAAAGTCGGCATAGTGCTGTGTGGTGGCAAAGATCATGTACATCAGGGTGTAGGGTTCGACCTCATCCATCTTGCCCTCGTCAATCCAGCCCCGAATGACTTCCACGCGGCTATCGAGCCAGTTTTTCACCGTGGTCGAGATATATTCCGACGAGAATTTGGCGCCACGGATGATTTCATGTGCCCAAAGACGCGATCCGTATGGACGCACACGCGACAAATCCATCTTGGCCTCGATATAGCCGCGCAGAATGAAGGCGGGGTCGGCACTGTTATCGAACGTCATTGCCGCTTCGAGCCAGTGGTCGCAAACATCTTCCATGATCCGGCGATACAGGGCCTCTTTGGTGCTGAAATAGTAATGCACATTGGCCTTGGGGACATTGGCGATTTCGGCAATCCGCGCAGTGGTTGCCCCCTTGAACCCGAAATCGGCAAAGACCCGTTCGGCAGCGGCCAGAATCTGTTCTTCGTTTTCCTGTCGGATCGCGGCCTTGTGTGCGCCGTTTACTGCGGGTTTTGTGCTCATTTTTGTGTCCCGTTTCGCGCCGATTTTGATGGATCTCAATCGTGCTGTCTAAATCGCGTCATTTATCTTGACCGTTTGGTCAGGTTAAAATAACCTCTACTGCAAATATCAAAAAGAAACTTTTTATGCGCGTCGTTCCAAGCCATGGTCAAGAGTCGGTTTTGTCCGAAATATCGAACAGTACCGATGAAAGATAAACACAAAATAGACGCCGTAAATAAAAATCAGGGTCGCCGAAATGGTGTTTGACAGTCGAATATTCGAAACAGTTCCGCGGTGGTATTAAAGCGCTAGTGCGTGGGCATGTCTCATGCTAACGACGTTTGTGTGCCCGCAACAGGTCGGGCCGTCCCGGAAAACGAATGTGCGACATTTTGGTCATCAGGCCAGATACCTTTTCGCGAAAACGGGATGAAGAATATCAGATGCCGGTGCACGGTGGCCCGCCACCGAACCGGTCGAGGGAAGAACTTGAAAAGGTACGGGAGACCTTTTGATGACAGCCACCACGAAAATCAGCCGTCCGAACGATCTTTCGGCGTTCTGGATGCCCTTTACTGCCAACCGTCAGTTCAAGCAGACCCCGCGTATGCTGGTGTCGGCCGATGGCATGTATTACAAAACCGACGATAACCGCGACATCCTTGATGGCACCGCAGGCCTTTGGTGCTGCAACGCTGGTCACAAGCGTCCGAAAATCGTCGAAGCGGTCAAGGCACAGATGGACGAGCTGGATTATGCCCCGGCATTCCAGATGGGCCATCCCAAGGCGTTCGAACTGGCCAGCCGTCTGGCACAGTTGATGCCGGGCAATCTCAACCACGTTTTCTATACCAACTCCGGTTCTGAGTCGGTTGAAACCGCGCTTAAAATCGCACTGGCCTATCACCGTGCACGCGGCGATGGACAGCGGACCCGCCTGATCGGTCGCGAACGCGGATATCACGGTGTGAACTTCGGCGGTATTTCCGTTGGTGGTATTTCGGGTAACCGCAAAACATTCGGCCAGATGCTGGGCGGTGTGGACCATATGCGTCACACTTACCTGCCGGACGAAAACGGTGTTACCCGCGGTATGCCCGAACATGGTGCCTACCTTGCCGAAGATCTGGAACGCATTTGCGCGTTGCATGATCCGTCGACCATCGCGGCCGTGATTGTCGAGCCGGTTGCGGGCTCCACCGGTGTTCTGATCCCGCCGAAGGGCTATCTGGAACGCCTGCGCGAGATCTGCACCAAGCATGGCATCTTGTTGATCTTTGATGAGGTCATCACCGGTTTCGGTCGTCTTGGCGCACCGTTCGCAGTCGATTATTTCGGTGTTCAGCCGGATCTGGTCACTACCGCCAAGGGCCTTACCAACGGCACCATCCCGATGGGTGCGGTGTTTGCCACCGACGAGATCCATGATGCCTTCATGACCGGCCCGGAAAACATGATCGAGCTGTTCCATGGCTACACCTATTCGGGCAACCCGGTTGCCTGTGCGGCTGCCATGGCAACGCTTGAGACCTATGAAGAAGAAGGTCTGTATTCCAAGGGCAAGGAACTTGGTCAGTATTGGGAAGATGCGGTGCACAGCCTGATCGATCTGCCGCTGGTCAAGGATGTCCGTAACCTTGGCCTGATCGGTGCGATCGAGCTGGAGCCGATTGAAGGCTTCCCGACCAAGCGTGCGTTCAATGCCTTCCTCAAGGCGTTTGAGAAGGGCATTCTGATCCGCACCACGGGTGATATCATTGCGCTGTCGCCGCCGCTGATCCTTGAAAAATCACATATTGATCAGCTGTTCGGCACATTGCGCGAAGTGCTTAAAGAGATCGACTAGAGTTACGATTTTCGTTCCCTGCCTGCGCAATCGGGCAGGGGACACCCGGCTTGCAGAACCACCAAAAACAAACGGGACTGCAACGCCACGGAGGAAACAACTGTTTCGCGATTTTTCTGATTGCGTCCCGTCTGGGAACGAACCCGTAAAAAAACAAACAGGGTTCTTGGGGCGCGAGAAGACATAAGTCCAAAGATCAGCAAAAGCTGGCAAGGACATAAAAATATCAGATCAAGGAGGTATCTCGGATGTCAAAGCTGAGAGGTGGCCTGATTCAAATGAGCCTTAAGGGTTCAACCGATCAGTCCCCCGAAGAAATCCGCAAGGCCATGATCGACGCACACCTGCCCTATATCGAAGAGGCGGGCAAAAAAGGTGTGCAGGTTCTGTGCTTTCAGGAAGTATTCACCCAGCCCTATTTCTGTCCGAGCCAGGACAAGAAATGGTACGCCGCCGCAGAAAAAATCCCTGATGGCCCGACCACACAGCTGATGTGTGAGTTGGCCGCCAAATACAAAATGGTGATCGTTGTTCCGATCTATGAGGAAGACATCACCGGTGTTTATTACAACACCGCTGCCGTGATTGACGCCGACGGCACCTATCTTGGCAAATACCGCAAAACCCACATCCCCCATGTCGCCGGTTTCTGGGAGAAATTCTTCTTCAAGCCGGGTGTTTCGAACTGGCCGGTCTTTGATACCCAGTATTGCAAACTTGGCGTTTATATCTGTTACGACCGGCACTTCCCGGAAGGCTGGCGTGCCTTAGCACTTAATGGCGCGGAATATATCGTCAACCCGTCGGCGACGGTTGCCGGGGTGTCGGAATATATCTGGAAACTCGAACAGCCGGCATCGGCTGTCGCCAATGGCTGCTTTATCGGTGCGATCAACCGGGTCGGCCGTGAACAGCCCTGGGATATTGGCGAGTTTTACGGCCAAAGCTATTTCGTCAATCCACGCGGCGAAATCGAAGCACAGGCATCGCGCGATAATGACGAATTGCTGGTCCATGACATGGATATGTCGATGGTGCGCGAAATTCGCGACAACTGGCAATTCTTCCGCGACCGTCGCCCGTCGACCTATACCCGTCTGACCGACGGGAACTGATTTCATGATACCGGCGAGCGGTCAAAGCGCTGCTCGCCGTTTTGCCTTGATCGACAGGTGGGGTATCATTCCCCGTTCCCGGCAACGACCGGACAAAGGCTTTATGCGTTTGATCAATGTCGACAAGGTTCAGGGCAACGTCCCTGAGGGAGGCTTCCATCGACTGTGCCAAAAGAGACGCTTTTGGTTCTGAGAGAGACATACGATCAGGGGAAACCCCATGACGCTAAAACAAGTCGTCAATAATGTTGCTGAGATGCCCGCATCGAAAAAAGCAGTTGTTGATATCAAGAAACTGTCGCTGACTTTCCAGACGGCAGACGGTCCCGTTTACGCCCTTTCCGATGTCGATCTGACCATCGAAGAAGGCGACTTTGTTTCCTTTATCGGCCCGTCGGGCTGCGGCAAAACCACACTTTTGCGCGTGATCGCCGACCTTGAACAAGCCACCGGCGGCGAAATTTCGATCAATGGTGTCACGCCGCATGAAGCGCGCGAAAAGCGTGCTTATGGCTATGTGTTTCAGGCACCCGCACTTTTGCCGTGGCGTTCAATCGAACGCAACGTGACCTTGCCGCTCGAAATCATGGAAATCTCCAAGGAAGAGCGCGTCAAGCGCGCCCAGGAGGCCCTGAAACTGGTCGAGCTCAATGGTTTTGAAAAGAAATTCCCATGGCAGCTGTCCGGCGGCATGCAGCAACGTGCGTCAATCGCGCGTGCCCTGTCGTTCGACGCCGACCTGCTGTTGATGGACGAACCATTTGGCGCGCTTGATGAAATCGTGCGCGATCACCTGAATGAACAGCTGTTGAAATTGTGGGCGCGGACCAACAAGACGGTGGCGTTCGTCACCCACTCCATCCCCGAGGCGGTGTATCTGTCGTCCAAGATTGTCGTGATGTCACCCCGTCCGGGGCGAATCATTGATGTGATCGAAACCGACTTCCCGAAAGACCGCACACTTGATATCCGCGAAACGCCGGAATTCCTTGAGATTGCGCATCGGGTGCGGGAAGGGCTGCGTGCGGGGCACAGCAATGACGAGTAACACTGCTGCCATGACCGGGTCTGTTCGCGGACCATCGACCTGGACACGCATGATGTCTGGCCAGACCGGGCCGGTTTGCGTTGTTCTGATCGCCCTTCTTGTTCTGTGGTATGTCGGGGCCGTTTTCATGAACGCGCCGACCCAGATTGACCGTTACAACCGTGCTGACCAGACCTGGACTACGGGCCAGCTGATTGAGGATACCCTTGCGCAAGATCGCCCGATCCTGCCCGCCCCGCATCAGGTGGCGGTCGAGATGTATCACACCATCTTTGCCATCAAGATCACCTCGAAACGCTCTCTGGTCTATCACAGCTGGGTAACGCTTTCCTCGACCCTTCTTGGGTTTGGGATTGGTACGTTGCTTGGTGTGTTACTGGCGGTGGGGATTGTTCATGTCATGACGCTTGAAAAAAGCCTGATGCCATGGGTGATTTCATCGCAAACCATTCCGATCCTTGCCATCGCGCCGATGATCATCGTTGTTCTGGGCGCCATCGGGATCAAGGGGCTGGTGCCAAAGGCGGTCATATCGACCTATTTGTGCTTCTTCCCGGTCACGATCAGCATGGTCAAGGGGCTACGTTCCCCGCAGGTGATCCAGCTTGATCTGATGCGGACCTATAATGCCTCGAAATGGCAGACCTTCTGGCAGCTTCGCCTGCCGTCGGCCATGCCATATCTGTTTGCCAGCCTGAAGGTTGCGATCGCGATCAGTCTGGTCGGTGCCATCGTCGGCGAATTGCCGACCGGTGCGCAGGCGGGCCTTGGCGCGCGTTTGCTGGCCGGGTCCTATTACGGACAGACCATTCAAATCTGGTCGGCCCTTCTGACCGCGGCGTTTGTGGCCGCCATCCTTGTCGTCATCGTCGGCTGGTGTGAACGCAGGGTCCTTGTGCGGATGGGGGTGAAGTCATGACCTGGACGAAACTGGACAAGTTCTGTCTCGTCGCGGCGATTGCGGCCTTGCTGGCACTCATCTTCCCGCTTGCGGGTGTGGATGGGGATACAGGTAAACAGGTTGCCTTTGTTGGTGACATTCCCGGGCTTGCAGCCGCAATGGCGTTGTCTGTGATCGTCGGTTCCGCCTTTACCTGGCTGGGCGCACGGTCGATCACCGCTGGCATGATCATTCTGGCAGTTGCAGTGTTTGGCTGCTGGCAGGCCTTGAGTGTTCTGTATGATCACGGTGTTGCAGGCTTTGCCGGGCTTGGTTTCTGGTTGTTCATCCTGTCGCTTTGGGCGTTTGTCTGGCGCGGGATTGATGTGATTGCCAATTACCACAGCCTTGATCGCACCAAACAGCATCTGGCGAACTTCGTCGTGCCGGTGGCCTTTGGCGTATGGCTTCTGTTTGTCTGGGAAGTCGTCGTTTCAGGCTTTGGCGTGCCACAGGTTCTGTTGCCGCCGCCCAGCATGATTGGCGAACGGTTCGTCAATTCCACTGACATTCTGGCAGCCGACTTCCACCAGACCTTCGTGAAGGCCGTGCTAAGCGGCTATGTCATGGGCTGTGGTTCGGCCTTTATCGTAGCGATCGCGGTTGATCGTGTGCCGTTCCTTAAACGCGGTCTTTTGCCGCTGGGCAATATGGTTTCGGCGCTGCCGATCATTGGCGTCGCTCCGATCATGGTGATGTGGTTTGGCTTTGACTGGCAATCGAAGGCGGCTGTGATCGTCATCATGACCTTCTTCCCGATGCTGGTGAATACCGTGACCGGGTTGAATGCGGCCGGGAAGCTTGAAAAGGATCTGATGGCGACATACGCGTCGGGCTATTGGTCAACGCTGTTTCGGCTGCGTTTGCCTGCGGCCATGCCGTTTGTTTTCAACGCACTTAAAATCAATTCCACGCTTGCGCTGATTGGCGCAATCGTCGCCGAATTTTTTGGCACCCCGATTGTGGGCATGGGATTCCGTATTTCGACCGAGGTCGGGCGGATGAACATCGACATGGTCTGGGCGGAAATCGCATTGGCGGCCCTTGCGGGGACCGCCTTCTACGGGGCTGTGGCGTATATCGAAAGAAAAGCGACGTCATGGCATCCGTCATTCAGGGTACGTCGCCATTAAAGGCATAAAACAAGACGACCCGCCGGGAGGACTTGACGATAACCTGAGGAGACATCGACGAATGAATAAGTTTATCGCGACTGCAATGGGGTTGAGTTTCGGGTTGGCATCGTTTTCCGCGATGGCAGCAGATGAGGTGACCCTGCAGCTTAAATGGGTCACGCAGGCCCAGTTTGCAGGCTACTATGTGGCACTCGACAAAGGTTTCTACGAAGAAGCCGATCTTGATGTGACCATCAATCCGGGTGGTCCGGACGTTGCCCCGCCGCAGGTGATTGCGGGCGGTGGTGCCGATGTGATCATTGACTGGATGCCGTCCGCACTGGCATCGCGCGAAAAGGGTGTGCCGCTGGTTAATATCGCCCAGCCATTCGCCAAATCGGGCATGATGCTGACTTGCCTGAAGGAAACCGGGATTGAAAGCCCGGAAGACTTCCCGGGCCGTACCCTGGGTGTGTGGTTCTTTGGCAACGAGTATCCGTTCCTCAGCTGGATGTCGAAACTTGGCATTCCGACCGACGGCGGGGATAACGGCGTTACTGTCCTTAAACAGGGCTTTAACGTTGATCCGCTGCTTCAGAAGCAGGCCGATTGCGTATCGACCATGACCTATAACGAATACTGGCAGGTCATTGATGCCGGTCTTTCGCCAGACGACCTTAAGGTCTTCAAATACGAAGATCAGGGTGTCGCCACCCTTGAAGACGGTCTTTATGTTCTCGAAGACAATCTTGAGGATCCGGCATTCGTCGACAAAATGGCACGCTTCGTTGATGCCAGCATGAAGGGCTGGATGTGGGCCAAGGAAAACCCGGAAGATGCCGCGATGATCGTTCTTGATAACGACATGACCGGTGCCCAGACCGAAAAACACCAGGTCCGCATGATGAAAGAAATCGCCAAGCTGCTTGGTGATTCTGCGGTTCTTGATGAAGCAGCCTATCAGCGTACCGTTGACAGCCTGCTCTCAGGTGGTTCCGATCCGGTGATCACCAAGGAACCGGAAGGTGCCTGGACCCATGCTGTGACCGACAAGATGTAATTTGACCATCTTGTGATTTTGACCGTCCGGCGGGGTTGGCTTCGCCGGACGGGATTACCTCCCGAACTTTGTGCTTTGAACTATGATGATCGAATACCCTCGGGTGTTTGGAGACAACGGGCGAAATGCCGGGATGGCCCGCACCTTTTCGCCGCAGAGACAGACAAGGAGCCACCCATGTCCATGGTTATTCGTGGCGGAACCATTGTTACCGCCGACTTGACTTACAAATCTGATATCCTGATCGAAGACGGCAAGATTGCCGCCATCGGGGACAACCTGACCGGGGACAAGGTGATTGACGCCGACGGCTGCTATGTGATGCCGGGCGGGATTGATCCGCACACCCATATGGAAATGCCCTTTATGGGCACCTATTCCGAAGACGATTTCGAAAGCGGCACCAAGGCCGCGGTTGCCGGTGGCACGACTATGGTGGTCGATTTCTGCCTTCCGGCGCCGAACCAGTCGCTGCTCGAAGCGCTTCAGGCATGGGATAACAAATCCTCAAAGGCGGTATGTGATTATTCCTTCCACATGGCAATCACCTGGTGGAGCGAGCAGGTCTTTGATGAAATGAAGACCGTCGTGCAAGAAAAGGGCATCAACACCTTTAAGCACTTCATGGCCTACAAGGGCGCGCTGATGGTCGATGATGACGAAATGTTCGCATCCTTCTCGCGCTGCTCGGAACTGGGCGCCATGCCGCTGGTGCATGCTGAAAACGGCGACGTGGTCGCAACCCTTCAGCAGAAATTGCTGGCCGAGGGCAATAACGGCCCGGAAGCACATGCCTATTCACGGCCTGTGGATGTCGAGGGCGAAGCATGTAACCGCGCGATCATGATTGCCGATATGGCCAATGTGCCGCTTTATATCGTGCATGTGTCCTGCGAACCGGCCCACGAAGCCATCCGCCGCGCGCGTGCCAACGGCAAGCGTGTGTTTGGCGAACCGCTGATCCAGCATCTTATTTTGGATGACAGCGAATATAAAAACGCTGATTGGGACCATGCCGCACGTCGCGTCATGTCCCCGCCGTTCCGCAGCAAGGAACATCAGGATGGCCTGTGGAATGGTTTGGCATCGGGCAGCCTGCAGGTTGTTGCCACCGACCATTGTGCGTTTACGACCGAACAGAAACGCATGGGCGTTGGCGATTTCACCAAGATCCCGAACGGCACCGGCGGCCTTGAAGACCGCATGCCGCTTCTGTGGACCTATGGTGTTGGCACCGGGCGTCTGACCCCGAATGAATTCGTGGCCGCAACCTCGACCAACATTGCCAAGATCCTCAATATCTATCCGCGCAAGGGTGCCGTCCTTGTCGGGGCGGATGCCGACCTTGTTGTCTGGGATCCGAAGGCCTCGAAAACCATCACCGCAGATCATCAGCAGTCGGCAATCGATTACAACGTGTTTGAAGGCATCGAGGTTACCGGCCTTCCGCGCTACACACTTAGCCGTGGTCGGATTGCCGCCGAAGAGGGTGTTGTGCTTGCCAAATGCGGCGACGGCGAATTCATCGCCCGCGAACCGTATCCGGCGGTCAACAAGGCGCTTTCCAAATGGAAAGAAATTACCTCGCCGCGCAAAGTTGAACGCAGCGGTATTCCGGCGGGCGTCTAAGCCGATCGGTAACGAAACATCAAAAAACGGGGCAGCCAATGGCTGCCCCGTTTTTGTTTCGGGCCATCATCTGTCACGGGGTGGGGGAAAAATGAAAGACGCGGCCCGTGAACAGCTGGATCATTCCTTGGCGCGATATTCATCTGGCAGAATGAAGACCTCGTCTGCGCGACCATATCCACCATCAAGGACTTCTTCGATCAGAACCATCGTGTGAGGACGGGCAGCTTCCGAGAAGTATTCCACCAGCATGTCGGTGGTTTTATGGATAATCTCTTCTTTCTGGGCGGTGCTCAGCGCACCTTGCGGGGTTTTGATATTGACGAATGGCATTTAATATCTCCGTTTAGGGATTTGTAATGATGGGCTGTGTGGTTGATGAATGGGCGTTTTCGGGCCGCTTAGATAACACCGCCGTTGGCACGAATGGTTTGACCGCTGATCCAGCCGCCTTGTTCTGAGGCAAGGAAGCTGACGACATTTGTGATGTCATCTGGTTGGCCCAGACGTTTGAACGGGTTCATGGCAATCATGTTTTCAATCAGTTGATCGCTTTTACCCTTAAGGAAAAAGTCGGTGGCAACCGGGCCGGGTGCGACGGCATTGACCGTAATTCCCCTTGGTCCGAGTTCCTTTGCCAGAACGTGGGTCAGGGCTTCGACCGCGGCCTTGGTTGCGGCATAGACCCCGTATGTCGGTTGATAAAGTCCGACAACGCTTGATGAAAAGCTGATGATGCGACCACCGTCACGCAGCTGATTGGCCGCTGACCGCATACCGCGAAAAACACCGCCAAGATTGACCGCAACCTGCTTCTCGAAGGCATCATCATCTGTGTCGGCAATCGATGCACACGACATGATCCCTGCATTGTTGACCAGGACATCAACACCGCCGAATTCTGCCTTTGCGGTATCAAACAAATGCGCAATCCCGTCACGTGCACTGATATCGGCGGCAATCGCGATGGCGGTGCCGCCAGATGCCTTGATATTGGAAACAAGTGTCTCGGCAGCGTCAGCGCTGCTGTTGTAATTGACGACAACAGCAAAACCGTCCGCGGCCAGTTTGCGGGCAAGGTTTGCACCAATGCCGCGGGATGCGCCGGTGATGATTGCTGTTTTTTCTGTTTTGTCAGACATGACAAACTCCTTTTGCCGTTTTGTGGTGCCGGCTCTGGGCTGTGATTGATGTTGGCAAAGGTAGTCGCAAGGTTTATTCAGAACAATAATCGGAATTTTGACATCACTATTCGTATGAGGCGAACAAAGTGGATCGTCTTGATCGCATGTCCCTGTTTGTCAGGATCGTTGAACGCGGCAGTT
Source organism: Thalassospira indica (assembly GCF_003403095.1). Classification (NCBI taxonomy): domain Bacteria; kingdom Pseudomonadati; phylum Pseudomonadota; class Alphaproteobacteria; order Rhodospirillales; family Thalassospiraceae; genus Thalassospira; species Thalassospira indica. The sequence goes on along the minus strand of NZ_CP031555.1, from coordinate 3,379,988 downwards.
TTTCGGATGCGGCGGCGGATCTTGGAATGGCGCGCTCCACGGCAACAGAGGCCATCAAGGTCCTTGAACGTGACCTTGACGTGCGCCTGCTTGAACGGACAACCCGCCATGTCACGGCGACGCTTGATGGTCGGGAATATTATCAGCGCTGTTTGTCTATTCTGGGGGATATCGAAGACGCCGAGGGACTGTTTCGCAACCCGTCACCTGCGGGCCTGCTGCGCATTGATGCGCATGGCTATCTGACGCGGACGTTTATCTTGCCGCACCTGCCGGATTTCCTTGAACGCTATCCTGACTTGAACATCCATTTCGGCCAGACGGACCGATTTGTTGATCTGGTGCGCGAAGGCGTTGATTGCGTTATCCGCGCGGGCGAGCTTAATGATAGCAGCATGATCGCGCGCCATTTGGGCGATCTTGATGAAGTCACCATTGCCAGTGCCAATTACGTCGAAAACTTTGGCATACCCATGAGCCCCGATGATCTGGACGGGCATCAAATGGTCGCTTTTGTATCCTCAAGAACCGGGGAAGCCATGCCGCTGGAATTTCAGATCGACGGCAAAGTTAAATACGTTAACTTACCCAGTCGGGTGACGGCGAATAATTCGAACACGGTTGCGGCACTGGCCCGACTGGGGTTCGGGATCATGCAGGCCCCCAGATACCATTTCGCCGACGAACTCGCGCGCGGCAACATGGTGGAGCTTCTGGCCGACTACCCGCCGTTGCCAATCCCACTTGCCGCTGTCTATCCACAAAATCGTCAAGTGACCCGGCGTTTGCGTGTTTTCCTTGATTGGGTGGCCGAGATATTTGCATCCGCTGATTTGCAGGGGCGCTGACAGACGACAGCGCCCCGAGATGTCCGGCGCTTAGCTCGGACTAAACAGTTTCAGCATAACGATGCCTGATAGGATCAGCGCAATCGCGACCAGTCTCCCCGGATTGGCCGGTTCGCCGACCATAATGATGCCAAAGATCACCGCACCCGCCGCACCGATCCCGGTCCAGATCGCATAGGCCGTTCCGATCGGGATGGTGCGCATGGCAATCGACAGCAGCCAGAAACTGGCAGCGATTGCGGCAATGGTAAGCGCACTTGGGATGGGTTTGGTGAAGCCTTCGGTGTATTTCAGGCCAATCGCCCAGCAAATTTCGAGAAATCCGGCAATAACCAACGCTGTCCAGGCCATGGGGGCCTCCTGTCTTGCGGGGCCGTCCCCATTGATCGGATCAGGAATACCGGTCGTCCGGTATCAAGGCGGAAGTCGCAATGTCTTTAATCACTCTAAATCAATGCCTGTAGGGCGACAATGTAAAAATGACGCAGTGCAGCATTGCGGCACGGCCTTAGAAAACGCCTTTGTGCCAAGACGACAGATGCAACGATTGGCGCACTGGATTATGATGAGGCCATCTGGTTATTCGCCCCCTTCAAAGGTTTGGTCTTATCGTGAACACGCCCCAATCCCAACATGTCCCAACCCTTGGCCTTATTCTGGCCGGGGGCGACGCACGACGTATGGGCGGGGACAAGGCGTTTCGCGAGGTCGGGGGCAAAAGTCTGATCGGGCGGGTAATTGATGTTGCCCAAGCCCAATGCGATCAGGTGATGATTTCATCCAATGCCGGGGCAGAGGCGTTTGCGGATTATGGCCTGCCGGTGGTTGGTGATGCGCCCAAACCGGGGCAGGGGCCGCTGGGTGGTATTTTGGGTGGCTTGAAAGCGCTGCCCGATGGCATTGACTGGCTGGTGACCTTTCCAGTCGACTGCCCGATTGTGCCGCTTGATATGGTGGAACGCTTGCGGACCGCAGCCGAGGATGCCGGGGCGAAGGCGGCCTTTGCCAGCCATGCCGACCGAGACCATTACCTTTCAAGTATTTGGCATCGTGATGCGGCCCCGGTAATTGCCGATCTGCTGGCGTCCGATGATCGGCGGGTACGCGGTCCGTTGCAGGCGCTGGGTGCGCCGCGGGTGGTGTTTGAAGATAAGGTTTCCGGGTTGGAGCCGTTTACCAACGTCAATACGCCGGATGATCTGAAGCTGATTAACAGTGCCCTTGCCAGTGCTGTATCTACGCGGGATTAGTCGACCGCGCAGGCCCGCCAAGGCTGCCACGGTTCGTAATTCTTGAAGAACTCGGACAGAAAATGATCGACGCGTTCGCGGTTGATCGCGCGGTCTTTGGGCGACAGGTCCTTGTCAAACTGGCCGCAGTTCTTTTCGACCGCATCACCAATGGTTTTCCAGTCGACATCTTCGTTATGCCCGGGCATGCCCGTGGCAATCGCGCACCAGCCAACGGCTTCGGCCTTGTCATCAACCGTGCGGGCTTCTTCGGCAAGGTAAGCGGCCGCGCGCATTTCGCCGTGCTGGGCGGCGCGACGCAAATAAGTCAGGCGATCAACATCACTTTTGGCAAACCGGTTGGCAAGAAGTGTTGCCGCACGCGGATCACCAAGCTGCCATGCCTGTTTCAGGTGGGCTTCGGCCTGTGCCGCATCGCCGCGATCAAGCGCATCAAGGGCCAGCCACAGCATCGCCTGGGTGTTGTTCTTTTGGGCGGCAGCAATATAAAGGTCGCGAATTTTGTCTTTGTCACCACCCATCGCTTCAAGACGCCTAGCCATGACAACGCTGGCATTTGGATTGTTGTTGTCTGATGCCTGTTCCATCAGGGCCCAGCCGGCATCTTCGTTGGCAGTAACACCAACGCCATTGATGGTCTGACAGGACAGAAGATATTGCGCGGTGGCATCACCGCCATTGGCCAGTGGTGCGAAAATATCGGCCGACTTTTCAAACTCCCCATGGCGATAGGCAGAAATGCCGTCATCAAGGGCCGAGGACGCCGCAGCACCGGTGGCAAGAAAGCCGCTCATGGCCAGTGCCGTTACGGCAGCACAGCCAAGAGCGGAAGCAGTCCGGCGGAGGGAGGATGACAGGCGCATGGGAAAGTTACCTTTGCCCGCAAAATACCGGGCGATCAGATATGAAAAAATCAAAAGTGATGGATAAAGTCCGGGACGGTCGGGGGCGAAAAAATCACCCCCGACACCCCCAGTAGTGTAGCCCGAATTACTGGGCTGCACGCCATTCCGCGATCAGATCGTCATATTTGACGGTCTCACCCTGCGGTTTTTCGTTGGCAAGCGGCGGTTTCGGTGCGCCCGGCTGGTCGAACCAGTACTGGGCATCACGTTCTTCGTTCAGCTTCGGTGCACATTCGCCACCGATGCCTGCACGCTCCAGACGCTGCAGAACGCTGTCCATGGCAGACGCAAGGTTGTCCATGGCTTCCTGCGGTGTCCGTTCGCCGGTAACAGCTTCGGCAACGTTCTGCCACCAGAGCTGTGCCAGTTTCGGATAATCCGGAACGTTGGTACCGGTCGGCGACCACTGAACACGGGCCGGCGAACGATAGAACTCGACCAGACCACCCCAGTTCGGAGCGATATCGGTCATTTCCTGGGTATCCAGGTCAGACTGACGGATCGGTGTCAGACCGGTGAGGGTCTTTTTCAGCGATACGGTTTTCGAGGTGGTGAACTGTGCATAGAGCCATGCAGCTTTGCGGCGCTCAACCGGGGTGGACTTCATCAGAGTCCAGGAACCCACGTCCTGATAGCCAAGCTTCATGCCTTCTTCCCAGTACGGGCCATGCGGCGACGGGGCCATACGCCATTTCGGCGTGCCGTCTTCGTTCACAACCGGAGTACCTTTTTTCGCCATGTCGGCGGTGAAGGCGGTGTACCAGAAGATCTGCTGTGCGATCTGGCCCTGTGCCGGAACCGGACCAGCTTCACCAAAGGTCATGCCGGCTGCTTCTGGCGGGGCATAAGCCTTGAGCCAGTCGATGTATTTGGTCAGGGCATAAACCGCTGCCGGGCCGTTTGCGGCACCACCACGGGTCACGCTTGAACCAGCAGGCGAGCAACCTTCAACACGGATACCCCATTCGTCGACCGGAAGGCCGTTCGGGATGCCCTTGTCGCCAGCGCCAGCCATGGAAAGCCACGCATCGGTGAAGCGCCAACCCAGTGACGGGTCTTTTTTGCCGTAATCCATGTGGCCATAGACTTTCTGGCCATCGATTTCACCAACGTCATTGGTGAAGAATTCGGCGATGTCCTGATAAGCCGACCAGTTGACCGGAACGCCCAGGTCATAGCCGTACTTGTCTTTGAACTGCTTTTGCAGGTCTTCACGCTGGAACCAGTCATAACGGAACCAGTAAAGGTTCGCGAACTGCTGGTCAGGAAGCTGATAAAGCTTGCCATCCGGACCGGTGGTGAAGGACAGACCGATGAAGTCGTCCAGATCCAGGGTCGGAGAGGTAACGTCCGCACCTTCGCCCGCCATCCAGTCGGTCAGCGGCACAACTGCGTCATAACGCGCGTGGGTCCCGATCAGGTCGGAGTCATTGATGAAGGCGTCATAGATGTTGCGGTTCGACTGCATTTGGGTCTGCAGTTTTTCGATGACATCGCCTTCGCCGATCAGGTCATGGGTCAGGTTGATCCCCGTGATTTCCGAGAAGGCCTTTGCCAAAACCTTGGACTCATATTCGTGCGTGGTGATGGTTTCAGACACCACGTTGATGTCCATGCCGCGGAACGGTTCAGCTGCTTTGATGAACCATTCCAGTTCGGCCATCTGGGCGTCTTTGCTCAGGCTCGACGGCTGGAACTCGCTGTCGATCCATTTTTTCGCCGCGTCGGTATATTGATCTGCCATGGCCGGGTTCGCCAGCACAGCAAGACCAAGGGCGACGGCAACGGCGCTGCCTTTAACAACGCTTTTGGCACCTTTGGCTTTAACGATCATGTCGTTTTCTCCCTGGTCGTCTTCCTTATTGCTCATCCGGTAAACCCGGTCATCGACGCTGGGGGAAGACGGACAGCCCACCGTGATGAATTCGATCAAAAACGGCACCGCTGCAGGACGCGGTACCGTTTTGGTTGTTAACCCCAGCGCATCACAATGACGAGCCAGACAAGTGCAATGATGGAACCGATCCAAAGGGCGGCATCGGTAAATGCCAGCCAGCCAAGATGGATATAGGCGGCTCCAAGCAAACTGATAAACAGGCGATCACCGCGTGTGGTGGTCAGTGGCAAAAAGCCACGCCGCGGAACGGTCGGTGAAACCGCCTGCCAAATTCCCATCCCGATCAGCATCAAGAAGATGCAGCCAAAGAACGCGGCGGTAATCGGGGTCCAGGCCATCCATGCCATTTTGATATTCCTCCTGTTTTCCGATTACACGCGACCCATCGCGAAACCTTTGGCGATGTAGTTGCGAACGAACCAGATCACCAAGGCGCCCGGGACGATGGTTAAAACACCCGCAGCCGCCAGAACGCCCCAATCAAGGCCCGACGCCGAAACGGTACGGGTCATGGTGGCGGCAATCGGCTTGGCCTCGACCGAGGTCAGCGTGCGTGCCAGCAGAAGTTCAACCCAGCTGAACATGAAGCAGAAGAACGCGGTTACACCGATGCCGGACCGGATCAGCGGCAAGAAGATCGTGGCAAAGAAACGCGGGAACGAATAACCGTCGATATAGGCGGTTTCATCGATTTCCTTGGGGATCCCCGACATGAAACCTTCGAGGATCCAGACGGCCAGCGGCACGTTAAACAGGCAGTGCGCCAGTGCCACAGCGATATGGGTGTCAAACAGGCCGACACTTGAATAAAGCTGGAAGAACGGCAACAGGAACACGGCCGGCGGTGCCATACGGTTGGTCAGAAGCCAGAAGAACAGATGCTTGTCGCCGGTAAAGTTGAACCGGGAAAACGCATAAGCCGCGGGCAGGGCGACAACCAGTGAGATCACCACGTTGATGCCGACATAGATCATCGAGTTGATATAACCCGTATACCAGGCCGGGTCGGTCAGGATGGTTGCATAGTTGGCCAATGTCGGATTGTCCGGGAACAGGGTCATTGCGCCCAGGATTTCCGTATTGGTCTTGATTGACATGTTGAACAGCCAATAGATCGGAACCAACAGGAACAGGATATAAAGAAGAAGTCCGATATGTCGTTTCTGGAACTGCATTTTATTGTTCCCCCTGCTTTCCGGCGTTCATCACGACGGTATAGAAAACCCAGCAAACCAACAGAATGATCAGGAAGTAGACCAGCGAGAAGGCCGCAGCAGGACCAAGGTCAAACTGACCGACTGCCATCCGGGTCAGGAACTGGCTGAGGAAGGTGGTTGCGTTACCCGGACCGCCACCGGTGAGGACGAACGGCTCGGTATAGATCATGAAGCTGTCCATAAAGCGCAGCAGAACACCGATCACGAGAACCGACTGCATTTTCGGCAGCTGAATAAAGCGGAACACGGCCCAGCGTGATGCACCGTCAATCTTGGCCGCCTGATAATAGGCATCCGGGATAGAGCGCAAACCGGCATAGCACAGCAGCACGATCAGGCTGGTCCAGTGCCAGACATCCATCACAAGCACGGTCAGCCAGGCATCCATCGGGTTCTGGGCGTAGTTGTAATCAATACCCATCAGATTGATCACATAGCCACCAAGACCAATGTCGGCACGGCCAAAGATCTGCCAGATGGTGCCAACCACGTTCCATGGAATAAGCAGCGGCAAGGCCAGCAGCACCATCGATGCCGAAACGCCCCAGCCCTTGCGTGGCAGGGTCAGTGCAACCGCAATGCCCAGCGGAATTTCAATAAACAGCACCGAAAGCGTATAGAAAATCTGACGCAGCAGCGCGTCATGCAGGCGGCTGTCGCCCAGAACCTGTTCAAACCATTCGGTGCCGACAAAGAAACGCGTCTGCGGATCGAAAATGTCCTGAACTGAATAGTTCACAACCGTCATCAGTGGAATGATCGCGCTGATGGCGACGATAAAGAACACTGGCAGGACGAGGAACCAGGCCTTGTTGTTGGTAATCTTGTTCATTTCCCCATCCCCCCTTACGCGACCAACTGACTGTCGGCGTAAAGCTTGGTCCATTCCGGCGCAAAGCGCAGAATGCCGGACTGGCCGACAACCTGTTCGTCTTCGCCGAGCTTGACCTTGATTTCAGATGCGCCAAACCGGGTGGTCGCGATCTTGAACTGGCCAAGGTCCTCGACCTTGGTGATGTTGACTTCGATCCCGTCTGATCCCTTGTCGGCATTGCCGGTTTCAAGGGTCAGGAATTCGGGACGAATGCCAAGCTCAAGCTTGCCGGTCTGTTTTGAAACGGCTTCAAGGTGGCGATCCGAAAGACCGATACGCTGGCCATCAACCCAGGCCGCACCATCATCGATTTTGCAATCCATGATGTTCATGCCGGGGCTTCCGATGAAGTAGCCGACAAAGGTATGGGCCGGATTTTCAAACAGTTCCTGCGGCGTGCCCAGCTGCACGACCTTGCCGCCATACATGACAACAACCTTGTCAGCAAAGGTAAGGGCCTCGACCTGGTCATGGGTGACATAGACCATGGTCGGGCGCAGCTTGTTGTGAATTTCCTTGAGCTTGCGACGCAGAACCCATTTCAGATGCGGGTCAATCACGGTCAGCGGTTCGTCAAACAGAATGGCCGAAACATCATCGCGCACCAGACCACGCCCCAGCGAGATCGTCTGTTTTTCATCTGCACCAAGGCCGCGTGCCTTTTGCTTGAGCTTGCCGGTCAGATCCAGCATGCCGGCAATTTCACGTACACGGGCATCAACGCGTTTTTCATCGATGCCGCGATTGCGCAGCGGGAAGGCCAGGTTGTCATAGACCGTCATGGTGTCATAGATCACCGGGAACTGGAAAACCTGCGCGATGTTGCGTTCTTCCGGGGCAAGGCTTGTGACATCCTTGCCATCAAACAGGACCTGCCCATGCGACGGGGTCAAAAGACCGGAAATGATGTTGAGCAATGTCGTCTTGCCACAACCCGACGGGCCCAACAGGGCATAAGCACCGCCATCTTCCCAGACATGCTCCATGCGACGCAGGGCATAGTCCTCGTCCGTTTTCGGATCTGGGAAGTAGGAATGCGCAAGGCTTTTAAGATCAATACGTGCCATTTTCTTACTCTTCCCTCACGCCGCTTTGCCGTTTGAAATTTCGACCGGCGGGGCGGCCACGAGCGCACCGTTCGCATCAAAGGCAAACAGGCGTGTCGGATCGACATAGAACTGGGTTGCTTCGCCAAGGCGCGGGTTGTGAACGCCTTCTTCCTGGATCACCCAGGACACATCATTGAAATGGACGTGGACAAAGGTTTCCGAACCGGTGATTTCGGCCAGTTCGACCTGTCCCTGCATCGCGATCGTATCATCCCCGGTCGGATCAACCGACAGGTGGTTGGCGCGAATGCCAAGGGTGTAATCGCCATTGGACAGGTTCGCCAGATGCCCTTTCAGCGGCACCTGGTGGCCGCTTTTCATAAAGATCGCGCCATCGCGCACTTCGGCCTCGACCAGGTTGATCGGCGGATCGGAAAAGATCAGGCCGGTCTTGACCGAGGCCGGGTTGTGATAAACCTCTGTGGTCGGGCCAAACTGGGTCATCCGGCCTTCATGCATCACCGCGCACTTGCCACCCAGCAACAATGCTTCCATCGGCTCGGTCGTGGCATAGACAACGATGGTATCGCGCTCAGCCAGAAGGTTGGGGATCTCTTCGCGCAGCTCTTCGCGCAGCTTGTAGTCCAGGTTGACCAGCGGTTCGTCAAGCAGCAGCAACTTGCAATCCTTGACCATGGCGCGTGCCATGGCGGTACGTTGCTGCTGGCCGCCGGAAAGTTCCTGTGGCAGGCGGTCAAGCAGATGTTCGATATGCATGAGTTCGGCCGTCGAACGCACACGCTTTTCGATCTCTGCCTTGTCAACGCCCTGCAATTTCAGGGGGGATGCGATGTTGTCAAACACGTTCATCGACGGATAGTTGATGAATTGCTGATAGACCATGGCGACATTGCGTTTCTGCACCGCCATACCGGTTACATCGGCATTATCAACAAGGATGCGGCCCTTGGTCGGCGGCTCGAGGCCTGCCATAATTCGCATCAGCGTCGTCTTCCCGGCCAGGGTCCGCCCTAAAAGGACGTTGAACGAGCCCGGTTCGAGCGTCATCGACACATCGTCGATATGGGTCTCCCCACCCACGGTCTTGGTTATGTTTTCAAGCGTAAGGGTCATTTTCCACTGTTTCCTTCGCCCGCTTTCACGGTGTTTTTTGATGTCGGTTCGGTTTTGAACCATTGGACAATGGCATTACGCGTCTCATCCGAAAGGTGCAGCCCCAGTTTGGAGCGGCGCCACAAAATATCATCGGCCGTTCTGGCCCATTCGTGATCCACCAGATAGCGCAATTCGCACTCGTATACGTCGTCACCGAAGTGCTTTCCAAGCCCTTTCAGATCGCTGGCATCGCCAATGATCATATTGGTGAGTGTGCCGTAGTTTTGCACGTAACGGTATAGCTGTGCTTGCGCAATCCAGGGAAACTTCTTGTGCATCGCAGTAAGATAGCGCTCGAAATCCGCATCGGGGATATCGCCGCCCGGAAGCGGTTTGTCCGCGGTCCATCTTGTGTCACTGCTGCCAAGTAGCGGGCAAAGCTTGCTCATCGCGGATTCCGCAAGCTTGCGATAGGTGGTGATCTTGCCGCCATAGATGTTTAGAAGCGGCGCAGCATTATCGGCACTGTCACCCCGATCAATTTCCAGGACATAATCACGCGTCACCTGGGATGCGTCTTCGCTGCCATCACCATAAAGCGGGCGGACACCCGAATAGGCCCAGACAACATCATCGGTGGTGATTTTCTTTTCGAAATAGGTATTGGCAAGTTCGCAGAGATATCTGGTTTCATCTGCACTGATCGCGACCTTGGCAGGATCGCCTTTGTAATCGCGATCCGTCGTGCCGATCAGGGTGAAGTCCTGCTCATAGGGGATGGCAAAAACAATCCGCCCGTCCGGATTCTGGAAGATATAGCAATAGTCATGGTCAAACAGTTTTGGCACCACGATGTGGCTGCCCTGAACCATACGAATGCCTTGTTTCTTTTTGGCTTCAACCCGTTTTTCAAGAAGCTCGGCACACCAGGGACCAGCGGCATTGACCAGCGATTTGGCCTGAATGGTTTTTTCCGATCCGTCGTCGATATCGCGCAGTGTCACGGTCCAAAGGCCGTTTTCGCGTTTGGCAGATACACATTCGGTGCGGGTTTCGATATCGGCACCGCGATCGCGGGCATCCATGGCGTTCAGCACCACAAGGCGCGCATCCTGAACCCAGCAGTCGGAATAAACGAACGCCTTGTCCATGCCCTTGATCAGTGGGGCACCGGCCGGGTGGGTGGCAAGTTTGATGCCCTCGGACCCGGGAAGTTTTTCGCGCCCGCCAAGATGATCATACAAAAACAGGCCAAGCCGGATCATCCATGCCGGGCGCAGGCCCTTGACGTGGGGCAGGACAAAGCGAAGCGGCCAGATGATGTGCGGGGCGGCACGCAAAAGAACTTCGCGCTCAATCAACGCTTCACGCACAAGGCGGAATTCATAATGTTCAAGATAACGCAGGCCGCCATGGATCAGCTTCGTGCTGGCGGACGAGGTCGCGCTGGCAAGGTCATCCTTTTCACACAGATAAACCTTGAGCCCGCGGCCTGACGCGTCACGCGCAATGCCCGTGCCATTGATCCCACCACCAATAATGGCGATGTCATATGTTTTTGGAGTGAGCAACCGATTCCTCCCCAATTGCTCTTATTTGTGACAGCTGTTCTCAACTGCCATTCTGTTCTTTCACAAACGTTACGAACGCCCCAAAATAATTGCAAGCGAAAATTATGGCTGTTTGGAATTTTCATTAACGAAACTGAATTTCTGAAATGTAACAGATTGTAATCATTGGAAGATTGAACAAATCCCTTGTTGGATAGCAGGCAAATCTTTGTTTCTTTCGTTTGCAATCAGGGCGGAAAAACCATTGGAATCGGTTGAAACTGAAAAAATAAGTGATGAAAGCCGCCAAATATGCGGGTCTGAATATCAAAACTCTTTTGCGATTGAAAATGATTATCATTGTTGTTAGCTTGCGCTCCCGGGTTGCTATGTGATCGGAAATCGCATGGCGGCCCAGCACCACAAAGCGTTCCAAAGCGTGACCAAGCGACAGCAGATGACCCGAATATGAAGCCCTGGCAGAACACGCTCTCAAAACTGTTTGAGGACCACCGTCGGCAACTGGTCTCGATGGCTAATCGCCGTATCGGTGACCGTGAGGCGGCGAATGAAATTGTTCAGGACGTCTATGCCAGACTGTTGCTTTCGGGGGATCACGGAACGGACGAAGAAAACGTCAAGGTTCTTTATGCATCGGTGCGCAACGCCGTGATTGATCATCATCGCAGCACAGCGGGGCGCACGGGGCTCATGCGCCGAATTTTACCGGTCCAGTTGTGGCAGAGAGAAACATCTTCCCCGCACGATCATGCCCAGTCGCGCCAAGCGCTTTCGGCGCTTGATCGGGCCTTGCTGGAACTTTCCCCCAAGGTGCGCGAGATGTTTGTTTTGCATCGGGTCGAAGGGGTTTCAAACGCAAAACTGGCGCAGAAATACGGAATATCTGTCAGCGCAGTGGAAAAGCAACTTGCACGCACCATGCGCCATTGCCAGCAACGTCTGGAAGATTATCGGGATACAGATTGAAAAGTTTGAGCCAAACGGCATGAGGATATTTTGTTCTAAGCCGTTTATTCGTTATAGAAATCGCATAACAGCCAGTACCGTGTGGACCGATAACAGATCAATGCAAGGCGACGTTAAACTGACCGAGGCGCAAAAGGACGAAGCAGCCCTTTGGCACGTAAAACGTGCAGGTGGTTCGCTGACGGCCGCTCAGGAACAGGAATTTGATGCCTGGCTCAATGCCGACACAGGCAACCGCCTTGCCTATGATCAGATGCGCGTTCTTTGGGCACAGGTCGAAGAGCCGGCCCGCCGCATTGCAGTCAGCGACGCCGGGCAAGTGCCAGTTTGGCAAAGTTTGCTTGACTGGTTCTCTCCGCTGCGGACTGTGACGTCATGCGCTGCGGTGGCGGCGGTAATGGCGATGGTTGCCTTTCTTAACCCCGATGCCCTGGAAAATCTTCAGGCCGATATTGTTACCGATGCCGCCACGGTAACCGAGATGCGGTTGCCGGATGGATCCGCGGTTTTTCTTGCCGCCAACAGCGCGATTGCCACCGACTTTGAAGACGGGAACCGGGATGTCGAACTTTTGCGCGGTCAGGCATTTTTTGACGTCATGCATCGCGATGGCGACAGCTTCCGGGTTCGGGCCGGTATGGCAACAGTCGAAGTGGTTGGGACGCGCTTTAATGTAGATTATCTCGCGCACGACACACGGGTCGGCGTTGAAGAGGGCGCTGTCCGGGTGTCGACCGGGGCCGATACAGGCAGTGTCATGCTTGGGCCGGGGGATGCAGTGGCCGTCGGGGCTGGCGGGCTGCACGCCAAGGAGGCCGTCGATATTGCATCCGTACAAAGTTGGATGCATGGGCGTCTGAGTGTTCAGAACGTGCGTCTGGATGATCTGGTTGCGCGTCTTGATAACTTCGCACCGGGCCGTCTGATGGTTTTAGGTGAGATCGGAAACAAAACCGTTTCGGGCAGTTTTCCGACCAATGATGTTGCCAGATCCCTTGAAACGCTTGCCGTTGCGGTGGGTGGATCGGTGATCAAAACATCACCTTGGTTGACCATTATTTATTAAGATTGCGAAAAATTCGCAAAAAAGTGCTTCCTCATGTGAGGAGTTTATTTTCCCGCTCGTTTGTTTTTCTAGGTGCAGGGGGACCTGCCTGAAAAACCAATCTCATAATGGAGCGGGAATTTGTATTCCAAGCAGGCAAAATCAAAAAAGAATATCCTGATCTCGGCATTGTTGATGACGTCCTCAATCGGTCTGCCGACCGGTTTGATGGCGGCGGAAACCAACACTCAAACCGTGCCGGGCAAGCAGGTCGAGCTCGCACAAGCACTTTACAGCTTTGATTTCAGCGTCACGTCAATCGCCGAGGGTATCAGCCAGATTGGCGATGTTTCCGGCTGGAGCATCGCCTATACCATCGATCTGCCGGAAATCGCAGGATCGCGGGAAATTCGCGGCGAGCTCTCTGTCCCGGGCGCAATCGAAATGCTTATTCGCGGTACGGATTTATCCTATCGCGCAATCGGCAGCCGTTCGCTGATCATTACCGACACAAGCACGCAGGATAGCGCCAGCGGCGAAATGGTCACCGATCCGGTGATTGTCGAGGCCACCAGTGCACAATCCGATCTTGCCCCGGCCTATGCTGGCGGGCAGGTGGCAACCGGCGGACGACTGGGCATGCTCGGCAATACCGACATCATGGATGCCCCGGTCAGCATCACCAGCTACACCAGCGACTATATCGCCGATCAGCAGGCCGAAACCATCGCGGATATTCTGCAAAATGACCCGTCTGTGCGTGCGCCGAATGCCGAAACCGCCAACCTCGATACCTATCAGATCCGTGGTTTTGGCGTGAATCTGTTTAATACCGGCGAAGTTTCGTTCAACGGTGCCTATGGGGTGGCGCCAACCTATCGCGTGATGTCCGGTTTGGCAGAGCGGATCGAAGTCGTCAAAGGTCCCAATGCGTTGCTAAACGGTATGTCGCCCACCGGCGCTGTTGGCGGGGCGATCAATATCGTGCCAAAGCGGGCCGGTGAAAAGGATCTGACACGAACAAGCGTTGATTACGGTCGCGGTGAACAAGCTGGCGGCGATATTGATTTCAGCCGCCGTTTCGGGGCGGATGACGAATTTGGCGTTCGCTTTAACGGTGGTTATCACAATGGCGATACGTATCTGGATCGTCAGACGCGTGAAGCATCCCTTGGTGCGCTGGCCCTTGATTACCAAGGGGATCGTTTCCGGGCATCGGTTGACCTGATTGATCAGCGTGAAAACCTCGATGCGCCTGCACGCGAACTGCGTTTCAATTCCGGCTTTGCCATTCCCGACGCGCCTGATGGTTCCACCAACCTCATTCAGGATTGGGAATGGTCCGATGCCGTGGATCGCTCTGGCATGGTTCAGGCGGAATATGACCTGTTTGATGACGTTACGGTCTTTGGCAGCTTTGGCGGCGGGCGCACGGAACTTGATCGCCTGTTTGGCACGCCAACGGTCCAAAATGCGGCTGGCGATTACATCGACAGTGGTCTTTCCTATCGCCGTTTCCAAACCGACCGCTGGTCTGCCAGCACCGGCGTGCGGGGCGAATTTGAAACCGGTGAGGTCAAGCACAAGCTTTCACTTCAAGCGACACGTTACGAAGACGAGCTACGTCAGGGCATCAGCAATGCCGGATCAAACCCGTCGGCCAACATTTACACCACGGCTGCGGTCGCGCCGATTGCCGTCAGTGCCCCGGCCGGCAAGCCCAAAACATCTGCATCGGAACTAACCGGCTTTGCATTGGCCGATACGCTGTCCTTCCTTGATGAAACGGTTCTCGTCACCCTTGGGGCGCGTCATCAAAGCATTGCTGTTGATAACTACAGCAGCGGTGTTGTTAGCAGCTCCTATGACGACAGCGAAATCAGTCCGATGGCAGGCATCGTTGTTAAGCCGACTGAAACTGTGTCGGTTTACGCCAACTATATCGAGGGCCTCAATCAGGGCGATATTGCACCCAGCAGTGCCGCCAACGCGGGCGAAGCGATGGCACCTTATGTCGCCAAACAGATTGAAACCGGCATCAAACTTGATTTCGGAAATATTGGCGGTTCCATCTCCGCCTTCCAGATCACGCAGCCGGACGGTGACACCGATGACGGCACCAATATCTTCACTGCCGATAACGAACAGCGAAACCGCGGTATTGAGCTCAATGTCTTTGGCCAGGTGACGGATGATATTCGGTTGCTTGGTGGTGTGATGTTCCTTGAATCGGAAATCACCGAAGCCGTCAACGCAGATGACTTGGGCAAGCGGCCGGTTGGAACGCCTGAAATGCAGATCAATCTTGTTGGCGAATGGGACACCCCGTTTGTCGATGGTCTGACACTAAGCGGTACGGTCACACACACATCGTCGCAATTTGTCGATACCGCCAATACTCAAGACATTCCGGAATGGACCACGCTTGATATCGGTGCGCGTTACAAGACTGAACTTTACGACACCCCCGTAACCATTCGGGCGACGGTTCAGAACGTCACCGATGAAAGTTACTATTCGGGTGTGAACCAGTGGCGCTTCGTCTCGTTGGGCGCTCCGCGTACAGCACTGTTGTCGCTAACCGCGGACTTCTGATGTGACCGGAAACCTGATCGGGGCAAACAGGAAAATCCATCTCCTGTTTGTCCTGCAATTGGTATCCATGGGCGCAATGGAAATGAGCGGGCCGTTCTGGCCCGTTCATCTGCGTTCGCTTACCAGTTCGGATGATCTGTTCGCCGTCGCCAGTGTCGGCGTTTATGTCGGGCCGATGCTGGGTATCATGTTGACCAGCACGTTTTGGGGGCGGGTCGGGGATCGGTTCGGCCACAAGGCGATGATGATACGTGCCCTTTTTGGCTTGGCCGCAACCCAGCTGGCACTGGCTT
This sequence comes from Thalassospira indica, assembly GCF_003403095.1. Taxonomy (NCBI): domain Bacteria; kingdom Pseudomonadati; phylum Pseudomonadota; class Alphaproteobacteria; order Rhodospirillales; family Thalassospiraceae; genus Thalassospira; species Thalassospira indica. Next base: position 3,364,362 of record NZ_CP031555.1, on the reverse strand, counting down.
ATGCCGGTGATGTCTTCTCGATCCTGAGCTTGCGGTTTTTGCAAGGGGCGTGTGCCGGCTATATCGCACCAGCGCAGGCGTACGGCGTCAGCATCGAAAGCCCGGCACGGCGGGCAAAGCTGTTTGCCTATTTGCAGGTGTCGACCAATCTCGGCTCGCTGTGCGGGGCGTTGCTTGGTGGTGTGATCCTTGATCTTGCCAGCTTCTTTTGGATTAACTTTTCGGCGGCCATCCTGTGTGCGCTGTGCATGATTTCGGTTTGGGTTTTGCTTCCAACTGTCGCCGCTCCGGTGCGGCCTAAGACAGGTGACAGACCGGATACCAAGCCAAGCATGCTGCGATCGCCACAGGTCATTTCCTTGCTGACGATCATCGGCGTTCTGTTGCTTGGCCGAATGGTGACGCAATCGCCGTTTCCGATTTATGTCCTGCACACTTTTGATGTCGGCAACTGGGTTGTTGGCCTGTGCTATGGCCTGTTGGCACTGGGCTTTGTCGCAACGGCGCCTCTTTGGGCGCGTTATTTCGAAGGACGTTCTGCGCAAAACGTTCTGGGGCGAATGTGTCTGGTCATTGCCGGATGCGTGGTCGTGACCGTAACGGCCGGGCTGACCGGGTCGGTCATTGTTTTTGCCGCGATGTATTTCCTGTGGGGAATGCTTTTGGGCGCGACCACGCCGGTTCTGACCGCACTGGTGTCACGCAGCGCGTCTGATCATCAGCAAGGATATTTGCTGGGACTGGCGCAAAGCACAGCCCAGTTTTCATCGATTGCTGGGATCGCAGTTGGCGGCTGGTTCGCGCAGGTTTCCGGGCTTTCAAACATCTATTTTCTCGTCGGTTTTGTCTATTTCGTCGGCTTGGTGCTGACCGCTGTGACGCGCGTTGGTGTCGGTCGTACGACAAACCCGACTGAGCTATCAGGGGAGTAAAACGAGGATGCGTAAAATTTCACAGATACTTATTGGTTTGGTTTTGGTCCTGATTGGGCCGATTTCAGCACAGGCAGAAACCGTCACGGTAACCGATATTGCCGGGCGCGAAGTTGCGGTCAATGTCCCGATCAAACGTGCCATCCTTGGCGAAGGGCGCCAGCTTTACATCATTGCCGCCATTGATCGCGAAAATCCGGCGGCGCGCATTGTCGGTTGGCGCAAGGACCTGATCGAAGCCGATCCGGCAACCTATCAGGCCTATCTTGCGAAGTTCCCGGAATTTGCCGATATCCCGGCCTTCGAGGGGCTGGAGCAAAGCCTGATTGATATCGAAACCACGATTGCGCAAAAGCCTGACATCGTTTTCCTCAATCTTGAAACCAAGCGCGCGGTGGAAGAAGCCGCCTATATCGAAAAGCTTGGGGCCCTTGATATTCCGGTGGTCTATGTCGATTTTCGCAACAGCCCGGAAGTCAATACCGAACCCTCCATACGTTTGTTCGGAAAACTGTTTGGCAAGCAAGACCGTGCCGAGGAATTTATCGCGTTCCGTGCTGAGGAAATCGCAAAAATCACTGATCGTCTGGCCAGTGTGAAACCGGAACGTCCAAAGGTATTCATCGACCGCGCCGCCGGGTTTTACGAGGATTGCTGCCATTCATTTGGCGATGGCAATTTCGGTGCGATGGTTGAAATGGCCGGTGGCGACAATATTGCCAAGGACCTGATCCCAGGCACCTTCGGGCAGATCAATGCCGAACAGGTCATTGTTTCCGATCCGGACCACATCATTGTCACCAGCGCGATGTGGGATGTCTATGTGCCGGGCGGCAAATGGGTTCCGGTTGGTCCGGGTGCCGACCCGGACGAAATCGTTGAAAAGCTGAAATTCTATCCGACCCGCCCGGCATATCTCGGCATCAAGGCGCAAAAGACCAAAGCATTCCATGCGGTCTGGCATCAGTTTTACAATAGCCCCTATCAATTCGTCGCCATTCAGCAGATAGCCAAATGGTTTCACCCCGAACTGTTTGCAGATATCGATCCCGATGAAACCTTCAAACAGCTTCATGACCGCTTTCTGCCGATTGATTATCAGCCGGGCTATTTCGGGACGCTGTCGAACTAGGTGTGTTTTTGCGCATAACATAATAACGCGATGACTGATCATGGCGGGAGCAACACTGTTGTTCCCGCTTTTTTGCGCAAATATCGCAGGTTCTGCTAATCGGCGGTGGTTGGCTGTCCTTTGATGAAATCTTCTAGCAAAGCAGGCCTCGACCCCGGTTTGCGATTGCTATTGGGGAAATATCTCGCAAAAATGTGGCATCCACCACGGAGCAGACTAGATAAGGATCAGCGTCCGATCATGTCGCTCCCAATAATGCTTTCCGGAGGCACTCAAATGATTTCGCTTAAAGACCCCAGTCTTTTCACCCAGCAGGCCTATGTCGGCGGGGAATGGGTCGATGCCCCAGACGGGAAAACAGCCGAGGTAACCAACCCCGCAACCGGTGAAGTGCTTGGCACGGTTCCGGTCCTTGGCCGTGATGAAGTTGCGCATGCCATTGATGTCGCCGAAAAGGCGCAGAAGCTTTGGAAAAAGCGCACCGCCAAGGAACGCGCAGGCATCCTGATGAAATGGTACGACCTGATGATGGAAAATCAGGACGACCTGGCCGCACTGATGACGGCAGAGCAAGGTAAACCATTGACCGAGGCCAAGGGCGAGATCGCCTATGGCTCATCCTTCCTGCAGTGGTTTGCCGAAGAAGCCAAACGCGTCTATGGCGATGTGATCCCGACCTTTGCCGAAGGTCGCCGTGTGATGGTTCTGAAAGAACCGATTGGTGTTTGTGCCGCCATCACGCCGTGGAACTTCCCGACCGCGATGATCACCCGCAAAGCCGCCCCGGCCCTGGCCGTTGGCTGTTCAATGGTGGTCAAACCGGCGATGGAAACACCGTATTCCGCCCTTGCCATGGCAATTCTGGCCGAACGTGCCGGTTTGCCCAAGGGGCTGTTGTCCATCGTGACCGGTGATGCACCGGTGATCGGTGCGGAAATGACCGAAAATGCCAAGGTCCGCAAACTGACCTTTACCGGTTCGACCGCGATTGGGCGTTTGTTGATGCGTCAGTGTTCCGATACCGTCAAAAAGGTCAGCCTGGAGCTTGGCGGCAACGCGCCGTTCATCGTCTGTGAAGATGCCGATATCGATGCGGCGGTCGAAGGGGCTATTGCGTCCAAATACCGTAACGCCGGTCAGACCTGTGTCTGTGCCAACCGTCTGTTTGTCCATGATGCAATCTATGACGAGTTCGCAGAGAAATACGCGGCCAAGGTTGCCAAAATGACCGTCGGGAATGGTGCAGACGAAGGCGTTGTGATCGGCCCGCTGATCACGGAAAAGGCTGTCGAAAAGGTCGAAAGCCAGATTGCAGATGCGGTTGCCAAGGGTGGCCGTATCCTGACGGGTGGTAAGCGTCATGAAAAGGGCGGCTCTTTCTTCCAGCCGACCGTGATTGCCGATGCCACCCGCGAAATGACCGTCTTCCGCGAGGAAACCTTTGGCCCGATGGCACCGCTGATCCGGTTCAAAACCGATGATGAAGTGCTTGAGATGGCCAATGATTCCGAGTTCGGTCTGGCATCCTACTTCTATTCGCGTGACATCAACCGGATCTGGAAACTGGCCGAGGGCCTTGAAAGCGGGATTGTCGGGGTCAATACCGGCATCATCTCGACCGAGGTGGCACCGTTTGGTGGCGTCAAACAATCCGGTGTCGGCCGTGAAGGATCGAAATACGGTGTCGAGGATTACCTCGAAGTCAAATATGTCTGCATGGGCGGCGTTGACGAATAACGCTTATCCCCCCAGAAGGCATAAAAAAAAGGGCGCTGCAACTCGCAGCGCCCTTTTGTATTGAAGGCCACAAGGCCCGCACTCAGACATCAAAGATGTTTTTCTTGCGCGCGCCAGAGGCTTCATCCTGTTCGTCCTGCGTGCCGGTAATCGACTGCGAAGAGCCGCTTGGCAGTTCGGACTGCAATTCGGTAAACACATCGAACATGTTCGGGTTAAAGGCGATCCGTGCCTGCAGACGGTCGCGGCGCTCATCGGCGGTTTCATCCCCGTCGGCTGATTTTCCAAGTTCGGCCTCGGCCATACTGTTGCCGTTCAGGCGCTGCTCGATGGCATCGGCAATGACCTTTTCGATAGCCTGGCGATCATCGGCATCCATTTCGGCCAGTTTCTCTTCATCAAGGCCCATGCTTTGAAGGATCTTCGCACGCAATTCTTCGATCTTGCGTTCCTCGATTTCCTTTACATAGGTCGTGAAACCATGTTCGCGGATATAGGCCAGCTCGGCATTTTCTTCCTTCTTCTTTTCGGGAAGCGGGACGGTGTTCGATGAAATGGTCTGGCGGAAACTGGCCGCACTTTTGGCGCTTTGTGCGGTGTTGGTGACAGCAGCCAACGTTTCATACAATCCCATCAGAAACCTCCATGGGGAAAAAGATGCCGGTTGAAATTCATTCTCCTGTTTTCGTTGCAAACCCTGTGCCGAGCTAAGCGGGCACGTTTTTCCCGCCTGTTTGATCACCAAAACCGGCCTGAAAATTCCTTTGTAAATCAGGGGTATGAACGCATTGCGCAGAAAAATTTTCGAAAACGAATTGTTTTTTGCCGCGATTTTTTTCTAAATAGAGCGATAAAACCAATGGCACCGTCATTAGGACGGGCCGCAACGCATCAATGTATGCAGGGTCGAATGGCAGGAAACCTGCCGGCTCGGGAGGAAAACAAACATGTCAGAAACGCGCTATATCCTTGCCATTGATCAGGGAACGACAAGCTCACGCGCCATTGTCTTTGATGAAAACGGTCGCTCCGTTTCCGTCGCCCAGCAGGAATTCCCGCAACATTTCCCCAATAGTGGCTGGGTCGAACATGACCCGGAAGATCTGTGGAGCACCGTAGTCGCCGTCTGCAAGGAGGCATTGGCACGGGTTGATGTCGCCAAGGTCGCCGCAATCGGCATCACCAACCAGCGTGAAACCACCGTTGTCTGGGATCGCAAGACCGGCAAGGCGATCTATAACGCGATTGTCTGGCAGGATCGCCGGACGGCAGCGCTGTGTCATGAGCTTAAAAAGCGTGATCCCAAGCTTGAAGAGGCGGTCAATGCCAAATCCGGTCTTTTGATTGATCCTTATTTCTCGGCCACCAAGGTTGCCTGGATTTTGGATCATGTAACCGGTGCCCGTGCACGCGCCGATCAGGGTGATCTGGCCTTTGGCACGGTTGACAGTTTCCTTTTATGGCGTCTGACCGGCGGCAAATCGCATGCAACCGATGCGACCAATGCGGCCCGCACCAACCTTTTCAATATTCGCGACAACGCCTGGGATGACGAGCTTTGCAAAATCTTCCGCGTCCCGCGCAACATGCTGCCCGATGTCAAGGACTGTGCGGCTGATTTCGGGGTAACCGATACCGATCTGTTCGGCGCTGAAATCCCGGTTCTGGGCATGGCGGGTGATCAGCAGGCGGCGGCATTCGGTCAGTGCTGCTTTGAACCGGGTGATATCAAAAGTACCTATGGCACCGGCTGCTTTGTCATCCTGAATACCGGTGATGAGGCCGTAACCTCGCAACACCGTCTTCTGACCACGGTTGGTTATCGCATCAATGGCAAAACAAGTTACGCCATCGAAGGCGCGATCTTTGTTGCCGGGGCGGCGGTGCAATGGTTGCGCGACGGGCTTGGTATCATCAAGTCGGCGGCCGAAACCGAAGGGCTGGCAAAATCACTTGATGACAATCATGGTGTTTACCTTGTCCCGGCCTTTACCGGCCTTGGCGCACCTTATTGGGACCCGGATGCTCGCGGGGCGATTTTTGGCCTGACACGTGATACCGGACCGCGCGAGTTCGTGCGTGCGGCCCTTGAAAGCGTTTGTTATCAGACGTTTGATCTGTTCGAGGCGATGGCAGCCGATGGTGTTTCGCCCAAGGCGGTGCGGGTTGATGGCGGCATGGTCGCTAATGACTGGATGTGTCAGATGCTTTCTGACGTTTTGGGCATTTCGGTCGAACGTCCCGAAGTCACCGAAACCACGGCACTTGGGGCGGCATATCTTGCCGGATTGCAGGCCGGTATTTACCGCGATCTCGATCATATTTCAGAGAAATGGCACCTTGATGCCAGCTTCGAGCCCGATATCGAGCCGGGCCGCCGTCAGGGATTGCTGAATGGCTGGAAAGATGCGGTGAAGCGCGTGCAGACAAGCCCAAGTGACTGATACGCATGGCTGCCTTGCCGGTCAATTTGCCGGGCGGGGCTGGTAAGTCTGCGCAATCATTTGTACTATGACAGGACAGCGTCAATGATGCTGTCCTTTCTTTTTGCGTGATCGACGTGGTTTTCCCGATCTGTTGCGCCGTTCTTGCCATGGGGGAAACATGCTTGATCTGATCGTCGGAAAAGTGGGACCGGTCTTTCTGACGATCCTGTGCGGTTTTCTTCTTACCCACATCAAAATCATCAAGCGTGAAGGCATTCCATTTTTGGCCAAGCTTGCCATGAATGCCTTTATCCCGGCGATGCTGTTTCAGACCCTGTCGCAATCCGACATCAGCGCGCATTTCGATCTGCGGCTTTGGGGCAGTTATTATTCCGGCGTGCTGTTGAACTTCGCGCTAGTGTTTATAATCGCCAAGCTTTGGCTGAGTGCCAAAACTGATGAAGCAGCCGTCACTGCGATGGGAGGCGTCTTTTCCAACATCGTTCTTCTTGGCATTCCACTGGTGCAGGCGGTTTACGGCGAAGAAGGCCTGGTGCCGCTTTTGATCGTGCTGTCGATCCATCCAGTCACCCTGATGGGCATGACAATTCTGATTGTTGAGGGCAGCCGCGGCGGCGACGGTCATTGGCTATCCAATGTATTTCGCAGCATCGTGCGTGTGGCCAGAAATCCGATCATTGCGGCGATTGTGCTTGGGGTTCTGGCATCGCTGTTTGAAATCCGCATGCCGGAAATGGTCGATGGCACGCTTGAACGCTTCCGCACAGCCGGTCCGACCATTGCGCTTTTGCTTGTCGGGGCCGGGCTTTACGGGCAGTCGGTGCGCGGTAACCTCAGTGCCAGCTTGCTCTGCACCACGGCCAAAATGTTTGTCCAGCCGCTTCTGGTGTTCTCGGTCGGGCATTTCATTTTCGATCTGCCGCCGCTTTGGCTGATGATCGTCACACTGGTGGCTGCACTGCCAAGCGGGGCGAATGTCGCAATTGTCGCGGGCAGTTATAATGTTTGCATTGATCGGTCATCCACGACGATCTTGCTAACCACCATCATAAGTATGCTGACCTTGCCGCTTCTGATCCTTTACGCAGGACTGCTTTAATTTGGCGTTTGGGCGGTGGTCGTGTTGGCGGCCATCAGGATACGCGCCATCAGATCAATCTCGTTTTCAATGCTTGGCATCAGGGCAGAGCGCTCGCCACTTAAAACGGCGCTTGCGAAGGCCTCAATCGCAGCCGCCTGACCCTTATCCTGCCCAAACCAGTTGCGTGTTACGATACGGCGGTTGATCCGAAGCATTTTCCAGTCAAACAGGCTGACCGAGAAATTTGGCGCCGTTACCTCAAGCACTTCCTTGGGCTCAACCCGATTGCCGTGCAAGTAACTGACCTCGCCCATTGATCCATCGGCAAAACTCAGCTGCCAGATGCTGTCACCCGCCGTGCGATCAATCCAGTGACAATTGAGCTCATTCAGCTCGCTATCGATCAGGCTCATAATCAGATCAATAAAGTGACTGATTTCACCAATCGTGCGCCCACCCTGATCCGAATGATGAAGCCAGTGACCGGTTGGAAGCGGCGTGATACGAACCCGATAGTGAAATTGTTTTACGCCAGTTGGCAGCGCTTCACGCAGTTTCGCAGCCATCGGCGCATAACGCCGATTATGCCCGACCATGAAGATGTTTCGCGGCATGCGATCAGCGATTTCTCGCAGCAAGTCCAGACCCGCGCGATCAATTGCAATCGGCTTTTCCAGCCAGACATTTCTGCCAGCAAGAATGGACGCGGCGGCCAATTCGGCGTGACTGTCATGGCGCGTGGCGATGATAACGCTGTTGAGACTCTGATCCTCAAGCAGCCCCTTCGCTCCGCCATACATGCGAAGACCATGAATCTGCTTTGACAGCGCAACTGCTGCCAATCCATTTTGAGAACAGCAGGCCGTGATTTCGACTTTCGGGTGCTTTCGCAACAGGGGCAACAAACCGCCCCCCAGATAGTTGCCCGCCCCGATCAGTCCGACCCGCAGATGATCATGTGTCAGTACGGATGTCCGCACCGACAGAGCAGGGGGCTTTAGGGGGACGTTTTCTGCATTTCTATATCGCACCAGTGTCGCCAATTGTGCTGGGTCTGGCCCCTTGGCGAAGTGATCTGCGATGTCGGCAAAATCAATCTCGGATGTGATCAGTGGCGTCGGATCAAGGCGGCCATCTGCCATCAGATCAAGGGCGGCCTGCATGTTGCGCTTAATGGTCCAGCGCACGTGACCAAGCGGATAATCTTCGCCACGTTCCTCATAATTGGGATCATAACGCCCCGGCCCATAGGACCGGACTTGCCGAATGGTGATTTCCTTTTCATACAGCGCCTTGCGCTGGCCATTCGGCGTCACATCGCCAACGCATATGATTGTGGCCCGGTCACGACAAAGGCGGGCGGCGTCGTCGATCAATCGATGATTTCCCTTGCCCGGCGCAGAGATAAAGACGCTGTCAAATCCGCTTTGCGACGCATCGCTTGCCTTGGCGAAACCGACTGCACGGCTTTCGCCCGTTGCAATCTTGAGGCGCGCAAGATCAGGCTCGATCACGGTCACCAACGCACCGGCAGCCCGTGCTGTCTCAGCGACAAGCTGCCCAATCAAACCCGCCCCGATAACAGCAACCTGGTCACCAATCGATGTCTCTCCCTGCCGAAGGGCATGCAAGGCCAAGGCATACAATGTCGCAAACACAGCCTTGCGGTCGGGCACCGCATCCGGAACCGGGCAGGCAAGGTTAACCGAAACCTGATTCCACTCGGCATGATTGGCCTGCCCCATCCCCGCAATCGCTAAACGCTGTCTGGCTCTGAGGTCCGTAACATTCTCGCCCGTGGCCTCAACCCGCCCGACAGCGCAATAGCCCATTGGCATCGGACGCCCCAGACGGTTTTCAACACGCGCACGCGTTCTGCCAAAGCCTTCCGATTTCAGATGTTTCAATGTCAGCGCGACCAGATCTGGCCGCTGCCATGCCTTTTGCAACAAGGATGCGCGGGTCTGGTGGGCTTGGGCGAATTCCGTTCCGGGACTGATGACAGAGTAGGCCGTTTTGACAAGGACAGCATTTTTGCCCGGTGCCGGGATGGGGCAATTGGCTAGGGCAAGTTTGCGTTCACCAGGAAAACGCAACAAAGCCTTCATCTCTGTCATTATCGTCCTCGGTTTCATTGGTTGAAAACTCTGGTGATGATTAAACCATATGTCGTGCTAACTGGTCGATCCGTTCTTGCAATGATGATTGAGGTGCAATCTGTCTCCTCCTGACGGGCGTATGTCCGATGGAGTACTTTCGCCAAACGGGACCATCTCTGTCATTCGGTGAGTTTTGCGGACAAAATAATTTCAACAAAAATCCCATTGCATCGCGATTTTTAGTTTTGTATACAATATACATGAATTGAATGCGGTCGCCGTTGATCGGGGCTGTGATGCTTAAAGGCGCCGGTATGTTGCCGTGCTGCCATATCAGGAGGTTTCTTTCCATGCAGGTAAACTGGACTGGCGTTTTCCCCGCCGTTGCCACCCAGATGAACGAAGACGGTTCGATCGATTTCGATATGACCGCCAAACAGATCGAAGACCTGATCACGGCCGGTGTTGATGGCCTCGTTATGCTGGGCTCGGTTGGTGAAAACACTGCCCTTGAGCCGGACGAAAAAATCGCCGTTCTGAAGCTCGCTGTCGAAGTCACCAAGGGCCGTATCCCGGTCCTGTCCGGTGTCGCCGAAAATTCGACCCGTGCGGCCATCCGCTATGTGCAGGAATGCGAAAAGCTCGGTGCTGATGGCCTGATGCTTCTGCCCGGCATGGTCTATACCGCCGATCCGCGCGAAAATATCGAGCATTTCCGCACGGTCGCGGGCGCGACCAAGCTGCCGATCATGATCTATAACAACCCGGGTGCCTATCGCATCGACATCAAGCCCGAAGAGTTCAACCAGCTTGCCGATGTCAAAAACCTTGTCGCGATTAAGGAAAGCTCAGGCGATCCGCGTCGTATTACCGACATCTATAATGCCTGCGGCGATCGTTTTGTTCTGTTCTGCGGCATGGATGATCTTGTCATGGAAACGCAGGTTCTCGGTGCGGTTGGCTGGATTTCCGGCTTCACCGATGCCTTCCCGAAAGAATCGGTTGCGCTCTGGAAGCTGCTGTCGGAAGGCAAATACACCGAAGCGCTTGAAATCTATCGCTGGTTCACCCCGGTTCTGCACATGGATGTCCATGCCAAGCTGGTTCAGTACATCAAGCTTGCCCAGGAAATGACCGGCGTTGGCAAACCGCACGTCCGTGCACCGCGTCTGCCGCTGGTCGGTGAAGAGCTTGAAACCATCAAGGCCACCATCCAGAAAGCCATCGATACCCGCCCGTCGCTCTGATCGGCAGTCCTTTGCAATCAGGATGCGTACCCGCAAAACCGTGATTGCATTGAGACGGTATTTGATGAAACAGTGAGCTCCTCCGCTTATCTCGTGGGGGAGCTTCCTGCTATCTGTTTGCAGCTCAGAAGCACCAAAATACGCATCGTCGAAATTCGAGAGGCCCCAAAATGACATCAGCCAAAACCGCTACGCCATCTGATACCGCCGCCGGTCAAAAGGTTGTTGTGATTGGTGCGGGTATTGTCGGGGCCAATGTCGGATTGGCGCTGCTCGATAAGGGCTATGACGTCACAATTCTTGATCGCGGCGAACCGGGCATGGGTGCATCCTTTGGCAATGCGGGCGGAATCGCGGTTTCCGAATGCGCGCCGGTCGCGATGCCGGGCGTGCTTAAAAACGTACCCGGTTGGTTGATGGACCCGTTGGGCCCGCTTTCGGTGCGCTGGGGCTATTTGCCCAAAATGATGCCCTGGTTGTTGATGTTTCTGGCATCCAGCAGAAAGCAACGGGTCGAACAGATCGCAACCAATATGGCGACCTTGCTCAACCGCGCATGGGATGATTACGACCCGGTGCTTAAGGAAGCTGGCCTTACGGATGCGGTTTTCAAAAAACACGGAGCGATGGCGGTGTATCGCAGCAATGCGTCTCGTCAGGCAGCCGAATATGCCATTGATCTGCGTCGGCGTAACGGTATCAAGCTGCGCGATCTGACCGGTGATGAAGTGCGCGATATCGAGCCCGATCTGGCGCCGATCTTTGCCTGCGGCGTGATGGAAGAAGACTGGGGCCATGTCCTTGATCCGTTCAAAATCACCACCGGCATTTTCAAGCATTTCCTCGATCGTGGCGGTAAATTCGAGACCGCCGATGTCACCAATTTTGTCTTCCGCGATGGCAAACCGCGTGCTGCCACCACCGATGCTGGCGACATGATCACGTTTGATCATGTGGTTGTCGCCTGCGGTGCCTGGTCAAAGACGCTGGCCAAACGGCTGGGCTCGCCGGTGCCGCTTGATACCGAACGTGGCTATAACACCACCGTGCCCTATCACGATGCCAAACTATCGCGCATGATTGTCTGTGCCGATGACAGCTTTGTTTTAAGTCCGCTTGAAATGGGCATTCGCGTTGGTGGGGCGGTCGAACTTGGGGGCCTTCTGGCTGCACCAAATTACGAACGTGCCAAGGCGCTGTTTGCCAAGGGCAAGGAAGTCCTGCCCAAACTGAATGCCGAGGGCGGCACCGAATGGATGGGCTTCCGTCCCTCCATGCCCGATTCAACCCCGGTCATTTCCAAAAGCCCGCATCATGCCAATGCCTATTTTGCCTTCGGGCACGGGCATCTTGGCTTGACGTTGGGGGCAACGACCGGGCGTCTGGTTGCCGATCTGATGGCAACGGGTAAAACGCCGGTCGACATGACCCCGTATCGCATTAATCGTTTCTCTCGTTTCTATAGTATCTAGGGCCCCATCCATGGCGAAAAGCAGTTTCTTTTGTGTCGACGGTCATACCTGTGGCAACCCGGTGCGTCTGGTTGCCGGCGGTGGTCCCAAGCTTGACGGTGCGACCATGCTTGAAAAGCGTGCGCATTTTCTTCGTGAGTATGACTGGATCCGTACCGGGCTGATGTTTGAGCCGCGCGGTCATGACGTTATGTCGGGCTCGATCCTCTATGATCCGACCTCGGATGATTATGACGTCGCGGTGCTGTTTATCGAAACATCGGGCTGCCTGCCGATGTGCGGTCATGGCACGATTGGTACTGTCACCATGGCGATCGAGGAAGGTCTGGTAAAACCCAAAACCCCCGGTCGTTTGCGCCTTGAAACACCGGCGGGCCTCGTCATTGCCGAATATAATCAGGTTGGTGATTACGTAAAATCGGTCAAGCTCACCAACGTGCCGTCGTTCCTTTATAAAACCGATATCGAAGTCGATTGCCCCGATATTGGTCCGATCAAGGTCGATGTTGCCTATGGTGGTAATTTCTATGCGATTGTCGAACCGCAGGAAAACTACCGCGACATGGCTGATTTTTCGGCCGGTGACCTGCAACGCATCAGCCCGGAACTCCGCCGTCGCCTGAACGAACAGAACGAATTTGTGCATCCGCTTTATCCCGATATCAAGGGCCTGTCGCACATCCAGTGGACCGGCAAGCCGACCCAACCTGACAGCACGCATCGCAATGCGGTGTTCTATGGTGACAAGGGTATTGATCGCTCGCCATGTGGCACTGGTTCCTCGGCCCGGCTCGCCCAACTGGTTGCCAAGGGGCAATGGGATCCCGAGCATGAGTTGGTCCATGAAAGCATTATCGGATCACAGTTCCGGGTGTCGGTGGTCGAGAAAACCAAGGTCGGTGAATTTGATGCCGTCGTGCCGGGGATCGAAGGCTGGGCGCGCAAGCATGGCTACAACACCATCTTCATTGATGACCGCGATCCCTATGCCCATGGCTTCATTGTCAAATAGGCAAAGTGCTGTCGATCACGCCAAGGGGGCTTCATGCCCCCTTTGTCGTATATCGGCGAAGTTTGGCTGCTAATACAGTAGGCAATTGTATTGCGACTTGTTTGACCCAACGCTATGAATAGCAAAACTGACAGATTCTGTCGGATGGAACTTTGCCCGATTGATCAGCATGCCATGTCGCGTCGGGGTAACACCATAAAAGAGCTGAAATGACCGCATCACCGCGATTTACCCGCCGTACCATCACCGATCAGGTGACCGAAGATCTTCGTGCACGTATTCTGACCGGCGATTTCCCTGCCGGCTACCAATTGCGACAGGATGCCATCGCGGGTGAATATAATGTCTCGCGCATTCCGGTCCGCGAAGCCTTGCAGCGCCTTGATGCCGAAGGGCTCGTCTCGTTCCAGCCGCACAAGGGCGCGATTGTCTCGCAGCTCTCGCTTGACGAGATCGAGGAGCTGTTTGAAGTGCGCAAGCTGCTTGAATGTGATCTTCTGCGTCATGCCGTCCCGCGCCTGACCCCGGCGGACCTCAAATCGGTCGAAGATATCCTGATGGTCTATGACGAGGCGTTCCGGTCCGGCGATGTTTCCAAGTGGGGGGAGCTTAACCGCGAATTCCACGACCGGCTTTATCGCGCATCGAACCGTCCCAAGACGCTCGAGATTGTCCGCATGATCGGCAACAACACCGTGCGCTTTACCCAGGCACAGCTGGCCCTTTCCGGCGCAACCGACCGGGCCGAGCGCGAACACCACCAGATATTTGACGCTTGCAAGGCCGGGAATGTCGAAGAGGCCGTCGAGCTTCTCGCCAACCACATCCAAAGTTCTGCCGACAGCCTGATGGACTGCCTGCGCAAGGCGCGTGAATAGGCGAACCAACTCCGACCAAGTCCGAAACGTAAAAAGGGATGCTGATGGCATCCCTTTTCTGTTTCTGTCTTGGTGAACTCAGCCAACAATAAAACCCCGCCCGATCACATCATCCTCTTCAAGCCAGAAACTGGCCTTGCCACTATAATGCGCCTTGCCCGTGACCGAGGCGATAATGGCTTCATGCGGGCCACAGCGGGTTGTGGCTTCAACCGATCCTTCAAAGCTCGACCCGATCACGCTTTCAAATACCCGGACCTGACCCGGTGCAATCAGCCCCTTGGCGTGCTGTATGGCAAGCCGGGCGCTGACGCCGGACCCGGTC